>DATKUP010000049.1:0-94091 GCA_035530575.1 Thiobacillus sp. | reverse complement strand
ATCAACGTCGCAATTGCGCATAAATTGTTGAGGCAGGCCTTCGCGGTGGCAACGACCAATGCGCCTTTTTCGACAGAATATGCTTGACGAGAAGCACAGTTCATTGCGAGGAGCGCAGCGACGCGGCAATCCAGAAATGCCTGCTTGATCAATATGCTGGATTGCTTCGCTGCGCTCGCAATGACGGCTATATTGAATTGTTCGGCGCTCCGCTAGCCCGAATACGGCGCAATGCACTTCGCTTATTGAAGCCCGGCAACTTCTTCACCACAGAGGCACAGAGAAAACCATTAAAGCGCAAGGGTCGCCCTTTGATTCCTCAAGCCCGACAGGCTCCGGGCTTTTCCTCTGTGTCTCTGTGCTTCTGGGTTTGATTTTTTCAAGCCTTATTCCGGCCAGTGCTTGATGTAGCGCTTCAGCAGGCTGTTTTCGAATTTGGCTTCCTTCAGGCAGGCGCGCGCCACGTCGTGGAAGGAGATGATGCCGAGCAGCTTGTCTTTTTCGAAAATCGGCAGGTGGCTGATATGCGACTTGGTCATCACGTCGCGCGCATAGTCGACCGAATCGTCGGCACCGGCCACCACCGGCTCAGTCACCATAAGGGTGCTGACCTGCGCATTCTTCAGATCGCAGCCCTGCTTGACCATGCTCTGCATCACGTCGCGCTCGGTCAGCAATCCCACCATCTCGCCGTTCTTCAGCACCACCAGCGAACCCACGCCCAGGCTCACCAGCTTGGCGACGGCGCTTTCCACCGAATCGGTCGGTTCAATGCTGTAGATGGTGTCACTTTTGAGGGTGAGAATTTCGCGAATCAGCATGGTGATCTCCGGAGGTCGGCTTGAGGGGGGGGGGCGCAGTAACTTAATAATAGAACGATGATGCGCGGCGGGCTATGGTCTGACCAGCTCAGCTTCGACCCGGTGGCGATTTTCGGCACCGGTCAGCGTCTCGACCAGCGCCAGCGCAAAGTCCATCGCGGTGCCGGGGCCGCGCGAGGTCAGCACCTTGCCATCCTGCACCACGGCCGTGGCGACAACGGTCACGCCGGGCAGGCCATCAAGCGCGCCGGGGTAGCTGGTCGCCCGCTTGCCGTCGAGCACACCGGCCTCGGCCAGCACCATCGGCGCGGCGCAAATAGCCGCGGTGTACTTGCCGGCTGCCGCCATTTTCTTCAGCAATTCGATGATGCGCGCATCGTCCTTCAGATGTGCTGCCCCCGGCATGCCGCCCGGCAGCACCACCATGTCGTAGTCGTTCTGCAAGGCCACGTCGAGCGTGACGTCGGGCACCAGCTGCACGCCGCGGCTGGCCCGGACGATGCCGGGCTTGAGGCCCGCCGTCACCACCTCGATGCCGCCGCGGCGCAGCAGGTCGATGATCGTGACGGCTTCGAGCTCTTCACAGCCGTCTGCCAGGGGAACCAGAACCTTGGCCATGCGCGCCTCCTGTCTTTTTCAGTCGCGGAAATTCTGGTACTGCAGCGGAAAATCGGTGATGGATTTGCGCACCAGCGCGATGGTGTCCTGCAGCAGGTCGCGCTTGGCGCCCGACACGCGTACGGCGTCGCCCTGGATGCTGGCCTGCACCTTGAGCTTGCTGTCCTTGATGCACCTGACGATCTTCTTCGCCAGTTCGGTTTCAACGCCGGTCTTCACCGTCACGCTGCGCTTGACCTTGTTGCCCGAGACTTTTTCGACGCTGCCGAGTTCCAGACATTTCACGTCGACGCCGCGTTTGGCGAGCTTCTGCGCCAGAATGTCGTAGACCTGGTCGAGCTGGAATTCGGTGTCGGCATGGATCGTCAGCACGTAATCGGCCTGCTCGACGCGTGCGTCGGAACCCTTGAAATCGAAACGGGTGGACACTTCCTTGTTGACCTGGTCGACCGCGTTGCGCACTTCCTGCTTGTCCACCTCGGACACGATATCAAAACTTGGCACTTGATTGCTCCTTAATATCCGGGTTCATATCCATCGCAAACGACTGCACCGGCAGCCCGGTTTCGTCGTGGAACTCGGCCGCCGCCATCACCCCCAGCCGCGCCAGGGCCTCGGCGTCGAGCGAGGGCGCGCGCCAGGCCGCATACATTGCCCCCAACGCATACGAACTGCCGCTGCCGTAGGCATAAAAGCGCGAGAACTCCTGCACCGTGCGATGCGCCGCCACGCCGAAAATTCCGCGCGGGTTGGCGATCAGCACGTCCATTCGGGAGGATTCGAGGTCTTCTTCCTTGTCCTCTCCAGTCTGCAGATAGTAGTGCTCCTTGAGGGCGCCGTGCATCGTGTTCCAGACGCGGAAAATGTCCGCCGCCGAATCGAGTTGCGGCGGTGCGTCCAGCGAGAAAAAATAGTCCGCCAGGATCAGCTTGAAGGTGGCCGATCCGGTGACTGCGATATGGCTGTCGCCGATGCGGATGATCTTCTCGTGGTTCGCCACGTAGTGGGCGGACTCCTTGCCGCCGCCCCACTTCGTCAGCGTGTCGGCCGCGATCGCGATGCGGCCGTCCTTCTTGACGACGGTGACGGTAGTCATAGCCTAGGCGAAATGGCAGACGTAGTGATACGGCTCGCCGGAGACTTCGATATCGAAGCTGGAGTTTCCCGGCACATTGAATGACTGTCCGGCGCCGTAATCTTTCCACTCGCTCTCGCCCGCCAGTTTGACCCGGCACGACCCCACCACGGTCTCCATGATTTCCGGCGCGCCGGTGTTGAAGGTGAGCGTGGACGGCAGGATCACGCCAACCGACTTTTTACTGCCGTCGGCAAACTGCACGGCGTGCGACACGCACTTGCCGTCGAAGTAAACATTGGCCTGCTTGAGAACGGCAACGTTATCGAACTGAGACATGCTTATTTTCTCCGTGCATTCTGTTTGGCCGCGATGCGCAGGCGCAGCGCGTTGAGTTTGATGAAGCCGCCCGCGTCTTTCTGGTCGTAGGCGCCGGCGTCGTCTTCAAATGTTGCGATGGTCGGGTCGAACAGCGAATCGGTCTTCGAATCGCGGCCGACGACGCTGACGCCGCCCTTGTAGAGCTTGAGTCGCACGCTGCCGTTGACGTGTTCCTGGGTGTGGTCGATCAGCGTCTGCAGCGCCATACGTTCCGGTGCCCACCAGTAGCCGTTATAGATCAGGCTGGCGTAGCGCGGCATCAGGTCGTCCTTCAGGTGGGCGACTTCGCGGTCGAGCGTAATCGACTCGATCGCGCGGTGGCCCTTCAGCAAAATGGTGCCGCCGGGGGTTTCGTAGCAGCCGCGCGACTTCATGCCGACGTAGCGGTTTTCCACCAGGTCGAGGCGGCCGACGCCGTGCTTGCCGCCCAGTTCGTTCAGCTTTGCCAGCACTTCGTGCGCGCGCATGGCCTGGCCGTCGATCGCCACCACGTCGCCCTTGGCGTAGGTCAACTCGATATACTCGGCCTGATCGGGCGCCTTCTCGGGCGACACGGTCCAGCGCCACATGTCCTCCTCGGCTTCGGCGTTGGGGTCTTCCAGGTGGCGGCCTTCGTAGGAGATGTGCAGCAGGTTGGCGTCCATCGAATACGGGCTGCCGCCGGCCTTGTGCTTCATCTCCACGGGAATGCCATGGGCCTCGGCGTAGGCGAGCAGTTTCTCGCGGCTCAAAAGATCCCACTCGCGCCACGGTGCAATCACCTTGACGTCGGGTTTCAGTGCGTAGGCGCCAAGCTCGAAGCGCACCTGGTCGTTGCCCTTGCCGGTGGCGCCGTGGCAGATGGCATCGGCGCCGGTTTCGTTGACGATCTCGATCAGGCGCTTGGCGATCAGCGGGCGTGCGATCGAGGTGCCGAGCAGGTATTCGCCCTCGTACACGGTGTTGGCGCGGAACATCGGGAAGACGAAGTCGCGCACGAATTCCTCGCGCAAGTCGTCGATGTAGATCTGCTCGGGTTTGATGCCGAACTGCAGCGCCTTGGCGCGCGCCGGCTCCAGTTCCTCGCCCTGTCCCAGGTCGGCAGTGAAGGTCACCACCTCGCACTGATAGGTGTCCTGCAGCCATTTCAGGATGACCGAGGTGTCGAGGCCACCGGAATAGGCGAGTACTACTTTCTTGATGTCGCTCATGGTTTCAATGTTCAGTGGGTAGAGCCGGAGGTATTCTTGTCGATGATTTCGACCTGGCCGGGGAAGTCGCCGATCTTCAGGATGTCGAGATTGGCAGCCTGGCTGGCCCTCTGGATCTCGATGCCGACCACGCGGCCGTCCTCGGACAGGTTGAGGACGATGCCCTCGTGCGCTTCCCACGCCTGCGCGGGATTCTCGGGGCTGATTTCGACATGGAGCGAATCCATGCCCTTGAAATAGGCGATGTTCATGATTCGATTTTCCCCAGCAGCAGATATTCCATCAGCGCCTTCTGCACGTGCAGGCGGTTCTCCGCTTCGTCCCACACCACCGACTGCGGGCCGTCGATCACCTCGGCGGTGACTTCCTCGCCACGGTGCACCGGCAGGCAGTGCATGAAGACGGCATCGGATTTCGCCACCCGCATCATGTCTGCGTCCACCTGCCAGTCGGCAAAGGCCTTCATCCGCTCGTCGTTTTCCGCTTCCCAGCCCATGCTGGTCCACACGTCGGTGGTCACCAGATCGGCGCCGCGGCAGGCGTCCATCGGGTCGGCAAAGCTCTCGAAATGGTCGGTGCCGTACAGGCCTGCGCGCTCCGGTTCGACTTCGTAGCCGGGCGGGGTCGACACGTGCACGTTGAAGTTGAGTATTTCGGCCGCCTGCAGCCAGGTGTTGCACATGTTGTTGGAGTCGCCGATCCACGCCACGGTCTTGCCCTGGATCGAGCCGCGATGCTCGATCAGGGTAAAGATGTCGGCGAGGATCTGGCACGGATGGTACTCGTTGGTCAGGCCGTTGATCACCGGCACGCGCGAGTGCGCGGCGAAACGTTCGATGATCTCCTGCTCGAAGGTGCGGATCATCACGATGTCGACCATGCGCGAGATGACCTCGCCCGCGTCCTCCACCGGCTCGCCTCGTCCCAACTGGGTGTCGCGCGTGTTGAGGTAGATCGCCGTACCGCCGAGCTGGTGCATGCCCGCCTCGAACGAGAGCCGGGTGCGGGTCGAGCTTTTCTCGAAAATCATCGCCAGCGTACGGTCGGCCAGCGGGTGATACGGCTGATATTGCTTGAAGCGGGCCTTGATCACCCGCGTACGCTCGAACAGATACAGCAGCTCATCGCGCGACAGATCCTTGAATTGCAGGAAATGCCTCAACATCACGCCGCCTGCTGCAGGTAGTTCCTGACGATGCCGGAGAGCGCAGCGACCAGCGCATCGACTTCGGCTGCACCGTAAATTAGCGGTGGCACCAGACGGATGACGGTGTCGGCAGTAACGTTGATCAGCACGCCGGCGTCGCGCGCCACCGCCACCAGCCCGGCACACGGCCGATCGAGCTCGATACCGATCATCAGGCCCTCGCCGCGAATGTCGACCACGCCACGTACGCCGTCCAGCGCCTGCCGCAGGCCGCTGCGGATCGCCTCGCCGCGCACGCGCGCATTGTCGAGCAGCTTTTCATCCTCGATGGCGTCGAGCGTCGCCAGCGCCGCCGCACACGCCAGCGGGTTGCCACCGAAAGTCGAGCCGTGGTTGCCCGGCTTGAAAACGTCCGCCGCCGCGCCGCGCGCGAGGCAGGCGCCGATCGGCATGCCCGAGCCGAGGCCCTTGGCCAGCGCGATCACGTCGGGCATCACGCCCGAATGCTGAAAGCCGAACCAGGTACCGGTGCGGCCGATGCCGGTCTGCACTTCGTCCAGCATCAGCAGCCAGCCGTGGGCGTCGCAAATCGCACGCAATTCAGCCAGATAGTCGGGCGCCATCAGGTTGATGCCGCCTTCGCCCTGCACCACCTCGGCCAGCACGGCAACCACGCTCTTGTTGTGCTCGGCGACGTGGCGAATCGCCTCCAGATCGTTGAACGGCACCCGTGCAAAGCCCGTCAGCAGCGGCTCGAAACCAGCCTGGATCTTGCGGTTGCCGGTTGCGGTCAGCGTCGCCATGGTGCGACCGTGGAAGGCCTTTTCCATCACGATGACGGTCGGCACCTCGATGCCTTTACCGTGGCCGTACAGGCGTGCCAGCTTGATCGCAGCCTCGTTGGCCTCGCAGCCCGAATTACAGAAGAAAGCGCGGTCCATGCCGGCCAGTTCGCACAGGCGGTCGGCCAGCGCCTCCTGCCGCGGCACGCGGTACAGGTTGGACGTATGGATCAGGGTCGCGGCCTGGTCGGCAATCGCCTTCACCAGTTTGGGGTGGGCATGGCCCAGCCCGTTCACCGCCACGCCGGCGACCGCATCGAGATAGCGCTTGCCGGCTTCGTCCCACAGATAGGCGCCTTCGCCGCGCACAAAGGCGACGGGCTGGCGGGCATAGGTATTCATCAAGTGTTCGGACATGGCGCTAAGGTCTACCCTGCAAAGATAAAATCATTCACTAAAGCAATACGGCGGCCTAAGCCGCCGTATCCGTTCCGGGATATTACTACGCTCGCGTTTTTTGGGCTACACAAGCCGTGCACACCCGCGCCCATGAAGTACAGCATGGAGATCGACAGCAATAGTATGGGTACGCGATGCCAGAAAGACGACACGGCGCCGGCGAGCCGGGTCGCCACGGCCGACCGGCGGAAGAACAGCAGCGCGCGGCACAACGGCACTGCAACATTTCCGTCCCGGGCTGCGTGCTAAAATCCGCCAACCCCTTCAGCAGCCCCCCACTCATGGATGACGCATCCGCCAACGCTCTCTTCATCATTCGCGGCATCACCACCCGGGGCGCCCGGTTTCGGCCGAGCGACTGGACCGAGCGGCTGGCGGGTGCATTTGCGGTGATCGATCCCAACCATCGCACCAATTATTCACCTTATGTGCAGCCCACCACGCTGGACGGCATCCCCTGCGTGGTGGTGGACAAAAAGCTCAGGAATTCCGACCCGATTGCCTACCGCTTTTTGCAGACCTTTGCCGAGAGCAACGAATTGCAGACCGAAAACGCCGACTGAGCCGCCGAAACGGCAATAAATAAAGCTATGTCATTGTTGGCTGTTGACGTTATGTCTTGCCCCTCTGATGAAACCCCTACCCTGCGGCATCCCGCAAGCCGCTCCGGGGCTGGCCGACACCAACAAATAACGGTGAAAGAGCCTTGATTTGTCATTGCGAGGCGCGCAGCGACGTGGCATACGATTCCACATGGGCTTCAGCCCATAGTGGATCGGAGTCCTTTAGGGCAATCCAGAAATGCCCGCTTAATCGATACGCTGGATTGCTTCCTGCCGCGCTTCGCTCGCGGTCGCAATGACGGCCATATCGAATTAATCAGTGCTTCCCTAAGGAGATACTTATACATACCCACTGGAGTGCGCCATGAATGCGACATCCATTCGCCCCGTAGCGATCAAAATCGACGAAGACACCCGAAATCGCGCTGCGCGACCTGGAGAAATTGCGCGAATTCCTGCTCCCCAAAAATCCAGCGGCGGCAAAGCGGGCCGCCGTCATCACCAAGGCTGTTAAAGTACTCGGGCAGCATCCACAGATAGGCCGCCCAGTCGAAGAAATCGACGTGGACGACCCTGAATACACGTATCATGAATTGCCGATCGGCTTTGGCGACAACGGCTGCGTCGTGCTGTACCGCCATGACGGCGAACTCGTCACCATGCTGGCATTGCGGCACCAGAAAGAAGTTTCTTTTTAAGCCTACCCCATGACACCCATCATTCTTCTCGCCAACCCCCGCGGCTTCTGTGCCGGCGTCGACCGCGCCATCGCCATCGTCGAGTCGGCGCTTGCAAAATTCGGCGCGCCGATCTACGTGCGGCACGAAGTCGTCCACAACACCTACGTCGTCAACGACCTCAAGGCCAAGGGCGCGATCTTCGTCGAGGTACTCGACGAGGTGCCCACCGGCGCCACAGTCATCTTCAGCGCCCACGGCGTGTCGCAGGCGGTGCGCGCTGAAGCCGAGACGCGCGGGCTAAACGTATTCGACGCCACCTGCCCACTCGTCACCAAGGTGCATATCGAAGTCAGCAAAATGCGCAACAAGGGATTCGAAATCGTGATGATCGGCCACAAGGGCCACCCCGAAGTCGAGGGCACCCTGGGCCAGTCGAGCGGCGGCATGTACCTGGTCGAAACGCCGGAAGACGTCGCCAGCCTGCGGGTGACCGACCCCGACAAGCTCGCCTACGTCACCCAGACCACGCTGTCCGTCGACGACGCCGCGCGCGTGGTCGACGCCCTGCGCGCGCGCTTCCCCAACATCACCGGCCCGAAAAAAGACGACATCTGCTACGCCACGCAAAACCGCCAGGACGCCGTCAAGGCGCTGGCGCCGCAGTGCGACGTGGTGATTGTAGTGGGGTCGCCGACCAGTTCGAACTCCAACCGGCTGCGGGAGGTTGCGGAGAATCTGGGCGTGCCTGCCTATATGGTCGACAATGCCAGTGAAATCGACCCGCAATGGGTATCGGGAAAGAAACGGGTCGGTGTGACCGCCGGCGCATCAGCGCCGGAAATTCTGGTGCGCGCAGTTATTGATCGGCTGGATCAGTTGGGCATCGGCTCAGTGACCGATCTGGATGGGGTGCAGGAGAGGGTCGGATTTCCGCTGCCAAAAGGTTTAGTGTGAAAGGAAGGGGGCCGGTTCGACCCGTCAAGGGTAGCGTCCCTTTTGACCCTCCCCTTTGACCCGCTGCCAGCTTGCCCTCTTGAATAAACCCAGCAGAGCCGCAAGGCAACGCGTGCGGTCAGATTCGGTCAAGGGTAGCATCCCCTTTGACACTTTGACGAAGCGCGGAAAATGTATTGACAACGCATACACACCCGCAATAAAGTGATCGACGTGTATTCATTGTAGGGACAACACCATGCGCGACATCTCCATCAACCTGCGGGCCCGCTCCGAGCAGCGAGACCTGATCGACCGGGCAGCCAGCACACTCGGCAAGAACCGTTCCGATTTCATGCTTGAAGCCGCCTGCGAAAAAGCTCAGGCCATCGTACTGGATCGCACCTTTTTTGCACTGGATGATGAAGCCTTTATGCGATTCACCGCCATGCTGGATGCGCCGGTCGAAGCCAACCCCGCCCTGGATCGTTTGCTTGCACGCCGGCCGCTATGGGAAAAGTGACGAGATTGGATGCACCCACCTTGCTACGCTCCGAACACGATGTAACGGCGTTTGACTGTGGTGAACCCGTCATGAACAACTGGCTGAAACGCCGCGCCCTGGGCAATCAATCTTCGGGCGCATCGCGAACCTTCGTAGTCGCGGATGACGCGCATATCGTATATGCCTACTACGCGCTGGCAGCCGGGGCCGTCGACCATGCCACCGCGGCCAGCGCCATTCGGCGCAACATGCCCGATCCTGTTCCGGTCATGGTACTTGCCCGTCTGGCCGTCGATCGGGGCTACCATGGCAAAGGACTCGGCGCAGACCTGCTTCGGGATGCCATCTTGCGCACCGCCCGCCTGGCCCAGGAGATCGGAATTCGCGCACTCGTCGTGCATGCCCTGCATGATCACGCCCGCAGGTTTTATTTACATCATGGGTTTAGCGAATCCGCGATTGATCCGCTGGTACTCATGTTGCGTATTCGGCCAAATACGTAATCCAAGGAAAGGGTAACGTCCCCTTTTCTCTCCAAGCAAATACCGTTCTGGATAGTCTGGGCATGGCTGGAGGCTAGCACAAACAAAGGGTAGCGTCCCTGACCCTTCCCCTAAAACTAATCTTGTAAAACAATAAGTTGCGGAGTATACAACCGCAAAAACGGCGCATGCATGGCCGAGTTAAGCACTTCATTCGTAGCGACCAAACTGCGAAGGAGTGCGACCATGCATGCACAGAGAATCATACAAGACCTGCTGCAAACAGAATGCGGCGCCATTCATGCCAAGCGTCGGGTCACGCTGGCGCTCATGGTGCAGGCAAGCTGCATCGGGCATCTCAGCCTCATCGGAATCAGCCGCAGGCTCGATACTGCCACCGCGTTGCGCCACCGCATCAAACGCTGTGACCGACTGCTCGGTAATCTCCATCTCAACCACGAGAAACTTGACGTGTATCGCGCCATGGCGCAGCGCATCCTCATCGGCAACCCCAGACCTGCCATTGTTATCGACTGGTCTGATCTGTCTGCTGACCGCAGTCAGCACCTGCTGCGCGCCGCGCTGATCGTCAAAGGCCGCGCTGTCGTGTTGTATGAAGAAGTTCATCCCATGAAGCAGTACGGCTCCCCCAAGGTGCATGAACGCTTCCTGCGGCGGTTGCGGGCACTCCTGCCGCAGCATAGCCGCCCCATTCTGGTCACCGACGCGGGATTCAGAGCGTCCTGGTTCAAGCTGTGCAATCGTTTGACGTTTGACTGGGTGGGCCGTATCCGCAACCGCGACATGATCCGTCCGCAGACGGATGCTGCGGCGTGGGTGGGTTGCAAGAGCTTGTACCCCAAGGCCACTACCACACCAGAGGACAGGGGTGCGTTCGACTATGTGCGCAGCACGCCGGTGGCGTGCCGCCTCGTCCTCTACAAGAAGCCTGCCTGTCATCGGCAGGCGAAGACGGCCTTTGGCAAGCGTGCGCGCTGCCGTCATAGTCTGAAGCAGGCGAAGGCACAAACCGAGCCTTGGCTCCCGGCTGCTTCCCCCGGCTTGGCTGAGCTTGATGCGCGCGCGGTGGTGGATTTATACGGCGGTCGGATGCAGATTGAACAATCGTTCAGGGATGTGAGGAATCCGAACTTTGGGTTGGGTTTGTCGCTCAGCCAAACCACGCGTCCGGATCGTTTGGCGATTCTGCTGCTGATCGGGGCGCTGGCGATGTTTGCGTTATGGCTGATCGGCCTGGCCGCCCGGGCGCGAGGGTACCGGGTGAACTTCGGTTCGCGTGCTCGGGCGGATTCAACGCTGTCGACCATTTCGTTGGCGAGATGGTGGTTGGAGGAGCCAGCGCACCGCGCTACGCGATTCCGAAAACGGGAAGAAACGATCGCGCTGGAGATGCTTCGCAATTTGGCTTGGGGGAGGCAAATATGAGGGGAAGGGTCAGGTAGCGTCCCCTTTCCCTGTGCGGAATCACCAGCATCCGGCCGTCGATGGTGTCTGTGCTCCCGTGTTGGATAAGGTCAGCGTGCCGCACGTAGTATCGGCGGTTTGGCTATTCACAGGCGTTGCCGTAAGCGTAAAGGTTGTAGCTGTTGTTACTGTTGCGGGAGTAATATTGTACTTAATTGCTGTCCCGCTCGCTCCCTTTGGCGACACCGCCGATACCGACGCTACGGTCCCACCAACATAGGTGCCGTTGGTGGTGAAATAGCGCTCCATGAACTGCGCCGTTTCCGTCAGGACGGCCTGCGCCTCGGCGCGGTTCGCCCGCAGCACATACTGCGTGTAGCTAGGGTAAGCAATAGAGGCCAGAATGCCGATGATGGCCACCACTATCATCAGTTCGATCAAGGTCATTCCTGACTGAAATTTAGCGCAACGGTTCAATTTCCTCATGCCACCCTCCTGGATCAACGTCTTTGCACACTAATCGTAGACAACAAGGCAGCCTTGCCAACAACTTGTGACACGGCCTGGAACTGAACCACTTCACCCTGGTGCACATCGCTAATCGTTGCACGCTTTCCATTTATCGTGACCGTTGTACTCAAAGGATTGTATGAGTAGGTCACCCCGCCGATCACCATTTTGCTGGCACCAGCATGGATTGCATCCACCTTGCCGGACTGCTGGACTGGATTCGCTGTAGTTGTTGGTGCCGCGCTCCCGGGGGCAGGCGCACCCACTTGGGTCATTGCAAGCGCCAGGTTGCTGCAAAACATGACAGGCAAACAAATTATCGGAAACAGTTTCATCATCTACTCCTTATTCAAAAATTTGCCGCCAGCTTGAACGCGTAAATGTTGGCGGCGGTGAATTCAAGTTCATATCCACAGCACCACCAACAACACCGACAACAACCTGAGTCTGGCTGGTTATCTTATTAACCGGTTGAATAGGGCTAGTCAGATTTTTTTGTACGGTCACCGCACTCGGGATGGAGGTCGTTTTGACACCAGATGGGTAGACGCCAGCGGTACCGAGATTATCATCAGTATCGACATCGCCATCGCCATCCACATCAAAGGTCGGGCCGCTAGCCAATGGCATCCCTGTCACGGCATCCAGTTCCATTATCCAACCAGTTCCACCATTTCCGCAGACTGCGCTATTAGGAATCAAGGTGGTAAATAAGATGCGTCCCGAGTACAACGTGGGCTTGCTCACAGCCCGCTCACCAGATGCCGGCAAATCCATATACCAACCCCGTTTTGTTCCCGCAGCATTCACCGGAGGTGCCCAATCCACCGAATTGGCACTTGTCGTACGATAATCATCACCCGAGACGGTGACGGTCGTGACGACGGTCTGCTCCTGCAAATCGCTGCGTCCACCCGTAATCCTGGACGGCGACACGGCCTGATCCCACAGCGAATAAAAAGTTTGCGGCCCGGTTGTGGCGATATCGGCGGCTTCCAGATATTTCCCGGTTCCAAAATAGAGTTGGTACCCATCCCCGCTAAAATGGCGGGTCACCTCGATTGCACTGGTGATCGGCTGGGGGGTGTTGCTGGAATCCTTGGCCACAAAAAGTGGCAAGGGTGTCGCTGCCGTGCCAAACGCCACCTCCCAATTATTCGATACAGAGGCGCATACCCCACTACCATTCGCCTTACACAAATCGAATTTCCACATATTGCCCAGCAAATCACCCGCGTACGCGTAATCCACATCGCCATCGCCATCGATATCTACCAGTGTGGGCGTGGTCAGTGCGTTGGGGGAGGCAGCAGTCCCTGCCTTGGTTGAAATTTTCTTGATGAGCGCCCCGGTTTCGATGTCCACGATATACAGGTAGGCGTATCCCGTTGTGCTGGCACTGCCATCCGCCTCACTATTGTTGTAACCATTGCTGAACACTGCAGCCCACGCGCCGGTGTTGAGTTTGACAATTTTGGCGCGGTCAGCCACATAGCCCAAATCGTTATCGTTATATTCCCATCGCACAATCGAACTCGCATTGGCTTCTGAAAAGTTACTGGGGTTGGTTACATCCAGTGCGAACACACCTTGGCCGCCCGCTCCCAAGCTGGAAACCAGCGTGGTATGCCAGGCGCCCGAATAAAACGTATCGACGATCGTAGGTGAACCATCGACAAAATAACGATGGCTATAAGTCGACGAAGTCAGCTTGGAGAGGTTCGCATAGACCTTGCTGGGCACATAAGCCAGTTTTTCCTGCCCCGTTGCCGCATCGAAAGCATGCAGCATCCCGTCATTGGCGCCCACATAAAGTAAAGGCGTGCGGGTTGAGTAGGTAGTCTGGAATGAATTGTAGCTCGCCGCTTCCAGCGTATCCGGGTAATTGAAAGCCGGTGCACCCACGTAGGCCGGTGCGGAGTTCACCAGGTCACCTAGAACACTTGCCAAACGTACGCGAAAACCGGGAATTCCGGTTTGACCACGCAGGAAATTCAGCCGGTTTGCCCCGGCACCGTCATTCACATTGCTGGCATTGGTATTCAGCGCCGTCACCTGGCTGACATCCAGTTCGGTCGCAGTTGGGCTTGCCGAAACAGCCGGCCAGCGAAATGGAATGCCTTGACTGCCTAGAGTGGCACTCGGTTTAAACGTGATAATTTTTCGCCCGGCATCATAGTTCTGGCTATTTATCACCGTACCCGCTTTCCATGCCTCGGTTGTAATTGCACCGGTTGACGAGTTGGTGTTATAGGCAACCAGATCACCCGACCAATCGGATGAGTTGAATTGGCCTTGGTAAATTTTGCCACCGGCAACGACCGATCCTGATGTCAAGGCCACTGCGGCAGCTGCCCCGGACTGCGCGAGAATGCTGCTGAAGATGGAAGAAAACGTGGTATTCAGGGAAGACAGGTTGTTGGCGAAAAAGGCAGTACTCGTTCCACCCGCAGCCGCCATTTGATCGAGTGGATTTGGCGGATTGGTGACGAAATAATTATTAGTAAAATCAGGCAATGCAAAACCGATAACATACGTTTTGACCGGGCGCGAACCCCCATTCAACGCAGTCACTGCCGCAATCGAATTGGTCACTTCGCCCGCAGCAAATGGCTGACCAGGTACATAATCGGCCGCGCCCATTTTTACCCCTGCCGCCGTCACGCTAGGCAACCCATTTGTCAAAAACACAGCAAAATCCTTGCCGCATGAAGTGGCTGGTGCCGCCTGAGCGCCGCCTTGTGCCGTATCAAAATTCGTTGTGGCGCCGTTAAAATAATCCTTGGCTGTCAGAAACGTTCCGGTAATGGGAGATAGACCCGCATTTTGTAACGGTGCATTAGGATTCGTTGCGGTGTTTCCCCCCGAAATGCCGGTAGGGTTGTCGTTCCAAACCCCTGCGGTGTAGGTGGGCACAACGCTGGTCGCCAGTTTGAGGTTGAGCTTTCCTGCCTGGGTTGTGTCCAAATTGGCTATCGGAACATGAAGATACCCCTTACCGGGGCTAGTATTGGCAAACCAGGTTGGACCAACATCGTATGAGGTTATTCTGCGGCCGAAGTCATCAATAGCCTGTGCATAGTCACTCTCTGTTGGCCCAAAAGTCCCGCTGAACTGGAACGAACCATACCCGGCACCTGGTGCCGCCGCATCCGATGTGCCCGTCTTGGTTCCATAGCAGGAATAGTTCGTATGATCGCCGGGGAAGCTAGCGTACCCACTGCCCCCTGTGACGGCAGAGTAGCAAAAACTATTGCCTGCTGGCGTTCCCGAATAATAGGGGAGGTTAATGTTGTAATAGATGCAGTCAACTTGAGTGCCGCCACTTGTTGTACAGGCACCCGCAGCATTCGGGCTGGTGGGATTAGGGAGTTTGAATTTTTTATGCGTTGCACTATCCCTAGCGCCCGTCCAGGCTGGGTCGTAATTAGCCGGATCATAGCTTGCATCGTATGTAGAAGGATTCAGCCAGTTATGTGTCACACCCGATTGCTGATAGGCCATCAAGCCCATATTGATCTGGCCAGTATAGTCAGCTATCAGGCTTCTGGCTGCCGTGCGCGATATCTCCGATTTGCTGCTAGGACTGGCACTACCTACCGCCAAGCCAGTAGCGTCTTCGTCCATTGCGTTAGAATTACTGTAAATCAACAATACGTTGGCTTTTGTTGCGGAGGTAACGAACAAGGGAACCTGACTCAGGCTCAGCAATGCGCCACTGGCCACGCCGTAATAGCCTGCAGAAAAAGCAGCCAACAGTGCCAGCGACAAAGGTTTGTGGTTAAAGGTCGTCATGAAAACACTCCCTTGGTTCATTAGTTGGTATTGGTAAAGGTGGCTTGCACGGTCGCCTGGGTTTGATTGGTCAACCCCCAGCCACGTGCCGTTATGCGGTATGAAGTCGTCATCGGGCTTGAGGGCCCGCCCCCTACTGATGCAGACTCTCCGATGGGTGCGCTGGTGCCTGTGATCAATTCGACGATGTAGCGCGGCTGGGTGGCAACCTGGGTCGAGCCATCAATGGTAAGAGGGGCACCTGAATAAGCTCGAGTCTTGCTGCTGGTCCAGTCGTTGTTGGCGGTGATCGTCGTCCAGACTGGCGTGGTGGGATCGTTCTCGCACAGCCCTGCCGCACACCCCACCACAAAGCCCGAGGCGGACGGAAGGCCTGTTCCGAAAAGACTCATGGCATCACGCACGCCGGCTTCGGCAGCCTGAAACGCGACATCCTGATCGCGTGCATTACCAGCCATGCGTTCTTCGAGCGAGGTGGACTTGATAGCGGAGAGAGAAATCAAGGTCAGCACGACGAGGAAAATCAGCCCGGTAATGAGCGCCGCGCCGTTTTGCGAACTAGAAGATGATTTATGCATGAGATTCATCGCTCACAATGCCGGCAGGCGATTTCGCACGCCCACGGTAGACGTAAACACCTGATAAAGCCGCCTCTGGTCGGCGGCATCTTCGGCAGAAGCATCGAAAGTGCCGTTATTAAACGTGACAGATTGTTGTGTGGACGTCGAAATATTGTTATCGGGGCTGCGCATCAGCAGGTTTACGGTGACGCTTGCCACTTGCGTCCAGGTACCCGGGGTGGCGCTGTAGCTATCCACCGCGCCATCGCCATTGGTATCCAGACCATAGCGGAATTGCATGTCATGCACATGCTCGACCAATTCTTCGGCGGTGCCATCCAGCCCCACTCGGTATAAAGCCCGGTTACCTGCCGGGTTGGTACCGATGAAATACGAGTACTGATCCACGCGCATGACAAACGCATCGCTGCTGTAGCTGCCCAACCGATTACCTGTGTTACTGCTATTGGCATGCGTTAACGTTACCGTGCCCGAACTTCCGGGATTGTTGGTTACCTTGAACACATCAGCGTTGGTGCAATTGGTCACCATCAGCACATCGCCCTGCTTGAATCCATCCGGATTGCCATTGACCTGAATGTTGGCATTAGACGGAATCAGATTGCCTGTCAAATTAACGCCACTGCTGAATGCGCCCATGATCGACAGCACGTCGCCAGCAGCGCGCGTAATGCCGGTTGGATTGGTCCAACCCGTACCGTTGTCATATCCAACCAAAGCATTCTCCACCGTCATCTGCGGAACCGGTGCTTTTGCGATGGTGTTAACCGTCATCGAGGCGATGTTTCCACAGCCTACATACCCCGCCATGCGAATATCACGGCTCATCACATCCAGCGCATAACGCGCGTTTTCCTGGATGCGTGAGAGGTTGTCGGTAGTGCGAAATGCACCCCGGCTGCCGATAAACACGTAGCCAATCCCGCCCAGCAGCACCAGCCCCAGCGTCATGGCAATCATCAACTCGACCAGCCCGAAGCCGGCCTGCCCACGGGAGGGGATAAGCAAAGGTTTCATAATTGCGTGTCCACAGTAAAAGTCTGGGTTGCCGATCCCTGGCTACCCCGGCTGTCATTCCACTGAATCACAATGCGCGCGCCCGCAGCACCTATCATGGCTATCGAACCATCGCCCGTGGGCAGCACGCAGCCCAGCTGACTTTTCCAGGCAGCAATATCCTGCGCTTCGACGGTACCGGCTGGCGCCGCGACCGTACACGCAACCGGAGTTCCCAAAGCGGTATCGTAGGTTCCGGCAATCGCACTGACCCGGTTTGCGCGCATCCGGTCGATGATGTCGGCCGCCATCCAGGTGGCCTGGGTGCGGTGGCTGGCACTGAGGCTGTTACGCATGCTGGATGCCATCAATCCGGCCAATCCCAACAAACCTATGGTCAGCACCAACATGGCGACCAATACTTCGAGAAGAGTGAATCCTGACTGTTTCATGGGCATTCTCATGGGCATGCGAGTTCGGGAGAGACACTTGGTCGCCCGGTTCGTTCGACTTGAATGGCACGTCCATCGACAGTAGCCGGGCTGGGAGGGCAAAGCGTGAGGGTTACAGCGGTTGTCGGAGAGTCGAGGCGACCACTTGAGTTGTAAGTGATCGAGTTCGTTCCGCCCGTTAAAGTGCTTGATCCAACCAGAGCCTGTTGCACCCGAATCGGTGTGCCTGCCGCATCCCTCACAATCCAGCCTTGCCCCCAGCCACCGGTACAGGTTGCACCATCACTGCTGGCGCACACGGTTACTTTGGCTGAGCGTTTGACGGCTTCACTGCGCGTAAAAGTAAGCGCCGTTATCAAGTCATTCGCCTGCGCAGACATACGATTATTCGCCATGAGCGCCTGATAGCTCGGGATGGCAACGGTAAGCAGAATTGCCAGCACAGCAATGGTGACCATCAGCTCGATCAGGGTAAATCCGCGCTTTGAGGCCGGGGCGTCAACCATGGTTTTCAAGTTCTCGCATTTCACACTGTCACGTTAAGAAAGGGGGCTTGAGAAGTCCAGCTTCGCAAGACGAATGGCTGGATTGGGTTTATGAACGGCCAAATCCACCCGATGGGGCTTTAAAAACGCACCCTGTTTAACGTCATGAACGGGTTCAACTTGAGCCTGGCTGACAATCAGCAGGTATTGGTGTCGAGCCTGATGCGCCCGGTGTTATTGATGATGATGTCGCGGCTGATGCCCGCTACACAAACGTGAACGGTGCCATTGGCCACATGCGACCCCTGGCTGACACCACTGGGACGGTAGCTGATAAAGCTGCCATAGTTGGTGCCGGTCGTGATGGTTACTGCTGTGGATGCGCTACCTTGCACCCGCAACACGGTGTCGCCGGAATCGATCACCCCTTTTGTTCCACCATCGATAAATACCAGCCAGCCTTGCTGCCAACCGGCTGTGGTGTCGCAAGCCGGCGTCTCCGCCATGGCGTTGCTGGTTTTGCATACTGTGACGCGCATGCGCCGCGTGATGGCTTCGGAGCGTGCCAGGTGCAGCGCGCTAACCAGATCGTTGGTCACGGCCGCCAGCCTGCTGCTGTTTACCAGAAATGCATAGCTGGGAATGGCAATCGCCAATAAAACTGCGCCCACCGCCAGCACAACCAGCAGTTCCACCAGTGTGAATCCACGACTTGCCATTTCCCCCTCCCTCCATTTTTTTGTGCTTGTGAGCTTGCCACGCTACGAGGGATGCATCTATACAACTTTAGTTGTAGGGGTAGCCTGTGCGTGTGCCAGGCACATCGGGGCAGAAAATGTCCGTCGTCGTCCTGGGCGCTGGCATCTCGGGCCTGAGCGCGGCGCTGGCTTTATTGCAGAACGGCCACCGGGTGACCGTGCTGGAACGCGGCTGCGTGGGCGACGAGTCATCGTGGGCGGGGGGAGGGATTCTGTCGCCGTTGCTGCCGTGGGATTACGCGGAGCCGGTTTCTGCGCTGGCCTTGCGGTCGATGGTGGGCTATGCGTAGTTCTGGCGCTGAGGGATGCTGGCGCGGGTGGGGGTTGTCAGCCGGATGTGGCGTCGGACAGCCAGAGCCGCTTCAACATAAGTGCTTTTTGACGCAGGCGGCGGGATTTGAAGTCCGCCAGCTCTCATGTCTTCAAGATGGGATTGGATTGCTTCTTCAATAAGCTTCAGTGCTTCTGCCTCTGTTTCGCCTACAGCGATGCAGCCAGGCAAATCCGGGACAAAAGCACCGTAGCTAGTGTCACGAACCAAAAATAACGACCATGTAGCGCATGGAATTACTCCTTGGCTCTTTCACCGTTATTTGTTGGTGTTGGCCAGCCTCGTGGGAGCGGCTTCAGCCGCGATGCGGGCGGTAGCCCGCAAAGGTGGCGCGACAAGACCCTGGCGAGCATTTGCTCTTCGCGCCTTGCGGCGCATCGCGGCTAAAGCCGCTCCCACGGGGCCGCCTGCAAGATGCCGCAGGGTAGGGGCTTCACGGAGAGAGCAAAACATAGCGTCAACAGCCAACAGTGACATAGCCTACTCCTTTAACCCAGCTTGTTTGAGTGCGCTGTTTAATGTACCGGTTAATGCACCGGGAGGAACATCCACGCCCGGCTTGCCAGCAACGGTAACGGTACCCGGTTTCATCATGTGGTGTAATTGGCAATGGCTACCGCGTTGGCTCACTACGATCCAGCCATCTTTTTCCAGCAGCCGCAATCACGCAGATACTTTCATGCACAAATATAACGCCTGTAACTGAAGCATGCCGAACCTTCTAATTATCGGCGCAGGCGTCTCGGGCCTGAGCGCCGCACTGGCTTTATTGCAGCGCGGCTATTGCGTCACGCTGCTGGAACGCGGCGTGGTGGGCGGCGAATCGTCCTGGGCGGGGGGCGGAATTCTGTCGCCGCTGATGCCGTGGGATTATGCGGAGCCGGTTTCTGCGCTGGCCTTGCGGTCGATGGCGGGCTATGCGGACTGGGTGGCTGAAATCGAGGCGATATCGGGACGGGGTGCGGAATTCTGGCGCTGCGGGATGCTGGCGGTGGCGGAACCGGAGCAGGCGCTGGCCTGGTGTGAAATACACGGCGTGGCAGCGGAGCGGGGTTGTCCGGATTCGCTGCACCTGTTACGCAATACACCTGAAGAAAGCAGCATCTGGCTGCCCGAGGTGGCGCAGGTACGCAGCCCGCGCCTGGTGGCGGCATTACACGCGGCGGTGGTGCAACTGGGCGGGATGATACGCGAGCACTGCCCGGCCACCGGGGTATTGACGCAGGGCGGACGAGTGACGGCGGTGCAGACGGCGGCGGAAACTTTTCCGGCGGACAGCGTGGTGTTGGCTACTGGAGCCTGGTCCGGGCTGGGGATGAGCGGGCTGGCGGCGACGCCGAACATTCGCCCGGTGCGCGGGCAGATGTTGCTGTTCAAACTGGCGCCGGGCGTGCTGGATACGATTGTGTATCGCAACAGGCTGTACCTGATTCCGCGCCGGGACGGCCATGTGCTGGTGGGCAGCACGCTGGAGGATGCCGGCTTCGACAAATCGACCGACGACGCCACGCGCCAGCGCCTGCACGCCGCGGCGGCCGAACTGCTGCCCGCGCTGGGCGCCATGCAACCGGTGCTGCACTGGGCCGGGCTGCGCCCCGGTTCGCCGGACAATATCCCGGTGATCGACCGGCATCCGGATTTCGACAACGTGTTCGTCAACACCGGGCATTACCGCTACGGGGTCACGCTGGCGCCCGCCACGGCGGAATTGCTGGTCGATTTGATGGAGGGCAGACCGCCCGCATTGGATCCTGCGCCGTATTGCTGGCAGGCCGCCCTGGATAGGCATTGGTGATCCGGGATTGTTCGTTAGGGAGACGCTGATCTTGACGTGCACCGGAATGTACGCTTACATTGACACCATTACGTACATTCTGCTAACGCCATGAAACAAGTCACCTTGACCGAAATCCGCAACAACGCCAAACAGTATTTCGACATCGTCGAGTCTGGCGAATCCGTGCGCGTGCTGCGCAACGGCAAACCCATCGCCGACATTGTTCCCGTTTCGACTGACCTGCCTTCGTGGAAGCGGCGCCGCGCACAACCCCTGGTGCTCGACGGCGTATCGGTCAGCCGCATGATTCTCGAAGAGCGCGAAGCGGAGAAGCTGTCGGGCTGATGCGTGTTTTTTTCGATTCCTCGGCTTTCGTCAAGCGCTATATCAGCGAAACCGGAACCGATGCCGTACTGGCGTGGTGCGATCAGGCGACGGAAATCGGCCTGTCCGGCATTGCGTTGCCCGAGATTGTTTCGGCCTTTTGCCGCTTGCATCGGGAAACCCGAATCACCGACGCCCAATACCGACAACTGAAATCCCTGCTGCTGGCCGATATCGAGGACGCTGCCATTTGCGACCTGACCCCGGCAGTGCTGGCGCAAGCGGTGTTGAGCCTCGAAACCAATGCCCTGCGTAGCATGGACGCCATTCATATCGGCAGTGCGCTAGCCTTGAACGCCGATGTGTTCGTCTCTGCCGACACGCGACAAATCCAGGCCGCCGCTCGCACAGGATTACGGGCAGAAGCGGTGTAGCTCAACCAAGCCACTCGCTTCATTTCATGCAGAATCAATAGGATAATCGGCGTGTCGATCCACCCGCTCACCCGCCATGTCACAAGCCCACGTCCATTCGCCTGTCGATGAAGCCGCTTATCTGCACGGGGAAGAGATCGCGGCCTCGAAACACGAGTTTGTGGGCGGCGAGATCTACGCCATGGCCGACAAAAGCGAGCGCCACAAGCGCATTGCAGGCAACCTATTCTTCCACCTGCGCAGCGCCACGCGCGGTGAGCCTTGCCGTGCCTTCATGGCAGACATGAGGCGGCGACTGGCTGGCGGCACGACCTATTACTATCCTAACGCCATGCTGGTGTGCGATCCGGCCGACGATCACCCCCTCTACAAGCAATCCCCCTGCCTCATTGCCGAGGTGTTGTCCACCGCCACTGTGGACGTTCATGGAAAATGGACGGCGTATCGCGGGCTGGCCAGCCTGCGCTATTGCCTGCCGGTGGATTCCGAACGACTGTGGGACAGGGTCTTCTTTCGCGACGAGCATGACGCCTGGTTCGAGCAGGCGTCGTCTGCCGAAGACCGCGTCGACGTGGCATGCAGCGGCACCAGGCTGGCACTGACGCTGGACGACCGGTACGGGGATACGGGGCTGCTCGTTGTCTGAGGCGGCCGGTAAGCGTTCGCTGATCGTCTGGATCGTCAGCGACGGCAAGCCGGGCCACGTCAATCAGTCGCGGGGACTGGTCGAGGCGCTGGCGCGCACCACCCCCACCGAAATTCATACCCTTCGCGCCCTGCCCGCCTGGCGTGCCTGGCTGGCGCTGCTGCTGAAGACCGGGCTGAACCCTGCAAGCTTCGCCATTGCGAGCGCTTCTGCCTTTAGCCACGAGGCCGGGGGCCACGGCGGGAAGCAATCCGGGATGCTTGCGGATGCGGCAACTTCCGGATCGCCACAGCCCTTCGGGCCTCGCAATGACGAGATCAACCAGCGCCCACCTGAGCACGCACCGGGCAGCACCTTTCCGAAACCCGATCTGATCGTCGGCGCAGGTCACGCCACCCACCCGACGCTGCTGGCCGCACGCCGCGCGCACGGCGGCCGCGCAGTGGTGCTGATGAAGCCGAGCCTGCCGCGCCGCTGCTTCGATCTGTGCATTCTTCCCCGGCACGATGGCGTTGCGGCGGACACGCATACGCTGGTGACCGATGGCGCGCTGAACCGCGTCCGCCCGGCAACGGCAAGCGATGCCAACCACGGTTTGATTCTGGTCGGCGGCGCCTCGCCGCATTTCGAATGGGACAGCGACGCCTTGCGGGCGCAGATCAAACGCATCCTCGCGCGCACGCCCGACATGCAGTGGACGCTGACCACCTCGCGCCGCACCCCGAAGGATTTTCTGGCGCTGCTGCCGCAGCATCCCAAGCTGAACATCGTCCCCCATACCGCCACCTCGCCCGACTGGCTGCCCGAACAACTGGCGCAATGCGGCACGGTATGGGTGACACCCGACAGCGCCTCGATGGTGCTCGAGGCATTGACGGCAGGCGCCGATGTCGGCGTATTCGACCTGCCGGTCAACCCGAAAAGCCGTGTCGGCCGTGCGATTGCCCAGCTCGTCGAGTCGCAGCGCATCACCCGCTTCGCGAACTGGTGCGCGAACGATAAATTGCAGTCCAATACGCACCCGTTGGCGGAAGCGGACCGCTGTGCCGAATGGATCCTTGAATGGCTGAAGAAAATAAACTGACCGTCCTGCAACTGCTGCCGGCGCTGGAATCCGGCGGGGTGGAACGCGGCACGCTCGAAGTGGCGCAAGCACTGGTCGAGCACGGCCAGCGTGCGCTGGTGATGTCGGCCGGCGGGCGACAGGTCGCGCCGCTGCTTGCATCGAGTGCCGAGCATTTTGCCTGGCCGATCGGAGAAAAGTCGTTCAAAACGCTGTTGCTCGTCGGCAAGCTGCGCAGATTTTTGCTGGCACAAAAGGTCGACATCGTTCATGCGCGTTCGCGCGTGCCGGCCTGGATTGCGTATCTGGCCTGGCGCGGCATGAATCCGGCGACGCGGCCGCGTTTTGTCACCACGGTGCACGGCATGTATGGCGTCAATCGCTACAGCCGCATCATGACGCAGGGCGAAGCCGTGATCGCCGTTTCCAACACCGTGCGCGACTACATCCTGCGCGAATATCCCGACACCCCGCCGTGGCGCATTCAGGTCATCCATCGCGGCGTCGATGGGCAAGTCTATCCGCACGGCTGGAAACCCGACCCCATTTGGCAGCAGGCGTTCTTCGCACAGTTTCCGCACGCCGTAGGCAAACAGCTGGTCACCCTGCCCGGCCGCATCACCCGGCTCAAGGGCCATGAAGACTTCATCGAATTGATCGCACAGCTGAAGCGGCGCGGGCTGCCGGTGCACGGCCTCATAGTCGGTGGCGCGTCGGCGTCCAAGCAGCGCTATCTGCAAAAGCTGCGCTACCGCGTGCGCAGCATGGGGCTGGCAGCCGACATCACCTTCACCGGCCAGCGCGACGACCTGAAAAACATTCTGGCGATTTCGAATCTGGTGTTGTCGCTCTCCACCCAGCCCGAATCGTTCGGCCGCACCACGCTGGAGGCGCTGCGGCTAGGCGTACCTACGGCAGGCTACGAGCATGGTGGCGTGGGCGAGATTCTCAGGGCCATGTACCCGCAAGGGTTGCTGCCGATCGGCGACATCGATGCGACGACGCAACGCATCGCATCCCTGCTGCAACAGCCGATCCCGGTGCCTGAAGGCGATTACTTTCCGCTGCGCGACATGCTGTCGCAGACACTGGATCTGTATGAGCAGCTCGCCCGCACCCCGCGCAGACAGGACAATCAATGACAAGCCTTGCCCACTACTGGAAAAATACGAGCTTCGCGTATTCAAAAACTACTTCACCCTCAGGCCCGGAATAAATAAATGGCTAGCCCGATTAAACGCATTCTGGCTTCCGACTGGACGCCGATACTCATCGTCTGGTCCTGTCTGGTACTGCTACCGGTAGGGCGTCTGGTAGAAGCGCCAACCCTGATCATGGCCATCTCAGGCGCCATCCTGTTATGGCGTCATGGCCGACAACTGGCATGGGAAGGGGGCGGTCGACTATTCACGATGCTTTTCATTTGCATATGGCTCCCCACCCTGCTGTCCCTGCCGGGAGCGGTGAGCCCGGAGAGAACGGCCAACATCCTGGTAGGCCTCCCACGCTTCTACCTCGCGGGTTTATTCATTGTCTGGACGCTCAATTCACAGATACGACGTGAGCGCTTATTGATCTTGTGTGCGGCACTGATTGCTTTCTGGGTCATTGACGGACTGATACAGACCTTCCGGGGAGTGGACCTGTTTGGTTTCCAATCCCCCACAGGTCGCCTGAATGCGTTGTATGGAGAGAAGCATATAGATTTCGGCCCTGCTCTCGCCACCCTTTCTCCATTGTTGCTGGAGCCCGTCCGGCGTAGGGGGCCATGGTGGCTGACCGCATTGGTTTTCATGGGGCTGACATCCGTGGTTTTCCTGGCTGGCAGCCGCGGCGGCTGGGTCAGTTTTGCCTTGGCAAGCCTGGTGTTATTCATGCTGCACGCTCGACAAATCAAGCTTCCGATATGGAAAATCGCCATGGTGGCATTGGTACTTGTCACTATTCCGTTAGGGACCTTGCTTGCAATCAAGTCTGACGCCTATAGCCGTGTGGACATTTCCCTCAAAGCCTTACAGGGCGACCCTCTATCCCTTAACGAAGCCACCTCCGGGCGCATGGATATCTGGGGAACGTCGTTACGAATGATTGCCGATAATCCTGTCAATGGGGTGGGGGTAAGAGGATATCGCTATGCCTATCCAGACTACGCACTGGCCGGAGACCCATTTGTCGATCCGGTCAAAAACACCGGTGCCCTCTATTCTCACCAACTATTACTTGATGTCACAAGTGGAGCCGGACTGATTGGCCTGGCGGGCCTGATTGTCTTCTATGCAATCCTGATCAAGGCGCCATTACGCGTGACGCCTATGGCCCTCTATGCCTCACTGCCTTTTCTACTGGCGGCCTGGGCTTGGCTATTCCCTTTCAACAGCCACCCTAACTTCTATTCATCCCAGTGGTCCCAGTTGATTTGGTGGCTACTCGCACTAGCCTGCGCGCCATTGGGAGAAGCGAGGCGCATGGAATCAGTCTGAAAGCACAATGTGTTATGGCGGAAGCGTTTTGACCCGATCATTTCTGCAACCGCATTCGGCCTGCGCATCGCTGCCGAACCCCTGCGCCGCTTCTGGAACATGCCTGCCCCTGTGAAGACAAGCTGGGCGGGCATTTATGTCCAGGCCGCCGCGAGCCATTTCGACCTGCTGCCCAGCTCAAGCAACCAGGCCTTCAAGTGCATTTTTCAACTGTCGTCGCACCACCGTCTCGGAGAAATATTGGTGACTTGTTTCTACAGCGGCCTCGCCAAGCTGCCGCAGTTTGTCTGGATTCGCCACCAGGATCGCCACGCGGTCAGCCAGTGCTTGAGCATCCCCGGCAGGAATCCACTCAAGGCCGCTATTCTCTTCAGCGATCAAGGCTTCCGGGTAAGCGCCGGCCGACCGTGTTACCACGGGTCTACCACACGCGAGCGACTGGAACACCTTGTTGGGAATGACTCTCCCCGCCTTCGGCGTGGTGCCGAATACGCCCAACAGGATATCGGCCTGATGAATGCGTTCCGGAAGCTTCTCATATGGTAACCAGTCTTCAAACGCAACGTTTGCAAGGCCCTGGGCACGCTCCTCGCATATCTTGCGCAATGGCCCCTGCCCAAGGAGAACCCATTTCACCGGCGCACCCCGGTACAATCTGGCAGCCTCGATGACCACCTGCGGCGCCTGGAGCGGAATAAAACTGCCGTAAAACAATACTTCCAGGGGCACACGCAAATTCTCGGCAAGATAGAGCTGAGGCCTGAAAAGCGCCTCTTCTGCGCCCACGTAAATCACCTCGATATTTTTTCTTCCGACTTCCAGCACCTGTGCGAAGTAGTCGGCGTGGCTGGGCGTATCGGCGACAACCCGGTTTGCA
This sequence comes from Thiobacillus sp., assembly GCA_035530575.1. Classification (GTDB taxonomy): domain Bacteria; phylum Pseudomonadota; class Gammaproteobacteria; order Burkholderiales; family Thiobacillaceae; genus Thiobacillus. The sequence continues at coordinate 67,521 of DATKUP010000049.1, read as the reverse complement.
CGCCGAAACAGCATACGCTCCCAAGATAACAACCTTCGCGCACGCGAACTCGCCACGTTCAGTTTTCCGCGCTCATCCATCTGTTTGTCATAGGCCGAGATGAGCGGATCGAATATCAACGGAATGCCATGCCTTCTGGCCCAGCGGCTCGCTGCAGCCAGATCGCGCTGCCTGAAACAGGGTACCCAGACCAAATCGGGTTTGGGTACCCGATGCAGCCATGCTTCCCAGTCGGCCACTGCGGCAAGCTTAGGATGGAAATCCTTGACCTGCCAACCCATCTCAACCAGCAACTTGCGCAAGACGCGGTTGCGCGAGTAACCAGGATCGAAACGCCCCCACCAGAGTACACTGGGCACACTTACCTCACTTTTCCATCATTCAAAGAACACACTGCACCGACCAAACCATCGCCATGTGCGATAGGGTGTAGGAAAGTGTAGATATCCAGAGGCAAACCTCACCATTCACGGCGGCATAGGACAATCCAGAACGCTTCGAATTCTTCGAAGGCATTTCGGCATTACAGCCATGTCGATCGGCCATCGATCCAGTTACATGCCTGTTTCTCAATCACAGACATTGATCGCACGACGGGCCGTAAAAGGATCCGTGATAAATCTACTGGAAAGCCTGGCAAGCATGCGACACTATAGAGCCAATACGATTTAGACCAGGACTTGATCCAAGTTACACTTTCTCGTCGAGAGAGGCTGATCCCTGCCCTTGATCGCAGGAGAGTAATGCTCCCGCATTTCATGGCGAACACGAATGAAATAGCTTGATGAACCGAGTTCGCGCTGATAATTCAGAACCCGCTTTGCCATTTTTGACACTTGATTTTTAATCCAAAACCATGAAACAGATTGTCTGCATGAAGTGGGGGCCCAAGTACCCGGCCGAGTATGCGAACAAATTGTACGGAATGGTCCGCAGAAACATCCAGGGCCCGATACGCTTTGTATGTTTGACCGACGATCCGACTGGAATACGCAGCGAAGTCGAATGTCTCCCGTGCCCAACCGTGTCGCTCCCCCCTCCTTACAATAATACTGGATGGCGCAAAATTTCGCTTTGGGCCAGCGAACTCCCCGGCATGGAGGGTGATTGGTTATTCCTTGATCTTGACGTTATCGTAACCGGAACGCTGGATGATTTTTTCGACTTCGAACCGGAAAAAACATTCGTGGTCATGCAGAACTGGACCCAGCCCGGACAGAGGATCGGCAACACATCGGTATTTCGTTTCAGGGTAGGCAAGCATCCCTATATCTACAACCGTCTGGTACCTGAATTCAAATCGATACTCGCAAGCTATAACAATGAGCAAATCTATATTTCCCGCACCGTTTCTGAAATGGCCTTCTGGCCCGACGAATGGTGCGCACTATTCAAGACGCACTGCATCCCACCCATGCCACAACGCTGGTGGAAGGCGCCGACAAGACCAGAAAGCGCCCACGTCATCGCGTTCCCAGGCGATCCCAACCCCCCCGACGCGGTATTGGGAATCTGGCCAGCCAAATGGTACAAGCGACTTTACAAGCATATTTTGCCGACGAAATGGATAGCGGATTATTGGCACGAGTAAACGGCCCGTTGAACCTTGCCTGATTTGAGTACCGAACTGGATATTCGTGACGCAGACTGAACCCGCGCTTCCCGGAGATGAGATCCGGGTCAAATTGATTAGCCGTTTTCCGGCCGAGCACTGGCTGCATCAACTGCCGCATGGCAATGGGCGGTGGGGGCGCTGCAACTATCTATTTGACCGTGACGCAAGAGATTACGACTGGCTGGTGGTTTACGACGACATCCCGCCGGGGAAAGGCGAGACCAAAAGCCGGAGCAGCGAAGCACTGGTGTGTGCGGCCTCCAACAGCATCCTGGTAACGACCGAACCTTCGTCCATAAAGATATATGGCAATGACTTCACTCGCCAGTTTGGTGTCGTGCTCACCAGCCAGGAAGAATGGGCCTTACCTCACCCGCGACGCATTTACTCGCAGCCTGCCTTGCACTGGTTCTACGGCGTCGGCACCAAACGCATCGTCCCCTTCGACGAGATGGAGTCCCACCCCCCTACCGCCAAGACCCACGATCTGTCCATGGTGTTTTCGCCCAAAAGCATGCGGCACACCCTGCACTGGCGGCGCCATGAATTCATGCGCCATCTGATGGACAACATGCCGGAGATGGATGTCTTTGGCCGGGGCGCACGTCCTCTGGACGACAAGGCCGATGCCTTGGATGCCTACCGTTATCATGTGGCCATAGAGAACTACATTGGTCCTCACCACTGGACGGAAAAACTGACGGATGCATTTCTGGGCATGACCTTGCCGTTTTACTGCGGCTCCCCCAATGCCACGGACTACTTCCCGGCAGAAAGTTTCATAACCATCGACATAAAAAACCCGGAAGACGCTACACGCATCATCCACCAGGCCATATCCAACAACGAGTATGAGAAACGGCTTCCCGCCATCATCGAAGCCCGCCGCCGTGTGCTTTTCGAATATAACTTTTTCGCAGTGATTTCACGCGAAATAGAAAAACGTCATCATTCCGGCTTTAAAAACAGCACTGACCACACAATTTATTCGCGTCACGCCTTGCGAAAAAGAAGCTGGGGCGTCAGCCTGCGGGACATGTATGGGAAAGCACGCGCACGCGCAGTCCATCTGATTCGCAAACACTAAAATCTACGCTGATAGTGCTGCCATCAGTATCTGTATCAGCGACGGTCTAACCTGTGATTTGTCGAAGACAGATCAGCGCAAAATAGCGCTTTCTGGCAGGATTTTCGCGCCATGAAACGCGCGCCGCGCGACGTCTCTCATCAATGCGCAATGATCAAAAATCGACTGACGCGCCCCGCTTGGCGACAAGGGCGCGGCCAAGTTTTGCTACAACATGGTGTTCATGTCTGGCACCAATTCCGGCTGATATTCCGGCACCCAGGTCTTCAACTGGCGCTTGACCGTCGCTTCGTCGAATGTGTCCGGATGGGCCAGCCAGGCCAGACATTCGGCGTACCAGCCGGCATCGGCTGCCCGCGCCTTCGCCACCCGCAACTTCGGGTGCGGCGTCGGCAGCGTCGATTCGTCATCGGCGAGGAGTTCCTCGTACAACTTTTCGCCGGGTCGCAGGCCAGTGTATTCGATGCGGATGCGGTCTTCGTCCGCGCCGGACAGGCGAATCATGAGTCTGGCCAGCTCGGCGATTTTCACCGGCTCGCCCATGTCGAGCACGAAAATCTCGCCGCCCTCGCCCATCAGGCCCGCCTGCAGCACCAGTTGCGCGGCTTCAGAGATCGACATGAAAAAGCGCGTGATCTCAGGATGCGTCACCGTCACCGGCCCACCCGTTTCGATCTGTTTCTGGAACTTTGGAATCACGCTGCCGGACGAGCCGAGCACGTTACCGAAGCGCACCGACACGAAGCGCGTGCCGCTCGGCTTTTGCATCGCCTGGCAGGTCATCTCGGCCAGCCGCTTGGTCGCGCCCATGACATTGGTCGGGTTGACCGCTTTGTCGGTGGAGATCATCACAAACTTGCCTACCCCATGCGCCTGCGCCGCTGCCGCGACAACCTGAGTGCCCAGCACGTTGTTGCGCACCGCCTCCCAGGCGTTACAGCCCTCCATCAAGGGTACGTGCTTGTAAGCCGCCGAGTGGAACACCACGGCAGGTCGATGCCCGGCCATCACCTGATTCACCCAGACTGCGTCCTTCACATCGCCGATCACCGGTGCAATCTGCAACCCATGGAAACGTGTCGACAATTCCTCCTCCATCGCATACAGCGCCAGCTCTGACTGCTCGAACAATACAAGTCGCGCGGGATCGAAACGCGCAATCTGGCGACACAGTTCCGAACCGATCGAACCACCTGCGCCAGTCACCATCACTACCTGGCCGGTCAATAACTGGTGCAGGCCGCTGTCGTCCAGTTCCACCGGGTCGCGCCCCAGCAAGTCGTCAAGTTCGATAGGGCGCAAGCTTGACACCGATACCCGGCCTGCCACCAGGTCTTCGAGCGAGGGCACGGTCAGTACATTCAGCCCGGCTTCGGCACATATCCGGGTAATGCGCTTGCGCACCTCATGTGCAGCCGATGGCAGCGCCAGCACCACATCGTCAACGCCCATGCTTTGTGCGTAGGCCGCGACATCGTCCAGCGTTCCCAACACCGGAATCCCCTGCACCAGCCGTCCCTGCTTGTCACGGCTGTCGTCCAGCAGACCCACAACATGAAACCCTGACGGATTGCGTGCCAGTTCGCGCAGCAAGAAGTCCGCCGCCGATCCGGCGCCAGCCACCAGCACCGGCTTGCTGTCCGGGTGCAAGACACTGGCCAGGCGATGCTCTTTCCAGGCCCGATAGGCCATGCGACTGCCACCCATCAGGATCACCAGCAGCAGCGGGTCGAGAATCAGCACTGAACGCGGCACTATCGTACCGATACTGAACAGAACCAACACCAGCGGAACCAGCAGTGCCGCCAGGCCGATGGCCAGCACAATGCGCTTAAGGTCGGGCAGGCTGGCAAAACGCCAGATACCGCGATACAGGCCGAAGCGCCAGAATGCCACAGCCTGCAGCGGCACCACCCAAACCAGCGTGGTCAGCGCCGCCGCCTGGAACTCGGCGGGCATATCCAGATTGAAGCGCAGCCAGTATGCTCCCAGCCAGGCAAGGCACGCAGCCAGAATGTCATGCAGGATGATGCCGACGGTGCGGGAACTAAGGTTCATTTGGAATACGGTGCCAGCACCAATCGATGGGCAGAAAAATCAGGAGATATATAGCGGCCGACAGTATAAGCAACCATGCGGTGTATTGCAGAAAAAGCAGCAGCGCGAAGGCCAGCGCGGCCGCCGCCAGCATCAACGCATAGGCTGCCAGGGCAAGCTGGCGATGCGACGCGCCGAGCAGCACAACCCGCTGATAATAATGCGAGCGGTGCGCTCGCCAGACTCTTTCTCCGCGCAGCGCGCGCCGGATGAGCGTCACGCTGGCATCGACGATAAACGGCGAGAACACCAGCAGCGGGAACAGCCACGGCCACACATGCTGCATCGTGCCCACAATGCCCAATGACGCCGCCAGGAACCCAAGCGGAATCGACCCCGTATCGCCCATGAACACCCGTGCCGGTGGGAAGTTGAAGCGCAGGAACGCCAGCGCCGCCGCCGCAATCGCCGCGCAGAATGCGGCCAGCCCCGGCGCATCGCCCAGCATTGCCGCCAGCGCCAGCGCGCCAAATCCGATTACGGCCATGCCGCCCGCCAGCCCGTCCGTGCCGTCCATGAAGTTGTACAGATTGGTCATCCAGACCACTGCAAGAGTCGCCCCGACCAGCGCCCAGCCGGTCAAGCCCAGCGCCAGCAGGCATGCCACGGCCGCAACAAAATGCGCCAGCAAGCGCGCCACCATCGATAGGCTCCGCACATCGTCCAGCAACGACAGTGCAGCCAGGGCAAACGCTGCCAGCATCGCTGGCAGCAGAACCGCGTCAGCCAGCCATAGGCTGGCGACGCCCACCCCGGCCATCATGCCCAATCCGCCGATGCGTGGCGTCGGCGTTACGTGCAGCGAACGCACATTGGGATGGTCCATCGGAAGACGGCGGCGTTGCAGAAGCCAGGCCAGCACCATCCAGCAGACGATGAAGGCGGACATGACAGCAAACCCCTTCATTGTAAAGAGGCCACCGTTGCCGCCAGCCCGGCTTCCATTGAATATGGCGGCGTCCAGTTCAGCTGCGACCGGATCAACGAACTGTCCACCCACAACGAACCCGTCAGACGTGCTACCGCGGCGCGTTTTCCTAAAAGTACGCCGGCAAATTCGATCACCCTCACTGGAACCGCCAGTAGGCGCGCAGTTCGGCTCATGGCATGCGCCACTGCACGAATCAGGTCTGGTGTCGAAACCGCCTCGCCATCGTCCAACAGAAAAGTCTGCCCCGCAGCGGCCGGGTGCTCGACGCACAGCCGGATCGCATCGACTAAATTACCCAGATACAACAGGCTGCGGCGATTGCGAATCGCCCCCAGCGGAAGCGGCCAGCCCTTATGAGCCCATTGCATCAACCGCAAGAAATTCGCTTTCACACCAGGACCGTAAACCAGTGGCGGGCGCAGAATGACAACTTCCAGTCCGGTTTCCCGGGCGATTCGCCACAAACCCTGTTCGGCCTCCCATTTTGAAATCGCATACGCGTCCGCGGGAGCGGGTGCATCGATTTCCCGATAGGCGGCATCGCCTCCCTCGCCGTTGACCTTGATCGTGCTGATGAAGACGAAGCGTTTCACCCGGGCATCGGCCGCCTGTCGGGCAAGATTGAGCGTGGCGTCAAGATTGGTTGCCCGATACGACGCCAGCGGATTTTGATCCGTGTCGTCCATCACGTGTACCCGCGCAGCCAGGTGGACAACAACATCCACACCCGCAAACATGCTGCCGCCCAGGCCCACACTATCATTCAGGGGAAACGCTGAAGAATCACCATCGACCAATGCCGTCAAATCCCCCACCACCTGTCCAGCCTCAACAGGCAACTCCCCCCAAACCTTACGAACAAGCGCCTTTACTTGATAGCCTTTGATCAGCAACTCGGAAACCAGCGCCCGGCCCACAAACCCGGCCGCGCCGGTGACAAGCACTTTGGGCAAGTCTGCATTCATCACACTTCCAACACCTCAAGCAACTTGGCATTGACCACGTGCACATCAAAACGCGCCTCCGCCAGCAATCTGCTCTTATGTCCCATGGTTTTGATCAGATCGGGAGTCTCGATAAAGCGCAGCATGGCAGTCGCCAAAGCAGTCGCATCACGTATTGGCACCAAAAATCCGTTGACGCCATCCTCCACCGTTTCGCGGCAGCCAAACGCATCGGTGGTAATCACCGCGCGCCCCATGGCCATGGCCTCTTGGGTGCTGCGGGGCACGCCCTCACGGTAGTAAGACGGCAACACATAAACGCTGGTCTGCGCCAGCCAGGGCTGCACCGGCACATGGCCGGGCCATTCCAGCAGGTTTTCATCGACCCAAGCTTGCACTTCGGCGTGTTGCAGGCTGCCGGGATTGGGGTCCAGCCCTCCCAGCAACACAAAGCGCACCGCTGGGTATTGGGCCTTTACCAATCTTGCTGCGTCGGCGTATTGGACAATACCTTTTTCACGTAACAGGCGCGCAGCCAGCAAAAAGGTAATGGGCTGGGTACAAGGCGGGAATTCAGACCATTCATTCAAATCAATGCCTATTCCACCCAAACAGCTAACCTTGGTCGGGTCAACCAAACCACCATGCACAAACTCTGCGAGATCGTCCTTGTTTAGAAAAATAACCCTATACGCCCGAGACAGTGCCAAACGATACAGCCACGATACGCCAGTACGCAGCAATCGACGCTTGCGTGACCAGGCCTCGCCATTTTCGGTAAAGATATAGCCCAAGCCTTCAATCATCGTCACCCGTCGCGGAACCCGCGCCAACCAGGCCGCCAAGGTGCCAAAAACCACTGGTTTAATGAAGTATCCCAAGGTCACATCTGGCCGCAGGCGGCGCAGCACGAGGGCCAGCTTGAGCGCGTCGAAGGCATCGCGCAAGGGGTTCATCCCCGTGCGAGCAAAATCATAATCAACAGGCTCTGCGCCCAGCGCCTTAACCTGTTGCCGGAGTTCATCGCTGTAGTCTGGCGCCAAGGCATAAACACGCGCACCGGTTGCTACCAGCGCCTGAATCAACGGTCCGCGAAAGTTGACCAGCGAAAAAGCCTGGATAGAAATAATGGCAAGGGTTTTCATTTTTCAGCCTCCGGCTGCAATGCCTCCACGTGACAACCATTCTTGTGGACACGGGAGAACAGTTCAGCGCACCCTTAGTGTTATGTTGCGAATCAGGCTCTACTGCGTTTCAGCCGCCCCGTCTTCAGCGCCAGGCCATGCCTTTTGTATATAAGGCCCACCACCATTGGTGAATAAACCACGGAATGCAATCGTCGGCCCAGAAAACCCATGAAACCCTTGGCGGTAAAAACATAAGCAGCACGCCAATATGAATTTCTGTAGCCGGAAAATGTGAACGCCTCTTTATTGACTATCTGTGCGTATTTGCTGCCGCCAAAGCCTTCAGCATGACCAATACCACTAAAGGCCTCAATAATTTCAGCATCTGGCTTGATCAGATAGCGATTGAACAAAACATCGAGAGACCTGAGATAAAGCCTGCTGTCGCAATGCAGAATATTTGCTACTCTTCCATAGTCTTCAATAAATTGCCTACATCCTTTCGCAATTTCCTGTCTCAACTCGATTTGTTTCTGCTGCTCATCATCGACATATTCATAGCTAAACTCATCATTGTTACGGCAAATACGCTTCAAGCTTCGCACAGGCTCTGTAAACAAAAACTCAAAAACCGGAAGCGCCTGAAAAATTCTTGAAAACCGCCTCCGTGGCGTGCAATCATCAAAATAGAATCCATGCCTATCTTCCGACCTGACAATGCTGCCAAAATAATATCCGGTCATTTTGCACTGTTTTCCAATGACCGATTTCAGGGACTCCTGTAATGTTCCCCTCCAACCGAGATCAACCAAAGCCACATTACCGGAAAAATCCTGATTTTTAAGGTAATCAAGCAGAACAGTCGCGTCTTCCTCCGAACGCTGGAAAAAATCGCTTTCCTTAAGCGCTTGCATGAAAAGTGGTTTGTTTTTGCATGGATCAAGATCAACGATGCTCTCAGGCGGCACAACATCAATCCGCTCAAAGAACTCTCGCCCAGAAATGCGCCGCTCAAACAGACGCTCTTTATTTTTATGGCATGAAAATGCAGGTACATACAAAGCACGTCTCGACAATCTCAAATAACGACTTGTTGCTTCAGCGGCGAGTTTATCAAACGCCTCCTTGATAAGATAAGTATCTCGCGCGCAAAAGAAAACCTTGTCGATCCCCCTGCGTTCGACATCATCCTTGATGAACTTTGCAAAGGCAACACAGGCTGGCCCAACCAGGGAATATCCAAGTTTGGCTAATGTATTGTCTTGAAAATCATCATGTGGCGTGAAGTATTCGAATATGCTTCTGGAAGAGTCTCTAACCGAGCGGTCAGGCATTCTATTTACCGCCAATCCTAGCCGCTCTGGAACGATGCAATCCGAATAGTGATTATCACCAACATGCTGGATTTCTGAAAAATCCAGGCCGTAATGTTCGGCGACCAGCTTGTATAAGTTTCCACTGTGCTTTGTTGCCCCGAAACTTGACGATGCAAAAATTTTGACGCCGTGCGCCACATGTTCTTGAACGATTTTGCGCAAGAACCAGAGGGGCAAGTACATATCGGTAACAATGCAGCACTGCTTGCCTTGATCGACCAGCGATGTGACAACATGAACATTTTCCGGAATTGGCTTTAGAAGGGCGCGCTCAAGGGCTAGTTCCTGCTTGAGCACCATAGCCGGATTCAGAACGACCCAACCCAACACCCGGTAAATTTGCCATATGGAAATATCTTCTTTTTTGCTGAGCTTCCTTGCGACACGCTCCGCCATAACACGCCAGCGCCGAAAGCCAAAAACGCTAAAGCCCGAAAAACGATAATTGACCACACCCGTGCATTCGACCAAGTCAAACACATGGAAAGGTCTCTTCAACGGGCGAGAAATTAACGTATCGAACAGATCGAAGCTATACAGTTTCTTGTTTTTTTCTAATTGCTCTAACATAATAAAAAATATTCTGCACAGTTAGATTTTTTAGTGGATTGCGCCTTTATTGACGAGCACAACCAAATCCAGTTCAATTTCTTCAGAAAATTGTAAACCACGTCTTTTTTCGTAGCGCCGTCTCGTTTTATTACCGCTGTGACAGCTCTTTCGCCCTTCCTGGTATAAAAATCCGCGATTTCGCCCTTAAATAAACATGCCAGTTGACCATTATCGCTATCGCAAGTCCGCCCTCGCTGACCAATAGGTCGAATCAACTTGCAGCTCATCTGAGTAATGGCCACGTAGATGCGGCCATCCCGGGGAGCCTTGGCAAGGCGGTAGTTGCACCGTTGCAGGCATTCGGACAGGGCGTTATGCGAGACCTTGTGGCGGATAGCGTTATGGAAATTGGCCTGCTTGAGCCTGATTGCAGCTTGGCGCGCTTTTTCCGTTGAACACTGCGGGGGATCTCATACCACCTCCCCTCGTTCAATCCGTAAAATTTCGGATGACCATAAAGCCTTCGCGCTCGGCCGCCAGACTCAAGCGCGTATCCAGGCATACGAATTGCCAACCTTGCGGTCTATGCTCGCAGACAAGCAGCGCTGCCGCCAATTGCAGTGAATCGGCGGCACGCAAAGGGTGAAGCCGCAACAGGCGTTGAGCGACTTGGCGCACGCTGTCCAGGGGTTGCACTTCATGCCAGGCTGCCTGCAGCGCTGCCAATTGACCCAACGCCAGCGTTATTTCTGTCGAAGTAAGCTTGGCTTCGCATTCGAGCCTGGCCAAGGCGGAAGCGCACTCCACCGGGGTTCCCCACCATGCAACGATTTCCGGGTTGTTTTCGTAATAGCCGAGGGCTGAGGGCGTGCCCGCTTCTTCAACCAGCAACGGCAGAATTGCAGAGCTATCCCAGAATTTCACCGCCCCGACTCGCGTTCTTCCAGCAAAGCCTGAAGTGCGCTGGCATGCTGCTGTGGTACGGAGGACGGTGCCAAACGACAGGCCGTTCCATGGCCTCGCCGCAGGATACCTTTGCGTTCCAGAAGTGCAAGCTCATCCGATTGGCCGTTTTCACTCACGACCGGGATGAGCCGGGCGACCGGCCGGTCGTGGTCGGTGATGAGGATGGTCTCGCCGTGGCGCACTTGTTCAATCAGCGCACTCAACTGATTTTTGGTGGTGGATATTGAAGCGGTTTTCATTTGGCCATTATAGCCATAATCATATCGAGGCCGTTATACAGCGTCGCGTGCGCCGACCGCCGACGAGAAGCCATCGATCACGGGTTGGACCAACCCGCGCTTGAGCTTGAGCGCAGCCTGATTTACCACAAGGCGCGAACTGATGTCGCAGATATGTTCCACCGCAACCAGGCCGTTGGCCTTGAGGGTGCCACCGCTGGAGACAAGGTCGACGATGACGTCGGACAGGCCGACCAGCGGGGCCAGTTCCATCGAGCCATACAGCTTGATAAGGTCGATATGCACACCCTTGCCGGCAAAATGGTCGCGCGCTGCATTGATGTATTTGGTGGCGACGCGGATGCGCGCGCCCTGTTTCACTGTCCCGGCGTAGTCGTAGCCTTCGCGCACGGCGACCATCATGCGGCAGCACGCGATTTGCAGGTCGAGCGGCTGGTAGAGGCCGTTGCCGCCGTGCTCGTTGAGCACATCCTTGCCGGCGATGCCGAGGTCGGCGGCGCCGTATTGGACGTAGGTGGGGACATCGCTGGCGCGCACGATAATGAGCCGCACGTCGGCGCGGTTGGTGCCGATGATGAGCTTGCGCGAGGACTCGGGGTTCTCGGACGGCGTAATACCAGCCGCCGCCAGCAACGGCAGGGTTTCTTCGAAGATGCGGCCCTTGGACAGGGCGAGGGTGATTCCGGAGTAGGTCATGTTGGTTTGTGTCGGGGATTACATTCATCCAGGCCGTCATCGCGAGCCCGCAGGGTGTGGCGACCCAGGGCCTTTCGATTCTGCTGGCGTTCTGGATTGCTTCGCGTTGCTCGCAATGACGGTATCTGCATGGCTTCAGTGCACGCGCCTGATGCGCGCGCCGAGCTGGGTGAGCTTTTCCTCGATACGTTCGTAGCCGCGGTCGAGGTGGTAGATGCGCTCGATGGTGGTCTCCCCCGCCGCGACCAGGCCGGCCAGCACCAGGCAGGCGGAGGCGCGCAGGTCGGTGGCCATGACGATGGCGCCGTCGAGCCGCGGCACGCCGCGCACCAGCGCGGTGTGCCCGGACACTTCGATGTTGGCGCCGAGGCGGCGCAGTTCCTGCACGTGCATGAAGCGGTTTTCGAAAATGGTTTCGGTGACGCTGGCAGCGCCTTCGGCAATGGTGTTCATCGCCATGAACTGCGCCTGCATGTCGGTGGGAAACGCCGGGTGCGGCGCGGTACGCACATCGACTGCTTTCAGCTTGCCGTCGGATTCGACCTCGATCCAGTCGGGGCCCACCTCGACCTTCGCCCCCGCCTCGCGCAGCTTGCTCATGACTGCGTCGAGCGTGTCGGGTTGCGCATGGGTGGTGCGCACGCGCCCGCCAGTCATCGCGGTAGCGACCAGGAAGGTGCCGGTCTCGATGCGGTCGGCCATCACCGAATGGTCCGCGCCATGCAGCGCGTCGACGCCGTGGATGGTGATGACGTCGCTGCCGACGCCTTCGATGTTGGCACCCATCGCGATCAGGCAGTGCGCCAGGTCGACCACCTCGGGTTCGCGCGCAGCGTTTTCCAACACGGTGGTGCCTTCGGCCAGCGCGGCGGCCATCATCAGGTTTTCGGTGCCGGTGACGGTCACCATGTCCATCACGATGCGCGCGCCCTGCAGGCGCTTGCACTTGGCGTGGATATAGCCGTGCTCGATGCTGATTTCAGCCCCCATCGCCTGCAGGCCCTTGATGTGCAGATCGACCGGGCGCGAGCCGATGGCGCAGCCGCCGGGCAGGCTGACGCGCGCTTCGCCGAAGCGCGCCAGCGTCGGCCCCAGTACCAGGATGGCGGCACGCATGGTTTTCACCATTTCGTAGGGTGCTTCCTTGTGCGGAATGGATTCGCCACAGAGGGTGACGTGGTTCTGATCGTCGAGGGTGACGCGCACGCCCATGTGGCCGAGCAGCGCCAGCATGGTACTGATGTCCTTGAGATGCGGCACGTTGCCGAGCCGCAAGGGCTCGGCGGTCAGCAAACTCGCGGTCAGGATCGGCAGCGCTGCATTCTTGGCACCGGAAATGCGCACCTCACCGGCAAGCGGGTTGCCGCCGTGAATCAACAGCGCATCCATCTAACCCGGAAACCATAGTTGAACGCGCCCGATGGTGCGTCTGGGCGGGTGGCTGCCGCGGAGCGAGGAGAGCGTGGATGTTGCCGCTTTAGCGGCTTTACATCCACGGCCTGCCCCTTGCGGGTGGGCGGCAGGCCGGGGCCTGCAACGACGAGCGACAAAGGCAGGCGCGCGACCAGGCGTGCCAGCGGGTGCGTAGTGAACCCGAGCCTGGCGGCGATCCCGATCGAAGTCTGAAGGGTCAGTATCCATGCGATATTCCATAAGGCCTTGAGCGGTCAACTGTGGTTTCCAGGTTTAGCGCGCGGCCCAGTCTTCGGGGGTGTAAGTCTTCATCGACAGCGCATGGATCTCGGCATGCATGCGCGAACCGAGTGTGTCGTACACCAGCCGGTGCTGCTGGATCGTGTTCTTGCCGGCAAAGGCCGGGCTGACGATCACCGCCTGGAAATGCTGGCCATCGCCGTCCAGTTCGATATGATCGCACGGCAGTTTTTCGGTGATCCAGCCTTTGATGTCGTCGGGTGTAACCATGCTTGTCTTGCCTCGTCTTTCGCAGTACTAGTGCCTGAGCTTGTAGCCGCTCTTCAGCAGCATCAGGGTGAGCGCGGATATTGCCACAAAGCAGGCCCCGGCGACCAGCAGGCCGAGCCAGGGATCGGCATCGGACTGGCCAATAAATGCGTAGCGGAAACCGTCGATCAGGTAGAACACGGGGTTGGCGCGCGACACGGCCTGCCAGAAGGGCGGCAGCGAGTGAATCGAGTAGAACACGCCGGACAGAAAGGTGAGGGGCAGGATGAGGAAATTCTGGAACGCCGCCAGCTGGTCGTATTTTTCCGCCCAGATACCCGCCACGATGCCGACCGTGCCCATGATCGCACAGGCCAGCAACGCGTACGCCAGCAGCCAGCCCGGATGCGGCAGTTGAAATGGCGCGTACCATAGGGTCACTGCCCACACACCGAGCCCGACGATCAGCCCGCGCAGGATCGCCGCGCCCAGATAGGCCAGAAAAAATTCCAGGTAAGACAGCGGCGGCAGCAGCACGAACACGATGTTGCCCTGCATCTTCGACTGGATGAGACTGGACGAACTGTTGGAGAAGGCATTCTGCAGCATGCTCATCATCACCAGCCCCGGTACCAGGAAGCTGGTGTATGAAACGCCGGGGTAGACCTCGATACGCGTTTCAAGGGCATGCGAGAAAATCAGGAGATACAGCAGCGCCATCACCACCGGTGCGACCACGGTCTGTACCGCCACTTTCCAGAAGCGCAGGAGTTCCTTGTAGAACAGTGCCGACAGTCCGCTCATGCGCGAAAACCTTGAACCACAGAGGCACAGAGACATGGAGAAAAAGCAAAGCAGAAACTGAAATCATCAAGCATGAACACGCCTGATGACACGCACACCAAAAAGTCCTTCTCCGTGCCCCAAGGGATGCCGTCCCTGCGGGACATACCTCTGTGCCTCTGTGGTGAATGCATTTCAGAACTCATGTGCGCTTCATGATGTCGGTGAAGATATCCTCCAGATCGGGTTCCTGCAAATGCATTTCAATCACGCGCACCCCCGCGCCACGCAGGTCGGCCAGCAGGATTTCCAGTTCCGTGTATTCGCTGAAATTGACGCGCCAGCTGCCGTCCGTATTGCGCAGCAGGCGATCCTGCCAGGCGATCGGCACCTCGTCCCTGTCCAGCCGCAATTGTGCGCAATGCTCGTTGGTCAATTGCAGCAGGTTACGCGTGGTATCGCAGGCGACCACCCGCCCGCTCTTCAGCATCGCGATGCGGCCACACAGCGCCTCGGCCTCTTCCAGATAATGCGTGGTCAAGAGGACGGTATGCCCCTCGCGGTTGAGGCGACTGACAAATTCCCACAGCGAGCGGCGCAGATCGACGTCGACCCCGGCCGTCGGCTCGTCGAGTACGATGACCGGCGGCTTGTGTACCAGCGCTTGCGCCACCAGCAGTCGCCGCTTCATGCCCCCCGACAGGTTCTGCGTATTCTTGTCGGCGTGCTGGACAAGATCGAGGTGATGCATGATCTCGTCGATCCAGTCGTCGTTGTGCCTGAGGCCAAAGTAGCTGGATTGGATGTGCAGGGTTTCTCGCACGTTGAAGAAGGGGTCGTAGACGAGTTCCTGCGGCACCACGCCCAGCGCGCGCCGCGACTGGCGGTAGTCCCGTACCACATCGTGGCCCATGATGGCAGCGTGGCCGGAATCGGCGCGAGTAAGGCCGGCAAGGACGGAAATCAGAGTGGTCTTGCCGGCGCCGTTGGGGCCCAAGAGCCCGAAAAATTCGCCCGGCTGGATGTCGAGCGAGACGCCGTCGAGCGCCTGGGTGGCGCCAAAGCGCTTGTGCAGATCGCCGACATGGATCGCGGGACGTGCCTGGCTCATGCGGGCAACAGTTCGGATACTCCGTACAACTCGGCCAGGGTGGTGAAACTGGCCGGCAAGCCGGTGCAGGCCAGCGTGCGGCCTGCCTGCCGGGCTTGTCGCATGGCGCTGAAGATGAGGGTGAGCGCAGCCGAATCGGCGGTTTCGACGCCGCTGAAGTCCAGCATGTCGATGCCTTGTGCAAGCTGCGGCTGCAATTCGCGCAGCAGGCTGCCGACGCTGTCGACGGTCACCGCGCCGGTGATGCGACAGCGTGTTCCCTCACATGCAATCATGAGCCGCTGCGCGGAACCGGCGTGGCCTCACCGCGCGTCGACTGGGCCGCCAGGGTTTTGATCAAGCCGTCTATCCCGCTTTGACGGATGGTGCTGGCGAAGGAGGCCCGGTAATTGGTCACCAGACTGACGCCGTCGATCGTCACATCGTAAACTTTCCAGCCGAAGGCCGTTTTGTAAAAGCTGTAGTTGATGGGGATCGGTTGCCCGCCCGGCTGACGGATTTCGGAACGCACGGTCACATCGGTGTCGTCCGGCTTCATCGTCAGCGGCTTGAATTCGATGACCTCGTCGGTGAACGCGGTGAGCGAACTGGAATAGGTGCGCACCAGCAGGTTGCGGAATTCGGTCACCAACGATTGTTTCTGCGCGGCCGTGGCACGTGGCCAGTGCTTGCCGAGGGCCAGCTGGGTCATGCGGTTGAAGTCGAAGTTGGGCAGGATTTTGGCTTCGACCAGCTGATGTACCTTGGCTGGATTACCGCGCTGAAGCTCCTTGTCCTGTTTCAGGATGGTAATGACTTCCTGCGTGGTGGTACGCGTCAGCACGTCGGGCGGGGGTTCGACGGCCAGCGCCGCCGGGGCATTGGCCCCCAGCAGTAACGCTAGCAGCAGTAAAAATGAGCGCAGCATAATAGGAGTTCCTGTTCGAGAAAATCGGAGGCATCAATCGGGCAAAGGTAAGGCGTAGACGCCCGCTGTCTACCAGAGTTCGCCCGTCAGGCGCGCCAGCTGCGCCACGTTCATGTTGTAGTCGTTGATCGTGCGCAAATACTCGGTCTGCGCCAGGGCATAGTTTTTGATCGCGTCGGCCACCTTGTCGGCGCTTTCGAGCCCGGCCGAAAAATCGGCCAGCGATGCCACCATCCAGCGCCGCGCCGCTGCCGCGCCTTCGGCCAGATCGCGTTGCGAATCATAGTTGGCGCGGGCATTGGCATAGGCCTCACCTACTTCATACGGAATGCCGGCCACCGCAAAAGCTTTTTTGTGGTTGAGCGCTTCCAGCTCGGCCTGCGCCTGATCGACGCGGGCACTCGCCGCTCCGAACACGCTGTCCCATTTCACCCCGACCACCGGGGTGAGGCCGCCGCCATTGAAGGGGTCATTGAGGTAGGGGTTGTCCAGCCGCTCGCGCTGCGAGGCATAGTTGAATTGCCCGATCACGCCGGCGTAGACGTCCGGCATGCGGTCGGCCTTTTTGGCGGCCACCAGGGCACGGCGGGTGCGCAGCCCCGCTTCGAGCTGCTGCATTTCGGGACGCTCAAGCAGGGCGCGCGACTGCAGGCCGGCCAGATCGATCTGCGGGAAGGCTACCGGCTCGATGCGTTCGTCGGCCACCGCGAGATCGGACTTCAGACCGGCGCCGGTCAGCACCTTCAGGCCGTCGAGGCTGATTTTCTCGACCGCGCGCGACTGGTGCACATACTTGGCCAGCATGCCTTTTGCAGTTTGCAGCGCATACAGGTCGGATTGCCTGGATTCGCCGGTTTCTTCCTTGAGATTGCGCTCGACCGATTCGATGGCCTGATGCATCCGCTCCTGCATGTCTTCCAGAAAAACCCGGACATCGCGTGCGGTCAGATAGCCGAAGTAGGCGCGCTTGGTGTCGTATACCGTGTCGCCGCGCGTCTGCTTGAGCTCGCCGCGCTTGAGGTCGACATTGCCCTGCGCGGCCTCGCCGTAACGTTCGATCTTGCCGAAGGTATAGAGCGGCTTGATCAGCGCGAAGTCGAGGTGGGTCCAGTCGGAAACGCCGTTCCAATCGTCTCCGGAAGAGTTCAGTGTGCAGGGTGGCGTGTTGCAGGTATTGTTGTCACCGCCCTGATTCTGAAAAAAGCCGCCATCGGCCTTGGGTGCCAGCCCGACAAAGGCGTTGGCGCTGACCCGCCAGCCGCCGTTGCCCTGCACTTCCTGCAGCATGCCGCGCGCGGCTTCGACCACCTGTTCGCGCTCCTTGATGCGGGGATCGGCGGCGAGGCTCATTTGAACGGCCTGCTGCAGGTTAATGGTTTCCGCCTGTCCGGGCAGCGCGGCCAGAAGCATTCCGGCTGCCAGCAACATGCGCGTGACTGGGTTGAATCGGGTTGTGGCAAATTTCATTGTGGCGCTCCTTCCTGAGCTTGGCCGTACATAAACCGTCCGATCAGATTCTCCAGCACCACGGCCGATTGGGTGATGAAAATCTGATCCTGGTTCTTCAACATCCGGCTGTCGCCCCCCGCTTCCAGCCCGATATACTGCTCGCCCAGCAAGCCCGAGGTCAGGATGGCGGCGGAGGTGTCCTTGGGAAAAGCATAGCGGTTATCCAGCCGAAGGGTAACGGCGGCTTCGTAAGTCTCATTGTCAAAACGGATATCCGCCACCCTGCCCACCACTACCCCAGCGCTTTTAATCGGTGCACGTGGCTTGAGTCCGCCGATGTTGTCGAAGCGGGCAACCACTTCGTAGCTGCTCGACACGCTGACGGCACTCGTGCTGCCGACCTTGAACGCCAGGAACAGCAGCGCGGCGACGCCTGCGATGACGAATAATCCCACCCAGAGATCGAGTATGGTTCTGTTCATTTAATTGAATCCCCGAAACATGAATGCGGTCAAAACGAAGTCTAGCGCCAGCACGACCAGGCTTGATGTCACCACGGTGCGCGTGGTGGCGCCCGACACGCCTTCGGCGGTCGGTGGCGCATCGTAGCCTTCGAACAGCGCGATGGTGGTGATGGCGACGCCAAACACCACGCTCTTGATGACGCCGTTGAGGATGTCCTGCTCGAAGTCGACTGCGCTCTTCATCTGCGACCAGAACGCGCCTTCATCGACACCGATCAGCTGCACGCCGACCAGATAGCCGCCGAAAATTCCCATGGCCGAGAACAGCGCCGCCAAAAGCGGCATCGAGATCACCCCGGCCCAGAAGCGCGGCGCCACCACGCGGGCGATCGGATCGACCGCCATCATTTCCATCGCCGACAGCTGCTCGGTCGCTTTCATCAGACCGATCTCCGCGGTGATGGCCGAGCCGGCGCGGCTGGCGAACAGCAGCGCCGCCACCACCGGCCCCAGTTCGCGCACCAGCGACAGCGCCACCAGGATGCCCAGCGCCTCTTCCGCGCCGTAGGTCAGCAGCGTCTCGTAGCCCTGCAGGCCGAGCACCATGCCGACGAACAGCCCCGACACCAGGATGATGATGAGCGAGAGCACGCCGGTGAAATACATCTCGCGGATGGTCAGCCCGAAGCGGCGGAATGCGGTGCCCGAGTGCAGCAGTACCGCTACGAAGAAGCGGGCCGCAAAGCCGATGCGCCAGACGACCTGGATGGCGCGGCTTCCCAGATTTTCAATCGATCGCTTAAGCACGCTGTTTTCCCAGTCGCAAGTCGTCGGCATAGGGTGGCGCCGGATAATGGAACGGCACCGGGCCGTCGGCCTCGCCATGCACGAACTGGTGCACGTACGGCAAGTCGGACGCGCGGATATCCGCTGCCGTGCCTTCGGCGACGATCACGCCTTCCGAGACGAAATAAATGTAATCGACGATTTTAAGCGACTCCTGCACGTCGTGGGTCACCACCAGCGAGGTCAGCCCCAGCGTGTCGGTCAGGCGGCGGATCAGGTTGCCGGTCACGCCCAGCGAAATGGGGTCGAGCCCGGCAAACGGTTCGTCGTACATCACCAGCATGGGATCGAGCGCGATCGCGCGTGCCAGCGCCACCCGCCGCGCCATGCCGCCGGACAACTCGGCCGGCATCAGCTGCGCCGCGCCGCGCAGGCCCACCGCATGCAGCTTCATCAGCACCAAGTCGCGGATGGCGTATTCCGGCAAATCGGTGTGCTCGCGCAGCTGGAACGCCACGTTGTCGAACACCGAGATGTCGGTGAACAGCGCGCCGAACTGGAACAGCATGCCCATTTTGCGGCGCAGACGGTAGAGGCCGGCCTGGCCAAGCTCGCCCACCGATTGGCCCGCCACCCGCACCCGTCCCTGGCCGGGCTTGAGCTGCCCGCCAATCAGGCGCAAAAGAGTGGTTTTGCCGCAACCGCTGCTGCCCATGATGGCGATGACCTGCCCGCGCCGGGCGGTCAGGTTGACGCCCTTCAGAACCGGGCGGTCGCCATAGCCAAATTCGACACCCTCGATTTCGACCAGATTGTCGTTGTACAAGAAATCCAGCCTGTGTCTTTGTTGAGGGCTGCCATTTTACCGGAGCAAACACGTGCCACGGCAATAGCAGACGTTTTAACCCGATATTCAGTAACCCATCACCTGCTTCAGGGTATTGGCCTGTTCCAGCAAATCGGCATCGCCGCTACGGCTGAATACGAACAGGGACTCACCCGTCGTCGCCTGCTGCATGATGCGCTGCGCCAGCGCACGCAGGTCAGGCGCCTCGTCCAGCCACCAGACGTGCGCCGCTTCCCATTCCGGCGTTGCCGGCAGCACCCGCTCCGAAACGGGTTTTACCGATGCCGTCTCACCCGGTTCCAGCACAAAATAAAAGCCGTCACGGGTGTCGTGCAGCCATTGCGCCCAGGTCGCTTCGGAGGCGGCCTGCCAGACCGCTGCCGGCAGATAGACCGCCTGTAACTGCGTGTTGTAGTAAGACAACAGCCAGTCGTCCGGCAGATCCTCGGGATAAAACCCGCCCCGCCATGCGGGATGCTGCCAGCCGCTGGCACCGACCAGAACCAGTGAGGTGGATGCCATGTCGAGACGGCCGACGCTTCAGGCGCGGCGCCAGCTGGTGCCGCCCGCCCCGTCTTCCAGCACGATGCCGGCCGCCGTCAGTTCATCGCGGATGCGGTCGGAACCGGCGAAGTCGCGCGCCTGGCGCGCCGCCTGGCGCGCGGCGATCAGGGCCTCGATTTCGGCTTCGGAGAGGCCGCCGGGAGCGGTCCCAGCCTGCAGGAAGTCCGCCGTATCGCGCTGCAGCAGGCCGAGCACGCCGCCGAGGCTGCGCAGCGTCCGCGCGGCGGCGGCATCGCCCCGGTTGGCCTCGCCGGCCAGGTCGAACAGCACCGCGATCGCTTCGGGGGTATTGAAGTCGTCGTCCATCGCCGCGCGGAAGGCCGCTGCCGCAGGCTGGCTCCAGTCGGGCGCGGCCGCCGTCACGGGCGCATGCTTCAGCGCTGTATAGAGGCGGCTCAGCGCGCCTTTGGCGTCGTCCAGGTGGGCATCGGAATAGTTCAGCGGACTGCGGTAGTGCGCGCGCAGGATGAAAAAGCGCACCACCTCGGCGTCGTATTTCTCCAGCACCTCGCGGATGGTGAAGAAGTTGCCCAGCGACTTCGACATCTTTTCGTTGTCCACCCGCACGAAGCCGTTGTGCATCCAGTAATTGACGAATTTGCAGCCGTGCGCGCCTTCGGACTGGGCGATTTCGTTTTCGTGATGCGGAAACTGCAGGTCCTGGCCGCCGCCGTGGATGTCGAAATGCTTGCCGAGCAGATCGGCACTCATCGCCGAGCATTCGATGTGCCAGCCGGGCCGCCCCGCGCCCCAGGGGGACTCCCACGCCGGCTCACCCGGCTTGGCGGCTTTCCACAGCACGAAATCCATCGGGTCGCGCTTATTGGGGTCGACCCCCACGCGCTCGCCCGCGCGCAGCTCGTCGAGGCTTTTGCCGGACAGGCGGCCATATTCGGGGAACGCCCGCACGCTGTAATAGACGTCGCCGTTGGGCGCCGGATAGGCCAGGTCGTTCTGGATCAGTTGCCCGATCAGCGCCAGCATCTGCGCCACATATTCGGTGGCGCGCGGCTCGTGGTCGGGCGGCAGCACGCCGAGCGCGCGCTCGTCTTCGTGCATCGCGGCGATGAAGCGCCCGGTCAGCGCGGCCGGGGTTTCGCCGTTGTCCGCAGCGCGCTTGATGATCTTGTCGTCGATGTCGGTGATGTTGCGCACGTACTCGACCCGATAGCCGCTTGCACGCAGCCAGCGCGTCACCATGTCGAACACCACGAACACCCGCGCGTGTCCCAGATGGCACAGGTCGTAAACGGTCATGCCGCAGACGTACATGCGGACCTGGCCGGGGATGAGCGGAACGAATTCTTCCTTGGTGCGGGTAAGGGAGTTGGTGATGTGCAGCATGGTGCGGATTCGGGCCAAAGGCGAAATGACGGGGAGAGGAATGGGGCGGGGTGACGATTGATGAAACATCCGGGCTAAAATGCCGGCTTATCCGGGATGATCCGAGCATATCACATGGCTTTACCACGTTTTTTCGCCGCTGTTGTCGCCTGTGCCCTCCTCGCCGGCACCCCTGTTCTGGCCGATGAAATCCAGGACATCGACCGGCAATACCGCGAGGGCGACCTGTCCGCTGCGCTCGACCGCACCGACCGCTTCCTGCTCCAAAACCCGCAGGATGCGCAGGCGCGCTTCCTGAAAGGCCTGATCATCGCCGACCAGGGCAAGACAAATGACGCCATCGCCGTATTTAACGGGCTGACCGAGGACTATCCCGAACTGCCCGAGCCCTACAACAACCTGGCCGTGCTCTACGCCTCGCAAGGCCAGTACGAAGCGGCCAAAAACGCGCTGGAAATGGCGATCCGCGCCCATCCCGGCTACGCCACCGCGCACGAAAACCTCGGCGACATCCATGCCAAAATGGCAGCGATCGCGTATGACAAGGCACTGGCGCTGGACAGCGCCAACACGACTGCGAAAGCCAAGCTCACGCTGATCCGGAACATGCTGGGGGAGCCGCCGGACAAGCCGGCAACGGCCAAGTCCCTGCCGGATCCCGGGCAGCCCGCGCCGGCCAGATAACGCCCGCGCCGGCGCCGCAACAACGGCCGCCGGAATATCATTCACCTCAACGTTCCTTAGGACACACACATGGTCAAGCTGCACACCAACCACGGCATCATCACCCTTGAACTCGACGCCGAGAAAGCGCCGAAAACGGTGGAAAATTTTCTGCAATACGTGCGCGACGGGTTTTTCGACGGCACGATTTTCCATCGCGTGATTGACGGCTTCATGATCCAGGGCGGCGGTTTCGAGCCCGGCATGACGCAGAAGCCCACCCGTGGCCCGATCGAGAACGAAGCCGGCAACGGCCTGAAGAACGAGGCCTACACTGTCGCTATGGCGCGCACCTCCGACCCCGCTTCGGCCACCGCGCAGTTCTTCATCAACATCGCCAGCAACAGCTTCCTCAACTTCACTTCGCCCACGCCGCAGGGCTACGGCTATGCCGTGTTCGGCAAGGTCGTCGAAGGCACCGACGTGGTCGACAAGATCAAGAAGCTGAAAACCGGCAACCGCGCCGGGCACCAGGACGTGCCGCTGGAAGACGTGGTCATCACCCAGGCGGAAATCGTCTGAAGACGAACCCGCCTTCGCCGGGAACGACAGGCCGCACCTTTTTCGTTGCCGACCTGCATCTAACCGACGAACGCCCGGTCGCCACCGGGCGTTTTTTTCGCTTTCTGCAGCAAGACGTTGCCGGGGCGGATGCGCTCTACATCCTCGGCGACCTGTTCGATGCCTGGGTCGGTGACGACCACGACGCGCAGGTGGCGCACGATGCCGCCCGCCAGATAAAATCCCTCGTCGATGCAGGCACGCCGGTGTATTTCATGCACGGCAACCGCGACTTCATGCTGGCCGCGCGCTATGCCGCGCAGTCCGGCATGACGCTGCTGGCCGACCCCACGCGCATCGACCTGTACGGCACGCCGACGCTGCTGATGCACGGCGATACGCTATGCACCGACGACACTGCCTATCAGACGTTCCGCCGCCGCGTGCGGCACCCACTGACGCTGGCGCTGCTGCGCCGCCTGCCGCTGGCGCTGCGCCACCGCCTGGCACGCCGAGCGCGGGCAGGCAGCGAATCGGCCAAGGCCGGCAAGGCGGCCGAAATCATGGATGTAAATGCCGATGCAGTGGCGCAGGTGCTGCGCGCGCAGCAGGTCAGCCGCCTGATCCACGGCCATACCCATCGTCCGGCGCAGCATCGCCATGCGGTCGACGGGCAGAACTGCGAGCGCTGGGTGGTGCCGGACTGGTATGCCCGCTGGGGCTATGTGGCGTGTGATGCCACAGGCTGCGTGCTCAGGATCGAGGATTTATGACGGCGCGTCGATCGTCGTTATGCCGTCGGGCACGCGGAACAGTTCGGGATTCAGCGGTTGCCGGATTTCGCTCTCGAATGTGCGCGACCGACCGGTGAACTCGCGCTCATCGAGCGGCAGCCCAAGCGTGAGCGTGTCGCCCGAATTCCATACCTGATTCGCCAGATCGCAGTCGTGTTGCATGCCCGGTGGCGAATCCTTCCATACCCGGTATTGTGTCGCGGCCAGGATGGCTTTCAGCTCGGTCATCGCGCGCGCCGCATCCATGGCATGCTTGGCGGCAACGCCTTCGCTGCACACCACGCCCTTGACGGTCAGGGTGAAGTGACGGCCGCCGCGCTCGGCCTTGCCTGCTTCGAGCCGTGGCGTCCAGCCGGCGGGTTTCGGCGGCAGTTTGCCGGGGGCGAACACCATCGCCAGCCTGTTCTCGTGCATCACGTTGATGACCACACGTCGCCGTCGGTCCAGCAGGATGAAATCTCCTTCGTCCTCGCCGCTATCCATGCGCATGAACTCGGGAGTGACCAGAATGCGCGTCGAATAAGGCGGATCACCCGGATCCTGATCGACATAACGCAGTACCGTCATATCGGCCGCCTGTGCAAATCCCGCACACAGCGCAAGGAGCCCGAACAGCGTTTTCATTACGCCAGCCCGCGCGCCAGGTCGGTCTGGATGTCGGCCACCGATTCCAGCCCCACCGCAACACGCAGCAACCCGTCACCGATGCCCGCCGCCACACGCTGTTCCGGCGTCATACGACTGTGTGTGGTCGACGCAGGATGGGTGATCGTGGATTTGGTGTCGCCCAGGTTGGCGGTGATCGACAGCAACTTCGTCGCGTCGATCAGCTTCCATGCGGCCGCCTGGCCGCCCTTCAGCTCGAACGCGACGATGCCGCCGCCGGTCTTCTGCTGCGCCATCGCGAGTTGATGCTGCGGGTGCGACGGCAGGCCGGGATACCACACGCGCGACACCTGCGGCTGCGCCTCCAGCCATTGCGCCAGCGCCAGCGCGTTCTTCGAATGTGCCTCCATGCGCAGCGCGAGCGTCTCCATGCCCTTCAGGATCACCCAGGCGTTGAACGCGGACAGCGTCGGCCCGGCAGTGCGCAGGAAGGTGTAGACGCCTTCCATCAGCGCCCGGCTGCCGAGCACCGCACCGCCGAGCACCCTGCCCTGGCCGTCGAGATATTTGGTGGCGGAATGGATCACGATGTCGGCACCGAGTTCCAGCGGCTGTTGCAGCGCCGGCGAGCAGAAGCAGTTGTCGACCGCGAGCCATGCGCCGGCATCGTGCGCGATGTCCGCCAGCGCGCGGATGTCGCTCACCTCGGTGAGCGGGTTCGACGGCGACTCGACGAAGAAGAGTTTCGTGTTCGGCTTCACCGCCGCCCGCCATTCCGCCGGGTCGGTCGGCGAGACGTAGGTCGTTTCGATGCCGAAGCGGCCGAGAATATTGGAAAACAGCTGCACGGTCGAGCCGAAAATCGAGCGCGACGCGACGACGTGTTCGCCCGCCTTCATCAAGCCCATCACGGTCGCCAGGATCGACGCCATGCCCGATGCGAACGCCACGCAGCGTTCGGCGCCTTCAAGCGCGGCGAGCCGCGTTTCCATCATGCTGACGGTGGGGTTGGTGAAGCGCGCGTAGATCGGCCCGGGCTGCTCGCCTTTGAAGCGTGCCGCCGCTTCGGCCGCATTGGCGAACACGAAGCTGGAGGTGAGGAACAGCGCCTCCGAGTGTTCGTTGAACTGGCTGCGCAACGTACCGGCGCGCACCGCCAGGGTTTCGAGGTCGTATTCGTCGTTGTTCATGTCTGGTCCCAAAATAAAAAACCCCGAACGGCCGCGCGGTTCGGGGTTTCCCTGGTAACGCTTTAGCCGGATTTATCAAGCGCCCGCAAGCTGAAGCTCAAATCGGCGCCAGGGTCAATTTACGCCCGGCGCCGGACACGGTCAACCGTTATTCGTCGCCAGGTTGAGGTCGAGTTGCTGGGTTGACAGCGCCGCCAGCGGCGGCGTTTCACCGTTGCGCACGGCCTCGACGTAATTAAGGTACTCCGGGGTGACGTCGCCGGTGATGTAGCGGCCGTCGAAGCACGAAGTGTCGAAGTCGGTAATCGCAGGGTTGCCCGCGCGCACCACGTTGACCATGGCGTCAAGATCCTGATAGATCATCGCATCGCAACCGATTTCGAGCGCGATTTCCCGATCGGTGCGGCCGTTGGCAATCAGCTCGTCGCGCGTCGGCATGTCGATGCCGTAGACGTTGGAGAAACGTACCGGCGGCGAGGCCGAAGCGAAATACACGTTCTTGGCGCCGGCGTCGCGCGCCATCTGCACGATCTCGCGGCTGGTGGTGCCGCGCACGATGGAGTCGTCGACCAGCAGCACGTTCTGGCCCTTGAATTCTTCGCCGATGGCGTTGAGTTTCTGCCGCACCGATTTTTTGCGCAACGCCTGTCCCGGCATGATGAAGGTGCGGCCAATGTAGCGGTTCTTGATGAAGCCTTCGCGGTACGGCACGTTGAGGTGGTTGGCCAGCTGCAGCGCAGAAGGCCGGCTGGTATCGGGAATCGGGATCACCACGTCGATTTTCAGGTGCGAGAACTCGCGCTTGATCTTTTCGGCCAGCGAGACCCCCATGGCGAGCCGCGTGTTGTAGACCGAAATGCCATCCATCACCGAATCGGGACGCGCGAGATACACATACTCGAAAATGCAGGGGTTCAACACCGCCTTGTCGCTGCAGACGCGGCTGTGCAGCTTGCGCTGGTAATCGATGAACACCGCTTCGCCCGGTGCGACGTCGCGCAGCAGCCGAAATCCCAGCGTATCGATCGCCACGCTTTCCGACGCGACGATGTATTCGTGCGGCATGACCTGGTCGTTGATGCCGATCACCAGCGGCCGGATGCCGTACGGGTCGCGGAACGCCAGTAATCCGTAGCCGGCGATGAAGGCCGTCACCGCATAGGCCCCCTTGCAACGCGCATGTACGCCTGCCACCGCACCAAAGATCGTATCCAGGTCCAGCTGTCGTCCCGAAGCGCGCACCTGCAATTCATGCGCCAGCACATTCAGCAGCACCTCGGAATCCGAATTGGTGTTGACATGGCGCAGGTCGGTGCGGAACAGGGATTCCTTCAGTTCGTGGGTGTTGGTGAGGTTGCCGTTATGTCCGAGGACGATGCCATACGGCGAATTCACGTAGAACGGCTGCGATTCGGCCGACGACGACGCGCTGCCCGCAGTGGGGTAGCGCACGTGGGCCACCCCCATGTCGCCCAGCAGGCTGCGCATGTCGCGGGTGCGGAACACGTCGCGCGCCAGCCCCGGCCCCTTGTGCAGGTGAAAGCGGCTTTCCTCCGCCGTCACGATCCCGGCAGCATCCTGGCCGCGATGCTGCAATACCATCAGGCCGTCGTACAGGAACTGATTGGCCGCCGTGTTGGCAACAACTCCGATTACCCCGCACATGCTGCGCACCTATCCATAAAAATCACTCGAAACGAATGTATTTCGTCACGTCTGCCGGCAGCAGCGGCAAGCTGAGCTGCGCCATCGCCTGCAGGCTGTTCGACAGCCTGGCCTGTTTCCAGAAGTCGGTGCGCGGCAACGAGGTCAGCCCGGCGGCCAACGTCAGGCCGATCAGGATCACCAGCCCCTTGCCCAGCCCCAGCACCCCGCCCAGCACCTTGTCGGCACTGCCCAGCCCGACTGCCTTGACCAGTGAAGCCAGCGCATGCCCCAGCAGCAACACGCCGATCAGCACCAGCAGAAAAACCACCGCAAAGCCGGCGAAATAACGGATCGCCGGGTTTTCGATGCCGATCGGCAGCAGCGGCGCCACCATCAATGCGCCCCACTTGCCCAGCACGAACGCCAGCACCCAGGCCGCCAACGAAAACAGCGTGTCGACCATGCCGCGCACCAGGCCGCGCACCACGGCGAAGATCAGCACCAGCAGCACGATGAGGTCGAGCATGCTCATTTTGCAAGGATCTGCCCGGACATGCCGTTTTCGGCCAGCTTCACCGCGGCCGCCACGGCGGCTTCACGCGACGGATAGGGCCCCACCCGCACGCGCGTCAAGGCTCCTACCTTGTCCGTGTAGGCCGGCAACCCGGCCGCGGTGGCGCGCGCCTTGAGGGCCTGGGCCTTGGCGGCATCGGACAGGGCGGCCAGTTGCACCACAAAAGTCTCGGCGGCGGCAGGCTTGGCCTGCGGCGCAGGCGTCGCAGCGGGCTGGGGGGACGCGGATACAGGTTTGACCGGTGCAGGTTTGACCGGCTCAGGTTTGGGTGGTTCAGGCTTGAGGGCGGGCTTGGCAGGCTCAACCGGCGGCGCGGGTTGCGCAGGGGGCGGCGTGGACAGTTCGTCGGGCGCGCCGGCCGGATCCGGCTGCGCCGCCTGATCGGGCGATGCGGCCGCCATGTGCACCGCCAGCGAACTCGCCGGCGGGGGCTCGTCTTCCAGCAGCAGCGGCAGCACAATCACCGCCAGCAGGGTCAGCGCAACCGCGCCAATCAGGCGCCGCCGGGCAAGGCGTTTGAGATCGTTTTCACTGCTGGGTGGCGGCATGGTCGAGGACGGCGGCAACGGTATAGAACGAACCGAAGACGAGAATTCTATCACCTTCGTGCGCCGCGCTTCGCGCCTCCGCAAGCGCCGTGTTCACATCCGGCTGCACGCTGACCGGTGCACGGCCAGCATGCGCCCGCAGCAGGGTGGCCAGCGCCGCGGCATCCTGCGCGCGCGGCGAGTCGGGCGCGCATGTCCACCACGCATCGATCTCACCGCGTAATGCAGCGAACACCCCACCCGCGTCCTTGTCGGCCAGCATCCCCACCACCGCCAGCGTGCGCCCGGCCACCGGCCGCTCGCGCAGGGTGGCGGCAAGCGCCCGCGCCGCTTCCGGATTGTGCGCCACGTCGAGAATGACATCGGGCGCGCGGGCAATGCGCTGGAACCGCCCCGGCACACATGCCTGGGCCAGCCCCTGGCGGGTCGCCGCCTCGCTCACCGGCAGGCGGGCACGCACGGCCTCCAGCGCCGCCAGCGCCCCGGCCGCATTGCGCAGCTGAAATGCCCCCGCCATGGCAGGCAGCGGCAGCGCCGGCCAGACGATGGCCTGACCGCGGTAGGTCCACTGGCCGCCCTCGCGCTGCGCGGAAAAGTCGCGCTCGACGCAGCGCAGATCGGCGCCGATCTGCCGGGCATGATCGAGCAGGCTGGCGGGCGGCGCAGGGTCGGTGCAGATGGCGGGGCGGCCCGCACGATAGATCCCGGCTTTCTCGAAGCCGATCTGCTCGCGGGTATCGCCCAGATAATCCATGTGGTCGAGGTCGACGCCGGTGACGATCGCCACCGCGGCATCGAACACGTTCACTGCGTCGAGCCGCCCGCCGAGGCCGACTTCAAGGATTGCTACATCGACGCCGGCGTCGATGAACTGCGCCATCGCGCCCAAGGTGCCGAATTCGAAATAGGTCAGCGAGATGTCGCCGCGCGCGGCGTCGATTTTTTCAAACGCCGCGACCAGGTCGGCGTCGTTCACCTCGCTGCCGGCGATCCTGACCCGCTCGTTGTAGCGCAAAAAATGCGGCGAGGTGTAAAGGCCGGTCTTGTAACCGGCGGCGCCGAGGATGGCTTCCAGATAGGCGCAGGTGGAACCCTTGCCATTGGTGCCGCCAACGAGGATAAGCGGGAAGGCCGGATCGAGTCCCAGCGCATCCTTGACGCGTCGAACCCGGTCGAGCCCCAGTTCGATGGTGCTGGGATGAAGGCGCTCGAGCCGTTCCAGCCAGCCAGCGAGGGAAAATCCAGGGAAGTGCTGAACAATTCCGTCATCGCGAGGCGCGCCATTAGCCGCGAGGCCACTGGCCGTGGCGGGACGTGGCGACCCGGAAACCCTTGATTTCTCCGACATTCTGGATTGCTTCGCTTCGCTCGCAATGACGGGAATTTATTTATCCAGCTGTTTCCCCTAGGCCGCCAGCGCGGGCCGCCCCATCATCATCGCCAGCGTGGCGGCGAGCTCGTCGCGCATCTGGCGGCGGTCGATGATGCGGTCGACGGCGCCCTTCTCGACCAGGAACTCGGCGCGCTGAAAACCTTCCGGCAGCGTCTCGCGCACGGTCTGCTCGATCACGCGCGGGCCGGCGAAGCCGATCAGCGCATTGGGCTCGGCCACGACAAGGTCGCCCAGCATGGCGAAACTGGCCGACACGCCGCCCATGGTGGGGTCGGTCAGCACCGAGATGAAGGGCAGCCGGTTGCGCGACAACTGCGTCAGCGCGGCTGAGGTCTTGGCCATCTGCATCAGCGAAAACAGGCCTTCCTGCATGCGCGCGCCGCCGCTGGCGGCAAAGCAGACGAAGGCCGAGTTCGACTCGATCGCGGCTTCCACGCCGAGGACAAAACGCTCACCCACCACCGAGCCCATCGAGCCACCCATGAACTTGAACTCGAACGCCGCCGCCACCACCGGCACGGCCTTGACGCTGCCTCCCAGCACCACCAGCGCATCGGTTTCCGAGGTGCCCGCCTGGGCTTCTTTCAGACGGTCGGAATATTTTTTGCCGTCCTTGAATTTCAGCGGATCGAGCGGTGTCACCTGCGCGCCGATCTCGTGCTGGCCCTCGGCATCCAGCAGCATGGCCAGCCGTGCGCGGGCGCCGATACGGTGGTGGTGACCGCACTTGGGGCACACCTCCAGATTGCTTTCGAGGTCGGCACGGTAGAGCACTTCGTTGCAGGCCGGGCACTTCGACCACAGCCCTTCCGGCATCGATTTGCGCGCTTCCACCCGGCGCTTGATTTTCGGCGGCAGTATTTTCTGGAACCAGCTCATGTTTTTCTCCGTTTATCCTTGAAACCGCAGTTGAACCACAGAGGCGCAGAGCGCACAGGGGAAAAACAACACCTTGCATGGGTTTAGTGCGCCCACCCGATGGGTGAAGGCGGGTTGATAAACAACCCATTGATTCCCTGCCGTTCTCCGTGCCTCTGTGCCTCTGTGGTGGGGGTTTTCAGGTTTATTTCGATGCAGCGTCGACGCCGCGGCGCAACCCGGCCACCAGATGCCCGACGCGGCTGGCGCACGCACCTTCCGGCGCGGATTCGATCTCGCTCACGATGCGGCTGCCCACTACCACGGCGTCGGCAATCCGCGCCACCGCCTCGGCGGTGGCCGCGTCGCGGATGCCGAAGCCCACGCCGACCGGCAGGCTGCAATGCTTGCGGATCATGGCGATTTTCTGCGCCACTTCATCCATATCGAGGTTGGCCGAGCCGGTCACCCCCTTGAGCGAGACGTAATAAATGAAGCCGCCCGCAACCGCTGCCACCTGCTCCACCCGCGATTCCGGCGTGGTCGGCGACAGCAGGAAAATCGGGTCGAGCCCGTGTGCCTTGAAAACGTCCGAAACCCCCGCCGATTCCTCCGGCGGAATGTCCACCGTCAGCACGCCGTCCACCCCGGCCGCCTTCGCCGCCAGGGCAAAGGTTTCGTAGCCCATGTGCTCGATCGGGTTGGCATAGCCCATCAGCACCACCGGCGTCGTCGTGTTGGTCTTGCGGAATTCCGCCGTCATTGCCAGCACATCTTTAAGCCCAACCTTGTTCGCCAGCGCGCGCTCGGACGCCCGCTGAATCACCGGCCCATCGGCCATCGGATCGGAAAACGGCACCCCGAGTTCGATGATGTCGGCCCCGGCTTCCACCAGCGCATGCATCAGCGGCACCGTCAGCCCCTTGCCGGGATCGCCGGCGGTGATGAAGGGAATGAGTGCTTTCTTGTTGTGCGCTTTCAGCGCGATAAAGGTCTGGCCGATTCGGCTCATGGTTCAGTCTTCTTCAAAAAGCCGGGGGTTCAAGTGCGCTTCCGGCGTACTTCTCTTTCAATAATCTCCTTCACAAAGGAAGGAATTTGCTTGTCTAGCGCGAGTGCTTCCGCTTTCAGTTTTTCGTATGTTTCAACCTCATCACCTTGCCAAACCAAATCAAGACGGCGAATTTGACGCATGGCAATGTGCGAATAGTTTTCAGGGTATGCCCAATAACAAGACAAACAAACCGCTCTATCCTTTGCGTTGTTCCAGTTGTCGCACTGCTCGCAAGACCATGACTTTGCGCGGTTTGCAGAGCCGGACAGCAGCATGAAATCATCCGGGGTCAAATCGCCCTCGACATCATCGCCTGCCACCTCATAGGGAACTCTATGGTCAATCTGCAATTCACTTGCCGGGATTTCTTCAAGATAAATAAAGCACTTACAACCATATTTATCGACAAGCGCATCCTTGAGTTTCTTTGACAGACCCGTACGACCAGAAAATTTCTTCAGTCGCTTTGCCTGCGTATCCCCAAATCGGTACGCTCCAATTTTCCGGCCATTCGAGCCGACAACCCTGTAGGTTTCCAACGGGATTCCATGCTCGCGTACGTCACGAATCGCCCTTGGCGGATGGTCATACCCATACACGTCTTTAAGTTGTTCGGTGGTGATGAATCCATGCTCAAGGATGTGGTCAATTACGGTCTTTGGACGTTTTGCCGTTACCGATTTACATAGCTCAACAAACGCTTTCGGCAATTTAGCCATAATGTGCGGATGGCTCCAGTAATGCATACTGCTGGCTACCATGCAAGCTACTGCTGTTAAACGATTTCTCGTGTTTTTGCGTCAGCGCCCTGGATAAATACAACGACTCAACAGTGACCTCGTCACGCCCTAGCAACGTGGACTGAGTAGATCGTCCTGCCATCAACTCAATGCAGGTAAGCCCCAAGAATTCGGGCATCGGCTCCCCAAAAGTCCTATCTCCTCTCCGCCCGTCATAACTCACCAAGAAAGGCACACCTCTGGCATCAAGCTCCTGCAGCGCATCGACAAACGCATCATGTGTTATCCCCGAAAAATAGCGCGCATCACGGTTGCCGCACACGCCTTGGTAGGGTGGGTCCATGTAAACCACATCGTCAGGCGTTGCCTCTGACAGCAATTCTCTGTAGTCCAGCGAGGAAAATGTTGTTTTGTTCTTCAACAAAGTCGAGACGCCAAGCACGTTGCCCCTCATCGTCTCCGGTCGTGTCCCATAACGTCGTTTATCAGGACTTTGATTGAACAAACCGTCGGAGTTGTAACGCACGGAACCTTTGACGCAGCGCGCCAATAAATACAGGAAAAGGCGCGGATCATGGGTTCGATTAAAGTCCTCACGCACGCTGTAGTAGTGTTCCAGAGAATCTTTATGCTGTTCATTCCACAACCGCTCATAGAACGCAGAAAGCTCTAGAGGCTTCTCCACAACCAGTTTAAGCAACTCTACGAGTGGTTTGTTCAAATCATTAATCAAAAAAACGTCCACCATGCCACGCGCAGCTGCGGCCAAACTGATTGCTGCAGAGCCCGCAAATGGCTCTATCAAACGTGCAGTATGCTCCGGCATGAAATGGAGAATCTCCGATGCGAGATTTCGTTTGCTACCTTGATACGGGATTGCATGCGGAACGCTTTTCATTTTCCAGTCCTCCGCTTCAGTTTTTTTCTACCAGCCACACAAGCGGACTTTACAAGGTCCATATAAGCTGTGAAATATTTCGCTCTGACACCAGTCCCCAAACTTGCGCGGCGGTATTCCTTACGCATCGCCGCCATCCCTACAGCGCAATCCCCGACAGCTTCGCCACGGTGTCGATATCCTTGTCGCCGCGCCCGGAAAGATTCACCAGGATGATCTGGTCCTTCTTCATCGTCGGCGCGAGCTTCTTGGCCTGGGCGACGGCGTGGCTGGACTCGAGCGCGGGGATGATGCCTTCAAATCGGCACAGGTCGTGGAAGGCGGCCATGGCTTCGTCGTCGTTGATGGCGACGTATTCGGCACGGCCGGCGTCCTTGAGCCACGAGTGTTCCGGCCCGACGCCGGGGTAGTCGAGGCCGGCGGAGATCGAGTGGGTTTCGATGATCTGGCCGTTTTCGTCCTGCATCAGGTAGCTGCGGAAGCCATGCAGCACGCCCGGGCTGCCGGCCGACAGCGGCGCGGCGTGGCGGCCGCTAGCGATGCCGGAACCGCCGGCTTCGACACCGATCAGGCGCACGTCTTCATACGGGATGTAGGGATGGAAGATGCCGATGGCGTTGGAGCCGCCGCCGACGCAGGCGATCACGGCATCGGGCTGGCGGCTGGTGAGTTCCGGCATCTGGGTGAGGCATTCGCGGCCGATCACGCACTGGAAGTCGCGCACCAGCATGGGATAAGGGTGCGGCCCGGCGGCGGTGCCGAGGATGTAGAAGGTGGATTCGACGTTGGTGACCCAGTCGCGCATCGCCTCGTTGAGCGCGTCCTTCAGGGTCTTTGAACCGCTGGACACCGGCACGACGGTGGCGCCGAGCAGCTTCATGCGAAAGACATTGGGCGCCTGGCGGATGACGTCTTCGGCACCCATGTAGACCACGCACTCCATACCGTAGCGCGCGGCGACGGTGGCCGACGCAACGCCGTGCTGGCCGGCGCCGGTTTCGGCGATGACACGCTTTTTGCCCATGCGACGTGCCAGCAGCGCCTGGCCGATGGTGTTGTTGATCTTGTGCGCGCCGGTGTGGTTGAGATCCTCGCGCTTGAGGTAGATCTGCGCGCCGCCGTATTGCTCGGAAAGCCGTTTGGCGTGATACACCGGGCTGGGGCGACCGACGTAGTGCTTTAACTCGTATTCGAATTCGGCGATGAAGGCGGGATCGTTGCGCGCCTTGTCATACTCGACGCGCAGTTCTTCCAGCGCCGCCATCAGGGTTTCGGCGACGAAAATGCCGCCGTAGGGGCCAAAGTGGCCGCGGGAGTCGGGGAGATCGGTCAGCTTCATCATGCCGTTTTCGCTTTCGCTATGAATTGCGCAATCTTGTGCGCGTCCTTGATGCCTTTTGTTGCCTCGACGCCGGAGGACACATCCACCGCCCACGGGCGCACGCGCTGTACCGCCCCGGCAACGTTATCCGGCGTCAGTCCGCCCGACAGGATGACCGGTTTGGGCAAATTCGGCGGAATCAGGCTCCAGTCGAACCGTTCCCCTGTGCCGCCCGGCACGCCGGGCACATAGGCGTCGAGCAGCAAACCGCGCGCGGCATCGAAGTCAGCCGCGCATTTTAGCAAATCCGTCTCCCGATTCACGCGCACTGCCTTGATATAGGGCCGACCGAAGCGCGCGCAGTCGGCCGGCGTCTCGTCGCCATGAAACTGCAGCAAGTCGAGCGGAACTGCCTGCAGCACCGCTTCGACGAATGCCGGCTCGGCGTTGACGAACAGCCCGATCCCCTGCAC
The DNA here is from genome assembly GCA_035530575.1 of Thiobacillus sp. GTDB lineage: Bacteria > Pseudomonadota > Gammaproteobacteria > Burkholderiales > Thiobacillaceae > Thiobacillus. The sequence goes on along the minus strand of DATKUP010000049.1, from coordinate 32,414 downwards.
GAACGGCGGCAGTTCGCGCAGCAGCACGGCGGCGGCGGCAATGCTCAGGTGGCGCGGGCTTTTCTCGTAGAACACGAAACCCAGCGCGTCCGCCCCGGCGTCGCAGGCGGCATGCAGGTCCTGCAGTCGGGTGATGCCGCAGATTTTTACGCGTACAGCCATCGGTCGGAGGTTTCCGGCAAGCCAAAGTGCGCAGGATACCGGATGTGGGTGAGGTACAGTCCGGCGCCGTCGAAGGTGGGCGCGGCGAGCGTGCGATCGCGGCCGGTCAGGATCCCGCTCAGCCATTCGGGCGGCTGGCTGCCAGCGCCGACCTGGACGAGACAACCCATGAGGTTGCGCACCATGTGGTGCAGGAAGCCGTCGGCATGGAAGTCGCATAAAAGATAATCGCCGCGCCGCTCGACCTGCGCCAGCCGCAGGTCCTTGACCGGCGATTTGGCCTGGCATGCGGCGGCACGAAAGGCGGAAAAATCGTGCTGTCCGATCAGATGCGCCGCGGCCAGGTTCATCGCGGCGGCATCGAGCGGGCGGTGATACCAGCCGATCAGTCCGCGGTTGATTGCGGGGCGCACCGGGTGGTTCAGCAGCACGTAGCGGTAGCCGCGATGGGTGGCGGCAAACCGCGCATGGAAGTCCTCGCTGGCTTCGCGCGCCCACAGTACGGCCACGCCCGCCGGCAGATGGCTGTTGACGCCGCGCACCCAAGCGGTCAGCGGGCGGTTTGCCGCGGTGTCGAAATGCACCACCTGCAGCGCGGCATGGACGCCGGTGTCGGTGCGTCCGGCAGCGATAATGCCTGTTTTTTCACCGGCGATGACGGCCACCGCGGCTTCCAGCGCATCCTGCACACCGCAGCCCTGCGACTGCGACTGCCAGCCGCAAAAACCGACGCCGCAATATTCCAGTCCCAATACGATTCTCATACCAAAACGACGACGAGCAACAGGAGCAAGCCCGCAAGTATGACGGCGCTGTCGCAGCCTTGCCAGCGTTCGGTGTGCAGGGTGTAGGTGGTGGGCGCCGCATCGTCCGGCAGCGGCGCGCGCAGCGCATCCAGCCAGCGCGCCGGTTTGGGTGCGTGTTCGACATAATCCAGGGTCAGCCCCAGGCGCACGGCAAAGGCGCGGCGGTCGAAGCCGAGCCAGGCCAGCGGCCGGGCCAGCGCGTACAAGCCGTAAATCAGGCGGGGGCGGGACGTATAGGCCAGCAGCACCGCCAGCCCGGCCAGCAGCAGCACCAGCCGCCCGACGCGCAGCGCGCCTTGGACCAGCCCCTCCACACTGGGGCTGGCCCATCCCAGCGACGGCCACAGCGGGATTCCCGGCAGGCTATAGGCATAGGTGAGCAGCAACACCGCCATCAGCCAGCGAGTGCGGCGCAGCAGGCGCCAGCCTTCATGACGGGCCGGCGCAAACAGAAAGGCCGTCGCAGCGGCGACGGCCAGGATCATCAGCGGAGACAGCGCAGCGCGTTCCACCGCCACGGCCCAGCCGCACCACAGAAGGATACGGGCAGCCGGATGGGGGCATGCAGGACTGGGAATACGCCTAACCCAGCGAGCTCAACATGCCTTTCGCGTCGGCCTTTTGCTTGTCGCTGCCTTCGGCCAGCACTTCGTTGAGAATTTCACGTGCGCCTTCCTTGTCGCCCATTTCCACATAGGCGCGGGCAAGGTCGAGCTTGGTGCCGACGTCATCGAGCTCGAGATCGTTGCCGCCGGCCTCGCCCAGATCGAGGTCGAGACCGCTGAAATCGAATTTACTGTCCGGGCCGTTATCTTCATCCAGGCCCAGGTCGAGTTTCAGCGTGTCATCGGCCGTCGCGGGCAGATCCAGGTCAGGCAGGTCGAAGTCGAGTCCCAGGGTATCCATTTCCACGTAGCCGGCCTCGGGCGCCACGACCGCCTCGGGCTGCGTGTCGAAATTGAGCACATGACCCGCCGACTCGAATTCCAGCGGCCCATTGGCTGCCACGACCTCGGGCTCGGGCTCGGGCTCAAGTTCGGGCTCGAATGCGGCATCGATTTCAAGCGATGCCGGCGTGGATTCGTCGGCAAACGTCACCGCTCCGCCGGCCACGGCGGTAGTGGCCGCCACCGTGGCGGCCGCTGCCGCCGGCGCGGCGCTCGACTGCACGCCGCCATAGAGCGGGTTGGTCGGATCGATGCTGCGGCCCATTTCGCAAGCCTTGTCCCACAGCGGGCTCGACTTGCTGCCCAGTGCGGCATAGAGCTCGCCGGCGACCGCTTCGAACGTCACGGTGTTGTGCCGTGCGGCGTAAATCTCAAGCAGCTTGACGCGGATCTCGTGGCGGTCCGGGTTGTTGTTGATGGCTTCCTTGAGGATTTCCTCGGCCTGCGCATCGCGGCCATAGGCCATGTATACCTCGGCTTCGGCGATGGGGTCGACATCGTGGGTATCGATGGTGCCCAGGCCCGCCTGGCTGAAGTCGGTGAGGAAGGAGGTGTCGCCGGTATTGACGCTGCCACCCGATGCATCCCCAATAACGGTATTGGGCGGAATGTCGCCGCCGGTGATGAGGCTGTCGTCAAGCGCAGCACCGCTTTTCCTGCGGCGACCGCCGCCCGCCAGCATCCACCACAACACGCCGCCCAGGCCAAGCACAGACAGGCCGCCCCCCCAGTAAAGCGGGTTGGCGAGCAAGGGGTCGTACCAGTGGTCGGCAGGTTCGGATTCGGGAACGACAGGCGGCGCCGCAACGGCTGGTGCGGTCGGTGCGGGAGCCGACGCTGCCGCAGCAGGGACAGTTGGGGCAGCAGGGGCAGCAACCGGTGCTTCAGCCTGTGCCTGCTCCTTCATCTCGACCAGCTTCTGCATGTCCTGAATCTGTTTTTCCAGCGTGGTCACGCGCTGATCCGATTCCTGCAGCGCATTTTCACGTGCGGTCGCATCCTCTTCCTGGGCGCGCAGCTTTTCCTGCAGGATACGGGTTTCGTCCGCTTTGCCGGCAGCACCGGCCGGCGGCGTAAGCTTGGACAGCTTCAGCACATCCTGCTGCGCTTCGGGCGCTGGCTTGGCACGGTCTTCCACCTTGGGCGTGATCTTGCCGCTGCTGGTCTGGTCCGCGGTGGCCTTGGCCTCGGGAGCAGCGCTTACCGCCCCGGCCAGCTTCTGGCGATAGACCCGCCAGTCTTCTGCCTGCAGCTTGAATTCACGCACCGCCTCCTGTTGTGAAATGGCGGCCACTTTTTCAACCGATGGCACCTTGAGCGTCTTGCCTGCCTTCAGGCGGTTCATGTTGCCGTCGAAAGCCTGGTCGTTCTCGCGGTAGAGCCCCAGCAAGGTCTGCTCCAGGCTGACGCCTTCGGGACGCACGCGGCTGGCAATGCCCGTCAGCGTGTCGCCCCGCTTGACCTTCATGCGATCCGGCGCCGCGGCCTGCGGGGCTGGCGTGGGCGTGGGCGTGGGCGTGGGCGTGGGCGTGGGCGTGGGCGTGGCAGTAGCAGCCGGAGCTTGCGGAGCCGCCGCGGGTGCGGGCTTGGCAATGGGCGTCGGGGCAACAGCCACGGGGGCCACCGTCTGGACACCGCCCATGCCAGGCGGGTCGAGCAGCATGGTGTATTCACGCACCAGCCGTCCCGAGGCCCAGCTCAGCTCGACCAGCATGTCGATGAAAGGATCGTTCACCGGGCGGCTGGAGCTGACCTTCAGCACCGCCTTGCCGTCGGGCTTCTTTGCGACCGCAAAACGAAGGGAGGACAGCACCGGAGCGAATTCGACGCGCGCATCGCGAAAGGCCTGGTCGGAAGCAAGACTGGCCGACAGGCTGTCAAGCTCGGCCTTGTCTGCCGCGAACAGTTCGATTTCCGCCGCGAGCGGTTGACCCAGCGCAGAAGTAATCGACAGCTTGCCCAACCCGGCGGCGTGCGCCATCAGCGGCATGGCGATCAGGCCTGCGGCCACCAGTTGGGTGGTGAAGCGCTTCAATTTCATCCAGTATCTCCTTGTTCGCCCCGCGTGCCGGAGCTGTTGAATCCTTGACGCCTGTATTGACGGCTCGACGGGCGCAATCTTTAATGCACAAATCGCACCAGCCCGGAGCGTACTGTTCGGTTCTTGCCCACTCAAGCGTCCAGCAGGATCCTCAGCATGCGGCGCAGCGGCTCCGCCGCGCCCCACAGCAGCTGGTCGCCCACGGTGAACGCGGTCAGATATTCCGGCCCCATGGAGAGCTTGCGCATGCGGCCGATCGGCACGCTCAGCGTGCCGGTCACCGCCGCCGGGGTGAGTTCGCGCATGGTGAGCTCGCGGTCGTTCGGCACCACCTTCACCCACTGGTTGTGCGCGGCGATCAGGCTGTGGATCTCGGTGAGCGGCACATCCCTGGTCAGCTTGACGGTGAGCGCCTGCGAATGGCAGCGCATCGCACCGACACGCACGCACAGGCCGTCGATGGGAATCGGCTTGTCGTTGCGGCGCATGATCTTGTTGGCCTCGGCCTGTGCTTTCCATTCCTCCTTCGACTGGCCGGATTCCAGCGCGACGTCGATCCACGGGATCAGGTTACCGGCCAGCGGTACCGGCCAGGCGTCGACCGGATAGCGGTCGGAACGGATGAACTCGGCCACTTTGCGGTCGATTTCGAGGATCGCCGAGGCCGGGTCGTCGAGCAGGTCTGCGACTTCGGCATGCACCGCGCCCATCTGCCGGATCAATTCTCGCATGTTGCGCGCGCCGGCTCCGGAGGCCGCCTGGTAGGTCATCGGCGACACCCATTCGACCAGGCCGGCGTCGAACAGCCCGCCCATCGCCATCAGCATCAACGACACCGTGCAGTTGCCGCCGATGTAGGTCTTGACGCCATGGACGATGCCGTCGCGTATGACCTGGCCGTTGACCGGGTCGAGGATGATGATGGCCTCGTCCTTCATCCGCAGCGTCGAGGCGGCATCGATCCAGTAGCCGTTCCAGCCGGCCGCGCGCAGCTTCGGATAGACCTCTTTCGTGTAATCGCCGCCCTGGCAGGTGATGATGGTGTCGCACAGCTTCAGTTCGTCGATGCTGCTGGCATCCTTCAGCGGCGGCACGTCACGGCCGATGTCGGGGCCCTTGCCGCCGACGTTCGACGTGGTGAAGAACACCGGATCGATGTGGTCGAAATCGCGCTCTTCCTTCATGCGCCCCATCAGCACGGAACCCACCATGCCACGCCAGCCGATCAGTCCTACCTTCATCATGTTCATCTCCAAAAAATCTTATCCGCGAAGGACGCGAAGAAGTGCTTTTCTTCGCGAGCCTTCGCGGAAAAATTACAGCGCCTTCACCACCGCGTCACCCATTTCGCTGCACGACACCTTCCGCGCGCCTTCGGTCCAGATATCGCTGGTGCGCAGGCCCTGCGCGATCACTTTCTTTACCGCGTTCTCGATGCGATCGGCGGTCGTCAGGTCGGCGAAGGTGTAGCGGTACATCATCGCCACCGACAGGATGGTCGCCAGCGGATTCGCCAGGTTTTTCCCTGCGATGTCGGGCGCGGAACCGTGGATCGGCTCGTACATGCCCTTGTTGTGCTCGTCGAGCGAGGCCGAAGGCAGCATGCCGATCGAACCCGACAGCATCGACGCCGCGTCGGACAGGATGTCGCCAAAGATGTTGCCGGTGACAATGGTGTCGAACTGCTTGGGCGCACGGATCAGCTGCATCGCCGCATTGTCGACGTACATGTGCGAGAGTGCGACCTTCGGGTAGTCCTTCGACACCTCGATCATCACTTCCTTCCACAGCTCGGAGCATTCCAGCACGTTGGCCTTCTCGACCGAGCACAGCCTTTTGCCGCGCTTCATGGCGATGCCGAAGGCGACATGCGCCACCCGGCGCACCTCGGATTCGGAATACAGCATGGTATTGAAGCCGACACGCTCGCCGTTGCGAATTTCGATCCCGCGCGGCTGGCCGAAATACACGTCGCCCGTCAACTCGCGTACGATCATCAGGTCGAGGCCGGATACCACTTCCGGCTTCAGCGAAGACGCCGATGCCAGCTCGGGATACAGCAGCGCCGGGCGCAGGTTGGCGAACAGGTTGAGTTCCTTGCGGATGCGCAGCAGGCCGCGCTCGGGGCGCAGCGGACGGTCGAGCGCGTCGTACTGCGGGCCGCCAACGGCGCCGAGCAGCACCGCGTCGGCTGCGCGCGCAAGCGCAAGCGTCGCCTCAGGCAGCGGATCGCCCGCCGCATCGTAGCCAGCGCCGCCGATGGGCGCGGTTTCCATTTCGATTTTCGCGCCTTCGGCTCGCAGCGCCTCCAGCACCTTGACGGCCTGGGCGACGATTTCGGGACCAATGCCATCACCGGGGAGAACTGCTAATTTCATTTCGACTCCGTGAGGGGTGAGGCGTGAAGGGTGAGGAGCAGGCTGCGCGCTGTACGCCTTACCCCTGACGCTTCACGCATTAAAACAGCCACGGCGCTTCCTGCTTGCGCCGATCTTCGTACGCCTTGATCTTGTCGGCCTGAAGCAGGGTCAGGCCGATGTCGTCCAGGCCGTTCAACAGCCGATGCCTGCGCCCGCCGTCGACATCAAATTTCAGCACCTCGCCGCCCGGCGTGGTCACGGTCTGCTTGTCCAGATCGACGTTGAGGCGGTAGCCCTCGCTGGCCTCGCATTCGCGAAACAGGCGTTCGACCGCCGCGGCGTCGAGCACGATCGGCAGGATGCCGTTCTTGAAGCAGTTGTTGTAGAAGATGTCGGCGTAGGACGGCGCGATGATGGCGCGGATACCGTAGTCTTCCAACGCCCACGGCGCGTGCTCGCGGCTCGAGCCGCAGCCGAAGTTGTCGCGCGCGAGCAGCACGCTGGCCCCCTTGTAGCGCGGGAAGTTCAGCACGAATTCCGGATTCGGCTGGCGCGTGGCAGGGTCCATGCCCGGTTCGCCGTGGTCGAGATAACGCCATTCGTCGAACAGGTTGGGGCCGAAGCCGGCACGCTTGATCGACTTCAGAAACTGCTTGGGAATGATGGCGTCGGTGTCGACGTTGGCGCGGTCGAGCGGCACCACCAGCCCATCGAGTGTGGTGAAAGCCCGCATTACTTGGCGGCCTTCTGGATCGAGTCGCCCGCCTTCTCGATGTCCTGACCCACTCCACGCACGGTGTTGCAGCCTGCCAGCGTCAGTGCAACGGCGATCATCAGGGCAATCATTGGCTTCATGTGTTCTCCTTAAGATTTACGAACATCGACAAAATGCCCGGCACAGGCCGCCGCGGCAGCCATCGCCGGGCTGACTAGATGGGTACGCCCACCCTGCCCCTGCCGCCCCTCGAAATTGCGGTTGCTGGTCGAAGCACAGCGCTCACCCGGCTCCAGCCGGTCGGCGTTCATCGCCAGGCACATCGAGCAGCCCGGCTCGCGCCATTCGAAACCGGCCTCGACAAAAATCCTGTCCAGACCTTCGGCCTCGGCCTGCTGCTTGACCAGGCCGGAACCCGGCACCACCATCGCCAGCCTGACGTTGGGCGCGACCTTGCGGCCCTTCGCCACGGTAGCGGCCTCGCGCAAATCCTCGATGCGCGAGTTGGTGCACGAACCGATGAACACCTTGTCCACCGCAATCCCGGCAATCGGCGTACCGGCCTGTAGATCCATGTATTCCAGCGCACGCGTCCAGTCGTGCCGCTTGACCTCGCTCGGCGCATCGGCCGGGTTCGGCACACGGCCGCCGATGGTCGTCACCATCTCGGGCGAAGTGCCCCAGGTGACCTGCGGCTCGATCTTCGAGGCATCGAACCCGATCACACGGTCGAACACCGCGTCGTCGTCCGAGTGCAGCGTGTTCCACCACGCCACCGCCTTGTCCCATGCGTCTCCCCTGGGCGAATAGGGACGGCCCTTGACGTAGTCGATCGTGGTCTGATCGACCGCCACCATGCCGGCGCGCGCGCCGGCCTCTATCGCCATGTTGCACAGGGTCATGCGGCCTTCCATCGACAGCGCGCGGATCGCCGAGCCACCGAACTCCAGTGCATAGCCGGTACCGCCGGCGGTGCCGATCTCGCCGATGACGGCGAGCGCAATGTCCTTGGCGGTAACGCCGCGGCCCAGTGCACCTTCGACCTTGACCAGCATGGTCTTCGACGGCTTCTGCCACAGACATTGCGTCGCCAGCACGTGCTCGACCTCGGACGTGCCGATGCCGAAGGCGAGCGCACCGAACGCGCCGTGGGTAGACGTATGCGAATCGCCGCACACCACGGTCATGCCGGGCAGGGTCAGGCCCGCCTCGGGACCGATGACGTGAACGATGCCCTGGCGGATGTCGTCCATTTTGAATTCGGTGATGCCGAACTCGGCGCAGTTGGCGTCGAGCGTCTCGACCTGCAGGCGTGAAATCGGATCGGCGATGCCCTGGCTGCGGTCGGTCGTCGGCACATTGTGGTCGGGCACGGCGACGGCTGCATCAGCCCTGCGGGGGGTGCGGTGGGCCAGCTTCAGCCCCTCGAACGCCTGCGGGCTGGTGACTTCATGCACCAGGTGGCGGTCGATATAGAGCAGCGTGGTGCCGTCGGCCTCGACGTGAACGACGTGGGCGTCCCACAGTTTCTGGAATAAAGTGAGTCCTAGCATGTGGAATTAAGGCGAGGCAGCGCGTAAAACGCCGATTATTTCATAGCTTGACCTGTTTCCATCATTATCTGTGGAGCACTGGCACGGATTTTGTCTGTCCCCACACGGCGTACACCGCCCAGGCCAGCGCTGCGCTCCCGGCGGCTAGCGTGAAAGTCCAGGCCGGCCCCAGCGTGTCCCAGGTCAGGCCGCTCGCCAGACCGCCGATGGTGCCGCCGACGCCGAAGGACAGGCTGGTGTAGAGCGCCTGCCCGCGCGCCTGGTGGCGCCCGCGGAAATGCTGGTGGATCAGCGCCACCGCCGCCGCGTGATGGGTGCCGAAGGTGAAGGCATGCAGCGTCTGCGCGCCCCACACCAGCCAGGCCGACTCCACCCCCCAGGCAATCAGCAGGAAACGCAGCACGGCCAGCGCGAAACTGGCCAGAATCAATTGGCGCGGCGTCACCCGCGCGAAGATGCGCGGAACGATCAGGAAAATGCCGATTTCGCACAATACGCCGAACGCCCACAACCAGCCCACGGTGGACTTGTCGTAGCCGTGGTCGACCAGATAGATCGAATAGAAGGTGTAATACGGCCCGTGCGTTACCGCCATCAGCATGCAGGCGACCAGCAGCGACGCCACCTCGGGCCGCTTCACGATCGCCCACCCCGAATGCAGGTCGGTGGGGTGCGGCAGGATCTCGGCCTCCGGAATCACCCGCGCGAACGCAACGATACCCAGCATCACCGCCATCACCGCCCACGGCAACCAGTCGATCGACACAGTGTTGAAGGTGTAACCCAGCCCCACCACCATGACGATGAAGCCGATCGAGCCCCACAGGCGGATGCGGCCATAGGCATCGGTGCGCTCGCCCAGATGCGACAGCGTCATCGCTTCGACCAGCGGCAGCGAAGCGCTCCAGAAGAAGCCCAGCGCCGCCATCACCGCGAACAGCCACCAGAAACTGTCACCGACAAAAACCCCGGCAAACACCAGCACGCTGCCAAGCGCCGCCACCTGCACGATTGCCGTGCGGCGACCGGTGCGGTCGGCAATATGCCCCCATATGTTGGGCGCAAAAATCCGCATCACCTGCAGCAGCGACATCAAGACGCCGATCTGAAAGGCGTTGAACGCCAGCGACTGCAGATACAGCCCCCAGAACGGCGACATCGCCCCGACGAAGGCGAAATAGAAGAAATAGAAACCGGACAGGCGCCAGTAGGGCACTGCATTCATGCGGCCGGATTATCCCCGAGCTTGGCGCCGAATCCGCATGCGCGGATCAATCCATGTGCTATTTCATCGCCGAGCGCAGCTTGACCGTCTCGCTGGCCACCGCAAACACGCCGTTGCCGCGGTGGTGGAGCGTCTGCGGCTACTTGATGGCGGCATCGACCCACGCCTGCACCACCTCGAGAACAAAGAAGCTGTAGCGGTTCACCAGCCGCGTGTCTGCCACCCGGCATTCGAGATTAGCGTAACATTCTCCGATCAGCGGCGCGGCGACCTCGGCGGCCGGCACCGGCGTGAGACCGAATTTGACGAACTTGTCGACCGTGCACCCGGAACAGTTGCCGACGCCCACCACCTGCTTCACCCATTCCCGCGTCGGGATATTGATCACGCATTCCTTCGTTGCGCGCAGCACGTCGAACGACGCATTGCGGCCGCTGATCACGCAGCCGACGAGCGGCGGCTCGAACTCCATCATGGTGTGCCACGACATCGTCATGATATTGGCGCGGCCCTTGCGGGCGGTCGTCACCAGTACCACCGGACCGGGCTCCAGCAGGCCATAGACACGGGATAGCGGAAAGGATCGTTTTGCCATGGCGTCGCTCCTTCTGTGGATCGGACGCTTTCAGCCTAGTTGTTGTTTCAGGGGTGCGGCTTTCATGGCCGGCGCGGGGCGTCGCGCGAGGGGATGCGGGCGATCCAGGCCGCCAGCAGCATCCCGCCGATGCCCATCGCCAGTTTGGCCGGCCACCCGGGCACGAAAAATACGATGGAGACACCGAAGCTCAACGCAACCAGCAACAGCGCCTTACGCTTGGCGCGATACGGCATGCTGCGATGCTCGCGCCATTCGCTGAGCAGCGGGCCGAAATGCGGCTGATGCAGCAGCCAGTGGTAGATGCGGCGCGACGAGCGTGCGTAGCAGGCGGCGGCCAGCAACAGAAAAGGCGTGGTTGGCAGCACCGGCAGGAAAATACCGAGCACCCCCAGCAACACGAACAGGGTGCCGAGGCCGGCAAACAGTAGGCGCACCGGGAAAGAGTGACGGTGATGCATCGTCCTCACATCGTCTGCTGCCGGTTCCCGATCCAAGCGTTTCTCCTCCATTGCACCGAACCCATCGCCGCGCCCTCGTGTGTCCATCGGGATTTAAATCACGACCATAGGGTGACCCGCTGCGTCAGAATGCGTTCATTTACCGCCGGAGATCTCCCTGTCGAGCCCTTGTCCGGAAGGAAACTTACCACCCTGCGCTGCCTTGAATTCGGGCAAGGCCTGTCCTATCTTTAAGATGTCTACGGAAGCCTTTTAGGAGACGGTCATGGGAAACGATTCAACCGATATCAATAAACTGCTTCAGAAGTCGGCGCCCAACCCCGACTTTCCTTGTGCCCCGTTTGAGTGGACGCGGGATGAGGCGAAGCGAATCGCCAGCGAGGAAGGACTTGAGCTCACGGACGTGCACTGGGAAGTCATTCGCGCGATGCAACACTTCTATGCCCATCATGAAAACAGCCCGACCATCACCCTGCCCGAATTGAACGATGCCCTGGAAGAGCACTTCCACTCGAAAGGCGGCGTCAAGTACCTGTACACCCTGTTTCCGGGCGGGCCTATCGCCCAGAGTTCCCGTCTGGCGGGGCTGAAGGCGCCGTCCGGGGCCACCGTCCCCGGTTTCGGCAGCGTAGCCTGACGCTTTTGCGCCACAGCACGTTTCCGATGGCCCGATCCGCAAGAAAGCGGGCCATCAAAGTGGATCGAAGTCTTTTCACCATCCTTCGAAAGGTAGAAGCAGCCCCCCCTGCGCGTGGTTTGTTGACGACATGAGGCGATTGACCGATGATCTTTTAATCGGGCTTGCCTGTCCGAAATAAGCACTCAATACAACAGAGAGGCCGCCATGCCGCAAACCAAGTTCCTGCTCGACGAATCGGAGATCCCCACCCACTGGTACAACGTCGTTGCCGACATGCCCAATCCGCCGGCACCGCCGCTGGGGCCGGACGGCAAGCCGATCGACCCCGATGCGCTGACGGCGATCTTCCCGATGAGCCTGATCGAGCAGGAAATGTCGGCTGCAAGATGGATCCCGATCCCGGAAAAGGTGCGCGAAATCTACCAGCTGTGGCGGCCTTCGCCGCTGATCCGCGCCCACCGCCTGGAAGCGGCTCTCGGCACGCCGGCCAAAATCTACTACAAGTACGAAGGCGTCTCCCCGGCCGGCTCGCACAAGGTCAACACCTCGGTTGCCCAAGCCTATTACAACGCCGAAGCCGGCATCAAGCGCATCGCCACCGAAACCGGCGCCGGGCAGTGGGGCTGCTCGATGGCGCTGGCCGGGCAGATGTTCGGACTGGAAGTGCGGGTCTACATGGTCAAGGTCAGCTACGGCCAGAAACCCTACCGCCGTTCGATGATGCATACCTGGGGCGCCGAAGTGTTCGCCAGCCCGAGCATGGAAACCAACACCGGCCGCGCCGCGCTGGCGGCCGACCCCGACAACCCGGGCTCGCTCGGGCTGGCGATTTCCGAAGCAGTGGAAGAAGCAGCATCGCGCCCCGACACCAATTACACACTGGGCTCGGTGCTGAACCACGTACTGCTGCACCAGACCGTGATCGGGCTGGAAGCCAAGAAGCAGTTCGAGAAGGCGGGCGACTACCCGGACATGATCTTCGCCCCCTGCGGCGGTGGCTCCAACTTCGGTGGCGCGGCCTTCCCCTTCTTTGCCGACAAGGCCGCCGGCAAGAACGTGCGGCTGGTCGCGGTGGAGCCAGACTCCTGCCCGACCCTGACACGCGGCCATTACGCCTACGATTTTGGCGACACCGCCAAACTCACGCCGATGATGCTGATGTACACCCTGGGCCATGATTTCATGCCGCCCGGCATCCACGCTGGCGGCCTGCGCTACCACGGCGCCTCGGCGCTGGTGTCGCAGCTTTACCATGAGAAGCTGATCGAAGCGATCACCGTACCCCAGCTTGCCACCTTCGAAGCCGGCGTCACCTTCGCCCGCACCGAAGGCATCATCCCCGCCCCCGAATCCAATCACGCCATCGCCGCCTGCATCGACGAGGCCCTGCGCTGCAAGGAAAGCGGCGAGGCAAAGACGCTGTTCTTCAATCTTTCGGGGCACGGCCACTTCGACATGGCGGCCTACGACAGCTATTTCAGCGGCAAACTGGAAGACTTCGCCTACCCGGAAGAAGCGATCAAGGCCGCGCTCGAGCGCTTGCCCAAGGTGGGGTGATTTTCCTTCCGTGCCAAGATGCATGCCCCCGGATTGTCGGCCGGCGCTTGATCAAAGACGCAATTGCCAACATACTTTTGAAAATTGATTCATTTTCCCGATCTTTGTCCAATTCACTCTGGATGCCAAGAGAAACCTAATTTTGAGCGCTGGAGAAACGCCGATTACTTCGACATGGCCGTCATTGCGAGCGCAGCGAAGCAATCCAGCGTATCGATCGGAATGACAAATTATATGTTTCGATATTCCTAATTCACGACACCATGTATTGAAACCTCCTTTGGCTCCCCTGAACCCATTCCCCCAGATCGAGCAAGTCGAGCTGCAAGCGCTGCAACTCGACGACGCGCGCGCCCTGCTGAAGCATGACGCAAAAAACAGCCAGCAGGGCGCCGGGGAATCAGCCACCGACTATTTGCAGCGCATCATCAACGACCTGTGCGATATCTCGCTCAAGGATCCGTTAACGGGGCTGGGCAACCGCCGGCATTTCCGCTCGATACTCGAGCGTTCGATCGAGGCCGTCGCACGTTCCGGCGAATCGGTGCTGCTACTATTTCTGGACGTCGACCATTTCAAAACCATCAACGATTCCCATGGCCACCTGGTCGGTGATCAGGTGCTGCAGGCCATTGCCAAATGTCTGGCGGACTGCGTGCGCCCCATGGATACCGTCGCCCGCTACGGCGGCGAGGAATTCGCCGTAATCCTGCCCCACTGCCGGCCGCTTTTCGGGCGTGCGGTGGCCGAGCGGATTTGCCGAACCGTTGCCTCGCTCTCGATACCCGTGTCACCGCTGCTCAGCATCCAGGCCACGATCAGCATCGGTGGCGCCTACGCCCCGGAATGGGTGCGCTCCACCGCCGATTTGTGGATCGAGCGCGCCGACCAGCAGCTTTACAGCGCCAAAACCGGCGGCCGCAACCAGGTTTGCCTGGACCAGCCACGAGAGATTGCGGTCAGTGCGGAAGAGAAAGGACTGTTGTTTGGGCACCTCATCATGGATGAGATGCCCACGATTGAAAATACGTCAGGCAACGCCCCCCACGATGCCATGGGCAACGCCACAAACCGGGCAAACGAATGAGCAATGTGCTGCCCCCCACTGCCGAAAACAAGAACGCGGCCAAGGTCCCTCTGAAACCGCTGGGCAAGGTCATCGCGGTCACCAGCGGCAAGGGCGGTGTGGGCAAGACCTTCGTTTCAGCCAATCTTGCCGCCGCCCTGGCCAAACGCGGGTACAAGGTGCTGGTACTCGACGCCGACCTTGGCCTCGCCAACCTCGACGTGGTGCTCAACCTGTATCCCAAGATCACGCTGCACGACGTGTTCACCGGAAAAGCCAGGCTGGAAGAGGCCATTCTTCAGGCGCCGGGGGGCTTTTCCGTACTGCTGGCCGGTTCCGGCATGGTCGAGTATTCGCGCCTGACGCCCGAAGTACGCGATGAATTCCTGCGCATCATCGGCGGCCTGGTGCCGAATTACGACGTCGTGCTGCTGGATACCGGTGCCGGGATTTCCGACATCGTCCTGTTCGCCGTCTCGCTGGCATCCGAAGTGCTGATGGTCGCCACGCCCGAGCCGACCTCGCTCACCGATGCCTACGCCACGATTAAAGTTCTGGTGGGACAGCAGCAGCGGCAAACCGTGCGGGTAGTCATTAACCAGGCCACCCGTCCGGGCAGCGGCCAGGCCATCACGAACCAGCTGCAACAGGTGCTCGACCGTTTCGTCGTCACCGAACCCGACCGCCCGATCCGTCTGATCCACATGGGCGACATTCCCGTCGACCCCGAAGTGCGCCAGGCCATCATGCGCCGCCAGTTGCTGATGCAGGCCACGCCGGGCTGCCCCGCCGGCGTCGCCATTTCGCAACTCGCCCGCAAGCTGGAAGAGAGCGTCATCCCCAAGCCGGCATAGCCCGGGGAAAGCCTTCCCCGTCTAAACGATGGCGGGGGCCGGCTTGACCAGCGCCGCCACCTTGTCCGGTTCCATCCGCAGCAACGCGGCGATCTCGCGGTAATCGTCCGACAAGGCATCGTTATCCCAGCCCTGGGCGGAATGCCGCGCCAGATTGGCCGCCAGCTTCACATTGCGCACCCGCGCCGTGTTCGTCTGCGCCGGGTCCATCAGGTTCAGCAGCAATTCTGGCAATTTCCATTCGATCGTCAATTGGCGCTGCAACTCCAGGCCGGTGAAGCCCAGCACCTGCTTCTGCACCTCCGCGCTACGCAGCGTGGGGTCGGCCGCCTGCAGCTTCTGGATTTCGAGCATCTGCCCGGGATTGAAGCACCACATCAGCATTTCGGCGACATGGTAGAGCAGCGCGGACACGTGCACCTCTTCCGCGTGCAGATCGTGCAGGCGCAATGCCCAGTCGAATGCGTAATGCGCCGAACGCTGCGCACGCCGGACCGTATGCAGCAGCTGCACCAGCGCCTCGATGTGGCCATGCAGTATGTCTTCCGCGATCGGCATCGCCGGCACCTCGCGGAAGAAGGCATCCAGCCCCATCATGAGCAGCGCCTCCTTCACGTCCACCAGTTCATACTTCTGGTTGCGATGCTTGTGCGTTTGCATGTAGCGCAGCAGCTTGACCGTCATCAGCGGATCGTCGGTCACGACATTGGCAATGCCGCGCGCATTGAGAAGTACCTCATCGGCGCACAGACGTTCGAGTTCGCGCGCGGTGTACTTTAAAACAGGAATATCGGCCTGCCCCAAAAAGGCGAGCCAGGCTGCCAGACTTTTCGGTTGCTGCGGCATCATCTCTCCAAGACAGTCCGGCGTGCCGCATTGATCGCGAATGCGCACCCGAACGGAATACCCGATGAATCGGTATCTCCCGTCTTAACTTGAGCCCGCGCCGGCTAATGGGACGGGCAGGCACTCACCGCTCAAATACCACGTTTTCAGAGCTGGCGCCCAGATCCGTCAACGCGCCGTTGACCGCATCCATGAAGGGGGGCGGGCCGCAGACGTAAAATCGCTGCTTGAAGTCGTCGATCGTTTCTTCCAGGAATGCGCGGTCGACCCGCCGGTGCGCATACCCAGGGGCATCGGCGCCGGTGCAGGTCAGGATGCAGCGCTCGCCCAGCAGGTGGCGCAGCTCCTTTTCGCAGATCACGTCACGCGGGGTCTTGTTGGAAAAGATCAACGTCTGCCCGCCCAGTTCTCCCCTGTGCGCCAGCCCCCGCAGAATGGCCAGAAATGGCGTAATGCCGGCGCCGCCGGCAATGAAGACGCCGGGCCCCTGGTAGCGGATGGTGCCGAAAGGCTCGGACATCAGCAGTTCCGCACCCGGCTTCAATTGGTGGAGCGCCTGGGTCACGCCGGCGTGGGCCGGATAGGCCTTGATGGTGAATTCGAGCACCCGGTCGGCAGCCAGGCCGGTGGGCGTGAAGGGTCGTCCCTGTTCGCGCAGGCCAGGCAGATTGATCGCCAGCTCGACGCCCTGGCCGGGATCGACGGAAAGCCCCTCCGGCTTGCTGACGATGAAGCGCTTCACGTCGTGGGTGACGAACTGATTCATTAGCAGCGTGACGGTGTGATCCATGTCCATACTCCTGATGCTTGTCGGTTCCTTCATCATAGCCACGCAGCGGAATATCGCTGAGGCCAACCCGATCGGCCTGCACTATATTGAAGGTCATGCTTCCATCCAAGGAGAGAACCCATGTCTTACATTATTTCGACACGGCACCCTTCCGGCCCTGCCCTGCTATTCACGGCCCTGATCGCCCTGTTTCTGGCTGCGCCTTCGGTGCACGCGGCCAGCGCGGCGGAAATTGGCCGGGAGGTCGACCGGGCCCTGGCCGACTTCCGGAAAATCGACGGCGCCGATGCCTTTCTCCGGATCGCAAAAGGCGTGCTGGTGTTTCCCAAGGTCTACAAGGCCGGCATCGGCGTGGGCGGCGAATACGGCGAAGGCGCGCTGCGGGTGGGCGGGAAAACCGTCGACTACTACAGCACCGCCGCCGCGTCCGTTGGTTTACAGCTGGGCGCGCAGGCCAAGAGCATCGTGGTGATCTTTACGGAGGAATCCGCCCTCAAGAAATTCCGCGAAAGCGAAGGCTGGAAAGTGGGGGTGGATGGCTCGGTCGCCTTGGTGGACATCGGCGTCGGCAAGGCGGTCGACACCACCAACATCAAGGATCCGGTGATCGGCTTCATCTTCGGCCAGAAGGGCCTGATGTACAACCTCACCCTGGAAGGCTCGAAGTTCACCAGGCTGGACAAGAAATAACCGCAAACCCACGATGCGTGCGGCGACCAACCCCGGATAATCGGGCCGATATCGTGGATCTGCCGCCAGCGGCAAACCAGCGCGGGCAGTCGCGAGGGGAAGAAATCGCGAACAGCCTCAGCCACGGATTGGGGCTGGTCGCAGCGCTCGTTGCCAGCCCTTTCCTGATCGTGCGTGCGGTCCGGCATGGCGATGCGGCGTTCATTGTCGGCGCGAGCATCTTCACCGCGACCATGGTGCTGCTCTACCTCGGCTCCACCCTGTATCACGCCCTGCCGGCCGGCCGCGCCAAGCGCGTGTTTCGGGTCGTCGAGCACGCCGCAATCTTCCTTCTCATCGCGGGGACATACACGCCGTTCACCCTCGGTGTACTACGTGGCGCATGGGGCTGGACGCTGCTCGGACTTGTCTGGGGGCTGGCCGCGGTCGGGGTGGCGCTGAAGGCATTGAGCCGGATGTCCCACCCCATGCTCTCCACCGGTCTCTATCTGCTTATGGGCTGGCTCATCGTGATTGCAGCCGAACCTCTATCCACCCGCATGCCCGTAGCCGGCCTGCTATGGCTGGTCGCCGGCGGCCTGGCCTACACGCTGGGGGTGATTTTCTTCGCGCTCGACGCGCGCCTGCGATACGGCCACTTCATCTGGCATCTGTTCGTCATGGCAGGGACTGCCTGCCATTACTTCGCCGTGTACGGGTATGCAGCCTGAAAAGGCTGCCGCTCGACTCATGATCCGGCGGTGAGGCGCTGCCGGTCTTTGGACAATTCAGCCCGGCTCGCATCGAACAGCCGCGGCTTGGTTCTGGCCTTGTGCATGGCCAACCACCCCGCCCCGGCGCCGGCCACCAGGAAAACACCGGTCAACCCGCCCAGCGCCATGATCCGGTGCGACTCCCAGAAGGCAACCGCAATCAGAATTGCCAGCAACACGATGCCGACGCCGAGACAGAACAGCGCAACCAGCGCCATCACCAGGAGCAGGACCAGATGCTCACGCTCTTCCGCAATATCCGTGGACAGAAGCTCGAGACGGGTATGGACAATGCCGACCAGGCACGATGACAGCGTTTTCAGGGATTCGAACAACCCTCCGGTCGCAGCATGAGATTCCTCAGCCATTGCCTGGTTAGCGCCGCCCGATCAACAGGCCGATCACCAAGCCGACACCGACGGCGGCGCCCATGGATTGCCACGGATTAGTGTGGACGTACTCGTCCGTCGCCCTGGCTGCGGCCCGTGTCCTGACCAGCAGCGCGGCCTGGGCATCGGCCATTTTCGCTTTTGCCGCCGCGAGCGAGGCGTCCGTCTTGGCGCGTGCAGCGGCCACCGCCTCGCCGCCCTGGCCGGCCGTGGCCTTCAGCAGGGCTTCCGCATCGGCGACTACCGCCTTGAAATCGTCGATCAACTGTTCTTTCGTGGCATCGGATGGATCTGCTTCGGCAGAATAATGGGCATTCATGGATATTTCCCTCTCTTGGTAATGATGCAAGGTTTCCGACATTTATAAGCTTAGACACACTTGAACCCATTGTAAATCGCCGCCTCAACGCGAAGCAGGCGGTCCAGCGCGAACACGCCCATCATGGTGAAAGCCAGGGCAATTTTCAGCAAGGCGCCGAACAGCAGGCCCAGCGTTGCCTCCACACCCGCTCGGGCCGCGGCCATTGGCCGGCCGAGCCGATCAGCCCGCTGGACATTCAGGAAAGTGGTGTGGCCGGGATGCGGATCGGCCGGGCACGCCAGGGATGTGCGCGAAGCCAGGAACCCCAACCCCCACCGGGAAAGGCGTCACATCCTGTATTTCCGGTTCATTGGATCAGGTTCAATTTGGGTGAATGAGAAGCCGGGCTTCTGGAAGTTGCCGTTCAGCATGTGGTGTCGGTGCATCACGAGCAAGACACACCTGAACTGTGCGACACGTTGCGCAAGCTGATGAAGAAAATGCCCGTGATCAGGGCGGCCTGAGTCCAACGTAATGGGAAAGGGACGGTTCAGGCTGTCCTCTTGGCAGGGCCGGGGGACAGGCGAAGCCCCTATGCGCCCATGATCCGCTTCAGCCCCTGGAAGGGGGCAGGCTGACAACGACTGCGCCGCCCTCTTTCCTTTCCACCGCCAGCATGCCTTTTTTGTGCGCGTCGTCGAGGATCTTGCCAAACGCGCTGTAGCCGTATTCCGACTCGCTGAAGCCCGGATGGACCCGCTTGATGGTGCTCTTGATCAGCGACGCCGAAATGGCGCCTTCGCCGCCGCGCTCTGCCATCAACTGCTCCAGCGTGCTCACCACGATTTCAATCGCCTGGTTCTTCTTGTCCTCGGCGCTCGGCTCGGCTTTTTCCGCAACCCGGTTCTTGCCGTCTGCTACCTTTTCCGTCACCGGCCGGGCTCGCCGCCGGGTCGGACTCGCCGTCTTGGCCGCGCCGGCGGCGATTTCCTTCACCGCCGGGGCAGGCGCGGCCACTTTCCTGGCGGGGGATTTCGGCGCTTTGGCCTGCACCAGGTCTTCATAAAAAATAAACTCGTCGCAGTTGGCGATCAGCAGCGACGACGCCGAGCCGCGCACACCGATTCCGATCACGCTCTTGCCGTTTTCCTTGAGCTTGGAGATCAGCGGCGAAAAATCGGAATCCCCGCTGATGATGACGAAGGCATCGATATGCGTCTTGGTGTAGCAGAGGTCGAGCGCATCCACCACCATGCGGATGTCCGCCGAGTTCTTGCCCGACTGCCGCAGATGCGGGATCTCGATCAGCTCGAACGCCGCCTCGTGCATGTCCCGCTTGTATTCCTTGTAGCGGTCCCAGTCGCAGTAAGCCTTCTTCACCACAATGCTGCCCTTGAGCAGCAAACGCTCGAGAATGGGGCGAATCTTGAAATCGGGATAGTTGCCTTCTTTCAGGCCGATGGCCACGTTTTCAAAATCGCAAAACACGGCAAAGTTGTGAGTATCCGGTATGGCCATCGTTATTCCCCTTGGGTGTTGATCGGTACTGCTAGTGTCAGGTCTTGTCGGCCAAACCTCTGGCCAGCAAGTCGGCGACGGTTTCATTGATGCCCGCCTGGCGGGCATCTGCAAGAGCGTGAATTTTCTTAACCAATTCGCCATCGAGCTTGACGGCAAACGCAACCAGGCCCTGTGCCTGCTCGAGCTTGCGCTGCTCGCGCCGGGACACGACCGCGCCGGCCGCACTGCCAAAGCGATCCGGCGTGCCGGCTTGTTTCATCTGGCCGGTAATTTTCAGGCCTTCGTTTTTGTCGAGATCGGATTTCTTCATGGAGTTTCCTGGATTGCCTGGATTAAGGATGTTCGATGGATTGTGCCATCAACGGGCTGCCGGCGGGTGCTGCTCCAAGGGCCGTGACGTATTTCAATCGATTTGCGGGAGGACGTCCTCGCCGCAAGTTTCGCGCTACTGCGATGCCATGGCTTCGGCCGGGGGCGGGCCGCAAGCGGGCAATTGTCGGCAGTGTTGCCGGACTGCACAGACAGCCGGAATCCGAATGAGGCGTAATGGCCGGCGGCCTGAAAATTATTTCTTAGCGGACCAAAAAAGTGGGCGGTTGCCCGCCCACAAATTCCAGACTACCGCCTGATCACTCAGGATTGATGGCGATGATGGTCGTGGCCCCGATGACGGCCAGGCATCGCCTCGGCATCGAACACGCCTTGCTGCGCGGGGGTCAGCTGGGCATAGAAGGCCTTGGTCGCCTGACTGCGCTCAATCATCCTGGCGCGACGCTGCTCCGACATGGCCAGCATCTTGTCCAGGCGCTGCGGCGTGTTCAGCTTTGCAAACTCGGCCTGCATGGCCTGCCTGTCCACGCCCTGGCGCATTCCTGGCTGAGCGGCGCCGGCAAAGGCATCCCATGCAGCCTCTTGCGCTGGCGTGAGATCGAGCTTTTCCTTCAGCCCGGACAGGCGCTTGGCACGCTGTTCTTGCCACTTGCCGTCGAGCTTTTGCCCCTGCCTGGCTTCGCATCCCGTCTTGCCTTCCGCCCCTCCGGCAGGCATCGCGAAAGACGAGGCCGCCAGAATGCCGCCGCCCGCGATCAAGCCCACCATCAGGGCGCGTTTGGCAAAAGAACCTTGAATCGATTTCATTACGAATCTCCTTCAGAAATGTTGAAAAAAACTGCCGGCCCGGTACAGGCAAGGCATGGAACGTATTCTGAAGAAGAGATGTATCCCCGTGATGTCGAGTACCCGCAAAAATGTAACGGGTTGTATCCGAATATAACCGGAACCGTCAGCAAAACCCGGCAACGATGCAGGCGGGGCATGGTCCCAAAACCTTGCATTCGGGGCATTCATAACGAGTGGTTATGGGGAATGGACTGAAAAAATCGGGATTATTTACACCTGTCAGCGTCGGGCAGCCGAATCAAAAGCGTTCGATCGCATGACGTCTCGTCCAGGCCACTTTGTCTGAAGCATTTCAAGAAAATATCCCACCAATAAAACGCCTGGTTTGCCATCTGGATGCCGGCAAAAAAATGAACCGGGGTGCACGGCAGCAATAGCAGTTTCCCGGTCACCGATAGGTCCGCCTATCGTGCCTGATCCAGCCTGCGGGGTGGCGACCCTGTGGATCGTGATGCGTCCAGTGAATCACGCCACCTTTCGAATTCCATTCATACTCACCGTAAAAGGCCACCGTGTCTCCCGTACGTAGCCCGTCGATGCGCGGCGCCAGATCGATATTGTGCGATATCAGCAGCGTCCGTCCGGAATCCAGCCGAATGATGAAGCGCTGATGCCGGCTGCCGTCGTTGTCGTCCGCCAGCATTTTCACCACCGTTCCCTTCCCTTCAACCAGTTGGCTGCCAAGGCGGTTGGAGAAGGCGTTTTCGATGGCGGCATCGTTACTGTCACGCGCAGTCGAAGATACAGCGGGCAGGCCTGCTGCCTGACGGCTTTCCGGCGTGTCAGGGCCCGGGGCAAGCACGAAATAAGCGGCGGCAGCGAGTACCGCGATCGGCAGAAGCTTGTTCATTGGATCTCCCGGAAATCGTTATATTAGCCGCGAAGCCGGCCATGGGCAGGGGCGGCGAAGCTGCCTGCCGGAGATAGTCAGATGATCGATGGAACGACGGGCATCGCTCCTTCAGGCCGGCTGCCGCCAACATAGAGCGCTGCGATCAGGTCGGGCTGGGTGATCCTTTCCAGTAGCCACTGCTCGGCATTGACGATGGGGATATGGTGCAGACCGTGATCGGATAGCAGGGGCACCCGCTCCACGACATGCATATCCCCGGACGCCAGGCGATCTCCCTCATCTTGCGTTGGCAGGCATGCCGGCCCGGCGGTAGAACCTGTCTCCGTTAAAAGACAAGAAAATGTCCATTCCTACAATGAGTTGCTTGTTATGCCCTATTTTGTGTCGCCGGGAGGCGACGAAATAAAGACGTCCCACAACCATAAATTTCAATCAAGCCAATGAAAAACAAGAGAAATGCTGTTCTGGCATGGCATGTGCTTTGAGGTGTTGGCTTGTAAAAACAAAAACCGCCCATCCAAACCTCTATGCACAAAAGGAGTATCGCAAATGAAGCACCATGCCCAGCATACCCGCAACAAACTCTTGACCGTGCTCATGGCCGGTGTGGCCGTCGTTGGCTTTGCCATGGCAGTCACGACTGCCACCGCTGCGGAACTCGGCGCCAACCCCATTGTCAGCGCTGGTGTTCAGGCCCGCAATTATGTGGCTATGCACATGAGCACCACCGGCAGTGCCTTCCACAACGCCCTGGGGCAGAGCTGGGAGACACGGGGCGCAGACCGCATCGTCGAACGCTTGGACACGAGCGGCAATGGGCGGGAGCAATCGACTGCGCCTGGCTCCGAGGTCGTCGGCAAGACCGTTGCATCAGCCAAGCGGGGGATGCGCTGAAGCCCCCTCTAGCGCCCTGTCGCCGCAAGGCGTCGAGTCTGGGTGCATGCCGATTCGAAATCGGCCTTATCGGTTGGAGGGTAGGCCTCTTCAAAAAATTGGCTGCCCGCTATGCGGAGGAACATCTGCATGCATCGAATAGAAAGCGTTGGCTCACCCATGAATGATGAAAGCGTCATGGCTCGTTCATGGAAAGACTGCATATACCAGCAGCGCGGCGAGCTGGCGCGTATGCTGCGAGAACCGCTGGGGCAATTGGCCGAGCATTGCGCACCGGCATGGGGCAATTGCGAAGCGCTGGATGCGGTTCTCTCGGAGCACTTCTCCAGCATTCCACATTGTTCGTCCCTGTATTGCGTGGAAAGCGACGGGATACAAATTTGCAACAATATCGGCCCGGAAGGGGTCGTGCCAGAACACCTCGGACGCGACCGCTCGCAGCGCCCGTATATGCAGGAAGCGGTCCCGTCATGGGGGTTTCTGCTCTCGGATGCTTACATCGGCCTGAGTGAACACCGGCCCTCGCTCACGGCGCTCCAGGTCGTGAGCCGGGATTCCCAGACCTTGGGCTACCTCGGTGCCAACTTCGATTTGCGCAATCTGCCGGTGACGTCTGAACTCTACGAAGAGCCGGGCGATTGGCGCCAGGTGAAGGGCGATCCGGCGATCCGCGGCACAGTGTTTCAGCAAAGCCGGGTGGAAAACCCAATGGATCGCAATCTGGAACAGGCCTTGTCCATCCTTGAAGAACTGATGACGGAGCGCGGCGTATTTCAATGCCAAATCCATTTTTCCAGCAGCCTGGCTACCATCTGGACGCTGGACGATCCCTTGCGTTATCGCATCCTGGATCACGAGACCCTGGGCGATCCCGATATCTGCCTGATCTATCCGCCGCGCACCTATCCGCCCGATGCCGCAATCGCACCGGCAGAAATCGGCCGCATCCTGAGAACCCTGCAGGCCTTGCGCCTCACCGATCAGACGATCTACCTGCGCATGGCTTCAATCAACATTTTCAACGGTATGGTGAGCGTGACCTTTTCCTGCGATGGCTCGCACTATATGCCGCACGGCGAGTTCCTGGCGAAGGACACGTCGTTTTGGTTCTGATCCAGCCAACGCCAGCCATTATCAAAACGCGTAGCGTTTGCTAGGGAAGCGCTGATTAATTCGATATGGCCGTCATTGCGAGCGCAGCGAAGCGCGGCGGGAAGCAATCCAGCGTATCGATCAAGCGGGCATTTCTGGATTTCCCTAAAGGACTCCGATCCACTATGGGCTGAAGCCCATGTGGAATCGTATGCCACGTCGCTGCGCGCCTCGCAATGAAATTAATCAGCGGTTCCTTAGTGGGCGCGTTCATGGCATCGCTCCTTCAGACCGGCCGCCGCCAGCGTAGGTGCTGCGATCAGGTCGGACTGGGGGGCCATGCCCACTAGCCGCTGCTCGGCGTTGACGATGGGGATATGGTGCAGACCGTGATCGGATAGCAGGGGCGCCAACTCCACGATATTCATATCCTTGGGTGCCGTGACTGCAGGCGTGGCCATGATCTGGCTGACGACTTCCGGCTTTGCCGAGGTAACGCCAGGCGTACGGCGGATGAACTTGACCAGCTTTCCTCGAAGGTTTCGTAGGCCTTGAGGTTGGCGCGCTTGAGAAAATCCACCCGCGAGATGATGCCGATCACGCGCCGCGCCTTGTCCACAACCGGGATGGCGCCGATCTTGTGGGGCGCAGTTGCGTCCAAGCTTCTTCCAGTTCCGTGCCGAAATCGACCGAGATGACGTCGCGCACATGATGTCGCCACAGGTGATCTCTCCCATCTTGCGCTGGTGGGCATACATGCCGGCCCGGCGGTAGATCTGCTTCAGATCGGCTTTGCCGACGTCGAGATACGCATCCATGTCGCGCAAAGCCTGGTGCAAATCGCTCTTGTCGATGCCAATGCGGTCGAGCGGCTTGGGGGCGTCGTGCCGATGCTTCGTGTCCCGGGCGGATAAGCGCGAGCGGATAGCGGCGCCCGAACAGATTGTTGATGACCAGTGCCATGACCAGCATCAGCAGGGCATTGAGCCCAACCGGTTCGAGCACGAAGGAAAAGTCGCTGGCGATCAGGTACCCGCCGATCAGCGGCCAGAGCTGGGTGAGTGGGTTATGGGGCGCGGCGAACAGCAGCTCCGCCGAAGCGCCCATGGAAGTGACCATGATATGCAGCCCACTGCCCTGCAGAAACTGGCTGCCGACCAGGCCGACGGCCAGCGTGGCGAAAAAGGCGCCCAGGATGGCGCGCAATTTCTCGCCTATGCTCAGGGCGTGGACTCGGCAATCAGCCAGGGAAAAAATTTAGTCCGCGTCATTACGTGCTTGAGTTGTCCTGTCGGCGCATATTATCTTAAGCAGTATTTGGCGGTCGTCAGTACGGCCGCACACTTACAGGCAGAATAGCTGCCGGGGCAGTTTCCACCGTCGCAGCAAGCGTCCCGGCTGCCGAAGCTAAATCTTGATGTAAACAGGCAGGGTGCCAGCCACCCTACCGTCTTTACGGTCCCATGCTCACCTTGGGCGGATTGAGCCGATATGTAGCTCCTGCTGGCAAACACATAACAAATCTTTCGAGGAGCGCTGGATGGTCAAGGAAACCTTTCTCGCACGTCAACCCATCGTCGATGCCGAGCATCGCCTGTTCGCCTACGAGCTCCTGTTCAGGCAATCGCTGGTTTCCGTCTCGGCCCAGATCACCAGTCAGCTGCAAGCCGGCGTCGAGGTCATCAGCAACACCCTCTGTCTCGGACCCGACTGGCTGCTACACGGCAAGCTCGCCTTCATCAATCTGGACGAAGCCACCTTGATGAGTGACTTCGTCTGCCTGCTCCCGCCCCACTGCGTCGTCTACGAAATCCTCGAGACCGTACCGGTCACCCCGGTGCTGATCGCCCGTATCCAGGAACTGCGGCAGCTCGACTACCGCTTTGCCCTGGATGATTTCGTCTGCCTGGAGGAGTACCGCCCGCTACTGCCGATGGTCGACTTCGTGAAGCTCGACGTGCTTGAGCAGCCTCCCGAAAAGACCGAGGAAATCATCGCGCACATCCGGCTCAACTTTACCGGTCAGTTCATCGCCGAAAAAGTCGAAACCCGCGAGATGTTCGACCTCTGCCGCGACAGCGGCATCCAGTATTTCCAAGGCTATTATTTCGCCCGCCCGGAGAATCTCGCCAACAAGGCCATCCAGCCGGGTCAGCTGGCGGTTCTTGACCTGATGAACAAAGTTCGGGTCTGCGAAGACCTGGGCGAGATTGAAGAACCGTTGCGCCGCAATGCCGCCCTGACCCTGCGCCTGTTGCGCTACGCCAATTCCGCCGCCTTGGGCCTGCGGCAGCAAGTCCACACCGTGCGCCAGGCCCTGACCCAGATTGGACTGAAGACGCTTTATCGCTGGCTGGCGCTGCTCCTGGTCACCGCCAACCCGACGCCAACCAACGCCCTGCTGGCGCGGACAGCCGTCACGCGCGGGCGCCTGTGCGAACTGCTCGGCCAAACCCGGCTCAACCACGAGGCGCAGGACGAGCTGTTCATGACCGGGCTGTTTTCCCTGGCCGAACCGCTGCTGGGCGTCCCGCTCGCCTATCTGCTCGAACAGTTGCCCATGCCCGACCCCATCGTTCAGGCCCTGGTCCACCAGACCGGGCCCTATGCGCCCTTTCTCAAACTCGCCGAAGCGTCGGAGCGCGGCGATTTCGGGCAAATCACCCGCTACGCCGCTGACATCGCCTCCAGCCCGGAAGAGATCAACCTGGTCCAGCTGCAATCGCTTGCCTGGACCGAGGAGCTCGTCAGCGAAGTGGCGCCGACAGCCGAGCCTGACACGCCGGCAGCCGTGTCGCGTTAATTCGGGCCCGGCTCCTTCAGTCCGCTCGCCTTCCCCACCCGATACGCTGCCAGCAGGGCCGCCCCCAAGTCCGGATCTGCGTCCAGGTCGCGCGCACCCAGCATCTGCTGCGCGATGGCCCTGACAACTTGCCAGTCCTGTTCCCCGCGTCGCTCCTGCTCGAATCGAGTCCAGTCGAACCGGCCATTGCGGCAGCTTCGCGCCGCGACATTCGTGCCATCCGAGAACTCGATCTCGTGCGTCGCCAGCACTTCATACAGATACGAGTAGGGATCGATCCCCGCCGCCCTGGCTAGAAGCCGGTGGAAATCGGGCGCCTCGCCAGACGCGTCGAGACATCCATCCAGGTCGATGACGGAATCGAGTTCGTAAGTCTCTCCCTTGAACGAGAGGGGCAGTCGGGCGCGGACAGTGTTGTTGCTCATATCGATCGATACTAAAGAAGGGTTTACTCCGATTTACGAGGAGGCCGGGGCAGGTGGATCGATCAATGATCCCATTTTTTACCGGGTAAATGGTTGGAAGAGGTGGTGCGCTGCTCTGAGGATATTCGGCATAATGCACAACCCGTGTCCTTCACCCATCGGCTCCGCGACGCGGCGGCCGATTCATTCAGTAAACAGAACCATGCTTCCTTCCATAGAACACCGACTCGCCGCTGAGATCGCGGCCAAACCTGTGCAAGTTATCGCGGCCATTGCCTTGCTCGACGAGGGGGCGACGGTGCCGTTCATCTCGCGCTATCGCAAGGAGGCAACGGGTGGCCTGGACGACACGCAGCTGCGCCTTCTGGAAGACCGGCTGCGCTATCTGCGCGAGCTGGAAGACCGCCGCGCGGCCATTATCCAGTCGATCAGCGAGCAGAACAAGATGACACCCGAACTGCTGACGGCGATCTCGCTGGCGGCGGACAAGACGCATCTGGAAGACCTCTACCTGCCCTACAAGCAGAAGCGCCGCACCAAGGTGCAGATCGCGCAGGAGGCCGGGCTGGAACCGCTGGCCAACGCCCTGCTGGCGAACCCGATGCTCAATCCCGACGAGGAAGCGGCCAAATTCCTGCACGAGCCCTTCACCACCGAGCAGGGCGACAACCCCGGCGTGGCGGACGCCAAGTCCGCGCTCGACGGCGCGCGGCAGATCCTGATGGAACGCTTTTCCGAAGATGCGCCCCTGCTGCAATGGCTGCGTGACTACGTGCAGGAACACGGCATCGTCGAATCGAAAGTGCGCGACGGCAAGGAAACCGCAGCGGAAAAGTATGCCGACTACTTCGATTATTCAGAATCCATCAACACCATCCCCTCGCACCGCGCGCTGGCGCTGTTCCGCGGACGGCGCGAGGACCTGCTCGACGTGCGGCTGCGCCTCGACAGTGAGGAAGAGCGGCCGGGCTGGAGCGCACCGCACAATCCCTGCGAGGCGCGCATCGCCGGCCGCTTCGGCATCCAGAACCAGAACCGTCCTGCCGACCGCTGGCTGATGGACACGGTGCGCTTCACCTGGCGCGTGAAGAGCTTCATGCACCTGGAACTGGAGCTGATGGGCGCGCTGCGCGACCGCGCCGAGACCGACGCCATCCACGTGTTCGCGCGCAATCTCAAGGCCCTGCTGCTGGCCGCGCCGGCCGGGCCGCGCGTCACGATGGGGCTCGACCCCGGCATCCGCACCGGCGTGAAAGTGGCGGTGACGGACGAAACCGGCAAGGTGCTGGATACCGCCACCATCTACCCGCACCCGCCGCGCAACGACTGGGACGGTTCGCTGCACACGCTGGCCAGGCTGGCCGAGCAGCACCGGGTTACGGTGATCTCGATCGGCAACGGCACCGCTTCGCGCGAGACCGACAAGCTGGCGCGCAACCTCATCAAGCTGCGCCCCGAACTGCGGCTGACCAGCGTGGTGGTGTCCGAGGCGGGTGCGTCGGTGTATTCCGCGTCCGAATTCGCCTCGCGCGAATTGCCCGAACTGGATGTCTCGCTGCGCGGCGCGGTATCCATCGCGCGCCGCCTGCAGGACCCGCTAGCCGAGCTGGTGAAGATCGATCCCAAATCCATCGGCGTCGGCCAATACCAGCACGACGTCAGCCAATTCCAGCTGGCACGCTCGCTCGATGCGGTGGTGGAAGACTGCGTCAACGCCGTCGGCGTCGACGTCAACACGGCGTCGGTGCCTTTGCTCGCGCGCGTTTCCGGCCTCTCCAACAGCGTGGCGCAAGCCATCGTCACCCACCGCGAGACCCAGGGCCGGTTCGCCAGCCGCGCGCAACTGCTCGACGTGCCGCGCCTGGGCGCAAAGACCTTCGAGCAGGCGGCGGGCTTTTTGCGCATCATGGACGGCGACGATCCGCTCGACGCCTCCGCCGTCCACCCCGAATCCTATCCGCTGGTGCAAGCGATCCTCGCCGACATCAAGCAGGACCTCAAAGCCGTGATCGGCAACGGAAGCCTCTTGAAGTCACTCGATCCGGCGAAATACCGGGACGAGAAATTCGGCATCCCCACCATCACAGACATTCTCAAGGAACTCGAAAAACCCGGTCGTGACCCGCGCCCCGAATTCACCACCGCGACCTTCAGAGAAGGCGTGGAAAAACTGTCCGACTTGACGCCCGACATGATCCTGGAAGGCATCGTCACCAACGTCGCCGCGTTCGGCGCGTTCGTCGACATCGGCGTGCATCAGGACGGCCTGGTCCACATCTCGGCGCTGTCCAACAACTTCGTCAAAGACCCGCACAGCGTAGTCAAGGCCGGACAGATCGTGAAGGTCAAAGTGCTGGAAGTGGACGAGAAGCGCAAGCGCATCGCGCTGACAATGCGGCTGAGCGATGCGGCGGAGAAGACGGGCGAGAAGCCACCCGCGGCCCCGCGTCCGCCGCGCGACCCACGCGCTCAGGGCAAACCGGCGGGCGGCAAACCGAACGGTGCGCCCGCTTCAGCGACGATGGGGGGCGCGATGGCGGCGGCGTTCTCGAAGTTGAAGGGGTGAGGCCGGTTTGCCGGTCTGAATTTAATTCGAGCCCTGCCCCTTTACCGCCCCCGCTTGCGGGCCATCCGCCTTGAATGCTTCGTGGAAGGCGACGGCGCCCTGCGGAGTTTGTCCGTCGAAAGACAGCGCGAAGAAGACCTCCTGCGGCACGCCCTCAAGCACAAGTCCCGGCATGTTTTTGAACCCGAATTTCCGGTAGTAATCCGGATGTCCAACGAGACAACATCCTTGCGCATTCATGGCTTTCAGCCGTGCCAGCCCTTCCCGTATCAGGACTTTGCCAACGCCTTGCCGCTGGTACGCCGGCAACACCGAAACAGGTCCAAGGCCGTACCAGTTCCGGGTGCCATCCGAAATGGTCACGGGCGAGAACGCAATATGCCCGATCACACGGCCCTCCATTTCTGCGACGAGCGATAGCGTGAGGGCCCCGGCGGCGCGTAGTGCCGCGATGATGAACTGCTCCGTGTGATTGCTGATCTCCAGGGTCTTGAACGCGGCGACGGTCACGTCGGTGATCGCGCTCACATCGGCATCGGTTTCGCCCCTGATAACGATCTTCGGGTTCATGGCGTTGTTGTTTCTCTTTTTTGCGGGTCAACGTTTAAGAAAGCAATCGGATAAACGAAGCCTGGCGTGGCGCTTGGAGCGGCGATCAGCGACAGCGCGACGTTGAGCGATGGTGGCACAGGCGGCGGTGCGCCGACAGGGACGATTCCCTTCAACGTGTATGGCCCCAATGACGCGACTTGCACCGGTGCGGCAATCTTTACGTCGCCAGTGGCAGTCAACGGCAACGGTTTCTATGCGTCCTTGCCTTTCACACCTTCGCTAATTGGCACCTATCGCTGGATCGCCAACTACGGCGGTGATTCAAACAATTCGCCGACGACAAATGTTTGCAACGCCCCAATCGAGCGCATGGCAAAAACTGCTGCCCCACCCCCGCAGGCATCCCCACACTTTCCGAGTGGGCGATGATTCTGCTGGCATCCCTCCTGGCTATCGTGGGATTTGCAGCGATGCGCAGGCAGGCAAATAAAGTGGCTACATAAACCCCGGGGGCGCGCATAAGCGCCCCTTTTTGTTTGTATGTATGCACATGGCTACGATTTTAAGCTACATAATTGGTCAAATCGCCTACTGCACGGGGGCAACGCCATGAACGATCAGATTTACACCAGCACTAAACCAGAGCACGTTGAGTCCCATATTGCTGAAGCAAACTCCTGGTTCAGGCGATGTAATCGTGGCTTGCTGACATGCGTAGGATTCATTGTGTTTTTTCTGGCTTCCGCTCCGGCACTGGCCGTAGTGGCGGTAGCCCCGACACTTGGTGCGGCGGAGCAGTTCGGGGCTCTCGGTAACTCGGAGGTAACCGGTTCGACCCTTCCCGGTACGGTGGTCAACGGCAATGTTGGTTCTGCTCCAACGGTTCCCACGATCACTAATTTTCCCCCTTCGACCGTGCCAGCGCCTTTTGTTCTATACACGGCAGCCGATCCGGTCACGGCACAGGCTCATACTGATGCCGCAACTGCCTATGGTTTTCTGGCGGGGCAGGGGCTGGGCACTCCGTTGGGCAACACTCTCGATAACCTCACGCTTACTCCAGGCCTTTATTCGTCTGGCGCGGCAGACCTGGGGGCTTCGACAACCTTGACGCTCAACGACCCCAGCCCCGGTAAGACGGGTATCTTTGTATTCAACGTCGCGAGCTCGCTGATTATGAATGTCGGTTCGGTGGTGACCGGCACCGCGAACCCGTGCAACGTGTACTGGCGGGTCGGCTCATTCGCGACGCTCAATGGCAACTCCTTCATGGGAACCGTGATCGCGGACACGAGCATCACAGTGGGTGGGGGTAACGTGTCCGGGCGTGTGCTGGCGGGAGCCGTTACTGCAACCGGTATCGTGACGATGTCTACCGGTGGCAACACGATCGGTGGGTGCAGCGCCCCCGTCCTGCCGCCCACGCTGGGCAAGGCCTTCAGCCCGGCCACCATCAATGCGGGCGGAGTCTCGACGCTTACCATCACCCTGAGCAATCCCGATGCTGCGATCGCCACCCTGAGCGCCGCGCTCACCGACACCTTGCCAAGCGGAGTGGTGATCGCGCCCGCCCCGGCTGCCGCCACCACCTGCGGCGGCGGCGCGGTGACCGCCATCGCCGGTGCAGGCACGGTAGCATTGTCGTCCGGCAGCACGATCCCGGCCGCCGGCAGTTGCACGGTCACGGTAAACGTGACCGCCGCCACCGGCGGCTCCTACATCAACACGCTGCCCGCCGGCGCCCTGGCGACCAGCAACGGCAACAACGCGGCGGCGGCC
>DATKUP010000048.1:0-2989 GCA_035530575.1 Thiobacillus sp. | reverse complement strand
GATCATCAGCCCGGTCGACTCACGGTAGATTCTGATGAGGCCGGTGATGATGGCTCCCTCGTCGGCGACGTTCGCGATGGCGATTACTGGTGTCAGAGATGCTTGTGGTTGTTCGGCGACTGGTACGATGTAACCGGTGATTTTAACGTCGAGCATCAGCGCGGGGTGATGGTTTACTGCGCTCGCAAATTAAAACGCATTGTGAAATGTGTCACGCCGGTGCGGCCGTGGCGGCAGGCGAGGGCTACCACGGGAAGTATACGATGGTCAGCTCGCAGGTGAGTGAGGTTAGTTGCTGGGACCATTTGAAGAGTGTTGACTGGGTTCCACAGGGGACGAGCAGGGTTGTGACGGCGTCGTCGGCGCACGTCTTCAGGGAGTCGAGGAAGGCGATGAAGTCGGTCTCTGATCTGCAGGCGGCGAGCAGTCTGAGTAGAACCGAGAACAGCCGACGGGTGGCCTGGAGGGGGACCGTCACGGGTAGGAGTGTAGCGCCCGGATGGGTGCAGTCAAGCGGCCTGGAACCAGCCGAGGATGATGATCTTGTTGGAGATCCGGACGTCGAGGATGATGTACTTGTCGGGGAGCTCGGGGATGTCGGCGCCGCCGATGCGGCTGCCGACTGGGATGTTGCTGGTGTAGATGCGCGCGTCGGCGTGGCTGATCAGCCAGGCCGCGTACTTGAGGAGCATTTTCTGGATCATTTGGTCTTCCTAACGATTCTGTCAAGGGCGAATCCGCCGAGTCCCGCGATCAGGACCAGGGCGATTCGGAGTAGGGTTCCGTTGTGGCCGGTCGCGAGCGCTGCGGTTTCCAGCACCACGATGCCGGCGATGGCGAAACAGGGAAGGAAGGGGGAGTTCACGACTGTTGGCCGGTGTTCCAGGAGTGGGAGAGGTCGACGAGGAACTGGTGGGTCAAGCCGGCGTTGACGAACTGGCCCGTGATGGTGTAGACCGTTTCCGCGGCGGCGTAGGCTTCGGCAATGGCGCAGGTCGAGACGTGGATTCCGAGGTGCTGGACCGCGTCCGAGTCGGCCAGGAAGTCAAAAAACGCCTTGACGTTGGAGCCGTCGATGGCCGCGACGATCGCGTGGATGGCGGCCGGCTGGTCCGAGTTCTTGTTGGCGTCGACGTCGTGTTGGCAGAGGACCGTGGCGTCCTGTTTGACTTTGATTCTGAGGACCGCACTGGCAGACAGCCCGGTGGTCAGGCGGCCGGCCAGGTTCAGGACGACACCCAGGGTTGAGTTCATCCAGCCCGCGGGGACGGTGATAGTCGCGATGACGGTTTCGGGGTCGTTCCATGCGAGAGTGATGAGTGCGCCGGAGGCGTTGAGGGTGTCGGCCTTCTGGACGTCGGCCAGCACACCGGGGAGGTTGGTAACGTCTAACTCGTCGTCGCCGCCGGCTTCGTGCTTGTAGGCGTGGGGGAGTGCGTTGGCTGGGCTCCAGCCGGAACCGAATGTGAGCGCGTCGCCGGCGTTGGGTGGTGGTTCTGGTACGGTCGCGAGCTGATGGTCGGGGACGTGGGCGCCGGAGTCTAAGCCCGCGTAGCCGTTTGAGGCGCCTTTGCGGGCGACGAGCTCGAGGAGGGTTGCGTTTGGGAGTGCGAGAACGTCGAGGATGTCGCTCCCGCCGACTTTGTGACTGGAGGCGTGGGCCTTTGGGGTCTGGGCTTCGGCCAGGATTCCGGGCATGTTGGTGACGTTCATGGGGTCGATGCCGGCGACCTCGTGGTTGCTGGCGTGGTTGATTGCGCGCTGCTGATCGGCCGCGCGGCCCGGGAGGTCCTCGATGCTCATCTCGTCTTCGCCTCCGGACTCGTGCTGGCTGGCGTGCAGTGGAACCGGTGTCGGGGGCGGAGGTTCGGCGCCGGAGATGATGATTGAGGTCGGCCAGAGGTTGTTGTTGGGTTCTATCTGGTCCAGTGGGGTCGAGAAGTACCCCTGTATCATGTACGTACCTTCAGTTTGCGGGGTCCAGTAGGCGACGGCTGAGCACGGGCGGGTTTCGCCTGGGCCGATGGTGTCGGAGTAGGCCTCGGACTCGTAGACTAGCCAGCCGGCCGAGTAGATTCGGATGTAGCCGCTGACGATGGCGTCGTGAAGCCCGTTATTTCGGACCGACACGACCGGCCGGCACTGGGCGAGCGGGGCGGATGACGCCGGCGTTGAGAGTGAGACAACGCCGACGTCATAATCCGCCATGCGGGGGCTACTCTACAGGGTGCCGCAGGCCGCGAGCGTGTACAGGTCGAGCCCGATTCGCTCGAGGATGGTCTGGGCCGCTGCGTCGAGATGGGATGCATCAGCCCATTTCGCGACCAGGATGCAGTAGGCAGCCTGGAGGGCGGGGCCGGCGAAACGTGTGGAGAGCGCGTAAAGCTCCCCATGGAAAGCCTCGTATGCCGCGAAGTCGGTGACGGCGACGCCTTCGTCATTCAGGATGACCCTGAGGGCTTCCTGTTTCGGAACGAAGACGTTGACGTACGTGGCATAGTTGGCCTGCGCGAGCGCGCTCACTGCCGACAGTACCGGGTCGACCAGGGAGCTGAGCATGCGCGCGTTGTAGTGCGCGATCCTTTGGGCTGTGGTTCTCATGCATCCCTCCTAGGTGACCGTAATCGTGAAGACCGAGTCGGCGATCGTGACGAGCGTCGCGGTGGCCAGCCCGTTGGCTTCCCACTTGTCATGCAGCGACTGGGCCATGAGCGTCAGGGTGTCGCCGTTGATGCCCCGGTTCTCAGCCGCCCAGATCTCCCGCGCGTAAGCGTAGTAGAAGGGGTAGCGGATAGACGGGATCGCGGCGGCATTCAAGATACCCTGGACCTGCATCATGATCGGAACGATGCTGGTGATCGCAGCGGCGAAGTTGGTCTTCATGCCGGACAGCTGAGCCGCCACTTTGAGACCGACGGTCGTGGCCGCGGTCTTTGCGTCGTACTGACCGACGCGTTCGGAGCTGGTTCTCATAGAACCTCCTGTGGTG
>DATKUP010000047.1:0-1443 GCA_035530575.1 Thiobacillus sp. | reverse complement strand
CCAACATCGGCAGCCTGATGGGCGGAAGCTTCAATGCGCAAACCGGCCAGACGGTCACGCAGTACTACTATACGGTGCCCTCCGAGGATCTTGACGTCGCCCTGCACGTGGAGTCGCTGCGCATGCGCGGCGTGCTGGATACCCGGAAGGACTGGGACCAGGAGCGCGGTGCCATCGAGCAGGAGGTGGCACAGGATTTGTCCAACCCGGAATACATCCTGTTCACCAGGCTGCGTGCCGCGATGTTCGCCGGATCGAGCTACGCTCATGACGGCCTGGGCACAAAACCCTCGTTCGACAAGACCACTGCCGCGATGCTGAAGTCGTTCCACGACAAATGGTACGCGCCCAACAATGCAATTCTGGTGGTTGCGGGCGATCTCGATCCGGCCGCAACACTGGTCAAGATCCGTAAGCTGTTTGGCGGCATCCCCGCCAGGACGCTGCCGGCACGCGTGCCTATGCACTTTTCGCCGGTCAAGCCGGAGTCATTCACGCTCAACAGCGACCTGCCGTTCGGCATGGAAGCGATTGCAATACGCATGCCTGGCATGGACAGTCCGGACTACCCGGCGCTTGAGGTTCTTTCCGATGTGCTGAGCAGCGAACGGGGCGCACTGTATGACCTGGTTCCCCAGGGCAAGGCGCTGTCTGCGGGATTTTCCTTCGATCCGCTGCCCAGGGCCGGAATAGCCATGGCCGAGGTGACGTTTCCCTCCGGCGGAGATGCGGCGAAGCTGGAACGCGAAGTGCGTGCCATACTCGCCGGAATCGCCAAAAACGGCGTGCCGGCCGACCTGGTTGCGGCCGCCAAATTGCAGGAACGCAGTGCCGCGGAATTCCAAAAGAATTCCATTCAGGGCCTGGCATCCGTCTGGGCTGAAGCCGTCGCGGTGGATGGCCTGAATTCCCCTGAAGAAGACCTCGCGCGTATCGAAAAGGTGACCCCGGCAGACGTGAACCGGGTGGCGCGACGCTATCTCGATCTCGACCATGCCATCGTCGCGGTGCTGACACCCCGGGGATCCGGCAAACCCGTCTCAGCCAGCGGTTTCGGCGGGCAGGAAAGCATCGCGCTCGGCCAGGCCAAGCCGACACCGCTGCCGGGCTGGGCCAGTGCAGCGCTGGAACGGTTGAGCGTACCGCCTTCCTCGGTTCATCCGACGGTCAGCCAGTTGCCCAACGGCATCACCCTGATCGTGCAACCGGAAAATGTCAGCAGCACCGTGACCGTCTCGGGCCATATCCGGAACCGGGCCGACCTCGAGGTTCCCAAGGGACAGGAAGGCTTGCCATCGGTGCTTGGACAACTTTTTTCCTACGGCAGCCAACATCTCGACCGCGTGGCCTTTCAGCGCGCCCTCGATCAGATCGGCGCAAGCGAGCAGGCGGGAACGGACTTTCAATTAAGCGTGCTGAAGGAAAATTTCGGGCGCGGCGTCG
>DATKUP010000046.1:0-55125 GCA_035530575.1 Thiobacillus sp. | reverse complement strand
GAGGGCACGACTGGCGGTCGAGTTGGGGGTGTCCCAGGGCTGGTTCCGCTATGTCGGCGCCGATGGCGACATGCTCGGCGTCGAGCGCTTCGGTGCCTCGGCCCCGGCCGGTGTCCTGCTGCGCGAATACGGCTTCACGGTAGAGAATGTGGTCACGCGTGCCAGGGCGCTGCTGGCGCGATGATTGACGGTCGATAGTCGGGGCGGTGCGGCCCACGTTCTGCCATCAACGGAGAGCATGCCCATGAGCCATCCATTCAAAGTCGGTGACCACGTACGCTGGAACTCGGAGGCCGGCCTGGTGAGCGGCAAGATCATAAAGGTGCATACGCGCGACACGGTCTATAAAGGATACACGCGGCACTGCACG
This sequence comes from Thiobacillus sp., assembly GCA_035530575.1. GTDB lineage: Bacteria > Pseudomonadota > Gammaproteobacteria > Burkholderiales > Thiobacillaceae > Thiobacillus. The sequence goes on along the minus strand of DATKUP010000046.1, from coordinate 54,755 downwards.
CCGGAAGACCCGCAATACGCGATCCAGAGCGACAAGACCGATCATATCGCCATGCACAAGGGCGCAGTGTTGCACCGGATATCCTGAGCCATGCCGCTCGATCGCGGCGTCACGGATGTCGGAACGATCTGGACGATCGGTCACTCAACCCGTACGCTGGCGGCGTTTCTCGACGTGCTGGTCGAATACCGCATCGAGGCAGTCGCCGATGTCCGGCGCTTTCCCGGTTCGCGCCGTTATCCGCACTTTGCGCGGGATGCGCTGAGCGAAACGCTGCTGTCGCACGGTATCGCGTATCAGTGGTTGCCCAAGCTCGGTGGCCGGCGGCCGGTGCAGCCCGATTCGCCGAACGATGCCTGGCGCAATGTTTCGTTTCGCGGCTATGCAGACTATCTTGCGAGTGCGGAGTTTGCCGAGGGCCTGGACGCGCTACTTGCCCTGGCCCGGCAGCGGCGCACCGCGATGATGTGCGCCGAAGCGGTATGGTGGCGGTGTCATCGCGCGCTGATCGCCGACGTATTGCGCGTGCGGGGGATCGAAGTGGTCCACATTATCGATGCCACGCACAGCATGGTGCATCCGTATACGTCGCCGGCCCGCATCGTCGACGGCCGGCTGACCTATGCGCTGGCATCCGAACAATCATCTTGATAGGCTTGCCGGGAATGGATGCGATTCCGGGCAGGGGCAGGAGGACGATATGACCTACGTGGTGACCGAGAGCTGTATCAAGTGCAAGTACACCGACTGCGTCGATGTGTGCCCGACCGACGCGTTTCGCGAAGGCCCCAACTTTCTGGCCATCGACCCGGACGACTGCATCGACTGCACGCTGTGTGTCGCGGAATGTCCGGTGGATGCGATTTTTGCTGAAGATGATGTGCCGAAGGACCAGACACGATTCATCGCGCTCAATGTGGAGCTGGCAAAAAACTGGCAGCCGATCGTCGAGAAAAAAGACCCTCTTCCCGAGGCGGACGAATGGGGCAAGGTGAAAGACAAATTCGATCTGCTGGAGCACTAGTGTCACGAACCGGAAATAACGAAACATGAAACAGCGTCTTTTTCCGCCATGCGTCGTTGCAGCCCCTTGCCGTATACCCCATACGGCTGCGGGTCTGCGCCTAGCCTAGCGAAAAAATCCATCTATTTCATTTGTTCCGCTATTTCCGGTTCGCAACACTAGGCCACGCAGTCGTATTCCGCTTACCAGTAACTCTCGACGCTGATGTTTCCGGGATCGCTGCGGCGATTTCTCTTAAGGCCGCGCCCGCTCAGCACGTGCTGCACCTCTTTCAGCATCTGCGGGTTGCCGCACAGCATGATCTGGCTGTGAGCGGCGCTGAGTTCGGTGCCGGCGCGGGCTTCCAGACGTCCATTTTCGATCGCGTCGGGAATGTGGCCGGGGAGAGCGAATTCGGTGGATTCCCGACTGACGAGCGGGACAAAGCTAAACTGGTTCGCATACGATTTCGTGAATTCATCGATCGTGTCCCGATACATGAGCTCACTCGTCAGGCGCGCTGCCTGCACCAGAACAATTCGTTCGAAGCGCCGCCAGGGTGCTTCTGTTTTCAGAATGGACAGGAATGGGCCGATGCCGGTGCCGGTGGCGAGTAGCCAGAGGTCACGGCCGCTTGTTATCTCGTCCAGGACCAGAAAACCGCTGGCGTGCGGTGCGACAAGCACAGGGTCTCCCGCGTTCAGGGCGGCCAGTTGCCCGCTTAATGGGCCGTCCGGGACGATGGAAAAACAGAATTCGAGCGGGTGTTCACCCGGTGCATTAACGAGGGAATAGGGTCGACCGAAGGTTTCGGCGCCAATCTCCAGCCCGAGCTTGAGGAACTGACCGGCTTTGAACGGTGCGATTTCGGCATCGACCTGCAGCGAAACGAGCCGCTCTGTCCACACAGTCTTGCCGACGACTCGACCTTGTACCCATTGCGCCATGACGTCCCCAATCTGATAACGATTGAATTACACAGCCCGCAGTCCAATCTGCAAGCAACGTTGTCGGGCCTGATCGAACAATGAACGGAGCCCACACTACGCCATCTGCGGCCAGAGGCAGCGAATTCAAGCAGGCGGGCTGATAGGGGCCTGGCGGTCGGGCAGGTCTTCCCGCCGTAGTATGAACACGAACTGGTCACCGTTCTCGGTATCGATCCAGGTGAAGGGCAGCGTGGGATAGGCGGCTTTCAGCACATCGCGGTTATGGCCGATTTCGACCAGCAGCAGGCCACCGGGATTGAGGTGGGCCTTGGCCTGGGCCAGAATCTGCCGCGTGGCGTCCAGGCCGTCCTCACCCGAACCCAGCGCCGGTTCTGCCTGGTACTCCGGCGGCAGTGCGGCGACCGATGCGGCGTTCACGTAGGGGGGATTGCTGAGGATGACGTCGTAGGTTCGCCCCTCCAGCGCTGCGAACAGATCGGACTCGATCAGTGTGATGTGGCCCGCGAGCTCGTAATCGGCGACGTTGCGCGTGGCGACAGCCAGCGCATCCCTGGATAAATCGACTGCATCGATGCGGGAATTGGGGAAGGCCAGCGCAGCCAGGATGGCGAGGCAGCCCGAGCCGCTGTACAGGTCGAGTACGCTGCTCACTTCATCCGGCTTCTCGATCCACGGCGCCAGCTGCCCGTGCAGCAGTTCGGCGATGAAGGAGCGCGGCACGATCACGCGCTCGTCGACATAGAACCGGTGTTCCCCCAGCCAGGCTTCGTGCGTGAGATACGCCGCCGGCAGGCGCTCACGCACCCGGCGCTCGATCACCGCCTGAACCTCCTCCGATTCGCCATGCGTCAGGCTGGCGTCGAGGAAGGGCTCCAGCCGGTCGAGCGGTAGATGCAGGGTATGCAGGATCAGATAAGCGGCCTCGTCGAAGGCGTTGTCCGAACCGTGGCCGAAAAACAGCTTGGACTCGTTGAAGCGCGACACCGCGAAACGAAGCCAGTCGCGGACGGTGATGAGAGATTCGGTGTCGTCGAAATGTTTCATTGAAATTTTCTAAAAATCGATCCGCGAAGGACGCGAAAATACGCGAAGGAAAACCAGCATTAAACTAAAGCTGGCGTCGAGTTTCACTAAGGCTATGTCACTGTTGGCTGTTGAAGTCATGTCTTGCCCCCTCTGATCAAGCCTCCACCCTGCGGCACCCCGAAGGCGGCCCCGTGGGAGCGGCTTCAGCCGCGATGCGGGCGGTAGCCCGCAAAGGTGGCGCGGCAAGACCCTGGCGAGCATTTGCTCCTTGCGGCGCATCGCGGCTGAAGCCGCTTCCACGGGACTGGCCAACACCAACAAATAACGGTGAAAGAGCCTAAAAAAACCATTTGTCGGATTTCAGCCCAGCAGCTTTTCCAGCGTCTTCCGGTAAATCGCCGCCAGCTGTCCGATGTTCTCCACCGCGATGTGTTCGTTGATCTTGTGGATGCTGGTGTTGAGCGGGCCGAATTCGACCACCTCGCGGCAGATGTCGGCGATGAAGCGACCGTCCGAGGTGCCGCCGGAGGTCGACAGCTCGGGGGTGAGGCCGGTGACTTCGCGGATCGCTTCGGAAAGCGTATCGCACAGAGGGCCGCGCGGGGTGAGGAAGGGCTTGCCCGAGAGGTGCCAGTCGATTTCGTAATCGAGGCTGTGACTGTCGAGGATTTCGTTCATCGCGTCCATCAGGCCTTCCGCGGTGCTGGCGGTGGAAAAACGGAAGTTGAACTGGATCTCGACCATGTCGGGAATGACGTTGCTGGCGCCGGTGCCGCCATGGATATTGGATATCTGCCAGGTGGTGGGCGGGAAGTGGGTGTTGCCCTCGTCCCACATGGTATCGGCGAGCTCGGCAATCGCCGGCGCAGCGAGGTGAATCGGGTTTTTGGCCAGATGCGGATAGGCGATATGGCCCTGCACGCCCTTGACGCGTAAGGTGCCGGACAGCGAACCGCGCCGCCCGTTCTTGATGGCATCGCCGAATTCGGCGGCGCTGGTGGGTTCGCCGACGATGCAGTAGTCGAGTGTCTCGCCGCGCGCCTTCAGGGTTTCCACCACTTTCACCGTGCCGTCGGTGGCGGGGCCTTCCTCATCCGAGGTGATGAGAAACGCGATCGAACCGGGATGATCGGGATGCGCGGCGATGAAGTGTTCGGTGGCAGTGATGAAGGCCGCATTCGAGGTCTTCATGTCGGCGGCGCCGCGCGCATAGAGCTGGCCGTCGCGCAGGGTCGGTTCGAACGGATCGGACAGCCACTGGTCGAGCGGGCCAGTCGACACCACGTCGGTGTGGCCGGCGAAACAGACCGCCGGGGAAGCCGTGCCCTTGCGCGCCCACAGGTTGTCGACGTCGTTGTGACGATGGCGCTCGATGTGAAAACCGAGCTTTTGCAGGCGCGCGGCGATCAGATTCTGGCAACCGGCATCGTCGGGCGTTAGCGAGCGGCGCTTGAGCAGCTCGATTGCCAGCGCTAAGGTCTCTTTGGCGAGGGTTGCGTCCTCTGGCGTTTTATTGGCCATGTCGGGTCATACTCCAAAAATGGCTTGATAATGGTCTTCGGTAAAGCCGAGATGATAACGGCCGTCGCGCTCCAGCACCGGCCGTTTGATCACGCTGGGCTGCGAAATCATGAATGCAATCGCGCTGGCTTCGTCGGTGACGGCGGCCTTTTCCGCATCCGGCAGCTTGCGCCAGGTGGTGCCGCGCGTGTTGAGCAGCGCCTGCCAGCCGGTTTGCGCCGCGACCTTGCGCAGCCACGCGGCGTCGACGCCCTGTTTTTTGAAGTCGTGGAAGGCGACTTCAAGCGTGTGCCCGGCGAGCCAGGCGCGCGCTTTCTTCACCGTGGTGCAGTTGGGAATGCCGTAGAGCTTCATGCCGTTCAGTCGTCCGCGCCTGGATCTGCTGCGCATGGACGTAAAATCAGGAAAACAAGCCGCGATTCTAACCGACCTGATGCCCCACGCCGTTCATTCCCACTCCGCGCCACCGCCGCCCGGCGAACCCAGCCTGCGCTCCATCAGCCATCTGTTTCCTTACCTGTGGGAATTCCGCGGCCGTGTGCTGCTGTCGCTGGCACTGCTGGTCGGTGCCAAGCTGGCCTCGGTGGCGGTGCCGCTGGTGCTGAAGGAAATCATCGATGCGCTCGACCGGCCGCGCCCGGAACTGGTGCTGCCGCTGGCGCTTATTCTCGGCTACGGCCTGTTGCGTTTTGCCAGCGCCACTTTTTCCGACCTGCGCGACGTGATCTTCGCCAAGGTCACGCAACGCGCGATGCGGCGCATCAGCATGGCAGTGTTGCAGCATCTGCACGCGCTGTCGCTGCGTTTCCATCTGGAGCGCCATACCGGCGGCATCACCCGCGACATCGAGCGCGGCGCCAGAGCGGTGTCTAGCCTGGTCGGTTTTTTGCTGTTTCGCATCACGCCGACCATTCTGGAAATCCTGATGGTTGCGGGCATTCTGTTCGTCAAGCTCGACTGGGTGTTCGGGCTGATCACGCTGATCACCCTGGCTGCCTACATCGGCTTCACCATCACCATCACCGAATGGCGCACCCAGTTCGTGCGCCGCGCCAACACGCTCGATTCCGAAGCCTATGGCCGCGCCATCGACAGCCTCCTGAACTACGAGACGGTCAAATATTTCGGCAATGAGAAATACGAAGCCGAGCGCTATGACAACAGCCTCGTCGAGTGGGAGCGGATGGCGCTGAAATCGCAGCGTTCGCTGGGGATGCTCAATGCCGCCCAGGCTGGCGTCATCGCCATCGGCGTCACCCTGATGGTGCTGCGCGCCGCCGCCGGCGTGGTCGATGGCTCGCTGACCCTGGGCGATCTGGTGATGGTCAACGCCTTCCTGCTGCAGATGTTCCAGCCGCTGAATTTTCTCGGCGTGATGTACCGCCAGATCAAGGAGTCGATCACCGACGTCGAACGCATGTTTGCCCTGCTGAAACGGCCGCGCGAGGTCGCAGATGCGAAGGATGCGCGCGCGCTCGAGGTGACCACCGGCACGGTGAAATTCGAGCACGTGAGCTTTTCCTACAACCCCGACCGTCCGATTCTGAACGATGTCGACTTCACCATCCCGGCCGGCAAGACGCTGGCGGTGGTGGGGTCGAGCGGCGCCGGCAAGTCGACCCTGGCCCGCCTGCTGTTCCGCTTCTACGACGTCGGCGCCGGCAGCATCGCCATCGACGGCCAGGACATCCGCCAGGTCACGCAGGACAGCCTGCGCGCCGCCATCGGTGTGGTGCCGCAGGACACCGTGCTGTTCAACGACAGCATCTACTACAACATCGCCTACGGCCGCCCCGGCGCCGGCCGCGACGAGGTGATCGAAGCTGCCCGTGCCGCGCACATCCTGGACTTCATCGAAAGCCTGCCGCAGGGCTGGGATAGCGTGGTGGGCGAGCGCGGACTCAAACTCTCGGGTGGCGAGAAACAGCGCGTGGCCATCGCGCGCACCCTGCTGAAAAACCCGGTGATCCTGATACTGGACGAGGCCACTTCAGCACTCGACACCCGGACCGAAAAAGCGATCCAGGCCGAGCTGCTGGAAATCGCCCGCGACCGCACCACCCTCATCATCGCCCACCGTCTGTCGACCGTGGACGAAGCCGACGAGATCCTGGTGATGGAAAACGGCCGCATCGTCGAACGCGGCCGCCATCCCGAACTGCTGGCGAAGGACGGCGTGTACGCCCACATGTGGGCGCTGCAGCAGCAGGCCGAGGAGGAGGAGGACAAATGAAGCAGACTTTTCTGCAACGATTCCGCTCTCGTGCCGCCTTGCGGGCCTTGGCCCGCGGCGTTGTTGCTTCGCGGCAGGCATCCGATCAGACGCACCATTGGGCGCGTCCAACTGCGGTTTCTAGCCTGGCAGCCTGTCGGACTTGAAGTAAATCGGCTGCAAATCCGCCTGGCCGGTCCATATTTCGCCGTTTTTTCGGGCAATAGAACGACTATTACCCTTCAAAACCGTCAAAATCTGTCCTCGGCCCAGCCGAATTTCCGCTTCGATTCTTCAAGTTTGACAGGCTGCTAGATTGAACGATGCGGCGCTCGCCCCGGGTTTCATGCGCATCACCACGGCGCTGCCCGAAGATAACCAGCACTTTGTCGATGCGTTGCGCGCTTTGCTGATGTAACAAGGAGAAATGACATGTATTCGAGAATACTGGTGGCAGTGGATGGCAGCGAAACGTCCAAGCATGCACTGCAGCAGGCGATCGAACTGGCCAAAAAGCTGTCGGCCAGCGTGCGCATGGTTCATGTCGTCGACATGAGCTGGCTACCGATCGGCCCGGAATTTGCAATCGATACCGGGGCGCTGAGTGCGGCGCGGCGTGGCGCGGGAGAAAAAATCATCGCGGCTGCTCGCGATGCCGTCCGGCAGGCCGGGTTCGAGGCAGAATCCGGCCTGATCGAAACCGAAACGCCTTTGCAGCGCGTTGCGGAAGCGATTGCCGAAGAGGCCTCGCACTGGGGCGCAGACCTGGTGGTGCTGGGGACCCACGGCCGTCGCGGTTTCCAGCATCTTGTGCTTGGCAGCGTGGCGGAGCAAATGGCCCGGCTATCTCAAGCGCCCGTATTGCTCGTTCCTTCGCCCAAGGTCTCTCCATCGGCCTGATACGAAGAAAGCGTGGTCCCTACAGTGCCATGAAGCCTGCGGCCTCGATTTTCAATACCCAATTCCGGATACCACTCGATAAATGAATGTCTTGCTTCAACCCGGTGTGCGGCGTCGCGAGGTGTGGGCCTGGGCGATGTACGACTTCGCCAATTCGGGCTACACCACGGTCGTCATCACCGCGGTGTTCGGCGCGTACTTTGTTGCCGTCGTTGCCGGCAATGCGCCGTGGGCGACGTTCGCCTGGACCCTCGCGCTGTCTGTTTCCTATGCGCTGATCATGCTGACCGCGCCGCTGGTCGGCGCCTGGGCCGACGCTCACGCCAGCAAGAAAAAGCTGCTGTGGCTGACTACGCTCGGCTGCGTCGGGTTTACCGCGGCGCTGTATTTCGCGGCGCCGGGTGCGCTGGGGCTGGCGACCGCGGCGCTGGTGCTGTCCAATTATTTTTTCGGTACCGGCGAAAATCTCATCGCTGCGTTCCTGCCCGAACTGGCGCGGCCGCGCGCGCTCGGTCGGGTCTCGGGCTGGGGCTGGTCATTGGGCTACGTTGGCGGGCTGGTGTCGCTCGGCGCAAGCCTGGCGTACATCGGTTGGGCGCAGGGGCACGGGCAGGGCGCGGCCGATTTCGTCCCGGTGGCGATGCTGATCACCGCCGCGATCTTTGCGCTGGCGAGCCTGCCCACGCTCTTGATGCTGCGCGAGCGTGCCGTCCCGCAGCCTGTCCACGCGCCGCGCAGCGCCTGGCAGCAGGTGCGCTACACCCTCGGCCATCTGCGCCAGTTGCCCGATCTCAGGCGCTTTCTTCTCTGTACCGTGCTGTACCAGGCGGGGATCCAGGCGGTCATCACGCTGGCGGCGATCTATGCCAGCCAGGTGTTTCACTTCGATACGCAGCGGACCATTCTGCTGGTGCTGGTAGTCAACATCACCGCCGCCATCGGTGCATTTGCCTTCGGCTATGTGCAGGATCGCATCGGCCATGTGCGGGCGATCGCCCTGACGCTTTCCGGCTGGATCGTAATGGTGCTGACCGCCTGGGCCGCGCCGGGCGAGGGACTGTTCTGGCTGGCGGCGAACATCGCCGGGCTGTGCATGGGCGCGTCGCAATCGGCGGGGCGGGCGATGGTCGGCCTGCTGGCGCCGCCCGCGCACCAGGCCGAGTTTTTCGGCCTGTGGGGGCTGGCGGTGAAGTGCGCCTCGATCGTCGGGCCGCTGACCTATGGCGTCGCCAGCTGGCTGACCGCCGGCAACCATCGCCAGGCGCTGCTGATCACCGGCGTCTGGTTCGTCGCCGGCCTGTGGGTGCTGCGCGGAATCCGGGCCGATCGCGGCCGCCGCGCGGCATATCGCTTTACCCTGCAGGCTGAAGAAGCCTGATTGGTGACGGTATAGCCGGCATGGGGGTCGAGCGGGCGTGGGGAAGCGGCGTGCGGCTGGGGCAGGCGCTGATCCGGGCCGAGTCGGGCACCCCGGACATCCGCAAACCCCATCAGGACGGGGCGATGACGAAACAGTTGCGCCCGCCTTTTTTGCCTTCGTAAAGTGCAAGATCGGCACGACTGATGGCGCTGGCCAGGTTCTCCGACTCGTGGACCCGGGCCAGGCCGAGGGTGACGGTTAGCGTCAGGGACTTGTTGTCGGTGATCGGCACCGGGGTCGTGCCGATCGTGGTCAGAACCCGGCGCGCCGATTGTTCGGCCTCGTCGGCCGATTTGCATTGCAGCAGCCAGAGAAATTCTTCCCCGCCAAATCGATACAGCGGCTCATTGCTTCGCAGGCTGCCTTTCAGGGTGCCGACCAGATGACATAAAACCTTGTCGCCCACGGGATGCCCATAGGTATCGTTGACCCGCTTGAAACAATCCACATCGATCATCACGACATACAGCTGGGTGCGGTTGCGCCGAGCCTCCTTCTGGTACAGGGCGAAATCGTTTTCGATACCGTAGCGCAGGGGCAGCCCGGTCAGCGGATCGCTTCGTACCGCGCTGAAGAGGATCAGGGTCTTGAAGTTGGCCAGCAGGCCGATCAGCTCGGACTGCGACTGCTCGAAAGCCTCCAGGTCGGTGTTGCGCCCCGGCTGCCCGCTCATGACACGGGCACAAATGGATCGAATGGCGTCATGCATGGTCCGGTGCGCCGCTTCCACGCGCAGTGTGGCCGGCGCATCCAGTGCCTCGAAATAGCCATGGTTCGCCATGAACCAGACGCCGAAACGGCAAAGGTTATGCGCCAGCGGGTCGAGCACATCCTTGTCGGGCGCCGTGCGCAGCACGGCGCAGCGGAGAATCCGGTGGGTCCACTCCATATGCGCCTCGACCGCAGCATCAAGCTCGGCGATGAAGGTTTCGGCTTCAGTGGGGAGGTCGGGCAATGTGTGTTCGCATCCTGTCGTTTTGACGTTGCACTGGGGAAATCGGGTGCTGCATAAGTCCCGATTATGCCTGCTTCGTTTTGGTCCGTGCCCGCTTCATGCTGTCGAAGCGTCGCCCGCCTCGGCGAGCTTCCCCAGCAGCTTCGTCAGCATGCCAATCTCCTTGGCGTCCAGAACACCCCGCACCCAGGCGCCGGACGTTTCCGCCAGTTCGGCCATCGCGCGCTCCACCAGTCGTTTTCCGGAGTGTGTGAGCTTGATGGGCTTGATGCGCAGATCCAGCTGTCGCCGCGACCGGGTTGCCAGATTCCTGGCTTCGAGTTGCTGCATGACCTTGGTCAATCCGCCTGACGTGATCATGACCGAATCCTGCAACTGCGACGGCGTCAGCTCATGGGGGGGCGGCGCATTGCGCAGCGTCGCCAGAACGTCGAATTCCGCTGGCGTCAAATCATGACGAGCCCATAGCGCGCGCGCCCGAGCGAAGGCCAGCCCCTGTGCCCGGTGCAGATGCAGCATCAAGGGCATCGCCTCCGGGGCGTGGCTTTCCGACCATTTGTGGCGTGGCATTTTCTTGGAGAGCGTCATGTCTTGACCTTCTGGAAGGCTCTTTCATCGTTATTTGTTGGTAGTGGCCAGCTCTTGTAGATGCGGCTAAAGCCGCTCCCACGGCGCTGACCAATACCAATAAACCCGGATTGTTCATTAGAGCGAGATGTTTTGGGTAGGGTGCACTCCGTGCACCTTCGGTGTGTCAATCGGTGCACAAAGTGCACCCTACGGCGCCGGCCAATGCCAATAAATAACGATGAAAAAGCCTTCTGGAAATTCGCATGGATTGTAACCAAGTGTAACTTATCTTGCTGGAAAGATAATTTTCCCATAGCATTCCCGTCAACGTATCTTTCAACGTGTCTTTCCAAGGATTTGACGATGACCATCCAGCGCGAATCGGCGGGGCAAACAGCGAGCCGCCGTTTGCACCGCTCATTCGCGCCCTGTCGGCAGCGCCGCTGGCGACCCTGGCCGAAGTTGCGCAACTCCGCCCCGAAGCGCTGCGGGAGCGCCTGACCGAGGCCGGCCTTCAGCCCGTGTCCGGCGAGCAAAGCCTGAGTGAGCTGGCCGGCCCGGATCTACGCCGGCAGGTGCAAATACTTGGATTGCTGTTTACCGATCCGAAATGACATGACCGGCTCCGCCCGGGGCGTAAATCGATTATGTTGCTTTGCCGAAGATCACAATAAGCCTGGCCGCCCAGTATGATTCCCGGATTCCCGGAAACTTACGGCCAGGGCGAGCGTCAATTCATCGGCCATGCGCTGGTTCAGGGCGTCTTGCCGGCAGAGTGAACAAGCGGTTCCCGTTATTTTGAAGCGCATGTAAATGAAAATATCTCAACACGCACAATTGCTGCTTATGCTCGCCGGACTCGGCCTCTCGGGGTGCGTCGCGGTCGGTCCGGATTATGTGCCGCCGACGACCGAGGTGCCCGCAGGCTGGGCCGGGCTTGATCCGGCAGCCCAGCCGGCGATGCATGCCGCGGCGTCCGGAGACCTTGGCCAGTGGTGGCAAAGCCTGAATGATCCGCTGCTGTCCCGGTTGATCGATGAAGCCCTGCAGGCCAGCCCCGACCTGCGCAGCGCGCAGGCGAAATTGCGCGAGGCCCGTGCATATCGCACGGTAGCCGCTGCCGGGCAATATCCCAGCGTGACCGCATCGGGCAGCGCCAGCCGCAGCCGGTCGAGCGAGGAGGCGGGCAGCGGCGCCACGCGCAATTTCTTCAGCACCAGCTTCGACGCCAGCTGGGAGCTCGATGTGTTTGGCGGCGTGCGCCGTAGCGTCGAGGCCGCCGAAGCCGACCTCGCATCGACCGAGGCAAGCCTGGAAAACACACGGGTGTCGCTGGTGGCAGAGGTGGCGCTGAGCTACGTCGATGTGCGTGTCCTGCAGAACCGTCTCGACATCGCCCGCAGCAACCTCGCCAGCCAGTCGGAGACGCTGCAGCTCACCGACTGGCGTGCGCAGGCCGGACTGGTCAGCAGCCAGGACGTCGAGCAGGCGCGTAGCAACCGCGAGCAGACCCGGGCGCTGATCCCCGCACTTGAAATCAGCCTTGCCGAATCCGAGCATGGTCTCGACATCCTGCTGGGGCGTGCGCCGGGCACGCTGCACGGGCGCCTCACCGCGGTCAATGGCCTGCCGGCCATACCCGAGCGGATCGCCGTCGGCATTCCAGCCGACACCCTGCGCCAGCGCCCCGATGTGCGCGCGGCCGAGCGCAGGCTGGCGGCGGAAACCGCCCGCGTGGGCGTGGCCGCGGCGGCGCGCTACCCGTCATTCGATCTCTCCGGCTCGATCGGCCTCGAGGCGCTGACCATCGATGCGCTCGGCAACAGCGGCGCCGCTACTTCATCGCTGTTCGCAGGGATCACCGGTCCCATCTTCAACGCCGGACGCCTGCGCGCCCAGGTGGAGATCCAGGATGCGGTGCGCGAGCAGGCGCAGGTGGCGTACGAGCAGGCTATCCTCACCGCGCTGCAGGATGTGGAAGACGCGCTGGTCTCGCTTGTCCGCAACCGCGAACGCGAGCAGGCCCTGACGCGTGCCGCCGAGGCAGCGCGTAACGCGGTACAGATGGCGCAGCAGCGCTATAGTTCGGGCCTCATCGACTTCCAGTCGGTGCTCGACACCGAACGCAGCGTGCTGTCCATCGAAGACAGCCTTGCCAGCACCCGCGGCGACGATGTGCTGGCGCTCATCCGTTTGTACAAGGCGCTGGGCGGCGGCTGGGCGCCCGACAGCGCATCCGGCGCCCCCATCACCACCACACAACACACCGACACGCCATGAACGACAAGAACACCGCCCCCCCCGCCGACCTGCAGACCCTACTGGGCGAAGACCATCCGCCGCGCTGGTGGCAGCGCGGCTCGTTATGGTCCGGTCTCGTCGCCCTGCTGATCGTGGCCGGCGCTGTCTATTACTGGCAGGCGCAAAACGCCGGCAAGGCCGCGCCCGCCTACGTGACCACCGAACTGCGCAAGGGAAGTATCACGCTCAGCGTGTCGGCCAACGGCACGTTGCAGCCCACGCGCTCGGTCAACATCGGCAGCGAACTGTCGGGCACGGTCAAGCGCGTGCTGGTAGACGTGAACGACCGCGTCAAGGCTGGCCAGGTGATGGTGGAGCTGGACACTTCGAAGTTCAGCGACCAGGTGACCCGCTCGCACGCGTCGGTCGCCGCCGCCCAGGCCCAACTCGCGCAGAGCAAGGCCACCGTCACCGAATCCCGAGCCAGCCTTGCGCGCCTGGAGGAAGTCTTCAAGCTCTCGGGCGGCAAGGTGCCTTCGGCCACCGAGCTCGACAGCGCACGCGCCGCCCTGGCCCGCGCCGTGGCCACCGAATCGAGCGCTGCCGCCAACGTGGGCGTGGCCCAGGCCACGCTCTCGACGGATGAAACCAATCTCTCCAAAGCCTCGATCCGCTCGCCCATCGACGGCGTGGTGCTCAGCCGCTCGGTGGACCCGGGCAACGCGGTGGCCGCCTCGCTGCAGGCCGTCACCCTGTTCGCCGTGGCCGAGAACCTGGCCCAGCTGCAGCTCGAAGCCAGCGTGGACGAGGCCGACGTGGGCGCCGTGAAGGTGGGGCAGAAAGCCAGCTTCACCGTCAGCGCCTATCCCTCGCGCAGCTTCCCGGCCACGACCCGCCGCGTGGCCTATGGCTCGACCACCACCAACAACGTGGTGACCTACGTGGCCACGCTCGACGTCGACAACAGCGACCTCAGCCTGCGCCCCGGGATGACGGCCGTGGCTACCATCATTGCCACCGAGCGCGATGGCGTGCTGCTGGTGCCCAACACGGCGTTGCGCTTCTCGCCCACCGCAGCAGCCGTGGCGAGCAAGTCCTCCGGGAGCAGCAGCATCCTGTCCAAGATGATGCCGCGCCCGCCGCGCAGCAGCAGCACCAAAGTGGCCGGCGACGAGAGCAAGGCCCCGGGCACGCGCCAGATCTGGGTGCTGCAGCAAGGCCAGCCGGTGGCCATGCAGGTGCAGACAGGTATCAGCGACGGCCGCATGACCGAGGTCAGCGGCGACAAGCTCGAACCCGGCATGGCCGTCATCACCGACCAGCGCAGCGCGGGCGCCGCGTCATGAGTCCGGCGGCCGTTCCCCCCACGGAGCAATCGGGACCCGCGCCGCTGATCCGACTGCGCGGCATCACCAAGGTCTACGGCACGGGTGGCACGGCGTTCCAGGCGCTAAAAGGCGTGAATCTTGACATCGAGAAGGGTGACTTCGTAGCCATCATGGGCCCCAGCGGTTCGGGCAAGTCCACTGCCATGAACATGCTGGGCTGCCTGGACACCCCCACCACCGGCACCTACGAGTTCGAGGGCGTGCAGGTGCAATCGCTCAGCCGTGACGAGCGCGCCCGCTTGCGTCGGCGCTACCTGGGCTTCGTGTTCCAGGGGTTCAACCTGCTGGCGCGCACGTCGGCGCAGGAAAACGTCGAGCTGCCGCTGATCTACCGCGGCGAGCCCTCCGCGATGCGCCATGCGATGGCCGCGCGCGCGCTCGAACAGGTTGGCCTCAAGGGCTGGGGACACCACACACCAAGCGAGCTCTCGGGCGGCCAGCAGCAGCGCGTGGCGATCGCACGCGCCATCGTCACCGAGCCGGCCGTGCTGTTGGCGGATGAGCCCACCGGCAACCTCGACACCGCCCGCAGCAAGGAAATCATGGACCTGCTGTGGCGCCTGAACGCCGACCAGGGCATCACCGTGCTGATGGTCACGCACGAGGCCGAGATGGCTGCCTACGCGCGGCGCATCGTGCACTTCGTCGACGGCGTGGTGTCCAGCGACGAGCGCAACCCGGACCCGGTCGGGCTCCAGGCGGGACACGTTGCCACGGCCATGGGCGCAGGCTGACCATGTGGCTCAACACCCTCCTGCTCGCCTTGCGCTCGATCCGGCGCAACCTGATGCGTTCCTTCCTCACCATCCTGGGCATCGTGATCGGCGTCAGCGCCGTCATCACCATGGTCACGGTGGGTAATGGCGCCACCCTGGCGGTACAGAACCAGATTTCAGGCTTGGGCACCAACCTGTTGCAGATTCGCCCGGGCCAGCGCATGGGGCCGGGCAGCGGCAGTTCCATCGCGCCCCTGTTCAAGGAGGGCGACGCCGAGGCGATCGCCACCCAGATCGGTGGCGTCGCGGCTGCCGCACCGCAATCGCGTACTGGCGGCACGCTGGTGGCCAACGGCCGCAACTGGGCCAGCATCATCACGGGCAGCACGAACGCGTGGCTCACCATCGGCAACTGGACCCTGGCCCAGGGCCGCGAGTTCTCCGACGCCGAGCTGCGCGCCGGCGCGTCAGTCTGCATGATCGGCGAGACCGTGCGGCGCGAGCTCTTCGGCAGCAGCCCGGCGCTGGGCGAGTCGCTGCGCGTCAAGCAGATCAGCTGCGAGGTCATCGGCGTGCTCGGTGCCAAGGGTCCGGGATCGTTCGGCAACGACCAGGACGACCTGGTCCTCGTGCCGATCAAGACGCTGCAGCGCCGCATCACCGGCAACACCCAGGTCAACGACTTGCTCGTTTCCATGGCCGACGGCAGCGACAGCACGCGCGTCAAGGCCAGCCTGACGCAGCTGCTGCGCGAGCGCCGAAACCTGGCCGACACCGACGAGGACAACTTCAACGTGCTCGACACCAAGCAGCTGGCCGACACGCTCTCGGGCACCACCAAGGTAATGACGACGCTGCTCGGTGCCGTGGCCGCAGTGAGCCTGCTGGTGGGCGGCATCGGCATCATGAACATCATGCTGGTCAGCGTGACCGAGCGCACGCGCGAGATCGGCCTGCGCCTGGCCATCGGCGCGCTGGAACGCGAAGTGTTGCTGCAGTTCCTGATCGAAGCCGTCATGCTGTCCAGCCTGGGCGGGCTGACCGGCATTGCCCTGGCCACCGGCGCGTCCATCGCCCTGTCCAGCCTGATGGGCATCCCCTACCTGTTCGACCCGACCATCAACCTGTTGTCTTTCATGTTCTCGGCAGCCATCGGCGTCATCTTTGGTTTCTTCCCGGCGCGCCGCGCGGCCGGCCTCAATCCGATCGACGCCTTGCGGCACGAATGAGCATGTGGCCGTGGTTTTTTTTGCGGATTCAGGAAAGCAGCATCAAAATGTTCGGGTATTTCAACGAACGGCTAAAGGTAGAGCGCAATGACAACGGAACAGAACAGTAAAACCTATGAAGTGGGTTTTTCAACGGAAAAGATGCAGCACATTTTCTATATAAGCTGTCCGGAAGAAGCTGACGCAACAAAATTTGCCCATGCAGTTTTTCACTACTACGACACGCCGGAAGAATGGGGCGCCAAACGCTGCATAACGGCCATCGCCGCAGTCAAGCTCAAAAATTGCATACCGGATTTCCTGCACATGGGCTTGCTGGACAAGAAAGAATTGGCCATGCCGGAAAATGACGAAGCCTTGCACCAGGAAGTCAGGAAAATAACGCAACAGGTCATGGATGCCGGCTGTGTACCGATGGCCATCTACGACGAAGAAAACCAGACCATGACCGTCTATGCAACAAAAAAACTGGAAGTGGATCCGCAAGTCGGTGCGGCGAGTGTGGTCCTGAATTTCAGCCTGTTTGGAGGCGCCGTAGGCAAAGGCCGTTGAGGGTTTGCCACGGGCCACGCGCCCCCTTTTGGCGCCAAGCCCGGCATCAAATTTCCCATTGGTGATCGTCAGGCACTCACGCCAGCCCCTGGAAATCAGGTCTAAAGTTAGATACATTTTCTTCGAATATCGTGTTCGCATCGTCCAGGACGCAAGCCGCCCCTGAAACCACCCGCCAGCCTCCCTCGCGGCGCAGTGTGCGCAGCGGCTGCTCTCCGCCCGGCAAGGGGTGATACAGCCTCGCTTTTCCCTTTCCAAATCACAGAATCAACGCAACATGAAATATCAGCATCCGGACGAATTCATCCGCCGCGCCACCGAGCGCAACCCCGTGCAACCGGAGTATCTGCAGGCCGTTGCCGAAGTCATCGAAGGCCTGTGGCGTTCGTGTCCCAGCACCCCAAGTACGCCGCGCACGGCCTGCTGGACCGCTTGATCGAACCGGAGCGGATCCTCATCTTCCGGGTCTCATGGGTCGACGACCACGGCGAAGTCCAGGTCAACCGCGGCTACCGCATCCTGCACAGCATGGCCATCGGCCCCTACAAGGGCGGGCTGCGCTTTCCCCCCTCGGTCAACCTGTCCATCCTCAAATTCCTGGCCTTCGAACAGACCCTGAAGAACGCCTTGACCACGCTGCCCATGGGCGGCGGCAAGGGCGGTGCGGATTTCGACCCCAAAGGCAAGAGCCCCGGCGAGGTGATGCGTTTTTGCCAGGCCTTCATCACCGAGCTGTATCGCCACATCGGTTCCCAGACTGACGTGCCGGCCGGTGACATCGGTGTTGGCGCGCGCGAGGTCGGTTTCATGGCCGGCATGGTGAAGAAACTGACCAACCGCGCCGATTGCGTCTTCACCGGCAAGGGCCTGAGCTACGGCGGCTCGCTCGTTCGCCCGGAAGCCACGGGGTACGGCGCGGTCTACTTCGCCGACGAAATGCTCAAGCATGCCGGTCGTTCGATCGAGAATCTGCGGGTCGGCGTCTCCGGCGCGGGCAACGTGGCGCAGTTCGTGATTGAAAAAGCCATGGCCCTGGGCGCGAAGGTCGTCACGGTATCGGACTCGAGCGGCACCGTGGTGGACGACGCCGGCTTCACCCCGGACAAGCTCGCCGAATTGATGGAGGTCAAGAACCACCTCCACGGCCGCGTCGGCGAGTACGCGACGCACGTCGGCGCCGAATTCCATGCCGGCATGCGCCCCTGGAGTGTCCCGATGGAGGTGGCGCTGCCTTGCGCCACCCAGAACGAACTCAACGGCGACGATGCGGCAATTCTGATCAAGAACGGTCTGGTTGCCGTGGCCGAGGGCGCCAACATGCCCGCGACCGCCGATGCCGCCCGCCTCTTCGACAAGCACCGCATCCTGTATGCCCCCAGCAAGGCCAGCAATGCCGGCGGCGTGGCTACCTCGGGCCTGGAGATGAGCCAGAATGCCATGCGCCTGTCGTGGCCGCGCGAAGAAGTGGACGCCCGCCTGCTCGGTATCATGCAGGGCATACACCAGGCTTGCATGGAGCATGGGCAGCGCGAAGATGGCAGCATCAACTACGTCGACGGCGCCAACCTGGCCGGCTTCATCAAAGTGGCTGACGCCATGCTGGCGCAGGGCGTGATCTGAGCAGACACGGCTCCGTAGCGGACCACCATGGGCTAAAAAAGACCGTTTTGGTGGCCTCGGACGACTGATAAACCCCGCTTTTCACCAAGGCGGGGTTTTGTTTTTGTGGATTTCGCCGTCGGGTCAGACGCGCCCCATCACCGGTATCAGTGCACCCGTGATCGCCGAGGAATGCTTCGACAACAGGAACACGATCACGTCGGCGAGCTGTTGCGGCTTGACCCATTGGGTGAAGTCGGCGTTGGGCATGTCGGCCCGGTTGGGCGGCGTGTCGAGGATGCTGGGCAGCAGCGCGTTGACAGTGATGTCGCGATCCTTGAGCTCCTCGGCCAGGGCCTCGGTGAAGCGCATCACGCCGGACTTGGACGCGGTGTACGCGCCGACGCCCGCACCGCCCTTCAGGGCGGAGGCGGCGCCGATGTTGATGATGCGCCCCCCTGCTGGCAGGTGTTCCAGTGCGGCCTGACTGGCCGCCACCGCGGTGCGCAGGTTGATCCGGTACAGCAGATCCCACGTATCCAGGCTGCCCCCGGCCAACGTCTCGTAGCGGAACGTGCCGGCGATGTTGACCAGCGCGTCGAGGCCGCCGAGCGCCTCGGCGGCGGCGGCAAGCGCCTTCTTCGCCTGTTGCGCGTCGGCCAGGTCGACTCCGCCGATGCATGTCGCCCGCAGCATGCCCTCAGTCGGCGGGTCGCCGCGGCCGATCGCTGCGACGCGGGCGCCGGCGTCGAGTGCGGCCTGTACAGTGGTCTTGCCCAGGCTGCCGAAGCCGCCGGTTATTGCAACGCGTAGTTTGTCCAGTTGCATGGTGTTCTCCAAGGCTATCCAACGGACAGCATAGCCCGCCTGCCGCATACCTGAAGCAGACCGGCCAAACCGGCCAGCGGGGAAAACCGGGTGCAATGCGCCGTCTCGCGCGCTGCGTGTACGGCCGACTGGTGGATTTGCCACGGAACGGCGTTAGGCTATCATGTGACCAACAGGATGACCAACTGGAGGCACGTATGAGCACCGTTACGCTAGCAGAAGCCAAAGCCCATCTCAGCCATCTTCTTGATCAGGTCGAAGCGGGAGAGGAAGTGGTCATCACCCGTCGTGGTCTGCCGATTGCCCGCATCACGCCGGTCGAGAAGCCCAAGCACGCCGTTAAATCCCTCGCCGAATTTCGCAGCCGCATGCCCCGCTGGCGCAAATCCAGCGCCGAGCTTCTGCGCGAGATGCGCGACGAAGGGCTTTGATGCTGTACTTCGACACCAGCTTTCTGGCGCCGCTTATCCTCGAAGAAACCACCAGCGCGGAAATCGAGGTCTTTGTCGCCAAGCTCCCGGTGGGGGCGCTGTACGTTAGCCACTGGACCCGCATCGAGTTCGTCAGCCTCATCGCCCGCGAAGTCAGGATGGGCGGCCTTGTGGAGTCCGACGCGCTGCTGGCCATCGCCCAGTTCGATGAAATGGTGACCGAGTCATTCCAGGTTTTGGCGCCAGGCGTTGCAGACTACGAGCTCGCCAAAGCGTACATCCAGCACTTCGCTACCAAGCTTCGTGCCGGCGATGCGCTACACCTGGCCATCGCCAGCAATAACGGCGCAAAGACCCTCTACACCCTGGACGAGGGTCTCTTGAATGCGGCCAAGCTGATGAAGGTCCACGCCAGCCGCGGCATCAAACCTGGCTGAAGGCGACTGCCTTCGTTCGTCATTCTGCCGGTGTGCAGGTCTTCCAGTCGAGAATCCCGCCGGATACCCTATTAGGGTATGAGCATGCCCAATATGGGCATGAATGAAGTGGCAGGCCAACGATATGTCGATGAAATGCATTTTCATCGACACATTCCATTGACGTGTCGATCATCCCAAGCTCATGTAATTGTTGATGCACGTTCAGAATGGGTTTGAGCCGTATCGCTCAATCTGGCTCACGCTCCATTGCAAAAAGTCCATAAATAGACTAATTTACCGTTATCAGTACATTCCAATACTGGCATGGAGTCTGAAATGAAAAACACAGCACAAGCCGTCAAGGCCCAGAACAAGCCGACCAGCCGCGAGGTTTCCGCCGCAGGCCTGCGTGCGTTCTTCAACATCGCGCGCGACTGGGGGCTCAACACCGAAGAGCAGATGGTGCTGCTGGGCACCCCTGGCCGCTCGACTTTCTTCAAGTGGAAATCCGCCCCCGAAAGCGTCGACCTCAAGCGCGACACCCTCGAGCGCTTGTCTTACCTGTTGGGCGTCTACAAGGCGCTGCAGGTGCTGCTGCCTTCGACGACAGCGGCCGATGCCTGGGTGAAGAAGCCCAATACCGCCCCCCTGTTCGGCGGCAAGAGCGCGCTCGAGCGCATGCTCGGCGGCAACGTCGCCGACCTGCTGACCGTGCGCCAGTATCTGGATGCCCGCCGCGGTGGTTGGGCCTAGGCGCGGTTGGCTTGACCACTCCCATCACGCGCCTGAGCTGGAACCCGGCCTACCGCGTCATCCCCAGTCGCTTTCCTTCAATCGGCCTGTTCGAGCGCGTGGCCAGCCCGGAGGATTTTGACGCCCTCTATGCGCTGGAGGCCATGACCAACGACCGCATCCGCGACGAAGTCGGCGAGATCAGCCTGGTCCCCCCCGAAGAGCGACTGTTCGGCCCTGGCAGCACCTGCATCATGGCCGCCTTCACCCATCTCAACCCGCAGGGCAGCCGCTTCAGTGACGGCACGTATGGCGTATTCTATTGCGCACGCAACCAGGACACCGCCATCGCCGAAACCCGGTATCACGCGGCGCTTTTCATGGCGGCCACCCACGAGCCCCCCATGCGATTGCAAATGCGGCTCTACAAAGTGAAAGCGAAGGGCGAAGTGGCCGATTTGCGTGAGGCAAGCCATGCCGACCCGCGCATCGTCGATCCCGACGACTACGGCCATGCCCAGGGTATCGGTCGAAAACTCAGGTCCGACGGCGTACGCGGCATTCTTTACCCCTCGGTGCGACACCCCTCCGGCGAATGCCTGGCTGCCTTCAGCACGACATTATTGAAAAACTGCCTGCATGCCGCTTATCTCGAATACAACTGGAACGGGCAGGGCATCGATGCCGTGTTTGAGGTTTCGCAGTTGCTATGACGCGCAGGTGCCGGTTACCTGCCGGATGTGCGAAGATTCGGCAGATAACAAAAAAAAGAGGGCGACCGGGAGGCCTTGAAACACAAGGTGTCCGGTAGCGCAGTGGCTGCATTTGATAACTAAAAATCCAAAGGTGCTCAAATGGATGATTTCAACACCTACAACCGGCAAAACAACAAGGGCATGGACCCCATGCTCAAAGCCATCATTGGCGTGTTGGTGGTGGCTGTCGGCGTCTATATCGGCAACATCCTCTACACCAAATACATGATTCATCAGGTCGGCCAGGTGATGCAGCAGGCTACGGCCGGATTCCAGGCCAATTTGCAGGCACAGACCGAGCGGTCGCGGCAGCATCAGCTCGCCGTCGAGCGCGAGCGCACCCGGCAAAAGCAGATGGAACTGGATTACAAGCGCCAACAGATGGACAGACAGGCCGCACAGCAGGAGGCCGCCCGCCTCAAGGAAGCGGCCTGGAAACGGTTCTACAAAAAACCCGAGCAATGCGAAAACGCCACCCGACACGAAGTGATGGTGGAGTGCGGCAATCTCTATGTGAGAGAGAAGCGCAAGTTCGAGCAAATCTGGTTAGCGAAACAAGCCAATCCCCAAGCGCAATGATCAGGCTGCACACCACAGCCTCGCCTGGCAGCAACACTCACACGGTATGACTGCATGACCAAGCTTACCCTCAGCCAGCTTTCCAGCCTGCTGTTCCGCGCCTGCGATGATCTGCGCGGCAACATGGACGCCTCGGAGTACAAGGAATACATCTTCGGCATGCTGTTCCTCAAGCGGCTGTCCGACCTGTTCGACCAGGAACGCGAGCAGCTCGCCAAAGACCTCAAGGCGAAGGGCATGGCGGACGCGATCATCGCCACCCAGCTCGCCAATCCCGACAAGTACACCTTCTTTGTCCCGCAGGACGCGCACTGGTCGACGATCCGCCACCTCAAGATCAACGTCGGCACCGCGCTCAACAAGGCGCTCGAAGCGCTGGAAGACGCCAACGTCGACGCCTTGCAGGACGTGCTCAAGGGCATCAACTTCAACAAGAAGATCGGGAGCCGCACGCTCGACGACGACACGCTCGCCAACTTCATCCAGAACTTCGAAAAGATCCCCCTGCGCGACGAGAACTTCGAGTTCCCAGATCTGCTGGGCGCGGCCTACGAATACCTGATCAAGTTCTTCGCCGACTCCGCCGGCAAGAAGGCGGGCGAGTTCTACACCCCGGCGGACGTGGTGCGCACCCTGGTCGAGATCGTCGATCCGCAGCCCGGCATGAGCATTTACGACCCCACCGTCGGCTCGGGCGGTATGCTGATCCAGACCCGCGACTACATCCGCGAATGCGGCGGCGATCCACGCGACCTGTCGCTGTTCGGGCAGGAAAGCATGGGCACCACCTGGTCCATCTGCAAGATGAACATGCTGCTGCACGGCATCGACCATGCCGTCATCCGCCAGGAAGACACCCTGCGCCGCCCGCAGCACAAGGCCGACAACAACGAGCTGATGCGCTTCGACCGCGTGCTCGCCAATCCGCCCTTCAGCCAGAACTACATCAAGAAGGACATCGAATACCCCGGCCGCTTCGCCGTGTGGATGCCCGAAAAGGGCAAGAAGGCCGACCTCATGTTCGTGCAGCACATGCTCGCCGTGCTCAAGGCCGACGGCAAGATGGCCACCGTCATGCCGCACGGCGTGCTGTTCCGCGGCGGCGAGGAGAAAGAAGCACGCAAGCACTTCATCGAACGTGGCTGGCTGGAAGCCGTCATCGGCTTGCCCGCCGGGCTGTTCTACGGTACCGGCATCCCCGCCTGCGTGCTGGTGATGAACAAGAAGGACGCGATGGTCGAAGGCCAGCGCCGCTCGCATGTCATCTTCATCAACGCCGACCGCGAATACCGCGAAGGCAAGGCGCAAAACTTCCTGCGCCCGGAAGACCTCTCCAAGATCGTCCATGTCTACCGCAGCCTCGCGCAGGGCGGGGCGGATGTGCCGGCCTACGCCCGCCGCGTGCCGGTGGAAGAAATCGCCGCCGAAGACTACAACTGCAACATCCGCCGCTACGTCGACAACGCCCCGCCACCCGAGCCGCACGACGTGCGCGCCCACTTGCACGGCGGCGTCCCGGTGGCGGAAATCGATGCGCTGTCCCGCTACTGGCTCAACTACCCCGGCTTGCGCGCGCGCTGCTTCACCCAAAGAGGAACCCCCTCTCCCCTCGTGGGAGAGGGCGGGGGAGAGGGGGAGAATGTAGGTTGGGTTAGCCCGAAGGGCGTAACCCAACAAGCCCCAGCCAACCCGAGTGACGCATCGAGCCTGTCTGTCTGCGAAAAAATGTCGGGTTACGCTGCGCTAACCCAACCTACGGATGTAACAGGTTCCGTGTACGCCGACTTCGCCCCCAAAATCACCGATCGCCGCGCCATCGCCGAACGGGTCAAGACCGACCACGGCGTAGCTGCAGCCCACACCGCCTTTCTGCAAACGCTGGAAGCCTGGTGGCAAACCAGCCTGCCGCTGGTCGAAGCCCTTGCCCCCAGCAACGGCCAGAAAGGCAACGTCTACGCCCTGCGCCGCGCGTTGCTCGCCAGCATCGAGCAAGCCTTCGCCGGCAACACCCTGCTCACCAGCCACCAAATCCGCGGCGCCTTCGCCCGCTATGTCGACGACCTCAAGGCCGACCTCAAATCCATCGCCGCCAGCGGCTGGGGGCCGGAACTGATCCCCGACGCCGACATCCTCGCCAGCCAGTTCCCCGAGCTGCTGGCCGAGATGGAGCAAAAGCGCTTGCGCCTGGCCGAACTCGCCGCCCTGTTCGCCGCTGCCGATGAAGAGGACTACGAAGACAGCGACGACAGCGGGGTGCTGCCCGGCGACGAAGTCAAAGCCCTCAAGGCCAAACTGAAAGAAGCCAGGGCCAGCGCCAAGCTCGCCAAAAAGGAAGGCGACAAGGGCGAACTGGCCACCTACCTGGCCGAGGCCGACGCAATCGAAAAACGCCTCGCCCGCCACAAGTCGCTGGAAGACGAAGCCCGGCAACTCAAGGCGGAGCTTCGCGCCACCGAGAAAAAGCAGGAAGAACTCGCCGCCGCCGCCCGCGAAAAAATAAGCACTGACGAAGCCAAGGGCGTGATTCTGGAGCGCCTGCACCGCCTGCTGCTGCAAACCTACGAAGGCTACCTGCGCGCCGACCAGCGCGCCTGCATCGCCGCGCTGGAAAACCTGCACGGCAAGTACGCCGTCACGGCGAAGCAGATCGAGGCGAAGCGCGACGAGGCGGCGGCGAAACTGAAGGCGTTTCTGGTGGAGTTGGGGTATGCGTAGCGACGCTTTTCCAACCGCTACCCTCTCGGACGCATGTCAGCTGATTACTGATGGCTCACATTTCAGTCCAACCCCAAGGGAAGATGGCCCCCCAATCGTTAATGCTAAAGACATTCCGAAAGGACGTGTTGAGCTCGCGACATGCACGCGTATTTCCGAAAGCGAATGGATGCTTCTCAAGAGGCAGAATTGTTCGCCTGACCCCGGAGATGTGCTTCTATCGAAAGACGGAACCATAGGGCGCGTCGTTCACTACAAAGAAGATTTGGGGGTAGTCCTCCTCTCGTCAGTTGCAATTTTGCGCCCTAAGGAGTTTTTAGCCCCCGCTTTCCTCGCGCATGTTTTACGGTCACACGTATTCGATCAGCAACTTTTTGGCCTTCAATCTGGAAGCGCACTGAAAAGGTTGGTGCTCGGCGATATCAAGAAAATAAAAATCCCCATTCCAGATTCGGACATTCAAAATTCCATCGCCGAAGTCCTCTCGACGCTGGACGATGCGATAGAGCAGACCGAGGCGCTGATTGCGAAGCATCAGCAGACCAAGGCGGGGCTGATGCACGACCTGTTCACCCGCGGCGTCACCCCCGACGGCCACCTCCGTCCCACTCGCGAACAAGCCCCCGACCTCTACAAGGAATCCCCGCTTGGGTGGATTCCGAAGGAGTGGGAGGCGAGGCCACTACGAGACTTGACGATCAAAATCGCAGATCGTGACCACACGACCCCTGAGTATGTTGACGACGGGGTAATCATGGTTTCGCCAACCAATCTTTTTGACGACGAGGGAATCGACTTCGCTGCTTGTCGCAATATTCCTTTGCGCGACCATTTGATCAATCGCAGGAAGACAGACATTGAAGCTGGTGATTTGATTCTTCACCGAATCGGGGCAGGGCTTGGAGCCGTGAGGCTTGTGACGGATGACATGCCGGAATTCAGCATCTTGCATAGCATGGCTCTTGTTCGCCCCCTACGTTCTGCTGTCAGCGCTGAATACCTTTTATGGTCATTCAGGTCGTATCCAGTGCTGCTGCAAATGGACATTGGCACGCAGAGTATTGGTGTCCCCGACCTTGGACTAGACAAAATTGGGTCTCTACTTTTCCCCGTCGCGCCGTATGGCGAACAAACCATAATTGCGAATAGCCTGCGAACGCAGACAGAAGCAGGCAGTGCTGAGAGGAATCGTCTCATCAAACTCCGCCAACAGAAACACGGCCTCATGCATGACCTCCTGTCCGGAAAAGTGAGAGTGCAGCAATGAGCAAAGCCCCAGCCTTGCGAGAGGTTCCTGATTTACCCGATGAAATTGTCCAGGCGGGTTTGAATGGTGAGTTGGTGCTATTCATCGGGGCGGGGGTGTCTGCGCTTCTGGATCTGCCGACTTGGCGGGGATTGGCATCGCATGCCCTTAATCAGCTAAGAAAAAAGGGATTACTGAATTACTCCGAAGTCAGCCAGCTTGAGGTGCTTGATCCGAAAAAGCAGCTATCAATTGCCAGTTTGATCGCAAAAAATAATAACTATGAACTCGATCTGACGAGCCCTTTTGAAGGCAAAAATGAGGGCGGCAGCATCTACAAGCCAATCAATGACATTGGTTGCACTTGTGTGACGACAAATTATGATGAGCTATTAGCCCCTCGATTTCTTGATCCAAAACTGAAGGAGTCAGGTTCTGTAACGCCATTGCTTGTTAATCGAATAGTCGACAAAGAAAGATACCTGGCTGGATTGCTGAATGAGCCGGGCACCGTCGTGCATCTGCATGGTGCGGTTAGTAAGCCGGGAACAATGGTGCTTACAACCAAAGATTACCTTGAGCACTACGACCATAAGAACGTCCAGCATTTCCTAGGTGAACTCTTTGCAAAAAAAGTTGTGCTGTTTATCGGCTATGGGTTGGAAGAAGCCGAAATTCTGGAACACATTCTTAGGCGAAGCTCAGTCGATGTAACGCAAGACAAAAGACGGTTTGCGCTGCAGGGATATTTTCAAAGCCAAGAACCGCTGTATGGGAACCTCCATCAATATTACGAAAAGTCTTTTGGCGTCCATTTAATCGGGTTCGTTCGGGATCATAAGGACCACAAGCAACAAGAGGCAATTATCAAGGCATGGCTTCCTCAACTCGAAATCAATAGACCTGCGCTGGCAGATGAAATTGAGTACATGAACGAGGTGCTTGGCGATGGTTAGTCTGACAGTGGACGAGCGCGACCTTCTTGAGCGCATCAAGGCTAAAGAGGAGTTGCAGCCATTTTTCTTCAGGAAGGCCAAGGGACTCAAATGGTTCGATGCCCTTGCTGAGCAGGGGTATTTCGAGCCCGCATCTAACCCGCCACCCAAACCCGCTAGGGAAGAGGGTTACGTCAACGTGCCCTTTTGGCCAGCTATCGAATACCTTGTTGCTGCTAGCGAGGAATTGCCAAAAAAAGGAAATGAGAGATATACCGAACTATTCTTAGACATACTCCGCAGCACCACGAAATACGCCAAAGAGCACGGTTACGGTAATTACCGTACCTGGTGGCAGTTTTCCAAAATTCTGCCAAACATCCCACACCATCTGATTAGGCTTGAAGATATTCAGTTGATCGACTATTGGTTGGATGATCCATATGATCGCCGACTAGTTGCGGATCAAATTGGGGGAGACTGGCTTACGACTTTGCTTGATCTAAATGATGCGCACTGTAACGAATTGGCACTCAGTTTGCTCGACATTATCTATAGGCTTAATTTCGCCGATAGAAAGATCGGTTCGGCGCATAGAAAAGAAGCGAATCTCCGTATTGACGGCTACGCTGCCAAGAAGATTACAAAGAAGGTATCAGGCAAGGTAGGACAGGTACTGAGACTGGGGGCCGCCCATCTCTTTCAAAATCGGCTTGAGGCCATTTTGGAAGAGCTTAATAATGATAAGTGGTCATCAGTTTGGCGGCCTGCCATCGAAGAACACGAGCAAAATCACAGTGCGGATGATGCTGAAGATATCATTGTTGTAGCGTATCGGGACGCGCTGTTGGCATGCGTTGATGCGACGCCGCCTATAGAGATTCGTAAATATTTTGATGACATTCTAAACAGTCCTTTCGAAACGGTAAGGCGTATTGCCTTATACGTTATTGATCAGAAATTCCAATCTCTCAATATTTATCTTGATCGCGTCATCACCGAGCAATATTTCACTAGCAACTTTCGCCATGAACTGTGGCATTTTCTGCGGAATCACTACAACGAGTTTGGGTTAGAGCAAAAGCGGCGTGTTTTGGATTTTATTTCGGTGCTGGCTGAAACTGATGAGGATGAAAAAGTAAACGAAGGTGCAACCGCCTACCGACGAGCGACATGGTTGTCTGCGATAAAGGACTTTGGTGAGGACGTCGCACAGTTTTACCAGCAGTGCGTAGATACGGCAGGGACTGTGCCAGATAACCCAGATTTCTCAAGTTATATGACCGCTGGCTGGGTTGATCACAAGTCGCCCATACCCCTAGAGGAATTGCTGTCTTTAGAAATACCAGAGCTTGTTAGGCAACTGGGCGTATACGAAGACCCAGGCAAACATAGCGAACCTAGCCTTGAAGGATTGACGAAAGCCTTACGACAGGCAGTTAAAGCGGAGCCACTTCGCTTCCACAACGTGTTGCAAGAGTTTTCTGGATGCGATCTTGCATTTGTCTATGTGCTTATCGAGGCTTACCACGAGCTATGGTCAGAAAAAACCCAACTGCCTTGGGATGAGATTTGGTCCGCTTTGCTTGAATTTTGTCGAGATATTGTGGGGCAAGATCGATTCTGGTCATCGGAAAATACGAATCAAAGTCACGCGTTCGTGGGGAACAGGCATTGGATTGTCGGAGGAATCGGGCGCTTGATTGAGGCTGGCACTAAGTCAGATCAACACGCATTCAGCGAGAAGTATCTGACACAGGCGGAAGAGATTCTTTTGATTCTCCTAAAAAAAGAAACAGGAGAAGGGTTCAAGATCGATAGCGATGCCGTGATGGTGGCCATAAATAGCCCACGTGGCCACTGTATTGAGGCACTGATAAACCTATCATTACGGACCTGTCGTTTGTCAGGTAAGCAGCATGGCAACCATACCGAAACGTGGGCGCACTTCCAGCCGATCTACGATGCTGAGTTAGCACGAGCCGACATCGGTGAATATGAGTTTGTCACCCTCGTGGTTAACTACCTGCCCAATTTTTTGTACATGTCCAAGGAATGGGTGATGGCGAATCTTGGAAACATTTTCGACCAAAGCAACTATCAAAAATGGCTATGTGCCCTTCAGGGGTACGCATATGTCGGCACCGTATATGAAGGAGTATTCAATCATCTGAAGTTGAATGGCCATTTAATGCGGGCGCTGGATGACGAGAACGTCAAGGAAAGGGTAAGTGAAAAAGTTATTCAGAATATTGCAGTTGCCTTCCTTAATGACTTTGAAGGACTGGAAGGTGAATCTAGTTTGGTACATCAATTGCTCGTGCGTCGGAAGTATGCTGAGCTAAGTCATCTCATTTGGTTTTTGTGGACGCTAAGGAAGGATGGTGACGATAAGCTCGAAATTAAGGTGTTCGAATTATGGCCGCGAATTCTTGATGCCATAGACACAAGTACACGTGAGGGCAGGCGGCTGGCGTCAAAGCTTTGTGATTGGGCCGTGTTTGTACAAGAGATAGATGAAATGAGTAGGGGTCTATTATTTGCCGTAGCCCCGTTTGCTGATGAAGACTACAACTCTTACAACCTTCTAAATAGTATCGCCAGATTTAGCGAACAGCAGCCGACAGAAGCTTATGAGCTATGGCTTCGGCTTCTCGATGGGGCCCGGCCGGATTTTCCAGAGGAAGCGATACGTGCTGCGCTTACTAATTTGGTGCGGGTTGGGCCTGAAGGGCTACGTAAGGCAAAAAATATTGTGAGTGTGTATCTTAAAGATGGTAACGAGCAGCCGTCCAAGTGGTTGCGGGAGATAGATTCCGGAGCCGCTCCATGACTAGCAAACTCCCCATCAACCTAGCCGATCTGCTGCGCCAGCGCACGGTGGAAGGCGAGCGCATCGAATACAAGGCGGGCTGGAATCCGGAGAGCGTGCTGCATACGCTGTGTGCCTTTGCCAATGATTTTTACAATCTTGGCGGCGGCTACATTGTCATTGGCGTGGAAGAGCGGAACGGTCGGCCGGTGTTGCCGCCCAAGGGGATCGACCCCGATAGCCTGGATGCGATTCAGAAGGAGGTTCTTGGCCTGGGCCATCATGCCTTGCAGCCCAACTATCACCCGCTTTCAACTGCGTATGAGGTGGAGGGAAAGTCGGTGCTGATTCTCTGGGTGCCCGGTGGCGAGACTCGGCCTTACCGGGCCAAGGTCAGTCTTGCGAAAGACGCCAGGGAATGGGCTTATTACATTCGCAAGCAATCGAGCACCGTCAGGGCCAAAGGTGAGGATGAGCGCGAGTTGCTCGGTTTGGCGGCAACGGTGCCGTTCGACGACCGCTACAACCAATCTGCCTCGCTGGACGATCTTTCACCCCGTTTGATTGAGGATTTTCTGCGCGAGGTGGGCAGCGATCTGGCGCAGGATGTCGGCAATATTCCGATGGACGCACTTGGGCGGCAGATGAATATCGTAGGCGGTCCATCGGAAGCGCCTTTCCCGAAGAATGTCGGTTTGCTGTTCTTCAATGACACGCCGCACCGGTTTTTCCCTGCTACCCAGATCGATGTGGTGTGGTTTCCGGAAGGCGCGGGGGGCGATCGTTTCGAGGAAAAAATCTTCCAGGGGCCGCTCGCCCGCATGACTCGCGAGGCGCTCGACTTCATCCAGCGCAATTACCTTAAAGAGACCGTCGTCAAGCACCCGGATCGGGCTGAGGCCGAACGCTTCTGGAATTTTCCTTACGCGGCGATTGAAGAAGCGGTGGTCAATGCTGTGTATCACCGTTCCTA
This sequence comes from Thiobacillus sp., assembly GCA_035530575.1. Classification (GTDB taxonomy): domain Bacteria; phylum Pseudomonadota; class Gammaproteobacteria; order Burkholderiales; family Thiobacillaceae; genus Thiobacillus. The sequence continues at coordinate 24,048 of DATKUP010000046.1, read as the reverse complement.
CCAGGAGCGGGAGCCAATCGAAGTCCGGATCAGCCCGGACGATCTGGTGGTGCTGAGTTTTCCCGGCCCGGATCGCTCGATTCGGATGGAAGACCTGCGGGCCGGCAAGGCGGTCAGCCGCCGTTACCGCAACCGCCGCATCGGCGAATTCCTCAAAGAGCTTGATCTTACCGAGGGGCGCTCGACGGGCATTCCCAAGATTTTGAAGGTCATGAAGGGGAATGGCTCGCCAGCGCCCGAATTCGAGAGCGACGACGACCGTTCCTCTTTTGTGATCCGCTTGCCTGTCCATGCGAAGGCGATAGCGCAGATAGAAGCTGGGGCCCGGCCAGTACCAAGTCGGAACCAAGTTACCGGGGAAGTTACCGGGGAAGTTACCGGGGAAGTGCGGCGTCTGCTGCGAACCCTTGATGGGGAAATGCAGCGCCGTGAGCTTCAGGTGGCGCTGGGCCTGAAACACGAGGATCACTTCAGGGAAGCGTATCTGGTTCCAGCCCTTAATGCCGGCTTGGTGGAAATGACCATTCCAGACAAACCCAGGAGTAGCAAGCAGCGCTACCGGCTGACCGAGAAGGGCCAGCGGTTGGTAGGGGACGACGAAGAATCGGCATGAGCGAGTACCTTCACGTCGAAAAGCCCTTCCTCGACCAGCTTGCCGCGCTGGGCTGGTCGGTTATTGACCAGGGCCAGGGATTCATCCCCAGCGACCCGGCGGCGAGCTTGCGCGGGAGCTTTCGCGAGTGGCTGCTGCCCGAGGTGTTCCGCGAGGCAGTACGCGACATCAACCGCACCGCCGACGGTACGGCCTGGCTGACCGACCGCCAGCTTGACGATCTGCGCGACCAGGTTCTGCGCCAGCCGAACCGCACGCTGCTGGAAGCCAACGAGGCAGTGCAGGCGCTGTTCCTGAAAGCGCAGGTGGAACGCAACGAGGTGACTGGCGAGAGCGATCCGGTTGTACAGCTCATCGACTTCGCCCACCCGGAGCGCAATGTCTTCCACGCCATCAACCAGTTCCGCATCGACACGCCGGGCTGCGTGAAGCAGTGCATCATCCCGGACATCGTGCTGTTCGTGAACGGTATTCCGCTGGTGGTGGTGGAGGCGAAGATCGGCGACGCGAACACGGCCAACCCGATGCACGCGGCGTTCGAGCAACTGCTGCGCTACCGCAACGGGCGCGCCGACACGGCGGCTGCCGGGTTGCGCGAAGGCGAGCCGCACCTGTTTCATACCAACCTGCTCTTGATCTCCACCTGCGGCGAGAAGGCCACCTACGGCAGCGTGACGTCGGGCTACGAGCATTTTTACGCCTGGAAGGACATCTGGCCGGAGAGCAACCGAAGCTACACGCCGCCGCTGGGGCTGGAGCGCGAACAGGAACGGATGATCCAGGGCCTGCTTGCGCCCGCGGCGCTGCTGGATGTGTTGCGCACCTGCACGGTTTTCATGGACACGGATTCGGGCAAGCGGGTAAAGGTGGTGTGCCGTTACCAGCAATACCGTGCTGCCCATCGCATCGTGGAGCGGCTGCGCACGGGCAAGACCATGGAAGAACGTTCGGGCGTGGTGTGGCATACCCAGGGTTCGGGCAAGTCGCTGACCATGGTGTTTGTGGCGCGCATGCTGCGCGCGTCGAGCGATCTGGCGGATTTCAAGATTCTGCTGGTCAACGACCGGGTGGATCTGGAAGTGCAGTTGGCCGCTACCGCCAAGCTGATCGGCGGCAAGGTGAACGTGATCGACAGCACGGATCAGCTGCGCGAGCACCTTGCCACCGACGCTTCCGACATCAACATGGTGATGGTGCACAAATTCATGGAGCGTGCCGAGGCGCTGCCGCTGATGGTGGCGGAAGCGCTGGCGAGTTACGGGACGGTGCCGTCCGGCCAGTCCTTTGGCGTGGTGAACCCGTCCGACCGCATTCTGCTGATGATCGACGAGGCACACCGCACGCAAAGCTCGGACTTTGGCGACAACATCTTCGAGGCGTTTCCCAATGCGACGCGCATTGCCTTTACCGGCACGCCGTTGATTACCGAGGAGCATGGCAACCGGCGCACGGTGAAGCGCTTCGGCGAATATATCGACACTTACAAACTGATGGACGCGGTGCACGATGGCGCGACCCTGCAAATCCTGTACGAAGGCCGCACGGCGGACACGGCGCTGAAGGACAAGCACGGCTTCGATACCAAGTTTGAAGACCTGTTCAAGACGCGCAGCGAAGCGGAATTACTCGCCATCAAGAAGAAGTACGGCGCGAGCGGCGACATCCTCGAAGCGGAAAAGCGCATCGAGGCGATTGCCCGCGATCTGGTGAATCATTACATCGACAACATCCTGCCGGATGGCTTCAAGGCGCAGGTGGTGTGCCATTCCAAGCTGGCGGCGGTGCGCTACCAGAAGTCAATTCGTGAAGCATTAGCTACGCGGCTAGAGAGCGAAAATCTCAAGCCGAAGCCGGACACTGAATTGATCCGCCGCGTCGCCTTCTTGAAGGCGGTGGTGGTGGTTTCTTCCGACACCACCAATGAACTGGCGGTCATCACCGAGGCGCGCAAGGAAGCCAAACGCTGGAACGCGGTGGAGAACTTCTGCAAGCCATTCGATTTTGACGACCCGGACAAGGACCTCACCGGCATCGCCTTCCTGATCGTGTGCGACATGCTGCTGACCGGATTCGATGCGCCGGTGGAGCAGGTGATGTACATCGACAAGCGGCTCAGGGAACACAATCTGTTGCAGGCCATCGCGCGGGTAAACCGGGTGACGAAGAACAAGCACCGCGGCTTTATCGTGGATTACATCGGCTTGGCGAACCACCTGGCGCAAGCGCTGGCGATTTATTCGCAGGAGGATGCCCAGGACATCCAGCAGGGTTTGAAAAACCTGCTGACCGAGCTGCCGATTCTGGAAGAACGCTATGAGCGCCTGTTGCAGCACTTTCGCGCTGCCGGAGTGGACAAAATTGATGCCTTCGTCAGGGACGAACTTCCCTCGCCCGAAGCGGAAGTGGCCGTGGTGCATGCGGCGGTGGGGGTGCTGAAGGACATCAAGCTGCGGGCGGACTTCGATGTATATCTGAAGACGTTTCTGCAGAGCCTGAACCTGATCCTGCCCAATCATGCCGGGCATCGCTATCGCGGTCCGGCGCGGCGCTTTGGCTATCTGCTGCGCATGGCCAAGGAGCGCTACAAGGACGATACGCTCGACATTGCCGACGCGGGCGCGAAGGTTAAGGCGTTGATCAACGAGCACCTAATCGACCTGGGGATCAACCCCAGGATTCCGCCCATCGAACTGCTGGCGGACGACTTTATCGCCAATGTGCAGAAACATGCCCAGGGCGATCCGGAAGCCAAGGCCAGCGAGATGGAACACGCCATCCGCAAGCACTGCACGGTCCACTTCGACGAAGATCCTGCTTTCTACAAACACCTGAGCGAGAAGCTGGAGAAACTGATTCAGGAACATCAGAACAACTGGCAGGAACTGGCCGAGGGTTACGAGCAGATCCGGAACGAGGCGATGGCAGGGCGCACCGACACCATTGAGGGGCTGAGCAAAGAGGCGACGACTTTTTACGATTACGTGGTGCAGCTCGCTTTCGACGGCGGCAACGTGCCCGGCGATTCGGTGGCGTCGTTGAAGAGGCTCATGGCACGCATCGTGGAAACCATGCAAGGCACCATCGATATCATCGACTTCTGGAGAAAGCCTATTGAGGTGAAGAGACTGCGGGGTGACATCGACACGGAAATCCTGCTCACCAACATCCCGCAGCTCACCGACAAGCACGAGCGAATCGCCGTTGAGATTGTGAAGCTGGCCGAGAAACGCCACGAAGAGCTGACCAAATGAGCAGCTCTCGAATCAAGGATATTGCCTACGAGGTTTTGCGCAGCCAGCGCTCTACGGCGGATATCGTCATCGAGCGCGATGGCCGCGTGCTTGTTCGCGCGCCCAAATCGATTCCGGACGAGCGAATCGAGGACATGATTGAGGCCAAGCGCTATTGGATATACAAGAACCTCGCCGAATGGCGCGACCTGAATGCCACCCGGGTGTTACGCGAGTATCGCAACGGCGAGGGCTTTCTGTATTTGGGGCGGTCTTACCGCTTGCTGCTGGTGGCCGACCAGGATGAAGCCCTGCTGCTCAAGAATGGTCGTTTTTGCTTGCGACGCGACTTGGTGGATCGAGGAGAGATCGCAGCTGCCAAGACTGCTTTTCGCGATTACTACATCGCGCACGGCAGTGAGCGTATCCGTCAGCGCGTCGACTATTACGCGCCCAAGGTCGGCGTCGCGCCGCGCGATGTGGCCGTCCGCGAACTCGGCAACCGCTGGGCTTCATGCTCGCCGAACGGCAATCTGGCTTTTCACTGGAAATGCATGATGGCGCCGCAAACCATCATCGATTACATCGTCGTGCATGAGCTTTGTCACTTTCATCATCTTGATCACACCGATGCGTTCTGGAATGAGGTGGACAAAGTGATGCCGGCTTATGGCGAGCGTAAGGAATGGCTGCGCACCCATGGCGCGGGGCTGGATGTTTAGCTTCTAGTTAGGATAGGAAAGCCATGGCCCGTTTACTTCTCCCGCAAGTTGAAGCCATAAGAATTACACGGCTTCTTTCAGTGTCACAGAAACCCAATGGCGATCTGCAAATAGATCAACCACCACCAACTAAGTCATCTGGTCTGTATTGGATTTATACCAACTACCCTCAAAACGAGCTGGAAGGCGGCCAATCATGCGGTGACGTGGGCGCAATAGATATATCAATGCTGGCAACGCTCCATCAGGGACTTGCCCATGTTTGTGCGATTCAACAAGATGGGTTTTCTCTCGTATACAACGGCGTGGCTGGAAATAAATGCGGCCTCCGTGAACGAATCCACCAGCACTTCAACGGTGGGAAGGGCACTGGTTGCCTAAGCATCAAAAACTCTTCGCTCGACGACCTGACACGGTGGCGTGTTGCCTATGTGACCCTCGAAGTCGGAAATCAAAGTGTGCCTGATGTGCCGGCCAGTTACGCTACTTACGCAAAAGAACTTGAACGTATTTGGCGGCTTCAATACGGTTGGCCGCAACTATGTCGGACATGACCAGGCGCTCCAACAGTTTCTGGCGATATCAACCGATATAGGGTCTGAAGAAACAGCCGACACCTAGTTGAACTGGGCGCAACCGAATGGCCACTTTAATTCCGAGTTATTCCGCCTGCGCTTCCCGCATGACCTCGGGTGAACGGCGCTTCGCCCAGCGCCTGGAATCTAAACTCGAAGACGACTATCTGTGCTGGTACGACGTGCCGATCGGGCAATCGATGCGGCATCCGGATTTTGTTGTGCTGCATCCCAAACGGGGCTTGCTGATTCTGGAGGTGAAGGACTGGAAGCTGGATACGATCCAGTCGATTACCAGGTCGGACGTTACCTTGCTGACAAACCGGGGCTTGGTGCATGCGGCCAACCCGCTGGAGCAGGCTCGCCAATATGCCTATGCCGTGGTTGGTGTGCTGGAAAAAGACCCGCAGCTGGTTTTTAGCAGTGGCCGCATGCAGGGCAAACTGCAGTTTCCCTGGGCCTACGGGATTGTGCTTGCGAACATCAGCCGCAAGCAGTTTGAAAGCACGGACCTGGGCGAAGTATTGGAATCCCATCGGGTGATCTGTCAGGACGAGATGGTCGACTCGGTGGAAATGGAAGCTTTCCAGAAACGGCTGTGGGATATGTTTACGGTGGGCGGCTTTGGCAAGCTTGGCCTGCCGCAAATCGACCGGGTGCGCTGGCACATGTTTCCCGAAATCCGCCTGCCGGCCAAACAGGGCGGTTTGTTCGACGAGGTGGAAGCGGAATCTGCGGCGCTACCCGATATTTTGCGGGTGATGGATTTGCAGCAGGAGCAGCTTGCCCGCAGCCTGGGCGAAGGCCACCGCGTGATTCATGGTGTGGCGGGTTCGGGCAAGACGCTGATCCTTGGCTACCGGGCCGAATATCTGGCCAGGGTGTGTACCAAACCCATCCTGATCCTTTGTTACAACAAGGCACTGGCGAAGCGGCTGGAACATTGGATGCAGGAAAAAGGCGTGGCCGACAAGGTCATCGTGCAGAATTTTCATGCATGGTGTCATCGCCAGTTGAGGGCCTATAACGTGGGACTGCCGGAAGGGACTGCCAAACGGGAAGGCTATTGGGATGATATGGTGGACAAGGTCATCCGGGGCGTGGATAAGCAGATGATCCCGGCCGGGCAGTACGCGGCGGTGATGATCGACGAAGGCCATGACTTCAAACCGGAATGGTTCAAGCTGGTGGTGCAGATGGTGGACCCACTTACCAATGCATTGTTGGTGCTGTATGACGATGCCCAGTCGATTTACCATAGCGGTGACAAACCCAACTTCAGCTTCAAGAGCGTGGGCGTGCAGGCGCAGGGACGGACGACGGTTCTGAAGGTCAACTACCGCAACACGCAGGAAATTCTGGAATTTGCAGCACACTTTGCCAAAGAACTGCTCATGCCGTCAGAGGCTGGCGAAGACGGCGTGCCCCGCCTGCTGCCGGTATCCGCAGGCCAACGTGGCCCCAAGCCGATGCTGATCAAGCTGCCCACGTTAAGGGACGAGGCGAAATACATCATCGAGCAGTTCACGGCGGCCCACCGGGATGGCACGCCGTGGAAGGACATGGCCATTCTCTATCGCAACTGGAATCCCGTGGGCAAGGTGATTAACGATGCCTTCGCCGCAGCGGGCATCCCGATCACCGGTCACAAGAAAATTGAATTCGGCGACAAGCAGGACACAGTGAAGCTGATCACTTACCACAGCAGCAAGGGGCTGGAATTTCCGCTGGTGGCGATCCCCGGCGCGAGCATCCCGAGTGGTGAAGAGATCGCGACCGAAGAAGAGGCGCGTTTGCTTTACGTGGCGATGACTCGGGCGACCAAGGAGTTGCTGGTTCTTGAGAGCACGCCGGCCTGACGCTGGTGTTCGGGATCGGATAGCGCCTGGGCCGGTGGTGGGCGATCATCGGATTTCTGATCGGCTTGCGTCCCCTAGGTGAATCTGGTCGTAGTGCTGGTGACGACTTATATCTATTTGCAATATGCATACGGCATATATTTGTCGTATTTTTTGGAGGCCGTTTTTGTTGTATGCTATATGCATACCGCATACGAGTAGAGCCATGTCATCCGAACAATCCGTCGCCATGAAGCGGGCTAGCAGCCGCCAGTGGGTACTTAAACCGCAGGACTTGGCGATCGCCTTGAAGCTGGTCGCCTTGAAGGGCCGGTGGCTGCCTTATGCCGCCCTGGCCGATGCCATGCGTCTGTCCCGTTTCGAAGCCCATGCCGCTGTCCAGCGTTTGACGGCGGCACGCCTGGTGGTGGTGGTCGATGGCCAGCCCGGGCCGGTGTTGGCGGCGCTGCGCGGATTCGTGATGTACGGGGCGCCGTATGCCTATCCGGCCGTGCGGGGCGAAATGACCATCGGGTTCCCAACGGCCTATGGTGTTTCTCCGCTCAAGGAGGTGATGGCGGCCTCGAATGAGCCGCCTCCAGTGTGGCCGCACCCCGAGGGCATCGCGAGGGGGCCGGGTTTGCTGCCTTTGTACGAGAACCTGCCGCTAGCGGCGCGGGAAGACCCTGTGCTCTACGAGTTGCTGGCCTTGTTCGATGCGTTGCGCGCCGGGCAAGCACGGGAGCGTGAACTGGCCCGTAAATACCTTGAGGAACGTTTGCAGTGAGCGAAAGCGTTATTCGAAGAGATGATCCGAATCTGCCGATTTTGACGCTGATCGCGAAATCACTGGGGACTTATGCGATTCGCTGGTTTTCGTGGGCGGATGCGCGACGGGTTTGCTCCTGACTACGCCGCGTGCCCAGGCGATCCGGGCTACGCAGGATGTGGATGTGGTGGTGCATGCTCTTTCCATCGCCGATTACCACGCGATGGAAAAGGCGGTCGAATCGCGTGGCTTCAAGCACGATCTCTCACCCGAGGCACCGATCTGTCGCTGGGTATTCAAGGGGGTGGCGCTCGACCTGATGCCGAGCCAGCCCGGCATACTCGGGTTCCATAATCGCTGGTATCCCCTGGCCGTTGAAACCGCTGTGCAGATCAAATTGCCGAATGGCATGGATATCCGGCTGATTACGGCCCCGGTGTTTGTGGCAACCAAGTTCGAGGCTTTTCATGGCCGGGGCAACAACGATTATCTCGCCAGCCATGACCTCGAAGATATTATTACGGTGGTCGATGGACGCCCGGAGTTGATGCAGGAAATCGATCAGGCGGAGGATGAGTTGCGGCGCTATATCGCCGCCGAGATCCATGCCTTGCTCGAAGACCGCAACTTTTTGATGGCACTGGCCGGACATCTTCCTGGCGATGCAGCCAGCCAGGCGCGCCTGCCTGAACTGATCCGCCGCATGCGTGCAATGGCAACATGCGTCAAGAATAAGGAAACCATGCAGTGAACACCGCCATCGCGGGCAATCTGTTTTAGCTGTTAAACCGGGGCCAGAATGAATCAAACACTTTTCGCCAGCACCGAAGGCCGGATGCTGGGCGTCGGCCTGGCGCTCACCGGCCTGATGCTGCTGGCGTTCGGGATCGGGTGGCACCTGTATCCGGACCGCATTCTTCCCTACGCGATCATGACGGGGCTGAACCTGGTGGTCGGCCGTGGAGCCGGGTTGTCCTTTGGGTATGCGAGTGGTTTGGGCCATGCCCAGGTGGTGCCCCTCAACATCCTGATCGAGACCATCCAGGTGCTGGTGATCTACCCGCTGTTCGTGCAGAGCACGCGGCACCTGATCAAGCTGCGCACCCTGGAGCCGTTCATCATGCGCATCCACCGCGCGGCGGAGTCCGGTGGGGGCGTGGTGCGCAAGTTCGGCATCGCCGGCCTGTTCGTTTTCGTGTTTGCGCCGTTCTGGATGACCGGCCCGGTGGTGGGGGCGATCATTGGATTTCTGATCGGCTTGCGCCCGTGGGTGAATCTGGCCGTGGTGCTGGTGTCGACCTACATCGCGATTGGCATCTGGGCGCTGCTGCTGAACGAGCTCAATGTCTGGGCGTCAGCCGTCAACCAGTACGCGCCCTACGCGCTATTCCTCGCGATCGTGCTGATCGCTGCCGCGATGGGGTGGGTGGGCCGGCGCCGCGCGCACGGCTGAAAGCGACCATGACTGAATACACGCTGTGCCATAGCTTCGGTACTGTTCATAACGACCGAAACTATGAAACCACAACGGATTGAGGCAATGAGCGCATCTCCTGACGCCTTCGCCCGAATCTTCCTGCTGAGCCACATGCGCGCCTACACCAGCCTGGCGGGGCATATCCTCGGCTCGCATCCGCAGATCAACGGCTACTACGAAATGCACCTCGGCTACGAAGATGCCGCTGCGCTGGACCGGCAGTTGGAGGCGTTCCGGCACGACGAGGTGCTGAAGCCAGGGAGCCGCTCCCTTTTCGACAAGCTGCTGCACAACGACTATGCGCTGAAGCCCGAGCGGCTGGGGCGGGCGGACATCAAGATTCTGGTTGCGCTGGCGGAACCGGCGCACACGATCAGGAGCATCGTGCATCTGTTTCGGCAGAAGCCGGATCCGGATCTGTATGCCTCGCCGGTGGAAGCGGCGAACTACTACGTCGAGCGGGTGCGGGCGCTGGCCGATTTTTGCCGGACGACCAATTGGCCCTACACCTACTTCGATGCAGATCTGCTTGTGCGTGCGCCGGAGAGGTTGCTGCCCAGGCTGACGGCATGGCTGGAACTGGATTCGCCGTTGAGCGAGCGATACGAGGTGTTCAGCCACACGGGGAAGGCGCGCCGGGGGGATACGTCGGAGCGGGTTCGAAGCGGGCGGATCGACCGGGCGCGGAGCGATTATTCGGAGGTGGTGGTGCCGGAAGAGGCGCTTAAGGCGGCAGAGGCGGCGTATCGGGCGTGCCGCGAGGAGATCATTTCCAGGGCGGCGGATTCGGCCTTGGTACGTTGATTTTCGCCCGTCATCGCGAGCACCCTGAAGGGCATAAAGCCCGCAGGGCCGTGGCGATCCAGCGTGCGGCGATACCTCTGGCGTCCTGGATCGCTTCGCTCCGCGCAATGACGAAGCGTGAATGGTTCCGCGTTTCCTAGAACAGGCTGTCCCACGCATCCCGCTCCGCGCGGTAGTTTATCAAGGCTTCGACGATCTGCCGCTTGCGCTCGGCGCGATGCGCGGCGGACTGGATCTGGCGCCAGGCGGCGGCGTGTGCGCCGAAGTTGCGGTCGATGTTGTCGATGAAGGCACCGACGTGGCGCAGGGCGTCTGTCAGCTCGGGCGTGCGCAGCCACCAATGGCCGGCGTCGAACACGAGCGCGTGGAGTTGCCGGTTTTTCTCGACGATGGCGTCGTGCTTTTGCTGGTACAGCGCCAGCAGTTCGGCTTCCTTCTGCGCGATCACTGCCTTGACCACGTCGCGCGCGAAGGGCTGGTTCACGTCGGCGTGCTTCACCAGTTCCTCGGTGGAAAACAGCATCAGGTCGCCGAAGAACTGGCGCTCGAATTCGTTGGATAAATCGACGCTTGCTTCGCCCACTTCCACGCCAGGGCGGAAGTCGTCGGCGAGGCCCGCTTCGGTGGTACGCCGGTGCAGGTTGGGCATGTTGAACGAGGCGAAGCGATGCCCGATCTCGGCGGCGATGAGCCGCCCGGCGGTGGGGCCGGACATGCGCAGTCGCAGGTGACCGAAGGGGATGAGGTACTTGAGCCCGGCGTAGTTGACGATGTAGTTGCCGGGGTAGATCGTCCGCGCCGGGGTGAGCTGGGTAAACCCGCTGCCGTAGGCAAACCAGGTTTTGCGCGTGAGGTGCTCGCCGAAGAAGAAGGCGTTGAGCCGCTGGGAAAAGTCGGCCAGGCACGCGCCGTGGTCGTGCGCGCCTGGCAGCCGGCAGGGGTAGGGATAGGTCGTCGGCTGGTGGTCGAAGCCGAACAGCCTGGCCATGTCGTGATACGCAGCGTCGCCCGCAACCGGCCCCGCGCCGTGGAACTGGCAGGCCGCTTCGCTGCGCAGGCCGGCGAGTTGGGTGAAGAAGGCGGTCACGTCGTCGAGAAAATTCGCCGCCATCACCGCAGGCGACACGGGCGGGTCGCCCACCATCTTGCCGGTGAGCATGAGGGTGTCGGTGCTGCGGAAAATCCGGTCGATGGCGTGGAAGTAGTTCAGCGCGTAAACCGCCTCTTCGCCGGCCGCGGTCTGCCGGTTCACGCACAGGCTCTGGTCGCTGTCGATCGGGTAGTACAGGGTGCGCTCGCGGTCTTCGGTCAGCTGCAGGAATTTCAGGTAGCTGAGGTTGCGGTTGGCGGCCTGGCCTTTGAGATAGAAGGCGTCGCGCGGCTGGGTGGTGAGCAGATGGCCCAGGCGTTCGCGCTGCTGCGGGGGCAGCGCGTGCAGCAACTCGTATTGCTCGGCCAGCCCGAAGTAGACGACCTGCAGGCCTTTCTTGCGGTATTCGTCCACGAGTTCCTGGTGGCGGCGGACATTGGCTTCGTCGCGGCTGTCCTCGCTGACGATGACCCGGATCTTCTCCCACACGCCGGAGGCGTGGCCGCCGTAGTCGAACAGCGTGCACACCTGGTAGAGGCTTTCCAGGCAGGCGCGCAGATGGGGCGGCCGGTCCGCCACGGGGATGGCGAGGATGAAGTGATGGCGTTCATCGCCGACTTGAGCATTCTTGCCGCGCTGGCGGATCAGCGCTTCCTGCTCGCGGAACAGCGACTGGTAGCTCGCCAGCAGCGGATGGAAGTCCGCCTCGCCGGACCACATCGCCTGTTCCAGCAGGGGGTAGCAGGCTTCGTAAAGCGCGATGAGGGCATCGAGGCTGGCCGCACGCTGCAGCTGCGCGGCCACGTCGGCCAGCCCGGGAATTCGGGCCTGATAACGCGCGATGCACGCCCGCAGGTGGGGGCTGGCCGATTCCTTCGAAACGTGGGCGTCGGGCTCAGGTTCGGCGTCGGGGGCGGGCGGAAACCTGCTGGGGGGCTTGCTTGCCGGGATGTTCATCGAAACGGTGACTGCGCGTGCGGCGCACGGATGCAAAACAAAGCGCCAATAGTACCCGCCCATGATGCAAACCCGGATGGACCCGCGCCGCATCACGAAGGGGCGGGCGGTGACGCTTGCGGCGCTTACCCTCTCAGCCGCACCCGCTTTTCCACCGTGAGCACGTCGCCTGCCGCATCCATCACCGCATAGAGCCGGGGCTGCGGGCTGCTACCCCAAGTCGGGCTCGGGGCTGGGCTGTCGAGATACACCACCCGCGCGCCGTCGAACTGCTTTTCGACCTGGCCATGGGTAATCAACTGGTGCAGGGCGGCAATGGAAATCCCGCGCTGCTTCATGCGGCTGAAGGCCAAGGGGCTGATTTTTCCGAGTTTCATCATGGTTTACTCCTGGTTGCCGTTGCGATGGGCATGGCCGTTTGGCTGGGCATGCACGTCGCGCATTGGCGTTTTTCGAATTCAGTATTTATACTGTACATGCATACAGTACTTGGAGGAAGCCCCATGCGAGACCTGACGCGTCGCCAGGAAGAAATCTTCAGCCTGATCCGGGAGTGGATCGAGACCACCGGCCTGCCGCCCACACGGGCGGAGATCGCGCAGCACTTCGGCTTCAGTTCGCCGAACGCGGCCGAGCAGCATCTCAAGGTGCTGGCGAAAAAGGGCGTGCTGGATCTGGTGCCGGGGGCGTCGCGCGGTATCCGGCTGAAGGGCGGTGGCGGTGTGCCGCTCGTAGGCCGGGTGGCGGCAGGCAGTCCGATCCTGGCGCAGGAGAACATCGAGCGGCACTACCAGTTCGACCCCGCGATGTTTTCGCCGCGCGCGGACTATCTGCTCACGGTGCGCGGCATGAGCATGAAGGATGCGGGCATCCTCGACGGCGACCTGCTCGCGGTGCATCGCAGCGCCGAGGCCAAGGCCGGGCAGGTGGTGGTGGCGCGGATCGGCGACGAGGTCACGGTGAAGCGCTTCCAGCAGCGTGGCCACACCGTGCAGCTCCTGCCGGAAAACCCCGACTTCGAGCCCATCGTCGTCGACCTCACGCGTCAGGAGCTGGCCATCGAAGGCATCGCCGTCGGCGTGATCCGCAACGGCAAGGCCTTATAACTTATAAAGTAAGGCTATGTCACTGTTGGCTGTTGAAGTTATGTCGTGCCCCCTCCGATGAAGTCCCTGCATCCCGCAGGCGCCCGTGAAGGCGCTCACACAGCACAGTGCGAGTCCGTATCGAAGTAAGCCAAGACTCCGTAGCTGAAGGTAACTGCGTCATCGTGAGGTGGGGTGGAGAGCAACCGGAAGCGAACTGGCGGTCTGCAGGAGACGAACTCGATTCGGCGGGGAATGACGGCGAGCCGGCCGGGAGATGGCGAAGCCTGAAACGCATCGGATACGCCGATATTGGCGTGCAAAGCGATATCCGGGTCACCCACGTGGTTGGAGGCGGAACGTCGGGAAGTGTGCGTGAGCTAAGCGGGGAGACCTGTGCGCACGGTGACGCGTATCAGGAGTCAGAGCCTTCGTCGTACCGCAAGGCTGAAGAGCGGAGCAAGTGCACGCGGCACTCACACTGGCGTGCTTCGCTTTGCTTGTAATGACGGTGCAGAGAGTCAACGTCCATGGCATGATGAACCGCATGCTTCCCGATCAAGCCAACGCCATATTCGTCGCCCGCGGCCTCACCAAAATCTACCGCATGGGCGAGGTCGAGGTGCATGCGTTGCGCGGTATCGACCTCACCCTCAACCGCGGCGAACTGGTGGTGCTGCTTGGCCCCTCGGGCAGCGGCAAGTCGACGCTGCTGAACATCCTCGGTGGGCTCGACGCGCCCAGCGGCGGTGAGGTGCGCTATCTCGACCACATGCTGACCGGCGCCTCCGAGACCGAGCTCACCCGCTTCCGCCGTGAGCACGTCGGCTTCGTGTTCCAGTTCTACAATCTGATCCCCAGCCTGACCGCGCGCGAGAACGTTGCCGCGGTGACCGAGATTTCCAGGTCGCCGATGCGGCCCGAAGATGCGCTGGCCCTGGTCGGTCTGGGCAGCCGGCTCGACCATTTCCCGGCGCAGCTTTCCGGCGGCGAGCAGCAGCGGGTGGCGATCGCCCGCGCCGTCGCCAAGAACCCGGCGGTACTGCTGTGCGACGAGCCCACCGGCGCGCTCGATTCGGCCACCGGCGTGGTGGTGCTGGAGGTGCTGGAAAAGGTGAACCGCGAACTCGGCACCCTGACCGTGCTGATCACCCACAATGCCGGCATCGCCGACATGGCCGACCGCGTGATCCGGCTGTCCGACGGCCGCATCGCCGAGATCCGCGCCAACGCCGTGAAGAAGCGGACGAGCGAGCTCAGCTGGTAGGCGGCATGTCGCCATGAAAGCCCTCGACCGCAAGCTCCTGCGTGACCTCTGGCACCTGCGCGGCCAGGTGTTGGCGATCGCCGCGGTGATCATGGGCGGCGTCGCCACCATGGTGATGTCGCTTTCCACCTACGATTCTCTGGTCACCACGCGCGACCGTTTTTACAGTGAATATCGTTTTGCCGAGGTGTTCGCCAGCCTGAAGCGTGCACCTGAACCGGTGGCCGAACGCATCGCCGCACTGCCCGGGGTGGAACGGATGGAGACGCGGGTGCGGGCGGGGGTGAAGCTGGAGGTGCAAGGATTCAGCGATCCTGTCACCGGCCTGTTGCTGTCGCTGCCGGATGTCGGCGAGGCGCAACTCAACCGGCTGCACCTCAAACGCGGGCGCACGGTGCAGCCCTGGAGTACGGATGAGGTGGTGCTATCCGACACCTTTGCCGATGCCCATCACTTTCAACCGGGCGACACGCTCGCCGCCATCATCAATGGCAAGTACAAGCAGCTGACCGTGGTGGGCGTCGCAGTGTCGCCGGAGTACATCTATCAGATCGCCCCCGGTTCCATGTTCCCCGATTTCAAGCGCTATGGCGTGCTGTGGATGGGGCGCCATGCGCTGGCTGCGGCCTACGACATGGAAGGTGCGTTCAATCAGGTCAGTCTGATGCTGGCGCGCGACGCCCATGAACAGGACGTGATCGACGGTGTCGATGCGATACTGGCCGATTACGGCGGCACCGGCGCTTATGGGTGGCGCGATCAGTTCTCCAACCGTTTTCTCAGCGAGGAGCTGAAAGGCCTGAAGACCATGGCCACCGTTTTTCCGGCCATCTTCCTCGGCGTCGCTGCGTTCCTGCTTAATGTGGTGCTGAGCCGGCTGATTGCGCTGCAGCGTGACCAGATCGCCATTCTCAAGGCCTTTGGCTATTCCACGCTGGCGATCGGCGCACACTACGTCAAGCTGGTATTGCTGATGACGGTTCTGGGGGTGGGTGCCGGGCTTGCACTGGGCGCCTGGTTTGGCCATGGACTGTCGAACGTGTATACGGAAACGACGTTTCGGTTTCCTTACCTTGACTACCGCGTCAGCCCCGAAATCGTGCTGATTGCGTTTGCGGTGGCGAGCGTGGCGGCAGTCAGCGGCACGCTATTTTCGGTGATACGCGCGGCACGATTGCCGCCGGCCGAGGGCATGCGCCCGGAGATGCCGGTGATTTACCGCACCACATTGATCGAGCGCATCGGACTGCAGCGCTGGCTCTCCGCACCGACGCGGATGATCCTGCGCCACATCGAGCGGCAGCCGCTGAAGTCGCTGCTGACGGTACTGGGCATCGCCTGCGCCTGCGGCCTGATGATGGTGGGCAACTATCAGAAGGGTGCAATCGACTTCATGGTGGATGTGCAATTTCGCCAGGCTGCGCGCGAGGATCTGACGCTCACTTTCATCGAACCGACCTCGGGCCGGGCGCTCTACGAACTCGCTGCGTTGCCGGGCGTCGATTACGTGGAGGGCTTTCGCGATGTGCCGGTAATCCTGCGCTTCGAGCAATATCATTATCGCGGCGCGCTGTTCGGTATTCAGCCGCAAGGCAGGTTGCATCGCGCGCTCGACCGCAGCCTGCATCCGGTTGCAGTGCCGCCGGGCGGTGTGGTGCTGACCGACTATCTGGCCACCCACATTCTCCACGTGACGCCGGGCGACATGCTGACGGTCGAAGTGCTGGAAGGCAGCCGTCCGGTGCGGCAGGTGCCGGTGCTCGGTATTACCCAGCAATATATGGGGGTGTCGGCCTACATGCAGCAGGATTCCCTCAACACCATGATGCGCGAGGGACATGCGGTGACGGGCGCCTATCTGGCGGTGGAGCGGGGTGCGGAAACGGCACTCTATGCCCGGCTGCACGATCGCCCGCGTGTGCTGGGCATGGTGGCCAATGCCATGGCGATCAAGAGCTTCTACGCCACCATGGGCGAGTTCATCCTGTTCTACAACATGGTGGCCACGCTGCTGGCCGGCGCGATTGGATTCGGCGTGGTCTACAACAGTGCACGCATTACGCTGTCGGAGCGCGGACACGAACTGTCCAGCCTGCGAGTGCTGGGGTTCACCCAGGGCGAGATCGCTTATATTTTGCTGGGAGAACTGGCGTTGCTGACGCTTGTTGCCATTCCGATCGGCTTTCTGGTGGGCGCGGGGCTGGTCGGTATTCTGGTGCTCGCTTACGACAGTGAACTTTACCGGCTGCCGATGATGCTGACGCCACTCAACTACACTACTGGCGCGGCGCTCGTCGTCGCCTCCGCAGTACTCTCCGGTCTGCTGTTGTGGCGGCACCTGGGCCGGCTGGATCTGGTGGCGGTTTTGAAAACACGCGAATAGGACAACAAGCGGCATGCAGTTACGCGCAAAAATCGGGATGGGGATTGTCGTGACGCTGATTGCAGCGGGCCTCGTGCTGGGCTTCATGCCGCGTGCGGTGCCGGTTGATATCGCCACGGTGGTGCGCGCGCCGCTGACGGTAACCGTGGAAGAAGAAGGCAAGACCCAGGTGAGCGAGCGTTACCAGGTGGCGGCACCCGTGTCCGGCTATGTGCGCCGCATCGATCTCAAGGCAGGCGATGCCGTTGCGGCTGGGCAGGTGCTCGCGGCGATCGAGCCTGCCCGCTCGGTGGCGCTCGATCCGCGTACGCGCGCCCAGGCGCAGGCGCAGGCGAGTGCAGCCGAGGCGGCGCTGGCCGTTGCGCAGCAAAACGCGCGTGCCGCCACGGCGGCTGCCGAGCTGGCGCAACAGGAACGCAGTCGTGCGGAATCCTTGCGGCAGTCCAATTTTTTGTCTGCTCAGGCGCTGGATACGGCGCGTAGCGCGGAGACACGCGCCCAGGCCGCGCAGCAGGCTTCGGAAAATGCAGTCAAGGTGGCGCGTTTTGAACTGGACATGGCGCGCGCCGCGATTGCCAGCGCAGCACGGCTGCAAGCCGGGGGGGCCGCTGAACAGTTTCTGGTGCGTGCGCCCGTGACATCACGCGTACTCAAACTGCTGCACGAAAGCGAGGGGCCGGTCAGCGCCGGTCAGCTATTGCTCGAAATCGGTGACCCCAAAAGCCTGGAGGTCGAAGTCGAAGTGCTGTCCACCTACGCGGTGAAAATCGCACCCGGCTCCAAAGTCATACTCGACCGCTGGGGCGGTGGGCGGCCGGTACAGGGCACGGTACGCGTGGTGGAACCGAGCGGCTTCACCAAGGTGTCGGCACTCGGCGTCGAGGAACAACGGGTGCGGGTCATCGTCGATTTCAGCTCGCCGCGCGAAGCGTGGCAGCGCCTCGGAGACGGCTACCGGGTGGATGCGCGCTTCGTGTTGTGGGAAGGGAAGGATGTGCTGCAATTGCCGACCAGCGCACTGTTCCGCCATGGCGAGGGCTGGGCCGTGTTCGTGGTGGAAGGCGGCCGCGCCCGCCTCGCCCCGCTCGAAACCGGCCAGCGCGCAGGGCTTGCGACGCAGGTGCTGTCCGGGCTGGATGCCGGCACCCGCGTGGTCAGCCACCCGGACGACAAAATCAGCGACGGCACGCGGGTGAAGCCGCGTTAGGCTGCATCGGGTGCCTGTGGGGATGTGCGGTGCCCCGGTGCAGTTGTTTCTGCTTGCAAGCTTTTGTGGAAGGGCCGTTCACGGCCCGATGCTGGGGTGGTTGCATGGGCACGAAAATCGCGGCGTGGACGCCGCTCCTGGCGCGTCCGCTAGCGGCTTGATCTGTGCGTGGCGGGATGCAAATGGCCAACGAATTGTTCGGTTGCCGCGCGCCAGGAGAATTTTTCCGCATGGGCGCGCGCGGTGCGGCGGTCGATGTCGAGCGCGGCCATGCAGGCCTGGCGCAGGTCTTCGTGCATCACGCCGGCGGGTGAGTCGCCGAGGACGTCGATGGGGCCGGTGGCCGGGTAGGCGGCGACGGGCAGGCCGCAGGCCATGGCTTCCAGCAGCACCAGACCGAAGGTGTCGGTCTTGCTGGGAAACACGAAGACGTCGGCGGCGGCATAGACTTCGGCCAGTTCCGGCTGCTTCATCACGCCGAGGTAATGTGCATCGGGATACTGGGCGCGCAAGCCGGCCAGGGCCGGGCCGTCGCCCACCACCCATTTGGAGCCGGGCAGGTCCAGCTTCAGAAAGGCCTCGACGTTCTTCTCGACCGCGACCCGGCCGACATACAGGAAGATCGGATGTTCGCTGTTCAGGCGATGCGAGTCCTGCATCTTGAATACGTCGAGGTCGACTCCACGCGACCACAGCACGACATTGTTGAAGCCGAATGCTTCGAGGTCGGATTTGACTGCGGGGGTGGGCGCCATCACCGCGCGGGCGGGGCCGTGAAACCAGCGCAAAAAGCGGTAGGTCCAGGCGATAGGGATGCCGGTGCGGGCTTTGACGTATTCGGGAAAGCGAGTGTGATAGGCGGTGGTGAAAGGCAGCTTGTTGTCCAGGGCATAGCGGCGCGCGGCGAGGCCGAGCGGTCCCTCGGTGGCGATGTGCAGTGCGTGCGGCGCGTACTTCCGTATTCGCTGCCGGGCCACGCTGCCCGCCAGCACGGACAGGCGGATGTCCGGATAGGTCGGGCAGGGCAGGGTGCGGAATTCAAGTGGGGAGAGGATATCCACCTGATGGCCCATGGCTTCCATTTCGCGGCGGGTGGTGGTGAGCGTGCGTACCACGCCGTTGACTTGCGGTGACCAGGCATCGGTCACGATCATGACTTTCATGGTGTCTCCATTACGGTTGCCTTGCGGGGGGCGCTGGATTTGTCCAGACAGTGGGGCCAGTGGATGATTTCGAGCGTGCCGTCGGCGGTTTCGGCGAGCGCGGTCAGGCTTTCTACCCAGTCGCCATCGTTGCAGTACAGGAGACCGTCGAGGGTACGAATTTCTGCCTTGTGGATGTGGCCGCAGATGACGCCGTCGCAATCGCGTCGTCGCGCTTCATCCGTCATCACTTTCTCGAAAGCGGTGATGAAACCGACCGCATTCTTGACCTTGTGCTTGATGTATTGCGACAGCGACCAGTAGGGGTAGCCCATGCGCGTACGCATGCCGTTGAACCAGCGGTTCAGCGCCAGAATCAGGGTGTAGCCCGTGTCGCCCAGATAGGCCAGCCAGCGCGCGTGCTGCATCACGCCGTCGAAGAGGTCGCCGTGGGTGACCAGGAAGCGTCTGCCGTCGGCGGTGACGTGGATCACCTCGTCCGCCACCTCGATGTCGCCAAAGGCCAGCCCCATGAACTGGCGCGCCATCGAATCGTGGTTGCCGGGCACGTAGATCACCCGCGTGCCCTTGCGCGCCTTGCGCAACAGCTTTTGCACCACATCGTTGTGCGAGCGCGGCCAATACCAGCCGCGGCGCAATTGCCAGCCATCGATGATGTCGCCAACCAGATACAGCATGTCGGATTCGTTGTGCTTTAGAAAATCGAGCAGATAACGGGCCTGGCAGCCGGCTGTACCCAAGTGGATATCGGATATCCACAGGGTGCGGTAGTGGCGGGGCGAGCGAGCGTCAGTTGAAGGAGAGTCGGAGGTCGGGTGCCCAGTCTGCCGGGAGGGCAGGAGGGTGGGGTCGGGCGGCTGCCAGGGCTGGCTACCCGGACGCGCGCGGAGCAGGTTCGTGACGCGATTCAACATGCCGCCATCAGGCCACCGCCATGTGACAGCGACGTGGCATTCTGATGAAGCTTTGTTGACGGCTCACCCCGCGGGCCGGGGTGGCGACAGGATCAGCGCGAAATCAGCGCCAGCAGCACGTCCTGAGCGCTGTACGGTTTGGCGCGATGGGACTTGCGACGGCGGTAGCTGCCGTCGGGCTGCATCTCCCAGGCCTGCACGTTGTCGCGCAGGTAGGGCTTGAGGCCTTCGGCGATGACGCGTTTTTTCAGCTTGGGGTTGAGGATGGGAAAGCCGGTTTCGATGCGGCGGAAGAAGTTGCGGTCCATCCAGTCGGCGGAGGAGAGATACACCTGCTCGTCGCCGCTGTTCTTGAAATAGAAGATACGCGAGTGTTCGAGAAATCGGCCGACGATCGAGCGCACCCGGATGTGTTCGGACAGCCCGGCAATGCCCGGGCGCAGCGCACATACGCCGCGGATGATGAGGTCGATCTTCACCCCGGCCTGCGAGGCGGCATAGAGTGCGGCGATGACCTGTGGCTCCAGCAGCGCGTTCATCTTGGCGACGATGGCGGCGGGTTTGCCGGCTGCCGCGTGTTCGGCCTCGCGATTGATCGCGGCGACGACTTCGCTGTGCAGGGTGAATGGCGACTGCCACAGGCGTTTGAGCTTACCCACCTTGCCCAGCCCGGTGATCTGGTTGAACAGGCTGCCGACGTCGGCGGTGATGGTCTCGTCGGCGGTCAGCAGGCCGAAGTCGGTGTACAGGCGTGCGGTGCGGGCGTGATAGTTGCCGGTGCCCAGGTGCGCGTAGCGACGCAGCCCACCTTCCTCGCGGCGGATCACCAGCGCCAGTTTGGCATGGGTCTTGTGGCCGACCACGCCGTAGATCACGTGCGCACCGACCTCCTCCAGTTTGGCGGCCCAGTTGATGTTGGCCTCCTCGTCGAAGCGTGCCATCAGCTCGACCACCATGGTGACTTCCTTGCCCGACTGCGCGGCGCGGATCAGCGCCTGCATCAGCTTGGAGTCGGTTCCGGTGCGGTAGACCGTCTGCCGCATGGCGACCACGTTGGGGTCGGCGGCGGCCTGTTCGATGAAGTCGGTCACCGGCTGGAAGGATTCGAACGGATGGTGCAGCAAAATGTCGCCCTTGCGGATCTGTGCAAAGATGTCCTCATGCTTGGACAGGCGGGCGGGCAGGGCAGGGACGAAAGGGGGGAATTTGAGGTCGGGGCGATCGACCCAGTCGGGCACCTGCATCAGGCGCACCAGGTTCACCGGGCCGCGCTCCTGGTAGAGGGCATCGGCGTCGAGCTCGAACTGTTCCAGCAGGAAGGCCGCCATCGAAGCCGAGCAGTTGTCGGCCACTTCCAGCCGCACCGCCGCACCGTAGTGCCGCTGCGGCAGTTCGCCCTGCAGGGCCTGGCGCAGGTTCTTGGTTTCCTCGTCGTCGACGAACAGGTCGGAATTGCGGGTGACGCGGAACTGGTAGCAGCCTTCCACCGTCATCCCGGCAAACAGCTCGCCGACGTGGGCATGCAGGATCGACGACAGGAAGACGAAGCCATATTCGCAGCCGGCGACATCTTCCGGCATGCGGATCACCCGCGGCAAGGAGCGCGGCGCCTGCACTACGGCGGCGCCGGAATTGCGGCCGAAGGCGTCGCGTCCGGACAGCTCGACCGCGAAATTGAGGCTTTTGTTGAGCACGCGCGGGAAGGGGTGCGAGGGGTCGAGCCCAATTGGCGTCAGCACCGGTATCAGCTCGCGGAAGAAATAGTCGCGGATCCACGCCGCCTGGACTTCGTTCCACTGGGTGCGCCGGAAAAAGTGAATCCCCTCGGTGGCCAGTTCGGGGATGATGTCCTTGTTGAAAAGTTCGTATTGCCTGGCCACCAGCGCATGGGCGGTTTCCGATACCGCGCGGTATTGCTGGCCTGGCGTCATGCCATCGGGGGATAGCTGGGAGGTGTTGGCGCGGAGCTGTTCCTTCAGCCCGGCCACCCGCACCTCGAAGAACTCGTCCAGGTTGCTGGAAAAGATGCAGAGAAACTTCAGTCGTTCCAGCAGCGGCACATCGGGATCGTCAGCCTGCGCCAGTACGCGGCGCTGAAACTCGAGGATGCCGAGTTCGCGGTTGATGAGGGTGTCGGGGCTTGGCAGGTTCATGATTGTTTTTTCGTGGTGTGCTTCAATGATAAACGCCCGCGCTTATCCTGGCACGACAGAAATATGACAACTTCCGATCCAGTCGAAATCGAACTCAAGCTTGCGTTGCCCCCGCGGCAGGCCGAAGCCTTCCTCAAGCTGATGGCGCGGCGCCGCAGCACGCCCGTGCGGCAGCTGCTGGTCACCCGCTATTTCGATACCCCGAATTTTGCCTTGAGCGCGCAGGGTGTGGCGCTGAGAGTGCGGCGGATCGGCCGGCGCTGGCTGCAAACGCTGAAAACCGAGGGCGAGCGGCACGGCGGGCTATCACACCGCGCCGAATATGAAATGGCGGTCACCCGCGGCAGCCCGGACTGGACGCGTTTTCCGCCCGAAGCGCAGGCGTGGGTGCCCGAGGCGCTACGCGCGCAGCTGGCGCCGGCGTTCGAAACGCGTTTTTACCGTACCGCCTGGCTTATCAAGGGCCGTGGCGGCGCGCAGATCGAGGTGGCGCTGGATGTGGGTGAGGTGCGTGCCGGCGAGCGCAGTCAGCCGATCTGCGAGATCGAGCTCGAACTGAAGGCCGGCCAGCCGGATGCGCTGTTTGCTCTGGCGCTGGTGTGGGCCGGGCGGCTCGATTGCCTGCCGTTCGATGTCAGCAAGGCCGAGCGGGGCGTGCGCCTGGCGCATGGCGAGGGCGCGGAACCGGTCAAGTCCGTGCCGCTGGCGCTGGATCGCGCGATGAGCGTGGAAGACGGTTTTGCCGCGATTGTTCAGGCCTGCCTGGCGCAGTTCCAGGCCAATCTACCGGGGGTGCTGGCCTCCGACGACATCGAATATGTGCACCAGGCGAGAATAGCGCTGCGGCGCCTGCGTGCGGCGCTGCGCCAATATCGCCGGGTGTGCGTGCTGCCGGATGAATCGATGGACGGCCTGCGCGCGCTGGCGGCCGCGCTCGGCGCGGCGCGCGACTGGGACGTGCTGTGCGACGAAACCCTGCCCGCGATTGCGCCGCATTACCCCGATGCCGATGCCTGGCAGCACGGCATGCAGGCGTTGCAGGCGCAGCGGGCCGAAGTGCGCGCGGCCATGCGGGCAGCGCTGATCCAGGCGCGCCCGGGCGTGTGGCTGCTGGCGCTGCAACGCTGGTTGCTGCTGCGCGGCTGGCGTGCCGCTCCGGAAGCGCAGCGCTTCATCCAGCTGTCGCCGTTGAAAAAATGGGCGGGCCGGGCGCTGCAGAAAGGCCATCGCCCCATCGTCCGTGGTGCGCGCGATTTTGGGCGGTTGCAGGCGGCGCAGCGCCATGCCCTGCGCATTGCCGTCAAGCGCCAACGCTACGCGACCGAGTTTTTCCAGACCCTGTTTGGTGGGCGCCGGCAGGCGCGCTATCTGGCTGTGCTGCGCGACGCGCAGGATAGTCTGGGGCGTAGAAACGATGCACGGGTGGCGTGGGGGCTGCTGGCGGCGGCACATACGGCTCCATACGTTCTTCAACGGGTAGTGGATCGGAGTCTCTCAGGGCAGGCGGGTGCCGGGCCGATGCAGGACTTCATTCTCGGCTGGCTCGCCGCAAAACAGGTGGAGGCGGCGGACGGCGAAAGCGCAGGGCCTATGTGCGCGTTCCTGAAATTGAAGCCCTACTGGTAGGCAGTGCTTCGGGGGGCGCACGCCAGTCATCTTCCATCCCAAGTTCCGCGATTGAATTCACCCAGAACCCGTAAGCACCGCGGCGCGCCTTGATCTTCGATAGAGTGCCGTTATCGAGACGCTCACCTCTGCCAAAGCCCGGCAGTGGGCGCGGCTATGCGGCATCGGCCTGCGT
>DATKUP010000045.1:0-2978 GCA_035530575.1 Thiobacillus sp. | reverse complement strand
TCGTAGAACCTGGCGACCATCCGATACTGAACCAGTGAGTGCGCCGCGAACGACTCCTGCTCAACGGTGATGAGCATGCACGACGGAATCTTTGTGCCGTCGATCGTAACATCGAACTGCGGCTGGTGCTCTGCCCGGCCGTCGATCCGGTATTCGGCCGGTGGCCATACGCCTGTTTTA
Source organism: Thiobacillus sp. (assembly GCA_035530575.1). Taxonomy (GTDB): domain Bacteria; phylum Pseudomonadota; class Gammaproteobacteria; order Burkholderiales; family Thiobacillaceae; genus Thiobacillus. The sequence goes on along the minus strand of DATKUP010000045.1, from coordinate 2,798 downwards.
TCAAACACTAGGCGCCATACGGTCTGACACGACCGACACAGGACCTCGGAATCGTACCCGAACTCCTCGGACCACTCATGCTTGCACTCTGGGCAAACAAAATTGTGCGTTTTCATCAGCGGCTCCTTTACTGGATTTCGCCGGCCAGCGCGAGCATGAGCAGCGCGTTGCGTTGGGTCTCGCGCCCAGCGGCGTAGGCGGCGTAGGCGGCGTCGTCGTCGGCGGCGTCGGCGGCGTAGGCGGCGGCGGCGCGGGCGGCGTCGGCGGCGGCGGCGCGGGCGGCGTAGGCGGCGTAGGCGTAGGCGGCGTAGGCGGCAGCGCGGGCGGCGCGAAGCTCCTCGCCAGTCGCCAGCCCGTCCGCATACCTACGGGCCACGGCGATACACTCGGCCACCCTAGGATCGGTAGCCAAATGAACTACGCTCTCCGCGCAGTCGCAGGCAAACAGCCGCCGCTGGCGGTCGCCCATCGCCCTGCACGCGCACCAGATCGCGTCAGGGTCATCCAACTTCGCGCTGGAGAGCATATCCACCAGCGTCACCGAACGGCGCCAGCCGAACAGTTCCTTGACCTTCGCCCGCTTGTAGCACGGGTTCCATTTCATCACGTCATCAACGGTGTATCTCATGCTTATTTCACCTGCGCGATCACCCGGCGAAGCTCTTCCTCAACGTGCGGGGGCCTCACCATATCCTCGAACCACGGGTCCAAGAGAACGGTGTCCACACGCCGCGGACTCAGCGTCCTATCCAGTTCGTCCTTGCCCATAACCTGTGGCGAAGTGCGCATGGCCGCGGCGGCGAGTATGCACCCAACCCTGTACGGCGAGATCACCCCAAGGTCATACACGTTGATGATCCGCCCGCCCGCTACGTGCTCGGGATATGCAAGCAGGCGCTCGATCGTCTTCGCGATCGTCTCCGCGCTGGTCATGCTATTCTGCGTGTCGATCAACCGCGGGTACCGCTGCAATTTCTTGAGCGTGTTCCGCGCGGATTCGATCGGCGAATACACCTGGCGCGGTCGAAGGATCGCGAGGTTCCAGCCGGCGGACTCGCGCAGCAGCAGCGCATCGCACGCCGCCTTCGCCCACGAGTAGAAGCACGCCGGTGAGACCCGCATGTCCGGGGTGAACCCGAGCCCGATCGGCGGGAACGGACCATCCCAGACACACCCGGATGAGATGTGCACAAACAGCGATGTCTTGGAATGAACCCGCGCCCTGAACGACCGGAACGCGGCGAGCGGAGCGGTCACATTGCTGCGGAACGTCTCTGCCTGATTTGCCTCACACCATTCGAGGGATGTCTTCCCCGCCGTGTTGACCACCAGATCGGTGTCCGACGCGACCACGACATCGGCAAGCTCCCCCTTGTAGTGCCGCAACTCCTGTACCCCGAGCCGCGCTTTCAAGAACGTCCCGAGATGCCCTGCTCCGATCAGCAGAATGTTCTTGTGCATCGTGTGTCGTCCGCTCCTATTCCTTCGTCTTGAAGTCCAGTTCTCCATTCCCCTTGACAACGCACTCGGCTTTCAGCGCCGCGGCGATCCGGCCGGCCAGTTTCTTACTGAAGCTACCGCGGGCGAACGAGATGTGCATATTCTGTCTCGATGCACCGATCAAGTCCGCCAACTGTGAGCCAGAGATCTTCCGTTTCTCCATCAACTTGAGCAAGGTCATTGCAGAAATCCTCCATTCTGGTGCGGCATCATACAGAGACGCGAAAGTTTGTCAACGATTTGTTTTAGATTTTAATCGTCGTCACCACCACAGTTGCGCGGCTTCGCGTGCTCGCAAAAACCGGGACGAGTCCACCACGCTTTCGGATCGGCCGCGCACGCCTGACAGTGGTGGCTGAGGATCGCGGCAAATTGAGTCAGCGCGTATCCATCCTTGTCGTTCGCAAGACAAGACGACGAATACATACCGTTCAGCCGAGTACGTTCCTCCTCAAGATGTTCGGCGAAGATGTGTACCTGCCCCCCTTCAAAGCGGGCGATCATATCGATCCACCGCTCCAACAGTTTTATCCGGTCACTCGTGCACAACCCGGCATCCCATGCGTTCGCGCACCGGACCAGAAATTCTTCTCGCGTCATCGTGTTGCTCCTTCTTATTGAAGACTACTCACTTTACCTTTCGCTTCTTCCACGACGGACAGATTTCCTCTCCGCAGATCCACGGGTATCCCATCCACTTCGCCTTGAGCTTGCAAAAACGACCTTCTTTGTGGTTGCAGAATGATGCGAACTTCTTGAACGTCCACGACTTCTGAATGTGCGCAAGGTAGGACTGGGGCCACGATTGGTGGCAGTTGTCACAGTGCGCAAGGTTCTCTTCAAACGTCAACTTTCCGTGGCATTTGTAGCAAGTTCTTCGCATTGTAGCCTCTAAGGTAATTCCCGCTACCTTCGCTTCCCGCACAACACAGACTCGATCACCTTCGCGCACGCTGCCGCCACTCTCCGGATGCGCCGATGACGCATCCGCGGAAACTCCGCATGCAAAATCTCGTGCACGCACGTATCAATCAGATCGCGGCGCGACCCCGATATAGCTATCGTGATCGTCCGACTACGGTATTCGCACAAGCCAAGCATTTTTTCTCGATCAACCCGCCACCGCTTGCCGGCCTTCCCAAGACGGACTGTTAGTTTTCGCATTTTACCCGCGGGTCCCCACGCAGAAGGGCTGCACCCTCCTTGCCAACCAACTCCTCGAACCGCTCCCAGGTCACCGTGCGACTGTCGTAAACCAGCCCCCCCTTACCAACCGCGTCAAACCAAATGTCAACGGT
>DATKUP010000044.1:0-1530 GCA_035530575.1 Thiobacillus sp. | reverse complement strand
GCGACGAGTACGGCTTCGCCGGCGGCTACACGATCGTGAAGGACTATGTCCGCGGGCGCCAGCTGCGGTCGCGGGAGATGTTCGTTCCGCTGGTGCATCCGCCGGGTCATGCCCAGGTGGACTTCGGCGAGGCGATGGCGGTGATCGGCGGCGTGGCGCGCAAGGTGCACTTCTTCGCCTTCGACCTGCCGCACAGCGACGCCCCATTCGTGAAGGCCTACCCGGCGGAGACCTCGGAGGCGTTCTGCGACGGGCATGTGGCGGCCTTTGCGTTCTTCGGCGGCGTGCCCCGCTCGATCCTGTACGACAACACCACACTGGCGGTGGCGCGGATTCTGGGCGATGGCACGCGTCAGCGGACCCGGATCTTCAGCGAACTGCAATCGCATTACCTGTTCGAGGACCGGTTCGGGCGTCCCGGCAAGGGCAACGACAAGGGCAAGGTCGAAGGGCTGGTCGGGTTCATCCGACGCAACTACCTGGTGCCGATCCCCCGGTGCGAGAGCTTCGAGGCGCTGAATGCAGATCTGGCGGCACAATGCCATTCCCGGTTGGGCAATCGGCTGCGCCGCCACGCCGAGACGATCGGCGAGCGGCTCGGGCGCGACCGGGAGGCCTTCCTGGCGTTGCCGGCATCTCCATACGACGCTTGCGACCGACAGCCCGGTCGGGTGAGCTCGCTGTCACTGGTGCGCTATCGCGCCAACGACTACTCCGTGCCCGTGGCCTACGGTCACCGCGAGGTGCTGATCCGGGGCTATGTCGACAAGGTGGTGATCGGCTGCGGCGCGGACGTGATCGCCCGGCACCGGCGGTCCTATGAGCGCGAGGACCTGATCTTCGACCCGCTGCACTACCTGCCGCTGATCGAGAAGAAGATCGGTGCCCTGGACCAGGCCGCGCCGCTCGCGGGCTGGGGACTGCCGGAGGTCTTCGCCACGCTGCGCCGTCTGATGGAGGCGCGCATGGGCAAGGCGGGCAAGCGCGAGTACGTCCAGGTGCTCCGTTTGCTGGAGACCTTCCCGATCGCAGAGGTGGAGGGCGCGGTCCGTGACGCGCTCAGGCTCGGCGCGATCGGCTTCGATGCGGTCAAGCACCTGGTGCTGTGCCGGATCGAGCGGCGGCCGCCGCGTCTCAACCTCGATCTCTATCCCTATCTGCCCAGAGCCCGGGTCGCGGCAACGTCGCCTGAGAGCTACATGAGCCTGCTGTCGAGGACCGGCGCATGACCGACACACCCCGGAGCCTGCCCTCGGGCCCCGACCCGGGGGTGCTGCTCGCCCACCACCTCAAGACCCTGAAGCTGCCGACGTTCCTGCGGGAATACGACAAGCTCGCCCGGCAATGCGCTTCGGAAGGTGTCGATCACGTGCGCTATCTGCTGCGTCTCGCCGAGCTCGAGCTGATCGACCGCGAACGCCGCATGGTCGAGCGCCGCATCAAGGCCGCCCGCTTCCCCGTGGTCAAGAGCCTGGATGCCTTCGACTTCAAGGCCATCCCCTCGCTCAACAAGACGCTGGTCCTCGAGCT
>DATKUP010000043.1:0-7608 GCA_035530575.1 Thiobacillus sp. | reverse complement strand
GGTCACGACCCGCCCCCGAAGAACGCCCGCCGAGCAGCGTCAACCGCCGCACGGAAGCCGCCACGCCCGTCGCCGCCTCCTGGCGAGCCCTGGGGGCCACGAGCGGCGCCCGGCTCCTGGTGTCTCTCAGGAGCGTGTGCGGCCAGGAGCGGCGCCGGCGAAGCCGGCTGCGAGCGACCCTCATTCTTGATTTCCCCACAGTCGGGGGGGCCCGACTGTTCATGTCCCCCTGTTTTACGGGGGGTCGGTGCCACCTTGTCACTACCCCCAGAGGGGACGGCCGGTGAGGCACCTCCCCGCAGCCACAGGTCGGCGAACGTGGGGCCCCGCGTCTCGCGTTGTGCGTTCCACAGGGCCACGTACCGGGCTCGGCGTTCCTTGCGGGCACGGGCCCGGGCAGCCGCCGCCCAGCGCTTGGCCTGGTCTCCAGTCTCCAGGCCGCCCCGCACGTACTGCAGCGAGCGGCCGCCGAGTGAGTACACCGACACGTCAAACGCGCGGTCCCGGCTCCCGTCGTCGCAGACGTAGGTGTGGTTGCGGTGGAGCAGCCCGGCCGCTTGCATCTCGGCCACGACCCGCGCGGCCGTGCGGCGGGACGTTCCGAGCAGCACGGCGATCTGTTCGAACGACAGCTGCACTCCCATGCGCCCGGCCCGGTAGGCGCCGCACACGACCGACAGCAACGGCCGCCACGTCGCCCGGTGCATCCGGCGGCCGGTGATGGTGACGTACTCGCACAGATTCTCGATGCACCGCGGGAGCGCCAGCGCTTTGAGACCCTCGACCACCGCCCAATTCCAGCACCGACTAGCAAGCTCGGCCATGGTCGCGGTGTCGCGTTCGCGCCACTGCCGGCCGGCGGCGCGCTCGTGGCCCGCGTGCTTTTGCACGCCACGCACCGCGCCGAGCAGCTGCGAGTTCGTGAGGTCGGCGACCGCTACACCCATGGGGTCCCTCCCTTCGCGAGCGACTGGGCCACGCGGTACCCGAGCAACGCGGGCGCGTCGTTGGGCACCGGGAACACGGTCCCGTCAAACCCTGAGACCACGCCCATCAGTAGGCGCCCGTGCTCCTCGACCAGTGCTCGTTCGTTCGGTGCCATCTCTTCATCTCCGGTGAGGATGCTCGCGAGCCGGGAGAGCACGCGCAGCACCGTCTGAATCTCGCGCGGCGTAGCCGGTAGTCCGCGCCGGCTGTCGTGGCCGCCGCTCACTGGTCGGACCCCCAGCAAATCGGGGACGGTCGCGACAGTCCCAGCTCGGCCATGGACTCGCACCACGGACAGTCGCAGGCGGCCCACGGATCCGGGGGGGTCGGCCGCGGCTCGATGGGGTCGGCCACCTTCACGTTGCAGAGGCAGACCACGCTGCAGTCACGCGCGGCGGTCTCGTTGTCGTCGGCAGTGTCGAACGGTTTTTCGTATCTCATGCGGTCGGTTCCCCCCACGCTCGCCCGGCCGTGTAGGAATCCCCCGGGGGCAATGCCGGTGACCGCGTGAGAGGTCACTTACCCCCGGGGGTGGCTCAACCGCTGAGACCAGCTAGACGTTCGCACGGGGCCTCGATGGGCCCAATTAACCGGCTACTCCGAGGGTCCGAATCTGAAACGCCCGAATCCGGGCAGTTACGGGGCCCCCGCGGGGGGCGACCCGCGAGCACGAGCAGCTGGTGAATTTCACAGCTCCGGATTTCTTGGGCCCCCCGGCGAGGCAATTCCACCGCTGTTCGCGGTTGCAATCCGCACACGGCTATGGTGCCGATCAGGAGCACGACCAGGGCGAGCACGAGCAGCCGGAGCGTGCGCGTCGTCTCGCCTACTGTCGGGACGCGAGACGTAGCCGCGACTCCAGGCCCGAGGGAAGGATGCAACGCTGCCCCATGCACTGGCACACGAAGCTTGCGCAGATCTCGAAACGGTCGCCGATGCGGGAGACCGCGTTGCGCCACGCGGCCTGGCCCTCGGAGTAGCCGAGCCAGTACACGGCCCCGTGGTCCGCGGGCAGTGGTCGCATCGTCACACCGCGGCCGGGGTAGCTGTCGATCAGGTGGCGACCGTCAGTGAATCCACAGTGCAGCCAATCGCCGCCCGTGAAGAACACGACGCCGACCCTCACCGGACCAGGAACCCCAGCAGTGCGAGCACGGCCGCATTGCGCATCGCGTCCCCGGTCTGCCCGCTGAAGGACTCACCACGCGAGCCGCCGAGGAACGGGCGACCCGCGGCCGGCGGGTTGACCAGGACCGGCGGCATGGTCGCCGAGAGGTCCTCGCGTTTCGGCGCGGCCAGTGTCCCCGGACCCTCGGGCCTCGGGCCTGGCTTCGGCGCGTCGGCGATACCACCGGGCCCCGCCGTCTGCTGGGCGTGCGCGACGGCGTTGGCATAGTCGGCGTCGACTACTTGTGCGAGGTCAACCTGCACCACTGCGGGATGGTCGAGCAGCATCAAGCGACGCTCGCGTAGCAGGTCGGCCAGCATGGGGTCGCTCGCGAACGCGGGGTCCGCCTCCGAGCAGTAGGCAACCGTCAGTGTTCCAAGGTACTTGCGCTGCCGCCGGCCAAGCTGGACCTTCGCAGCCCACGCTCCCACGTCGCCGAGGAGCGGGCCATAGTGCGGCGTGCTCCCGGCCGTGTTGCCCGATTTCGTCATTCCCTTTCCCGACCAGAACGGGACCAGCCGCCGGAAACCGTCCGCGGAGATGCGTTGCTGCGCGTGGTAGTCCACCGGCGGCCGCGACATCATCGAGATGCGGATCCGGTCGTTTCCCGAGTAGCGTGTGCCCCATCCCCACAGCTGCATGTGGTCCTGCCATTCCGACCACGCACGCTCGACTCTCACCGCGTCGACGAGATAGCACGCGCGACTGTTCGAAAGCACGGACTGCCAGGACGCGAGCACCGCCTGCGACGTGCTCGGCATAAAGTGAGACCACGGCACGCCCTGGGGTCGCGTGCGCGGGTTCCATGCCATGTTCATTTCGACGCCCTTCGGCACCACCGGCGTGTTCGGCAGGCCGCCAATGTTCGACGTTGCGGGACCCTCCGGAGCGTAGATAGCCCGCTCGATTTCGGTGACGCTGCCGGTCCAGCCCGTGGTCACCTCCGTGTTGTACTTGCCGACGCCCTGGCTCGCGTTGTTCGCTGGTAGGAACATCGAGGTGAGGTCCGTCCCGTGGTGCAACTTCAGCGAGGCCCGCGTCCAGTCCTGGTCGCGTGCTTTCGAGTAGCCCATGGGATGGGCCTCGAGTTCGACCGTGTTGGCGAATCCGTACGCCGCGATTCCGCCTTCGACGGCACTCATTACAAACTGCAGGATGGCCCCCACGATCGGCACCGACTCGAAAGCGCCGAGCGCCGACGCGACCCCGGCGAAAGCCTCGCCAGTTTTCAGGAGCACGTCGGGCACCGACAGCGATTGCATCGAGCCTATCCCTGCCATGTAGCCGCCGAAGTTTGCGAACAACGCCCCGGCGGGCCCCTGGAGATTCTGCGGGATGGAGATGGCCTCGATGCGCCGAGCGGTCTCCCACGTCGTGTACTTGACCACGTTGGCGAGCGACGCCTGCCCGAACACCAGCCCGCGGTTCGTCACGTCGGCAAGCGTGTCCTCGCTCGGAAATTCCGAAACGAAGTCACTAAAAAACCGCTCCGGAACGCTAATCATGGAGAATCCTCGACCGTCAGCGCGCGCTTCGTTCCGAGCGCGGTCACTACTCCCGACGTTGCGCCGGGTTGTTCCCGCCATGCAACGTCTACCGTAATCGGAACGCCGGGGGTGAGTCCCGTCACCAGCTGGCGGAACGTCACTACTTGCGCGACGTACCCGGGGAACAGTCCAATCAACAGGTCGCCCTGAAATCCGGCTTCGTAGTCGCTACCTGGCACTGGAACCGCGTCGACGTTGATACGAAAGTCCGCGACGATTTCAGCCCCGGTCCCGGACGGTGCGAAGCGGGTCGAGCATTGAAAGTTTACCCACGCGCGCGTTCCGGTCGGCGTGAATCCGATTGTCATCTGCGGAATCGTCGCGTACCCACCGACCGGCGCGGTGGGGTTTGCGGTAGTGCCGACTACCTCGACCGGCGCCCCGAGGCCGGCACCGCCTCCGGGGATCGTGAGTGTCGCGACGCCGGCCACGACGGCGACGCTCGCACCGGCGCCGACTACATCGAGGGTGTGCGCGTCGCCGCCTGGCACCCCTTCGTCCCGCACCGCCAGGTTGGTCAGATGGACGTGGTCCGCACGCGATACTGCGTTCGCGGAACCGACCGCGTTAGCGACGCCAGTACCTACCGGCGCGTCGACGGGGAGCCGGTGCGTATGGTCGCAGCGCGAAGCGTCAGTGGACGCACCGGGCGCGGCGACGTTGTCCGGCAGTACGGCCACCGGCGCGAGGTCGCATAGCGGCGGACCGCCACCGCCCGCGGTGCCGTCGACTCCGAACACCATGGGCCCGTGCGGCGCGTCGGACATTTAGCAATCCTCGCGGGCACCAGGGTAGGCGTTGGTCCGCGGCATCCAACGAAGGTACGCGCGCAGCTGGCCGAGCACGCCGCCGGTTCCCGCCGAGGAAATCACCAGGCCGTATGGCTTCGCCCCGCCTCCGTTGAACGGAGGCACCACGGACCGCTCGCCATCCGAAAGGATGCTGAAGAACCGAATCTGCTGGTTGACCAGAACGTACTTGCCGTTGGTCACGACCACCGCGTCCGTGTCGTCCAGTTCTTCGAAGGCGATGTAGGTGTCATGCAACGGGGTTGCGAGCGGCACGCCGCCATCATCCCGCGAGTACGAGATGCCGAGGATTCCGGCGTAGTACCCGACGCGCCGCGGCAGCGGCAGTACGAGGTTCAACGGATCGTCAAACTTCGGCGTTTGGATTTCGAACACGCCCGCGAGCGTGGGCGGCGACGCGATGGTACACGGCGCACCGGGCGGAAGCTCGCAACATTTCGCAATCACTTACGGCCCCCTGCGAAGTAGGCGACCGCGAGGATCAGCAGGAGCCCCCCCATTCCCTTGCCCGACTTGCCGCCGCCCTTGGTAGGGCCAGGCGCGGGCGCGGCTGGAATGTCGTTGGGCTCGCCGCCGGCCTCGATGATGCGCGCCTCGATGATGCCCAGCTGGCACGCGGCCTCGGCCGCAATGTCGACCATCGTTTGGATATTGTCGCCCCATCCGAGGTCCGGGAAATCTGCGAACGCTTGCGCAATGGCGTTCCAGGTTTGATTGAAGCGGTCGCGCAACGCTTCAAGCGGCGCGGCATCCTCGGGCATGAGAGCGCCGTGCGTCTCAAACTCTCGCTCGAGTTCGGCCTCGGCGCGGTCGAGCAGCCGCTCGGCTACGCCGCGCCACTCTTCATAGTCGCCGAGCGTCGGAACAATTCCGTACGGGTCCGCTTTCGTCTGGCCATCCGGCCCGACGACAAGCCCTTGGTACTTCTCACACGGTGCGACCACCTACCCACCGATCCCGCCTAGGCCACGGGCCTGGTATCGGTCTTGCCAGGCAGCGGCGCCAACGTGCGAAACGACGTGCTCCATGCCCGCCATCAGACACTTCCCAACCATGCCGTCTGGCGTGAGGCCGCCCGCGTTCGGTCCGAGGAACCCCGTGCGGCTCGCGTCGTTGTAGTCCAGCTGGAACTGCATGACTTCGGAGTCCACCTCTGCGTCGAAGGTCCCGAGCTGGCCGTCGGGCCCCCAGATTTCGGCGATGGGTGTGTAGCCCAACATATTGAGCCCCTGCACCGTCGCAGCGGGCGACGTGTACGCGAGACGGCAGCCGCCCGGCGGGTCGCCGCTTGGCACGGAGCCGGGCCGCGCGGGGCCTTTCTTGCCGCCGCCGTTGCCGGTGCCGCCGTTGCCGGTGCCACGGTTCCCGCCCATCCCAAGGGCGAGCAGGAGAAGTAAAACGAGACCCTCCACGGGGCCCCCCCTACTGCTGGGCCTCGCCCTCGATGGTGGCCGAGACGCGGACATCCGCAACGTGGTTGTTCGTCACACCGACCACGATGCTGTTCGAGCTGGTGATGGGAGAAATATCCCGGCCGAAGGTCAGCGCACGCTCGGCGTACGCATCGAGTGCGCCGGCGTTGACCCCGGCAGCCGAGCCGAGCACCTGCCGGCCGAGTCCGGTGATGGTGTCGACGTTGACCAGGGCGGCGACGTTGTTCACATCCGACGCGCTGTCCGAGTCAGCGCAGGTCATAACCAGGCGGCGAGGCCGAAGCCAAGCGTAGTTCGCGACGGTGATGGTCAGGACACCGGGAGCACCGGCGGCGACCACGACGGACGCGCCTGCGATGCCCCAGCACAACGGCACACCGCGGCCGCCGGGTGGAGTGCTGCTCGGCTGGTAGTTCGTACCACTGCCGCCGTTTCCGTTTCCGTTTCCGCAGTCGCATCCGGGGGAGCAATTCATAGTCGTGTCCGTTCCTGTTTCTGGTCTACGTGGTGGGGGTCAGGGTGGGCTCGGCTACTTGCCGAAGATTCCGCCGAGGAGCCCTTCGGAATCGTATGCGTACGCACCGACCGCGCCGATGGTCGAACCCCATGCAACTTCGGAAAGCATCCCCTTGGTAAACATCGCAACGCCGTAGGACATTGCCGCCGTCTGCAGCTTTTCATTCAAGCCGAGGTTCTGCAGAAACGTGAAGTTTTTCGAGACGTCGCGCACGAGCGGCAGCACGATCAGCGCGCCGAGCAATTCGTTTCGACCTTCGCGCCGCTCGGCCGCGTACTCGCGGGCTCGCTTGGCGCGGGTTATTCCCGCCGAAGCCATGCGCCGCAGGGCGGTTTTGGAGGAGGGAAGTTCGGCCATGGCGAGTAGTTCACAGGAGAAATCAAGCCGTTTTGACAAAGTCTCGTTTTATTGAAGTAAAACCGGCGGCAATGTCCATCCATCGACGCGCTGTAAAATGGGAACACGGGGAAATTCCCGAAAACTTGCTCAATCTCGCACGCGAGCACGGGCCGAAAGCAACCAGCTGGAACGCGCTCCCGCGCGCCGGCCGGTCCGGCTACAAGCACGCCGGCCTCGAAATCGAAGTTATCGCCGGCGGCGAACCGGCCGAGGATGTTGCGGGCGCAATCCTGCAGATGGTTTCGGAGTACTCGGCCGCGCACGCGGTGCCCGTGTTCCGAATTGACGCCTACGATGAGAGCGGCGCGCGGCTCGGCGACGTGCTCGTGCGGATCGCCGACGATGGCGGCGCCGACGAAATCGAAACGAGCAACATGGGGGGCGGCGCGCGCTGGGCCTTGAAGGCGCTTGACGACACGCACGGCCGCCACATGAAAACGCTTGACGTGATTCCGCAGCTGGTCGGGATGGTCGGCCAGTGCTTGGAAGCCATGGGGGTGGCGGTCGCGTCCGCGGCCGAGGCAAAAATGGCGTACGCCAGCAACGAAGCGGAGGCGCAGGCCGCCGAGCACACGCACGAAAAGCAGATGAGAATGTTGGAGCTGCTCGCGGCTCACATGGGCGCAAGCTCGGCGACGGCCAAGGGTCGCTCGCCGCTCGCCGACCTACTGGCCACGATGCCCGACGACGTCCGCGAGACGTTGCGCGAGATCCTCGGCCCGCTGTTCGGCGAGATGGCGAAGGCAGT
>DATKUP010000042.1:0-2527 GCA_035530575.1 Thiobacillus sp. | reverse complement strand
CACCATGTACCAGGTGCAGCACGGCAAGTGGGTGCCGCTGGAAACCCTGGGTGCGGCCAAGCCGGCGGCTAACTGATGCGGCACCGGTAAAACACAAAACGACACGTCCGCGTGTCGTTTTTGTTTGGCAATTATGGATATTCTCTTACAGCAAATCATTAACGGTCTCGTGCAGGGCAGTGTGTATGCGCTGGTCGCACTGGGCTATACCATGGTGTACGGCATACTAGGCCTGATCAACTTCGCGCATGGGGAAGTGGTGATGATAGGCGCGATGCTGGCGCTTTCCTCGCTGACCGCATTGCTCGGGTGGGGTGTGCCGCTGCTGCTGGCCCTGCCTGCCAGCGTTGTACTGGCGATGCTGGGTTGCATGGTGCTCGGTTACGGCATCGAACGCATCGCGTACCGTCCGTTGCGCCATGCGCCGCGCCTGGCCCCGCTGATCACCGCAATCGGCGTGTCCATCGTGCTGCAGAATCTGGCGATGATGATCTGGGGACGCGAGTACCACGCTTTCCCGCAACTGATCGCCAATACGCCGCATAACATCGGCGGTGCGATCATCAATAATATCCAGATCATCATATTTATCCTGGCGCTGGCGATCATGGCGGGACTGATGACGATTGTGCATCGTACCCGTCTCGGACGCGCGATGCGCGCAGTGGCCGAGGACCAGCACGCGGCACAACTGATGGGTGTGGACATCAACCGCGTGATCTCGATCACTTTTATGCTTGGCTCGGGGCTCGCCGCCATTGCCGGCATCATGGTCAGCGCCAACTACGGATTGGCGTATTACTACATGGGTTTCATACTCGGCCTGAAGGCCTTCACCGCCGCGGTGCTGGGCGGCATCGGCAACCTGCGCGGCGCAATGCTGGGCGGATTGCTGCTCGGGTTGATCGAGAGCCTGGGGGCGGGTTATATCGGAGATCTGACCGGCGGATTTTTCGGCAGCAATTATCAGGATGTGTTTGCCTTCTTCGTGCTGATTGCGGTGCTGGTGTTCAGACCTTCCGGTTTGCTCGGAGAGCGTTTGGCGGAACGTGCATGAGCCTGAAAATCCCAAAGTGCTTCCCGAAGATGAAGCCCAATAGCAAATCCAAATTGCTGCTCATTGCATTCGGCATCGCGTTGCTGCTATTACCGTTCATCACCGACGCGCTGCTCGGGCGCGGCTGGGTGCGCATCGTCGATTTTGCGATGCTTTACATCATGCTGGCGCTCGGGTTGAACATCGTGGTCGGCTATGCCGGTTTGCTTGATCTGGGTTACATCGCGTTCTTCGCTGTCGGGGCGTATTGCTATGCGCTGACCAATTCGCCGCATCTCGCGCAGGCTTTCCCGGTTGTTTTTCACCTGGGCGTACACCTGCCGTTCTGGATCGTTCTGCCGATGGCGGCATTGATTGCGGGCGGCTTCGGCGTGCTGCTCGGTGCGCCGACATTGCGCCTGCGCGGTGATTATCTTGCCATCGTCACGCTTGGCTTCGGCGAGATCATCCGCATCTTCCTGAACAATCTCGACGCGCCCATCAACCTGACCAACGGTCCGCAGGGCATCAGCTTCATCGATCCGATCAGCGTGATGGGTGTATCGCTGAACAAGACACAGCATTTTCTCGGTATTGCGTTTCCTTCGGTGCACCTGTATTTCTATCTGTTCCTGGCATTCACCGCACTGGTGATATTCGTCTCGCAGCGTCTGGAGAGATCGCGTATCGGCAGGGCGTGGATGGCGATACGCGAAGACGAGGTCGCCGCGTCGGCGATGGGCATCAACACGCGCAACCTGAAGCTGCTGGCTTTTGCGATGGGCGCGATGTTCGGCGGTGCGTCCGGCGCACTGTTCGCGGGGTTTCAGGGGTTCGTCAGCCCGGAAAGTTTCAGCCTGACGGAATCCATCATGGTGCTGTGCATGGTGGTGCTGGGCGGGATGGGCAACATTGCCGGCGTGGTTCTCGGCGGGGTTTTGCTGGCGCTGTTGCCCGAGGTGCTGCGCAACATCGTGGTGCCGCTGCAACAGTCCCTGTTCGGCAGGACGCTGATCGATCCGAACAGTCTGCGCATGCTGTTGTTCGGCACCGCACTGATCGTGATGATGTTGTATCGTCCGGCCGGATTGCTGCCATCGCGCCTGCGCCGCCGCGAACTGGGCGGCGACGAGCCGGCTGCGGAAGAGAGCGTATACGATGTCACACACTGATGGCGCATTGCTGCATGCCGCGCATATCGGCAAAAAATTCGGCGGATTGAGCGCCCTCGACGACGTGTCGCTGCATATCCGGCGCGGCGAGATTTACGGCCTGATCGGCCCGAACGGCGCGGGCAAGACCACCCTGTTCAACGTTCTCACCGGGCTGTATCAGCCGAGCGCGGGCGGGTTTCGATTCAATGGCATGCACTACCAGTCGGGCAAGCCGCATCTGCTGGCGCAGGCAGGGATCGCGCGCACCTTCCAGAACATCAGGCTGTTCGCCAACCTGACCGCGCTGGAAAATGTGATGATAGGACGCCACGTGCGC
>DATKUP010000041.1:0-1385 GCA_035530575.1 Thiobacillus sp. | reverse complement strand
CGTCAAGTATCCGTTCTGCATTGGCTGCATTGACACGACCGCGGCGAATTCGTCGGCATTGCAAGGCACCAAGGTAACCATCAATCCGACCGGCAGCCGATTTAGGGCGTATTGGTATAGGGAGGGTGATTGATCTGACTGTGTCTCAATCTTGTCAGGTGCTGCGCAGCCCGGTGAAACATATGATTGCTATGCGCTGAGCGGAAAGAAACGGAACAAACCGACCTGAATCTGGCAGCAAGAAAAAAGCGACCTCAAGGGTCGCTTTTTTCTTGCTGCCAGATGGTACGTCTTATTTGACGACAGCCTTCAATTCGCCCTTGGCATAGCGCATCGCCATGTCGTCCAGCGAGATCGCCTTGATCTTGCCAGCCTGTCCGGCGGAGCCGAATGCCTCGTAACGCGCCTTGCAGATTTCCTTCATTGCCTTGGTCGAGGCAGCGAGGAATTTGCGCGGATCGAAGTCCTTGGGGTTCTGTGCCAGGTAACGGCGCACCGAGCCGCTGGACGCCATGCGCAGGTCGGTGTCGATGTTGACCTTGCGCACGCCGTGCTTGATGCCCTCGACAATCTCCGATACCGGCACGCCGTAGGTCTGGCCCATGTCGCCGCCGAATTCGTTGATGATCTTCAGCCATTCCTGCGGTACCGATGAGGAGCCGTGCATCACCAGGTGGGTGTTCGGGATGCGCGCGTGGATTTCCTTGATGCGGCTGATCGCCAGCGTATCGCCGGTGGGCGGCTTGGTGAACTTGTATGCGCCGTGCGAGGTGCCGATCGCGATGGCCAGCGCATCGACCCCGGTCTGGCGCACGAACTGGGCGGCCTCTTCAGGGTCGGTCAGCAACTGGTCGTGGCTCAGCACGCCTTCGGCGCCCTGACCATCTTCCTGCTCGCCCATGCCGCTTTCCAGCGAACCCAGGCATCCCAGTTCACCCTCGACTGAAACGCCCACTGCATGCGACATTTCCACCACGCGACGGGTCACGTCCACGTTGTATTCGAACGAGGAAGGTGTCTTGGCGTCTTCTTTCAGCGAGCCATCCATCATCACGCTGGAGAAACCGCTGCGGATTGCGTTGATGCACACTGCCGGCGACGCACCGTGATCCTGGTGCATCACGACCGGGATGTGCGGGTAGCTTTCCACCGCAGCCAGGATCAGGTGGCGCAAAAACGCTTCGCCCGCATATTTGCGCGCGCCGGCGGAGCCCTGCATGATCACCGGGCTGTTGGTTTCATCAGCCGCTTCCATGATGGCCTTGACCTGTTCGAGATTGTTCACGTTGAATGCGGGCAGACCGTAGCCGTTTTCCGCAGCGTGATCGAGTAGTTGACGCATAGATACTAAAGCCATTTTTTCCTCCAGATTAAAAATTCAAGTT
>DATKUP010000040.1:0-2235 GCA_035530575.1 Thiobacillus sp. | reverse complement strand
CCCATCCGCCCCTTGGGGCTCCCTCAAAACCGCCGGTCAATCCTTGAGCGTATCCCGTCGCCCCAAAGCCACCACAATGCGCCTCACCGCCGCCCGGTCGGCATCGGGCAGGGTTTGCCACAAGAGCGCCAGCTCGGCGGCTTCCGGGGTCATTCCTTGAGGCGGTGAGGCTGTTTCCGTTTGCTCCAGCAGCCAGGCAAGACTTTTGCCGAGCGCTTTGCATAGCCGCTCCAGCGCTTCCAAGCCGGGGTGAGACTTGCCGCTTTCCAGCTTGGAAAGGCGAGTCTGTTCAAAATCAGCGCGCGTCGAAAGATCGCGCTGGGTGAGCCCCTGCGCTTCTCGTTCCGCCTTGATGCGTTTGCCGAGGGATAAAAGATCGGTTGCCATTGCGGCATTGTATGCAGAATCGGCATAAACCTCTAGCTGGGCTTGCATCATGCTTATCGGGCATTTAAAATATGCTTTCCATGAATCAATAAGCCAGGAGGCCGCACCATGAACAAATCCGAAACCATTGACGCCATTTCCCGCTCGGCGGATGTGACCAAGGCCGATGCCAAGCGCGTGCTGGACGCGCTGGAAGCGCACATCAAGACGCACTCAGATGCAGGCGAGCGCGTCATGCTGCGCGGGCTGGGCAGTTTTTCCCGAGGCGCGCCAGCGCAGAAGGCAGGGCGCAATCCGCGCACCGGCCAGCCGCTGATCTATACCGCCTACCATCACGTTATCGGCGCGCCGTCATTCAGCGAAAGCAAGTTATGCAAGGAGGTCAGCGCCGCCATTCAGCTTTCAGAAGGCGCAACCAAGCGGGCAATGGACGCATTCAAAGGCATTATGAAAGTGGCGCTTAAAAGGGGCGACATGGCGTCATTGACCGGCTTCGGCTGTTTCTATGTGGGCAAGCGCGCCGCCCGCAATGGGCGCAACCCGCAGACCGGCGCGACGATCAGGATTGCCGCAGCCCGCGTGCCGCGCTTTCGGCCATCCAAGACCGGCAACAAGGGCGGGAAATTCAGCCCGGCCAGTGCGTTGAAAGATGCGGTGAACTGAAACCGCCACGGCACCAAGCAGAACCAGACGGCCCGCGAGGGCCGTTTGCTTTTGGGGTGGAAATAATCACCCCGCAGCGCGACCGCGCAGCAAAAAACGAAGGGGCGGCGAACCACCAGCCCCGTTTTGCTGCCTTACCCCACCGGGGATAAAGGGGCGATGGGTTTGCCTGGTGGCGGTTTTTACCCGAGAGGGCGCAAGACATAACGGCTTCTTATGCGAACCCGTCAGGGCGGGCGGCTTTATGCCCGGCGCTCGCTTCGCATAAGACGCCGTTATGTTACAAGCCGCCACAGATGCCAGCGCAGCCGACAAAACCAGCGAAGCGAACCGGTGAGAACCGCGTAGCGACTGCGCGCCAGTGCCCGTTTCCGTCCGAGGCGCTGGCTGTGAACAGCCCGGCGCAGCCGGACAAAAGGGTTTAGGCTCCGGCGCCTTTTGCCGGTGCCGTGGGTTGTGGCTCCGGCGCTTTATGCCGGTGCAGATTCGCGAAGCGAACCTGATGCCGCGTAGCGACAAGACCGCAAACCGTGCGCGAGCGCTGATCTGGCTGGCACCACCGCACTAGCCGCCTGCGAACCGCAAGCGCCTGGCGATGGGGTTTTATCGCTAGGCGCGCAGTGGTGACGCGGCGGCGGAATCGGAGCGTGCCCAACGTGGCGAGGGTGGCAAGCCGATGGCGGGTTTATGCCTTCGGCGCTTTGTCAGGTGGGTACGGTGTAGCGATGGCGCGGGGCTTGCGGGGGTTTATTGCAAGCGCCGTGACTGAGCGGTCAAGTGTGCTGTTTCGGTGGTTGGTATTTGGCTGGCCTTATGATGGTCGCGCCATCCGGCAATGAAATTGTCGCTGGGAACAAATTTCGCTCCAAGTGCTGTTCCTCTATCCGGCTTGCGCTGTTGCACGCTTGCCGTAACTCCATCGCATTCTGGAAACGGCTTTTCGGAATCAGCGCAATAACTTCCTTCTGCGGAAAGCGCTGGCGAACCATCTTGATTGCCGGGACGAGATCGGTGTCGGCGGTTATCAGAAAGGCTTTGTCGTAAGCGTCCTGATAAGCCATGTCCAGCAGATAAAGCGCCAGATTGACATCGCTTTCCTTTTCTTCGTGTCCAACCCAGCGGGTGTTGCATTGGTTGCACTGGCGATATTTTTTCTTGAAATTGCCCATCACCACATGGGTGCCA
>DATKUP010000039.1:0-1137 GCA_035530575.1 Thiobacillus sp. | reverse complement strand
GATTCCAGGCGGTCGGCCCATTCGTGGCAGGTGCGTGCGTAATGACGGCGCAGCGATTCGACATCGCTCACCTCCAGTCCGGCTGCCGACATCTCCCTCAACGCCAGGCCGAGGTGCGGCAACTCGCCCTCCGGAAACACGTATTTGGCGATGAATTCCCCGGCCCCGGCACCCACCTCGCCGCTGTTCACATCACTGGTGGTGATGCCGTGGTTCAACACCAGACCCCGGTCGGCCAGCAGCACGGCGATCTTGCCAAAATACCTGGGGAGGTTCTTCAGGCCCACGTGCTCGAACATGCCGACGCTCGCGATCTTGTCGAACGTCTCGTTATCGGGAAGGTCGCGGTAATCGCGCAACTCGACCGTGCAGCGATCCTGCAGCCCTTCGGCCCGGATCAGTTTTTGGGCATGCTCGAACTGGTTCTTCGACAGCGTGATGCCCTTGGCAACCGCGCCGTATTTCTTTGCCGCGCGCAGGATCAATGCCCCCCAGCCGCAGCCGATATCGAGAAAGCGTTCGCCGGGCTTGAGCATCAGCTTGTTCAGGATGTGGTCCAGCTTCTGTTCCTGGGCCGTCTCCAGCGAGTCTTCCTGATGCCGGTAATAGGCGCATGAATAAACCATGTTCCGGTCCAGGAACAGGGAATAGAACTCGTTCGAGACATCGTAGTGGTATTCGATGGCCTTGCGGTCCTGTTTGTGGCTGTGGCGCGTGAACAGGTGAAACCGGGCGGGTTTGTTGGGGGCAACGCTGCTGACCAGGTTTTCCGCGATGCGGAATATCTCGTGTATCGATCCCTCGACGCGTATGCGACCCTCCACGAATGCCACGGCCAGCTTGTTCAGGTCGGGCGGCATGAAATAGCGCAGTGCCGACAGCGTCGGGATGTAGACGGTGACGGTGGGTTCGGCAGCGAGGTCGAACTCGTGGCCGTTCCATAACACGACCCGCAACGGAATGATGAAGTCAGCCGTGATACGCCGGACCAGTTTTTCAAGGTGATACTCAATAAACATGGCGATCCTTGTCAACCGTCTTGAGCTCGTCCTAACGGCGGACGCTACCGAACACCCGATCCAGAAACGTGCCGGTTACGCCGTAGTAACCGGGCTGCCCGATACGGCGGTGATGCAG
>DATKUP010000038.1:0-1224 GCA_035530575.1 Thiobacillus sp. | reverse complement strand
GCTTAATTATCGCTATCAATTCCTCGCGCCTAGTCATATCATGCCCCCATCACGCCTCCGCATCGCGCGGGCCGATCCAACCATCCCCCTCAGCCAACTCCAGAGCTCGTAATTGTCCTCATCTAGCTTATATTCACCGCTCGCGCAAAAGCCCCCGCGATTTCATTCCGATGAGTTCGATTTCCTCGCGGCTCAATGAATCCAAAAGACGCGCAAGATTTCCGAGCGCTGCCGATAGATTTATCCCGCGTGCGCGAATAGTCCTCGTTGGCGTATTTGCGGCATCAGCCCAGCCAAATGCCTGGACATATCGGCCGTCGATTTCTACCGTTGTTTCCCTGAAATCATCATCAATGTCTACTTCGATGCGAAAATTAATCGCCATTTCATTCTCCTATTGATAATTCACCATTGCCTTTACAACCAGGTCCACGTAGGACTGGTTTTTGTACTTGCCGTCGATTACTATTCGCGTGCCGCCGTTCCACGCCGCCGCCAAGTCCTCGGGCTTGATCCTGAAATCCGGCAAACCGTAGGCGTTGTTGTGATCCAGCATCCAGCGCAGGTGCTTGCATCCCCACTCAAGGTTGACCGACGGATCACACAACTCCGTCAACCAGCCCCTGAAACCCCGCTCGCGCGCGACCGCCCCCATGATCTGGAGCAAGCCCCAACTCGTGCGCTGCATCGCCAGTTCAGTGTCAACCGTTCCCGGATAACCATCTTCGAGTTTGCCGTAGAGCCATTTGTAATTAGGCTCGTGCCGCACCGCCCAGGGTATCCACGAGCTTTCCACCTTACACAGCGCGCAGATCAGGCGAGGATCAAGGCCGTGCTTTGTCGCCGCTTCCCGCGCCAGCCGTTCCAGCTCATTCATCGCCGACCTCCTTTATACCCATGTGCCGCCACACAACAACCCGATAACCGCCAACAAGAGGCCAACCCAGAATAGGATAAGATACGCAACGCAGGTCGTTTCTCCCCGCCGCCAGGCCAACCGAATTAGAAATACCGTGCCGCCGATAGCAAAAGTCAGCCCCGCTGTGCAGCAAAGCGCTATCCCTACCATAAACATGAGATTATTCATCGCCGCCTCCCGCCACCGGCACCAGCCGCCGCACGCCGCCAACCTCCACCGGCAACCGCCGGCTCAGATAAAATTCCTTGTTAAAGAACCCGGTCCATTCCGGCGCGAACCGCCGGATCACGCCGCTCGAGTCCATC
>DATKUP010000037.1:0-1031 GCA_035530575.1 Thiobacillus sp. | reverse complement strand
GGGTCATGAAACGGATGGGCCATTCCAGCATCATGACCACGCAGGGTTACTTCCACCAGTTCAATCCGTGAGCGTCTTGTGTTCATCGTTCTGGTCTGGGGCCTCCGTACCCGGCTGCTTGCGTTCCCACCGCTCACGCCTTTTGCCGATAACGCTGTCGGGCTGGCCCCTGTTGACGAACCCGCAGGCCGTGCATGCGGTGGGATACGATTTGCGCGTAGCCTGGACATGCCCGCACACAAGACAGGTGAAAAGACGGGTTTCGGGTGTTGGTTTTGACACGTGTTTAGCGGTCACTGGTTTCTCCTGACAAATTGGCCTTCTGTTTCTCAGCCGCTTCTCGCAACTGTTCTTCACTGATTCCGATGTAACGCCGCGTGGTGACGATGGACTCGTGCCCTAACCATTGCTGCACAAGGACCAGATTGTTGGTTGAGGACGCGAGAAGGTTTGTGGCGCATAGGTGTCTAAGCAGGTGCGGCCGCAATCCATCAATGCCCGCTTTCCTTCCGAGCTTCGAGATGAGCGCCTCAATCGCTCGCCCGCTCAATGGGCCGTGCTTCTGCGACGTGAACAGAGCCTCCGCATCGGCCGGGCGCACGGCCAGCCAAGCGCTGACGGCCTCGCGCGCGGTGGCGTTGAGTACGACTTCCCTGGTCTTGCTCCCCTTTCCTAGTACTCGGATTTTACCACTGCGCTCGCCCATTGTCACGTCTGCGGGGATGAGTCGGCGCAACTCGTCGAGCCGCACACCGCACTGCACGAACACCTGGACAATGGCGTAGTTGCGGGGGCTGGCTTGCGCCGCATGGAACAGGCGCAGGGTCTCGGCGTGCGTGAGTACTTGGGGGGCAGGCTGCTCGACCTGCTTCACGCTGTGCACCCGCGCGCCCTCATTCGTGGGCGTGATGTGCTGATCCTCCTGCCACTCGCAATACACGCGAAGGGCGGCAATGCGGCGGTTGACCGTTGCGGCCATGTGGTGCCGGTCCACTTGGAGGTGTTGCCGATAGGCCTGCACGTCGAGTCCG
>DATKUP010000036.1:0-3165 GCA_035530575.1 Thiobacillus sp. | reverse complement strand
ATCACTGGGTCACCGGGGTGGGGGGTGCGTCTACGCCGCCGCCGGAGCCATAGACGAAGGCGGCGAGGAGATGGACCTTGGCGGGGCCTAGGAAGTCCTTTTGCGCCGGCATCGTGAGGTTACGGCCCTGGGTGATGGTCTCGACGATGGTGGCTTCGGAGGAGCCGAACAGCCAGATCTTGTCGGTCAGGTTGGGCGCGCCCAGCATCTGGTTGCCGTGGGCGTCGGCGCCGTGGCAGGCGGTGCAGCCCGAGCTGGCGAAGAGCTGTTGGCCCCGTCCCGCCCGGACCGGGTCGTGCTTCAGCCCGGAGAGCGAACGGACGTAGTTGGCCAGATCCTTGATCGGCTCCGGCCCCAGCGCCGCGAAGGGCGGCATGATGCCGTTCCTGCCACCCAGGATGGTCTCCTCGATCTTGTCCGGCGTGCCCCCCCACAGCCAGTCCTTGTCGGTCAGGTTGGGGAAGCCCTTGCCGCCCTTGGCGTCCGAGCCGTGGCACTGCGCGCAGTAGTTGAGGAACAGCCGCTGGCCCATCTCGCGCGCCTTGGGATCGGCCGCCACCGTCTTCAGGTCCTGCTTCAGATAGGCGTCGAAGATCTTGCCGTAGGTGGCGTCCGCCGCCGCCATCTCCTGGTCGTACTGCCCCTGCGACGACCAGCCGAACTGCCCCCGATAGCTGCCCAGCCCCGGATACATCGCCAGGTAGCCCAGCGCGAAGAACACCGTCAGGAAGAACATCCAGCGCCACCAGTTGGGCAGCGGGTTGTTGTACTCCTCCAGGGTCTCGTCCCAGACGTGACCCATGGTCTGCCCCGAAACGTGCCGGGCGCGGCCCTGCAGCCACAGAAAAACGCCGCAGCCGATCACGCTGACGAGCACCATCACCGTGATGTAAGGGCTCCAGAAGCCGCTGACGAAATCGCTCATGATCCCCCCCTCTCCTTGTGCGCCTCCCGCCACGCCGGATCGACCGGCTCGTCGTCCGAGAACGGCAGCAGCGCCGTCTCCTCGAACGCCGCCTTGCGGGCGCCGCTGTAGGTCCACCCCACGATGCCGATGAAGGTGAGGAAGCTCACCACCGTGATCGCCGAATCCAGATCGTTGATGTCCATGCTCACCTCGTCTGCTTGATGTCGGTGCCCAGGCCCTGCAGGTAGGCGATCAGCACGTCCAACTCGGTCTTGCCCTTCAGGGCTTCCCGCGCCCCCGCGATGTCCGCGTCGGTGTAGGGCACCCCCACCTCGCGCAGCGCCCGCATCTTCTTCTCGATGTCGTCGCGCCGCACCGGCCGGTCCAGCCAGTAATAGGCCGGCATGATCGACTCGGGCACCACGTCGCGCGGATTCATCAGGTGGATCCGCTGCCACTCGTCCGAGTAGCGGCCGCCGACCCGCGCCAGGTCCGGCCCGGTGCGCTTCGAGCCCCACTGGAACGGATGGTCATAGACGAACTCCCCGGCCACCGAATAGTGGCCGTAGCGCTCGGTCTCGGCCCGGAACGGCCGGATCATCTGCGAGTGGCAGTTGTAGCAGCCTTCCCGGAGGTAGATGTCCCGTCCGGCCAGGCGCACCGCGTCGTAGGGTTTCACGCCGGTCACCGGCTGGGTGGTCGAGCGCTGGAAGAACAGCGGTACGATCTCGACCAGTCCGGCCACGCTCACGACCAGGATGGTCAAGGTCACCAACCACACTACGTTCTTCTCGATGGTATCGTGCGTCAACATTTGTCCATTCCTCCCTGATCAGGCGTGCTGCCCGGCGGGTTCGAGCACCGGCGCATTGACCGCCTGGCCGCCGGCGATGGTCCTGGCCACGTTGTAGGCCATCAGCAGCATGCCCGACAGGAACAGCAGTCCCCCCAGCAGCCGGATCTCGTACAGCCCCTTGACCGCCTTCACCGACTCGATGAACGAGTAGGTCAGCGTCCCGTCCGGGTTGGTCGCCCGCCACATCAGCCCCTCCATCACTCCGGCGATCCACATCGAGGTGATGTAGAGCACGACGCCGATGGTGGCGACCCAGAAGTGGGTGTTGATCAGCTTGACGCTGTGCATCTCGCGCTTGCCGAACAGCCGCGGCACCATGTAGTAGATCGCCCCGATCGAGACCATCGCCACCCAGCCCAGGGCGCCCGAATGCACGTGGCCGATCACCCAGTCGGTGTAGTGCGACAGGGCATTGACCGTCTTGATCGACATCATCGGGCCCTCGAAGGTCGACATCCCGTAGAACGACAGCGAGGTGATCAGGAACTTCAGGATCGGGTCGTCGCGCAGCTTGTGCCACGCCCCCGACAGCGTCATGATGCCGTTGATCATGCCGCCCCAGGACGGCGCCAGCAGGATCAGCGAGAACACCATGCCCACCGACTGCGCCCAGTCGGGCAGCGCGGTGTATTCCAGGTGGTGCGGCCCGGCCCACATGTAGGTGAAGATCAGCGCCCAGAAGTGCACCACCGACAGCCGGTACGAATACACCGGCCGCCCCGCCTGCTTGGGCACGAAGTAGTACATGATCCCCAGGAAGCCCGCGGTCAGGAAGAAACCCACCGCGTTGTGCCCGTACCACCACTGCACCATCGCGTCTTGCACCCCGGCGTAGGCGGAGTAGGACTTCATCGGCCACAAGGTCACCGGGATCTCGGCGCTATTGACGAGGTGCAACAGCGCCACGGTGATGATGAAGGCGGCGAAAAACCAGTTCGACACGTAGATGTGCGAGGTCCGCCGCTTGGCCAGCGTGCCGATGAACACCACCGCGTAGGACACCCAGATCACCGTGATCAACAGGTCGATCGGCCACTCCAGTTCGGCGTACTCCTTGCCGCTGGTCATCCCCAGCGGCAGCGTCAGCGCCGCCAGCACGATCACCAGCTGCCAGCCCCAGAAGGTCAAGGCCGCCAGCTTCGGCGCGAACAGCGGCGTGTGGCACGTCCGTTGCACCGAGTAATAGGACGTCGCAAACAGCGCGCAGCCCCCGAACGCGAAAATCACCGCGTTCGTGTGCAGCGGCCTCAATCGCCCGTAACTCAACCACTCCACCACGTTCAACTGCGGCCAGATCAGCTCCGCCGCTATATACGCCCCCACCAGCATCCCCACAATGCCCCACACCACGGTCATCACGGTGAACTGGCGCACGACTTTGTAGTTGTAAGTCGCTTGCATG
>DATKUP010000035.1:0-1992 GCA_035530575.1 Thiobacillus sp. | reverse complement strand
CTGGTGAGGCCGCAGAACCTAGTCGCCTACTGGCCGCTGATACGGGACACCGACGACGATATTGTGGGCGGATTCAGCATGACGCCCGTGAATAGTCCAACCGTGGCAGCGCACCCGCGTGTATTCTATCCAGCAGGGCCGTACATGGTGCCGATGGCTGCGGCTATAGCCGCATTACGAATCCCGCGCCATCCAGCGGCGTACTTTGGGGGGCCGACGATATTCTAATGGGCAACGAGTGGAGCGACGCGCAGGCATGGGAGCGGGATTGGCACGGCACCTGCCAGAACAAGGTGGCGGGGGAGTATCACCAGGTCAGCTTCATCGCGCCACGGCTGGGACTGGAGCGGGTGCCGGGGACGAGCGAGTGGTGGTTCGACCTGGGCGGGAAGCGGGTGCTGGACATTGGCGGGGGTGGCGCGTCGCTGTTGCTGAAATGCCGGAATGTGAAGGGCAAGGTGGTGGACCCGCTGGCGTTCCCCGATTGGGTGTATGCGCGATACGAATGCGCGGGCATCGAGTGGGAGCGCATCCAGGGCGAGGCGATCCGCGAGAACGGGTACGACGAGGCATGGATCTACAACTGCTTGCAACACACGGAGAATCCGCAGGCGGTGGTGGACGCGGCGCGGCGGGCGGCGAAGCTGCTGCGGGTGTACGAGTATGTGAACGTGCCGGTGTGTGCAGGACACATAAGCAAGCTTAGCGAGGCAGAGTTGAACCGCTGGCTGGGGGGCGAGGGGAAGCGGGAGGATAAGCACAGGTATTACGGGGTGTTCCCGTCCAACGTCAACACGGCGGTGTACTGGGACCGGATTCACCGGCGGGAGGGAGCGGACACCTGGCGGGTGAAGGACGCGCTGAACGAGTACGTGCTGGGGCAGATCGAGGGGTCGGTGCTGGAGTTGGGCTGCGGCGCGGGCGTGCTGGCGCGGCGGATTGACGGTGCCTACAAGGGGCTGGACATTTCGCCAGAGGCGGTGCGGCTGATGCGGGCGCAGGGGTTCGACGCTGAGGTTCGCGGCGTCCCGCCGATTGGGGAGAAGGCCGATACCATCGTGGGGCTGGAGTTCCTGGAGCACCTGGACGAAGGGGAGAGGCTGGAGGTGATTTTGGCGGCCAATGGCCAATGCCGGCGGGCGATCTTCTCCGTGCCGGACAATTGCATGGGGCCGGAAGACATTATCGAGCATCGCGTGGTGTACGACCGGGACTCGTTCGCCTCGTTTCTGGGGCAGGCGTTCGAGGACGTGCGGGTGGAGCGGGTGGTGGACAAGGGCACGGGCTACCTGGTGGGGGTGTGTGCATGAGCCGCGTCGCCGTGTGCATCGCCAGCTACAATAGCGCCCGCTACCTGGACCTGCTACTGGACAGCCTGATGCAGCAGACGCTGCGCGATTTTACGGTCTATGTTTGCTACGACGGCTCGACGGACGACACGGCGAAGATCATCGAGGGCTGGCAGGAAGTGCTGCCCATCGTGACGGTGGAGTATGAGCCGGTGGCCCGCGTGGGACTGAACAAGCGCCGGGTAGTGGCGCGGGCGCTGGCGGACCGGCCCGAGTACGTGCAGATGATCGACGCGGACGACGTGGTGCTGCCAAGGTTTCTGGAAGCGGGGGTGGAGCGGCTCGATCAGGAGGACGCGGACTGGGCGATCACCTGGGGCGAACTGTTCGACGGGCGGACGGGCTACATCCACAGCCAGATGCCTACGCTGGAGGAGCTGCAGCAGAACAACAACAAGCTGCACGCCTGGGCGATGTTCCGGGCCGAAGTGCTGGAACATCACAACTTTGCGGAGGGGCTGGCCAGCGGGGTCGATTGGGAATTGTGGCTGCGGCTGTTCAGGGACGGCTACACGGGGGCGATTGTCGAGGACGAACTGTACCAGAAGCGGTGGCATGAAAGGAGTATCACCGTGAGCGACCGGATGGGCCATGAGGCACTGAGGCGAACGGTACTGGAGACGGCGGGGCTGGACGTCCCGCC
>DATKUP010000034.1:0-2418 GCA_035530575.1 Thiobacillus sp. | reverse complement strand
CCATCTCCATCTCCGGGCGCTAATTGTGTTGTAGACCAACAACAAACCTCAGAATCAGACGATGTACCATTTGGTGGACCCGATAGTGTTTCACGAGTAGCACAATCTTTCCAACCGTCAGTAACAGCAGATATTTGTAATATAAAAGTATACTTGTTTAAAAGTGGTTCTCCTTCTGACTCTGTACAGTGTGACATATTTTCTGATAGTGGTGGCGAGCCCGACTCGTCAATAGCAACATCTACTATAACAGTTGCTGGTAGTGACTTGGGAACAACCAAGGGGCTAGAAAACTTCTTGTTTGATGCTGGTACACAATTAGTTACTGATACTACTTATTGGATAGTGCTTTCACGAACTGGGGCACAAAGCGGAAGTAATTATTATAATACTAGAGCTATGGGTGATAGTGATGAGTATGCTCGTGGTGAAGGTTTAATAGAGAAAGAGGGTGGTTGGGTAGTTATTGGTATTGGTGATGATGAGGACTTCTATTTCTTACAGTATTATGATGATACTACAACTATTAGTCCTTCAGAGTCGCCGAGTGAGTCTCCCAGTGAGTCCCCTAGTGAGTCGCCGTCTCTTTCTCCTAGTGCTTCTGAGTCTCCAAGTGAATCTCCGTCCGAAAGCCCTTCTGAATCTCCCTCTGAGTCTCCGAGTGAATCTCCAAGTCTTTCCCCAAGTGCTTCTGAAAGTCCTTCAGAATCCCCAAGCGAATCCCCTAGTGAAAGTCCAAGCGAGAGTCCGTCTGAAAGTCCATCATTATCACCGAGCGCATCTGAATCCCCATCGGAATCTCCATCAGAAAGCTCGTCACTTTCTCCATCATCTAGCGTATCACCGTCTGAAAGTCCGTCTGAATCACCTAGTTTAAGTCCTAGTGCTTCTGAATCACCATCTGAAAGTCCGTCTGAGAGTCCTAGTGAGTCTCCTAGTGAGTCTCCAAGTGAGAGTCCGTCCGAGAGTCCGAGCATAAGCCCATCAGCGAGTGAATCACCATCTGAGTCTCCATCCGAAAGCCCAAGTCTATCTCCGAGTGCAAGTGAAAGCCCGTCTGAAAGTCCAAGCGAGTCGCCATCATTATCCCCGTCTATTTCCGAATCTCCTTCTGAGTCTCCATCTGAAAGTCCATCAGAATCTCCATCGCTTTCACCATCTGCTTCAGAGTCGCCATCCGAATCTCCTTCAGAGTCTCCGTCCGAATCACCATCTGAAAGTCCATCATTATCTCCGAGCGCCTCTGAGTCCCCAAGCGAATCACCAAGTGAAAGTCCATCCTTATCACCGAGTGTTTCTGAAAGTCCGTCCGAAAGTCCGTCTGGGTCTCCTTCGGAAAGCCCGTCCGAGTCTCCGTCATTATCACCTTCGGCATCCGAGTCACCATCAGAAAGTCCATCCGAATCGCCGTCACTAAGTCCATCGGCTAGCGAATCTCCATCTGAATCCCCGTCCGAGAGTCCATCAACACCGGAAGTGTTAATTTTACAGACTGACTTATGGCAAGTATCAGAACTTGGAAGTGCATCTGAATCCCCGTCCGAATCACCAAGTTTATCACCATCAGCATCAGAGAGTCCATCAGAGAGTCCATCTGAAAGTCCTTCTTTAAGCCCGTCAGTCAGTGAAAGTCCTTCAGAGTCTCCATCGGAATCACCATCGGAGAGTCCGTCTGAAAGCCCCTCTTTAAGTCCCTCGGCAAGCGAGAGTCCTTCAGAAAGTCCATCTGAGTCGCCAAGTCTTTCTCCGTCAGCGTCCGAAAGTCCTTCTGAGTCACCAAGTGAATCTCCATCACTGAGTTCTTCAGCATCCGAGTCACCATCGGAAAGCCCAAGTCTAAGTCCCTCAGAAAGCCCAAGTGAAAGTCCGAGCTTATCACCTTCTGCTTCAGAATCGCCAAGTGAATCTCCCTCGGAATCACCAAGCCTATCTCCATCTGCTTCTGAATCACCCTCTGAGTCTCCAAGTGAATCACCATCAGAATCGCCATCGGAATCTCCATCGTTAAGCCCTAGTGTTTCCGAGAGTCCTTCTGAAAGTCCATCAGAATCTCCTTCGGAGAGTCCATCACTTTCACCAAGCGCATCAGAAAGCCCGTCAGAAAGTCCGAGTGATTCACCAAGTAGTAGCCCAAGTGCTTCAGAGAGTGCATCGGAAAGTCCAAGCGAATCACCAAGTTTATCGCCGTCTGCAAGTGAGTCTCCTTCAGAGTCTCCGAGTCTTTCACCATCGGCAAGCGAATCGCCATCGGAAAGTCCATCAGAATCTCCATCGCTTTCGCCGTCAGCATCCGAATCACCGTCTGAATCTCCGAGTGAGTCTCCGTCATTATCCCCAAGTGCTTCAGAGTCTCCAAGCGAAAGTCCTAGCGAATCACCATCCCTTTCACCATCAGCATCAGAGAGTCCATCGCTTTCA
>DATKUP010000033.1:0-1059 GCA_035530575.1 Thiobacillus sp. | reverse complement strand
CTGGCCGGCCGTATCCTCAGCAACCGTGAACAGGTCGCCGTCCTTGATCACCGCGCCGTCGGTCAGGCCGTCGGCGTGAGAGTCGGTGTCGCCCGTCGCGGTTGTGGCGTCGTCGGTGAGCGGCGTTGTGCCCCAGGCGCCAGCAGTGTGCAGGCCGCCCGTTGCCTCGTCGAGGTTCTGGCTCTGGTAAACCTGCATACCCAGGAACCGGATGATGTCGCCCTCGTCAGCGACGTTGCTGTTGCCGCGCTCGTTAACCTTCAGGACTTCGGCGATCATAAAGTCGACGTAAGCCTGCGGGCTGAGCACGAGGTTCCAGCCGGGAGCGCCGCCATTTGTGCGCTTCGGGATCTTCAGCGTGATGAACTTCTTGTAAAGTGCCTGAATGTCTGCGAGCGAATCGGGCGGGTCGTCGACCGTGCCGATGTGATAGTAAACGTCCTTGTAAAGCTGCATGATCGCCTTGTCGATGTACTCGGCGAATCCGATCGCCATCGGCGTGATGAACTTCTCAATGAACACCGGCGGGTTATCCCAGAGCGCCTGGGCTAGGTTCTTGTCGCTGATGTACTTCTTGTCGTAAAGCCACTTGTTGATCGAGATGGTCTTCTTCGCGAAGCTATGGTCAGTATAGGTCACGGCATCCGCGGTATTCAGCACCGGCGTTGTGGTAGCCGGGAGAAATAGGTTTACCGTATCGCCCCTGACCGTCGCGTTACCATCGAATTCAGTTGTGATCAACCCGGGCAGCACGATGTTGCTTTTCAGGACCGTCAGCGCTTCCTTGACGTACAGCTCGATATTGAGGTTTGTGATATCCTGAGTCATTTTTGTGTGCCTCGTTGTGCCAAGCCCAGGCCGGCCGGATTAGCTCTTCTTCTGCTGATCCGCCTTTATCTGGGCCATGATTTCTGGTTTGTTTTTCTGGTATTCAGCCAAAGTCATATTGCGAATTGCCTCTGGCGTGAACTGTTTCTGACCCTCGCTGCTGCCGCCGCCGAGAGCACCCGAACCGCTTTTGTCGGATGCCTTCTGCAGGCCGAGTTGTGCGCCGAACCA
>DATKUP010000032.1:0-39113 GCA_035530575.1 Thiobacillus sp. | reverse complement strand
AAAAACTATGTCCAGCTTTGGCTGACGTTACCTCACCAAATCACTTGCCTCACTTGACTTGGAAGGCAGCCGCAAACACCAACTGCACATAGTTTAAAACTGTGCATAGGGGTCGCTATGTACACCTCTGCATAGCGACCCCAAGCTGTCTGATGCCAAATAAAAGTTGCGGGCGGGCAATCCGGCATAAATTAAGCCGGATTGCCCGAATGAGCTATCGTCAGCGTGCGGGCTGGCTCAATCATGACTTTCTCACCACTCTTTACATGCCTAGCCTGAGCGGGATACCGGCGGCAGAAATGGCACCTCGAAAGCGGGGGCTCAGGTAAACGAGTCGGCCACGATGTTCTGATACCAGCCGTTCGCGTCTTGCGCTTCCTTGGCCCGATACTTGGCGGATTGTTTCAACGGACTCACGCCGAAAGCTCCGGGCAGCGGGGCGATGCCGCCGACAGTCCGCCCATAGACACCAGCGATGGAAAGGCCGTAGGTCGGGCTGGCCAGGGCGTAGCAGGCGTTGACGAAGGAAGGGTCGCCCACCGGTCGTTCGGCCAGCAGGCTGGCGATGGCGGCGGCGCAGACCTTGGCTTCGGAATTGGCGGCGGCGGCCGATTTGGGCAGCTTCCCGGCTATCGAGCTGTCGCCGATCACATGGATGCCCTTCTGGCGGATGGATTCGAAGCTGCCCGCATCGACCGGGCACCAGCCCGTTTCATCTGACAGCCCAGCCTTGTCGACGAAGTCGCCGGCTTTTTGCGGCGGGATCACGTTGACCACATTGCCCCGGTGCTGTCCTGCTCTGGTGGAGACGGTCAGGCTCCTGGCGTCTACTTTGGTCGCTCCGCCGCCTTTCGAGCCGGGCACCCATTCGATCATGCCCGGATAAAGAGCCTGCCAGGCTTCCATGAATCCTTCCTGGGCTGCGAAGCCATCGTTCGCGTCGAGTATGAGCACCTTGGACTTCGGCTTGCTTCGCTTGAGGTAATGGGCAATGAGGCTGGCGCGCTCGTACGGGCCGGGGGGGCATCGGAAGGGCGCGGGTGGCACGGTGATGATCACGGTCCCGCCGTTGGGCATCTGCTCCAGTTGGCGGCGCAGTAGTTCGGTCTGCGGCCCGGCTTTCCAGGCGTGGGGCATGACGAGTGCAGCCTGTTCGCTGTAGCCCTCCAGGGCGGCGTATTTGAAGTCGATGCCCGGCGCGACCACCAGCCGGTCATAGGACAGGGTCTCCCCGCTTTCCAGCGCGACCTTTCTCCCGGCTGGATCGATGGACACCGCGTTGCCGTACACCACCTTGACGCCGTGGTTCAGGTGCAGTTTGTCATAGCCAAGGGTGATGGCGCTCAAGGGCTGCAGGCCAGTCACGACAAGGTTGCTGGATGGGGGGGTAACGTAGTTGCGCTGTCGCTCGACCAGTGTGACCTGGATGGCGGGGTCGGCGCGGCGCAGGTATTTTGCGCAGGTCGCTCCGGCAAAGCCGCCGCCAATGACGACCACGCGCTTGTCCTGGCTGGACTGGGCGAACGCCCTGCCGAAGCCGCCAAGGGAAACGACGGCCCCAGCGGCGGCCATTGACAGGAAATCCCTGCGGGTGAAATTTCGTTCCATGGGTTACCTACCTTTTCTTCGGGGGCAAAGATTCGAAATACTTCGCGATCATGCGAATTTGCTCGTCTGTGTACGCCTTCATGAGGGGCGCCATGACCCGCCCTTTGTTCTCCTGCTTGAATTCGAACAGTTCATCCGCAATCTTGTTGGCCGGCTTGCCATAGAGTTCTTCCATTTTTCCCAGAGCCTTGCCATCCGTGCCGTGGCACATGGCGCATGTGTTGGCCATCATTTCGGTAGACGGTGCAGCGGAAGCCGCAGCGGGGTAGATGAATGGCTGGGTGAAAATGCAGGTGCATAGCAGCAGGAATCGAGTCGTCGGTCTCATATCTCCACCCTCCAGAAGGGAATCAATTCAGCATAGACGTTATTCCACACGTCGGCGCTACTTCAATATTCTAAAGAGCAGTCATTACTGAGCGTCCGGTTTCGGTAGGCGATGACAGACCGCGATGGCCGACTTTGAGACGGCCAGGTGAGAATGCCATCAGGCCGAAGTCGGTCTGAACGGCCCGTCCTGATGCCCCCGCATTACGTCAGCAAATGTGCAAGAGCAGTCAGTGAAGCCGGCCCAAGCGACATGGAGGACGCCATCCTCCAGTCGCATCCGGGCACGAAAGACTCAGAGACTGTCGAACGGGCTGGCAACACTCCGCGTCACCTCGATCACATGTGTGTAGGCCCCATGAGGTTCGCTCCTAGTAGTTGAGGGAAAAAATCAGGAGCATAATCCGGAAGCCTCCGTCTCCTTTTGAATAACCTAATAAAGAGACAGCCGGACCAACATCTATATAAGAATCAAGATGATAGACCCAACAAATGGGCTGCTGCCGGTTTCAAAGACACTTTGTTAAGGTGTGAAATCGGAGGTGGTTTATGGTTACAAGACGGCAATTCAGCCGGGAATTCAAGCTTGAGTCAGTCAAGCTGGTTACAGAACGTGGTGTTGCGATAGCGCAGGCTGCACGCGACCTGGATATTAACGAGAACGTGTTGCGCAGGTGGGTCAGGGAATTGGCTCAGGATGCGCAGCATGCGTTTCCAGACGGTGGGAACATGAAGCCTGAGTTGGCTGAAATAGCCCGACTCAAGAAAGAAAACGCCAAGCTCAGGATGGAGCGCGACATCCTGAAAAAAGCCGCGGCCTACTTCGCGAAGGAGTCGATGTGAAATTCGGCTTTATGGCGAAACATCGAGGAATCTGGCCGGTGGCATTGATGTGTGGGGCGCTCGATGTCTCGCGAAGTGGTTTCTATGCCTGGTTAGTGCGCCCGCCCAGCCAACGTAGCCTGAACAACCAAATACTAAGCATCCACGTCCGACAGAGCTTCGTTGGCAGTGACCGCACCTATGGCGCCCGGCGGGTGTGGCACGACATTCTGGAGCTGGGCATGAGCTGTGGGTTGCACCGTGTTGAGCGCCTCATGCGCGAGCAGGCGCTACGGGCACGCCCTCGGCGACGGGGTTTGCCCATTGACCGTGGTCAGCGCAGTGCGATTGCCGACAACGTGCTAGACCGCCAATTTCAGGCTGAGGGCCCCAACCAGAAATGGGTGGCGGACTTCACCTACATCTGGACGGCTGAGGGTTGGCTATACGTAGCCGCTGTCCTGGACCTGTACTCAAGACGGATCGTGGGTTGGTCCATGCAGGCCAGCATGACGTCTCAACTGGTGGCTGACGCATTGATGATGGCTGTTTGGCGCAGGGGCAACCCGGTGGAGTTGTTGCACCACTCGGATCAGGGAAGCCAGTACACCAGCGAACACTTCCAGCAGTTGCTCAGGGAACAGGGAATCACATGCAGTATGAGCCGTGCTGGCGAGGTGTGGGACAACTCGGCCATGGAGAGTTTCTTCTCATCCATGAAGACGGAAAGGATTGCTCGAAAGGTATACCGAACCAGGTCGCAAGCGCGGGCTGATGTGTTCGATTACATCGAAACGTTCTACAACCCACGGCGTAGACATTCAACGCTCGGGTACGTCAGTCCTGTACAGTTTGAGGGAACGCAATTAGCTTAGGTTGGTGTCCACGGAACCGGCAGCAGCCCAAAATGCCTGTCTCTTTATTAAAAAACGTCCGGACCCATGGGTCTCTCTATTAACTGTCAGGTTTGCTGATGTCGCTCTCTGTACCATCGTCTGATAAGCGATTTCAGGCTACCGTCACAGGCCTGATCGCAACCAATGGAGCATTACGGTGGCATCTCGGGGAACGCCCTGTGTTTTCCGCCAGTGATGACGAAGGTCTACTGATCACCTTTCCACTACATTCAGAGGTCAAGTCCCGCCATGCACTTCGCCCAATACGCGAAGCATTGGCGCAAAATGGCGTGACGTGGCTAAGAGAGGAACGGGGACGCTGGATCGCCGAACTTGACGACCTATTTGCCTTCTTAGCGGGCCTGCGCCGTCATCCATGGCTCAAAGGTCGCATCGAGCCAACTGTGGAAATCGACGTAGAGGAAGAGTTAGTTTTCGGGGAGATTCGCAGAGAAACTGTTGTGCGTTTTCTGTTTACCAAGACCGAAGTCGAGGCATCGATGTCAAAGAGAATTTTCTTAAGTCACAAAGGAGTGGACAAGCCGCTCGTGCGCGAGTACTTCCAGGTACTCAAGACAATCGGCTTCGATCCTTGGCTTGATGAGGACGCCATGGTTGCGGGTGTCCCCCTTGAAAGGGCTTTGCTGAACGGAATGAAGGATTCGTGCGCGGCGGTCTTCTTTGTCACGCCGGATTATCGCGATGAGGACTTTCTGGCATCAGAGGTTAATTACGCGATGATCCAGAAACGGGAGAAGGGCGAGCGATTTGCGATCATCACCCTCGTGCTTAAGGACTCTTCCGGAAAAAAGGGAGTTGTACCTGAGCTCCTCCAGCAATATGTATGGAAAGAACCGGACAGTAGCATTGGAGGGCTCAACGAAATATTGCGCGCGCTCCCCATCCAAATTACCCATGTTGGCTGGAAAACCTAACCACTCGGTCAACCGGACCGCCCGCAAGCTGCGCTTGCGGGTTCCCTCCGCGCTTCGCGCTCCGGCGGCCGGTTACCTCAAACGTTGAATGGTGCGTTGACCGGTAAGCGCCGAATACCGGTCATATAGAGCGGTTAGCCTGAAAGGCCGCTCAAGCCGAATTACTGACTTGCACGTTTCACCGTACCTTAAAAACAGCCAATGGGTTTCTCGGCCGATTGCCCTCAAGTCCGCGCAGCGCCCAGCCGGAACCACAGCGCGTACAGCGCCGGCACGAACAGCAGGGTGATCGCGGTGCCGACCGCGACGCCGCCGATGAGGACGTAGGCCAGCGGGCCCCAGAGGCTGTCGAAGGTGAGCGGCACGAAGGCGAATACCGCGGCCAGCGCGGTCAGCACCACCGGGCGGGCGCGGCGCACCGCGGCTTCGACGACGGCTTCCAGCGCGGGCATGCCTTCCTCGAAGTTGTCGGCCACCTGCTGCGTGAGGATCAGGGTGTTGCGCATCAGGATGCCGGCCAGGCCGATCAGGCCGAGCAGTGCGACGAAGCCGAACGGCTGGTTGAACAGCAGCAGGGCGATGACGGCGCCGATCAGCCCGAGCGGCGCGGTGGCGACGACTATGAAGGCGCCCGAGAACGAGCGCATCTGCAACATGACGAAAATGAGCATGAAGGCCACCATCATTGGCTGCAGCTTCTGAATCGACACGTCGGCCTTGCCGGACTGCTCGACCGAACCGCCGATGTCGATCCGGTAGCCGTCGGGCAGTTTCTCACGGACCGTTTCGAGCTTGCGCCAGATGGCTGCGGTGACGTCGTTGGGCTGCGCGCCCCGTACTTCTGCCTGCACGGCGAGGAAGGGCTCGCGGTTGTAGCGCTTGATCACGGGCGCCTCGTAGCGCACCTCCAGCGTACCCAGCTGACTGAGCGGAACCTTACGACCCTCGCGCGTGAGCACCTCGAAGGTGGCCAGACTGCCGGCATCGACCAGGCGCCGGCCGGCGGCGCCGCGGGCGACCACCTCGACGGTGCGGATGTCCTGGCGAAGCTGGGTCACCGGCGTGCCGTCGAGGTGGAATTGCAGCTGC
The DNA here is from genome assembly GCA_035530575.1 of Thiobacillus sp. GTDB lineage: Bacteria > Pseudomonadota > Gammaproteobacteria > Burkholderiales > Thiobacillaceae > Thiobacillus. Next base: position 33,436 of record DATKUP010000032.1, on the reverse strand, counting down.
CGCGACACATCGAGCGGCGTCAGGCCCAACAGGCTCAGGCGCTGCACGTCCATGGCCAGATGCAGTACGGGCGCCCGCTCGTCCCAGTCCAGGTGGGGGTCGCGAATGTTGGGATCGGCGGCCATGACCTCGCGCACCTGATGGGCGATGCGACGCAACTCGAGCGGGGCCGAACCGACCACGCGAAAGCTTACCGGCCAGATCACCGGCGGGCCGAACAGCAGGCGATAGACACGCACCCGCGCTTCGGCAAACTCGCCGCAGGCGATATGCGCCTCCAGCTCGGCCATCACCTTGTCGCGCTCGGTAGCATCGTGCGTCACGGCGATCAGCTTGGCGAAGGCGGGATCGGGCGGCTCGGGGTTGGCGGAAATAAAGAAGCGCGGCGCCCCGGCGCCGACGTAAGCCGACAGGGTCTTGACCTCCGGCATAGGAGCGAGAATGGCCTCGAGCTTGCGCATGGTGCGGTCGGCATACTCGATGCTGCTGCCTTGCGGCAGGTAGACGCTGACCAGCACTTCCGGGCGGTCGGACGCGGGGAAGAACTGCTTCTGCACCGGTCCGGCCAGCCCCGCAATCGCCAGCACCAGCACCGCCACCGTGCCGGCGACCACGGTTTTCCGGTGCGCCACGCAGCCGCTGATGATGGCACGCAGCCGGCGGTACAGCGGCTTTTGATAGATATCGGCCTCGCCGTGCTCGTGCCTGGCAAAGTCCGGCAGTAGCTTGACGCCCAGATACGGTACGAAGGTCACGGCCACAAGCCAGGACACCAGCAGCGCCACCCCCAGTACCCAGAAGATATTGCCCGCATATTCGCCCACGCCCGATTGCGCAAAGCCGATGGGGAAGAAACCCGCCACCGTCACCAGGGTGCCGAACAGCATGGGGGCGGCGGTCACGCTCCACGCATGCGCGGCGGCGCGCACGCGGTCCCAGCCCTGCTCCATTTTCACCAGCATCATTTCGACTGAGATGATGGCGTCGTCCACCAGCAGGCCGAGCGCGATGATGAGCGCACCGAGGGTGATGCGGTCGAGGTTGATGCCCATCAGCTTCATCACGAGGAAGGCGATGCCCAGGGTAAGCGGCACAGCGATGCCGACCACCAGGCCGGCTCGCAGCCCGAGCGCCAGGATGCTCACACCGACCACCACCGCGACCGCGACGAGGAATTTGATCTGGAACAGGTTGATGGCGCCGGCGATGGCCTCGGCCTGGTCGGTCAGCACGGTAAGCGAAATGCCCAGCGGCAGTCGGGCGCGCTCGTCCTCGACAAAACGCGTCAGGCGCTTGCCCACTTCAAGGCCATTCTCGCCGGCCTTGATCACCACCCCGAGCAATACCGCATCCTCGCCCCGCGAGCGCACCAGGTAGCTCGGCGGGTCCTCGTAGCCGCGGCGGATGGTGGCAATGTCGGACAGGCGCAGCATCCGTTCGCCGATGCGGATCGGTACCGCCGCGAGCTGCGCGGGATCGGACAGATCGGCATCGATCCGCAGGTACAGGCGCGGGCCGGCGGTTTCGATGCGCCCGGCCGGAACCAGCCGGTTGTTGGCATCGATGGCGTCGGCGATGGCCTGCGGCGTGATGCCCAGATTGACCAGGCGCGCATTGTCGAATTCGAGATACACGCGCTCGCTGCGCTCGCCGAGCACGATGGCCTTGTGCACGCCCGCGGTGCGCTGCAGGCGGTCGCGGATGGCTTCGGCCTCGCGCGTGAGCTCGCGCAGCGGCATGCCCGGCGCGGTCAGCGCGATCAGCTTGAAATAGACATCGGAAAAGTCATCGTTGACGAGGGGCCCGATCACCCCCTGGGGCAAATTGCGGGCCTCGTCCTGCATGCGCTTGCGCACCTGGTAGAGCAGGTCGGGAACCCTGGCCTGCGGGGCGTAGTCCTCGAACTCGACCTGCAGGTCGGCGCGTCCCGGTCGAATCGTGGTTTCGATGCGGTAGAGATACTCAACCTCCTGAATGCGCTTTTCCAGCCGGTCCACCACCTGCTCTTGCAGCTCCTGCGGCGTCGCCCCGGGCCACACCGCCGAGACCATCATCACGCGCACGGTGAAGGACGGGTCCTCGGCGCGACCCAGCGACAGGAAGGCATAGACGCCGCCGATCACCGCCAGAATCAAAAAGAACAGCGTCACCGCGCGCTCGCGCACGGCGAGCGCGGACAGGTTGGGAAAGCTCATTGCACCAGCTCCCGCACCGCCATGCCGGGCGTGAGCAAATGCGTGCCCAGCGCGATGACCTTGTCGCCCGCCTTCAGGCCACCCTGCACCCGCGCCGCCTCGGCATCCAGCGCAAGAATCCCGACCGCCACCGGCTGGGCGCGCCCGTCCACCACCTGCCACACGCGCGGGCCTTTGCCACGCTCATCCAGCGCGGCAATCGGCACGCTGAGCGCCTGATCGTCGCCCCCCGGTGCGGCAAAGGCAGCGCGCACCACCGAACCGAGCGCCAGAGCATCACTCCCCGTCAAGACCGAATAGCGCGCCCGCCAGGTGCGGCTTTGCGGATCGACCGCGCCGGAGACCTCGCGCAAACGCAACGGCAACGGCGCCCCGTCCGCACGAACCAGCTGACCGATGGCAGGCGGTTTGACCGCATCCGGAAAGAACACCTCGATTTCCCGCTCGCCTTCGCGCGCCAGCGTCGCCACGCGCTGGCCGGCCTCCACGACCTGGCCGGATTCGCCGCTCACCTCGACCAGCACGCCCGCCGTCGGCGTGCTCAGGCGGGCGTAGCCCAGCGCATTGCGCGCCTGCGCCAGCCTCGCGCGGACCGCATCCAGGCGAGTGCGGGCCTCGCGTTCGGCAAGTTCGCTGCGGTCGAGCGCCTGCGCGCTTACGAAATTCTGGTCTTTAAGTTGCCGCACCCGCCCCAGGTCGGCACGCGCCGTGGCCAGGGCCGCCTCTGCGGCGGCGACATCGGCCTGGACGGCTTGCGAAGCTTGCTCGAGATCGCGCGCGTCCAGCTCGAACAGGATTTGGCCCGCACGCACCGCCTGGCCGGCATCCACCCGCCGCGCACTGATACGCCCGTCCACCTGAAACGCCACCGGCGTCTCGTAACGCGCCCGCACAGTACCGGTAAGGCCCAGAACGCCCGCCTCCGCGGACGTCACCACCGCAGTCTTGACGAAAGGCGCGTTAACCCCGCCTGCGGAAGGTTCCTGGCCCCCGCCACAGCCGGAAATTGCGACACAAACCAGAGCGAGCAAAGCTTTCATTCGATGCATTTCGGCACCTGACATGGGAGAGAGGTTGAACGGTGGCATATGGTAACCGCAGCGCGAGTGACGTTCGTCAAGCCGTATAGGTGTCCCGCCCCTGATTTCGCACCCCGCAACCCCACTCCGGCTCACCGGGTGGGAGCCAATCACCACGGAAAACAAGAGACAAGGAGCGGCGTCCCGCGATTTTCAGGCCGGTGCAAACACCACGGCTTTTGTCCGGGCGACTCTCCTCCTCGTAGTCATTTGAGAAATGCCGGGGTTTTCCTGCCCTAATCCTCACCTCACCCCGCCCCTGTCAGCTTTACCATGCGAGGCAGTGCAAAAGGCCCAAGCAGGGTACGCAAACATGGCAGAACCCACCGACAAGATCAATCTTTCGAACCCCACCGAGGTGGCGCGCGAGACCCTGCGCCGCCTCGCCCTGCGGCGGATTTCCCCGACGCCGGACAACTACCAGACGCTGTACGACGAAATCGTCGGCGTGCCGACTGCGCCGGCCAACAAGGCCTCCGCCGAAACGGCGCTGGCCGGACTGGTCAACGACCTGCAGGAACACCACCCTGCGCTGTCGGCCCAGGTCGCCAGCCTCAACAAGGCCATCGGCAAGAGCGACTGGCGGCAATGCAGCTGGCAGCTTTCCGAAATCGCCGTGCAGCTGAAGCCGCAGCAGGTCAGACCGCCGATGGTCGACAGCGGCGATCGCACGCAGGATGAAAACCTGGCCCAGCTGCGCGAACTGCTGGCCAAAACCCTGGAATTCGGCGTGGTGTCGCAGCTGTCGCATAACCCGGCGTTGATGGAAAAAGCCCAGCAGCTCGCCGTTGCAGTGCGCGAGGCCAGCAGTGCCGTCACCCTGCGCAACGCCGCATCCGGCCTGAAATCGCTGTGGATCGGCATCGAACTGCAGGCAACCGACGCCCACGACCAGCAGGAAACCCTCAAACGCATTTTGCTGCTGCTGGTGGAAAACATCGGCGAGCTGCTCGACGACGACACCTGGCTGCGCGGCCAGCTCGACATGGTGCAGCAGGTCATTGCCGGGCCGATGAAAACCAGGTCGCTGCAGGAAGCCGAAAAGCGGCTCAAGGAAGTCATCTACAAGCAGGGCCTGGTCAAGCATGGCCTGCGCGAGGCCACCGCCACGCTGAAAGCCACCATGACCACCTTCGTCAGCCACATGAGCGATGCCGTGGCGGCGAACGACGAGTACCAGGGAAAAATCGCCTCCCACATCGAGCGCATCAGCAACACCGAGGATGTGGTGGAACTGAACCGCATCCTCGAAGGCCTGCTGGAAGAAACCCGCGCGGCGCAGGTGGCTAGCCTGCGCGCCCACGAGCAGCTGACCCAGGAGCGCGACGCCGCCCTGCAGGCCGAAGGCCGCATCAAGCAGCTGGAAACCGAACTTGAGCAGATGAGCGCCCTGGTGCGCGAAGACCCGCTCACCCGCAGTCTCAACCGGCGTGGGCTGGACGACGAATTCGCACGCGAGGCCTCGCGCGCCGACCGCTACAGCACCCCGTTCTGCCTCGCCGTGCTCGACATCGACAACTTCAAGGCGCTGAACGACAAGCGCGGCCACCAGACCGGCGACGAAGCGCTGATCCACCTGGTCAAGATCGCCCGGGAAGAGCTGCGCCTTACCGACCACATCGCACGCATGGGCGGCGAGGAATTCCTCATCATCCTGCCCAACACCCCGCTCGACGAAGCCGCGCAGATCATTACCCGGCTGCAGCGCAGCCTCACCAAGAAATACTTCCTCGACAACAACGAAAAAGTGCTCATCACCTTCAGCGCCGGCGTCGCCGAGCGTGCAGCAGGCGAGCCGCAGGAAGCCAGCATCGTCCGCGCCGACGCCGCCATGTACCAGGCCAAGCAAAGCGGCAAGAACCGCGTGTGCCTGGCGCCCGCCGCATCCGTCGCACCGGCGGTAGCCGGCTAGTCGGACAGGGCAGGAATGCGCGTGCACAATCACGAATTTGCAGGAGGGTTTAGCCCCGGCAGGTGCGCCAATCGCGGGTAAACCCGCTCCTACAAAGGACGGCTACGCTGTTGTGGAGGACCGCCTCGCCCCGAATGTCGCACGATGCGCTTTTGATGACCAACCCGGATTACACGCGTACACCATGAAGTTTTTTGCAAAGCAGCCTTAACTTTCTCCAACCCCCGACGATTCCTCACACAACGGCGGTTCATGTGGCCCAAGCGGGCAGACCAAAGTTGACGGCATCAGAGACCGGAACAATCGACCCACTTAAAGGAGAACTACCATGGCACAAGTAATCAACACCAACGTCGGCGCCCTGTTTGCTGGCGCAGCACTGAACAAATCGGCGGCCGGCCTGCAAGTCGCCCAGGAACGCCTGTCATCCGGCCTGCGCATCAACAGCTCCAAGGACGATGCGACCGGCCTGGCCATTGCCACAGGGTACGATTCCCAGATTCGCGGCGCGAACATGAATATTCGCAACGCCAATGACGGGATTTCCGCAGCGCAAGTCAATGACGGCTACCTGGCCCAGGTCACTGAAAACACCCAGCGGTTGCGCGAAATTCAAGTACAGACCGGTGCTGTCACCAATGAAGAAGCTACCGCCCTCATCGCTGAAAACACCCGTATTTCGAATTTGGTTACCGCCAGCACAGCAGTGGTGGTAGATGCTAGTGGCGCAACGGCCGGTGGCAATGGTGGCACGTTTACCTCTGCAACGGGTTTTGCCGACCTTGCTGCATTCGACACCGAACTAACCGCCATCTCCACCGCCCGTGCAAATTTCGGTGCCGACATGGCAACGCTTGGGTCCGCTGTGGCCAGTCTCCAGACCGCTTCGGTGAACCTGTCGGCCTCCTACAGCCGCGTGATGGATACCGACTACGCCGCCGAAACCACCGCCCAGGCCAAGAACAACATCCTGCAACAAGCAGGCACGGCGGTACTGGCGCAGGCCAACCAGACACCGCAAAACGTGCTGACCCTGCTGCGTTAATTGGATATATAAATAAGGCACCAATCTCTGACCGGTTTAGCCGGTCAGAGATTTAGCACAAAGGATGTCGCCATGATTATCCAGAATATTCCCAACACGGGTCAGGCCATACAGCCGGGCCAGGTCATACAGCCTGACATGCTCGCTCACCGTGCCGAGCCTGTCAGGTCTGTCGCCGCCCCCCAGGTCCAGAGTACCCCGCAGCCTTCCGTTGAAGCGTTGAATAACGCAGTCGCGACGATCAACCACGTGATGCAGAATGCAAACCTTGACCTCAAGTTCAGCGTGGATATCGATTCCAATAGAACCGTGGTTAAGATGGTGGACACCAGTACGGGTGAATTGATTCGCCAATTTCCATCCGAATCTGCCCTGGCAATCTCGCACGGAATTGAGCAGTTCCAGCAGGGTTTGCTGATTAAACAGAAGGCTTGAGTCGGGAGGCTTACCATGGCAATTACTTCTTCAAGCACAACCGCACTCGATGTCCCCACCCTCGTCTCGCAACTGATGGCGGTCGAGCGCCGGCCCATCGACAAGCTCGAAGCCAGGATCACCAACTACGAGTCGAAGATTTCTTCCTACGGCACGCTCAGCAGCCAGGTATCGAGCTTTCAAACCGCAGCGAAAGCCCTGAACACCGATCTGCAAAAACTCACCGCCACGCCGTCCGATGCCAATGTTCTTGCCGCCGCGGCCGGCAGCACCGCGGCGCCCGGCACGTATGCCGTGAACGTGAGCCAGCTGGCGCAGTCGCACAATCTGGTTGCCGCGGGGCAAGCCAGCAGCACCGCCGCCATCGGCGACGGCACGGCCACCACGGTCACGTTCGACCTTGGCACCATCAGCGGCGGCACGCTGACCGACGGGATATACAGCGGCGCCGCCTTCACGTCCAACGGCGCCGCCGCCAGCATCACCATCGATAGCAGCAACAACACCCTGGAAGGCATACGCGACGCGATCAATGTTGCCGCCCTGGGTGTCACCGCGACCATCGTCAACGACGGCAGCGGCACGCCCTACCGCCTCGCGCTGACTTCGAACAGTTCCGGTGCCAACAACAGCATCAAAATCACCACCAGCGGAGGGGACGGATCCATAGATAGCCTGCTGGGCTATGACCCGGCCGGCACACAAAACCTGACCCAGACTCTTGCCGCGCAGAATGCCAACCTCACGGTGAACGGCATCGCGATCACCAGCGCGTCCAACACCGTCAGCGAAGCCATCCAGGGCGTCACGCTGACGCTCAAGAACACCACGACCACGCCGGCCAGCCTGACGGTTGAGCGCGACACCGCGGCAATCAACACCGCAGCCTCCGATTTTGTCGACGCCTATAACGCCCTGGCCAGCCAGATCAAGTCGCGCTCCGCCTATGGCACCGACGGCACGGGGGCGGGCACCCTGGCGGGCGACAGCACCTTGCGCCTCATGCAGGAGCAGTTACGCGGTATTTTCAACACACCCGCAAGTGGCGGCACGCTGACCTCGCTTTCCCAGGTCGGCATTGCATTCCAGAAAGACGGCTCCCTACAACTGGATAGCAGCAAACTGAATAGTGCAATCGCAACCGATTTCAGCGATGTGACCAATTTGTTCTCGTCATCGACGGGCTTCGCCACCCGGCTGGAAGACTGGGCCAAGTCCACGCTCGCGGCCGGCGGCCTGATCGAAACGCGCACCCAGAGTTTCGACAAAAGCGTCAAAAACCATAATGAGGAAATCGACCGGCTGGAAAACCGGATGTCGGCCCTTGAAAAAAAATATACCCGCGAATATACCAATCTGAACCTCCTGCTGAGCAGCATGAACAACACCAGTACCTATCTGACCCAGCAGTTGGGCAACGACTCTGGCAAATAAATCAGGAGTAAAGACGTGTACACGAATCACAGAAACGCCGCCCATGCCTATGCCAACGTCGGCCTGGAGACCGGCGTCGTCGCGGCCAGCCCGCACCAGCTCATCGTGATGCTGTACGAAGGCGCCGAGCTTGCAGTGCGGATGGCGATCAGGCACATGAACGAGGGCAACATCGCGAAGAAATCCGCCGCCATCAGCAAAGCCAGCAGCATCATCCTGGAAGGCCTGCTTGCCGCACTCGACCCCAAGCAGGGCGGCGAGATCGCACAGCGCCTGGCTGCGCTGTACGGCTACATGAACCAGCGTCTGATGCTCGCCCACGTCAACAACCAGGCCGCGCCGCTGGAAGAAGTACTGGGCCTGCTGCGCGAGTTGCGCGGCGCCTGGCAACAGATCGCCCCAACAGGCCAGGCCGCGCTGGAGCCTTCCCGCCACGCCTTTGCCGCCTGAACCGGAGACCGCCATGACCAGCGACGAAATGCTCACCACCTACGAATCCATCTCCGAATTGATGGGCACCATGCTGAATGCCGCCCGCCAGGGCGAGTGGGATGACCTGGCCGCGCTGGAGCAGCGCTGCCGCGGCTACGTCGGCAGCCTGATGCAAGCCGCGCCGCTGCCGCTGAACGAAAACGAGCAGCACGCCAAGCTTGCGATCATCCGCACCATCCTGCAGAACGACGCCAGCATCCGCGCGCTCACCGAGCCGCGGATGCACGAACTGCAGCAAAACCTGCACATAACGCGAAGCGGGCAGCGCGGTGTCCGGGCTTACGGCGCGCAGCGGGCGTAAGCACAGGTTCAATGTTCCCGGTTCAGTATCTGGCCCGCGTTCTGGATGTCCCGCCCGCGCCGGACAGTCCCGGGCGACCGCTGTCCGGGCTGGTGGCGGTCCAGCCGGTACTAAACGCCACCCAGCGCGATCAGGCTGCACCACGTGCCGCATTCGACCAGCTGACGATCGGCCAGACGCTGACCGGGCTGGTGAAGAGCCAGGCGAAGGGCATCTCGATAGTCGAAGTCGAGGGGCAAACCGTTGCGATGCGGCTGCCCCACCCGGCCGCGCCCGGCGACACCCTGCGCCTGCGCTTTGCCGGCCACATGCCGCAGGCGGTGTTTCTGCTCGCCCCCCCCGAATCCGCAGCCGGCGATGCCCCGCAGCTGAGCCAGACCGCGCGCATGCTGAGCGATCTGATGCAGCAGCTGCCCGGCCGCAACGACCTGCCCACGCTCACCCCGCCCGGCCCCCTGCTCGACCAGCCGACGGCGAACCCGGCCCTGATCGCGCTCGCGCTGCGCACCGCGCTGGTCCGCAGCGGACTGTTTTACGAGTCGCACCTGGCCGACTGGGCGGTCGGCCAGGACAGCCTGGACGGCCTGATGCAGGAGCCGCAAAACAAGCTGGCGGCGGTCGAGGCCGCGCGCGCCGCGGCCAACCCGCTGGCCCTGCTCGACGCCGCGGAAACGGCCGCCCCGAAGCCGCTCAACCCGATGCATGCCCTGCTGTCGCAGCAGTTGCAGGTGCTGGAGTCGCCCCAGTTCGTCTGGCGTGGCGAAGTGTGGCCGGGCCAGGTGCTGGAATGGCATCTGCGCCACGAAACCGAACACGCGCAGGATCAATCGGCCGCGATGCCCGGCGACGAGGCCGATGCCGGCTGGGAATCGACACTCAAGTTGAGCTTGCCGCAACTCGGCACGGTGACCGCGCACATCAAGCTCGATACGAATCTGGCGTTCAGCATCCGTCTGGTGCCGGAGCAGGCCGAAGTCGAACCCCTGCTGCTGCAGAACCAGGGGCGACTAATGGAACAACTGGCGGCGGCGGGCTGCACGCTGCAGACGCTGGCAGTACGACAAGACGATGCCGCCGACGCCTGACAAGCAGCGTGCCGCCGCCGCGATCGCCTACCGCGAAGGCGATGGCGCGCCGCGCGTGGTCGCCAAGGGGCGCGGCATTATGGCCGACAACATCATCGAGCGGGCGCGCGCATCCGGGGTGTACGTTCACGAATCGCGCGAGTTGTTGGCGCTGCTGATGCAGATCGACCTCGACAGCCGCATCCCGCCCCAGTTATATATCGTGGTGGCCGAACTGCTGGCCTGGCTCTATCATCTGGAAGAAGCTGAGAAGGCCGCCCCGACTCTTAACGCCTGACCCTATGCCCTCCTCTTCGCAACACAACTTTTGTTCTGCCGGCCACGACGAGCTGCTGGCTCGTTACACCTTGCATTCGCGCACGGATATCCTGTTCCAGCTGCGCGCGATCCAGAAACGCAAGCTGCTGGTCAATCTCGACCTGCTAAACAGTCGGCAGATTATCGTCACATCGGTGCTGGCGGTGAACGAGACCAGGAACACGCTGATCCTCGACAGCGCCCGGGGCGATGCGCTCAACCAGGAACTGATGTCCGGCAAGGGCGCGGAGTTCATCGCCCAACTCGATGGCGTCTCGATCTCGTTCGCCACCGGCCCGGTGACGTGGTGCAAGTACGAGGGTCTGCCCGCGCTGCGCATTGCCCTGCCCACGTCGCTGATCCGGCTGCAGCGCCGCGAGCATTTCAGGGTGCCAATGCCGATCGCCAACCCGGTCATGTGTATCGTGCCGTCGGCAGATAGCGACGCCGATCCGATCACCACGCACCTCGTCGACATCGGCTGCGGCGGTGTGGCGATTGCCGAAACCAGCGGCCGTCTCGGTCCCGCAACCGGCCGGATCCTGCCGGACTGCCGCCTGCTGCTGCCCGAGTCGGACACCATCGTCACGTCGCTGGAAGTCCGCAATTCGGCCCAGATCCGCCTGCCCAACGGCGTCTTCCAGACCCGCCTGGGCTGCCAGTTCGTCAACCTGCCCAACGACATGGCGGCGAAGTTGCAGCGTTTTGTCATGGATATCGAGCGCGCCCGGCGCAACAGCCTTTAGAACGCGCCTGCACCAGAAAAAAGCAATTCACCACAGAGACACAGAGGCACAGAGTTAAAAACAAGCAAAAAGACATTTTCCCGTCATCCATCGGTGGGGATAGCAAATTTTTCCGCACCTTTTGCTTTTCTCTGTACCGCCGTGTCCCTGTGGTGAATGAACTGAAGTTTTTAAGATGACTCGAGGAATCCCCGCAATGCAAACGATCCAGCAGGAAATTGACGAACGAACCAATCTGACCAGCTCCAACAAGCTGGAGTTGTTGCTGTTTCGCCTGGGCGAGGATGCCAATCTCGATCGTAACGAACTGTTCGGGATCAACGTGTTCAAGATACGCGAAATCATCCCGATGCCGACCATTACCGCCATGGCCGGATCGCATCCCCACATGATGGGCGTGGTCGACCTGCGCGGCCAGATCATCCCCGTCATCGATTTGCCGGCGGTCACAGGATGCACCCCGAAAACCGGGCTGAATATCCTGCTGATCACCGAATATGCCCGCAGCACCCAGGCCTTTGCCGTCGAGTCGGTGGAGGACATCGTGCGCCTCGACTGGCGTCAGGTGCTGTCGGCCGAGGGCAATGCCGCGGGCGGGATGGTGACCAGCCTCGCCCGCCTGGACGGAGACAATAGCGACCGTCTGGCGCAGGTGCTGGATGTGGAAACGATCCTGCGCAAGGTCATGCCGCCGATCGAACCGGACGTCGATTCCGCCACCATTGGACCTCAGGTCGAAATCAAGCCCGGCGCAGTCATCCTGGCAGCGGACGACTCGCTGATCGCACGCACCATGATCGAACAGGGGCTGGAAGCCATGGGCCTGCCCTTCATCATGTGCAAGACCGGCAAGGAAGCCTGGGACCACTTGCAGGCCATCTCCGACAAGGCGGAAGCCGAAGGCAAGACCGTGCACGACAGGATTGCCCTAGTGCTGACCGACCTGGAAATGCCCGAAATGGACGGCTTCACCCTGACCCGCAATATCAAGCAGGATCCGCGCTTCAGCGCCATTCCCGTGGTGATCCATTCCTCGCTGACCGGTTCGACCAACGAAGCGCATGTCAAAAAAGTGGGCGCGGATGCCTATGTGGCGAAGTTTGTCGCCGAGGATCTGGCGAATGCGTTACGCGAGGCGCTAGGGAGTGAGTGAGGGGTGAGGGGTGAAGCTACGGACTGCAGCCATCCTAACCCCTAACCCAGTACTTACACGCCCATCGCCATGATTTCCTGATAGGCGGACACCAGTTTGTTGCGCACCTGTACGGTCTGTTGCAGGGCGATACTGGATTTCTGCAATGAGATCATGGCGTCGGAGAGGCTGACCGTGCTGTCGCCCATCTCGAAGCGCTGGGCGAGTTGCTGCGACTGCAACTGGACCTGGTTGACCTGGTCCAGCGAGGTCTTGAGAACCGACTGAAAGCCGACCGAGCCTGCGGCCTGTTGGGTCTGAAGGGTGCTATCGCTTACAGGGTTGGCGTTCGCAGGGGACGTGCGTTCCGCCGCAGCTTTTAGCTGCGCCATCATCGCTTCTATCCTGCCGGTGTCGATCGCTCCTATGCTCATGGTGCCCTCCTCTGCTCATCCAGCCGCCGTTCCAGCCAGGCTGGTTTTTCACGTGCCCACCTTATCAGCCCGGTTGCAAGTCATAAGTTCGATAAACGCGGAAAACCGGCTTCTATTCCCCTGATTGAAAACCCTGGCAGTGCCGATAATTCGATCACATAGGGCGTACCTCATGGGGAAACACGACGTGAAAACGGCAATCGGAAACAAGGCGATCCATGACGCCGGCACGAAGGGGGCAGAATAATATGGCAGCAGGAAGCGAGATTGTGGTGCGGGGCAACGTCATGGACTTCACCCGGACGGCCGGCGGGCAAAAAATCATACTGGCACTGGGCGTGGCGATAGCCGTAGCGGTCATGGGCGCGGTCTGGATGTGGGGACAACAACCCGACTATCGCGTGCTGTTCTCGAATTTCAGCGATCGCGACGGCGGCGCAATTGTCGCCGAGCTGGAAAAAATGAACATCCCCTACAAATACGCGGAAGGCGGCGGCGCCGTGCTGGTGCCCGCCGACCGGGTGCACGATGCGCGCCTGAAGTTGGCCTCGCAAGGCCTGCCCAAGGGCGGCAATGTCGGCTTCGAGCTGATGGAAAACCAGAAACTCGGGTCTTCCCAGTTCGTCGAGCGGGTCAATTTCCAGCGCGCCATGGAAGGCGAGCTGGCACGCTCGATCGAATCGGTCTCCGCGGTGCAGGCCGCGCGCGTTCACCTGGCCATGCCCAAGGATTCGGTCTTCGTTTCCGAGCAGAAAGCGCCCACCGCGTCGGTGCTGCTCAACCTGCATCCCGGCCGCGTGCTGGATCTGCAGCAGATCAGCGCCATCGTGCACCTGGTGGCCAGCAGCGTGCCCGAGCTGCCGATCAAGAACGTGACCGTGGTCGACCAGAACGGCAACCTGCTCTCCGAAACCGGCAAGATGGCCAGCGCCAACGGCATGGACCCCAGCCAGATCAAGTATGTGCAGGAACTGCAGCAGAACGTGGTCAGGCGGATCGAATCGATCATCACCCCGATCGTCGGCCCCGACAACGTACGCGCCGAGGCGACAGCCGACGTCGACTTTTCGCGCAGCCAGCAGGCGGTTGAATCCTACAAGCCGAACCAGACGCCCGAGGCGATGGTCATTCGCAGCCAGCAGACCAGCGAATCGCTGAACGGCTCTGCCAACCCGGGCGGCGTGCCGGGCGCGCTCACCAACCAGCCGCCGGCGCCGGCCACGGCTCCTATTAATGCGGCGCCGATCAATGCACCGGGACAGAATGCTGCCGTGCCGGCCGGCGCGGTACCTGCCACCAATACGCGCAAGGATGCCACCGTCAACTACGAAGTCGACAAAACCATCCAGTATGTGCAACAGGGCGTTGGCGGCCTCAAGCGGCTGTCGGTCGCCGTGGTCGTCAATTACAAGCACACCACCGACAAGGACGGCAAGGCGGTGATGACGCCGCTGACCGAGGCCGAGACGACCCAGATCACCAATCTGGTCAAGGAGGCCATGGGCTTCAATGCAGAACGCGGCGACTCGGTCAACGTGGTGAACACGCCCTTCGCCCGCGCGGAACAGGAGGTAATCCCCGAACTGCCTCTTTGGAAACAGCCCGGCGTTATCCAGATGGCCAAGGCCGCAGGCAAGTATCTGTTGATGGCTCTGGCCCTGCTCATCCTGTATCTGCGCGTACTCAAGCCGATTCTGAAGAAGCTCTCCGACGCGATGGCGCAGCCTCTGGCAGGCCATCTCCAACTGCAGGCCGATGCCGAAGTGATGGCGCTTCCCGGCCAGCGCAACTACCAGGAAAACCTGTCGCGCGCGCAAAAGATGGCCAACGAAGATCCACGCGTCGTCGCCAACATTGTAAAAACCTGGGTGGGCAGCAATGAGTGAACCAAGCGGCGTCACCAAAGGCGCGATCCTGATGCTTGCGCTGGGCGAGAATGGCGCATCGGAAGTGATGAAGTTTCTCGGCCCGCGCGAAGTGCAGAAGCTGGGAGAAGCCATGACCAGCATGAAGTCCATTCCGCAGGAAGATGTGGAGCACGTGCTGGAGAACTTCAACACAGTGGTGGACCTGAATTCCTCGCTGGGCCTCGATTCCAACGACTACATCCGCACCGTCCTCAGAAATGCGCTGGGCGACGACAAGGCCTCGTCGCTGCTGAACCGGATTCTCGGCGGCGGCGGCGATGCCAGCGGCATCGAAAGCCTGAAATGGATGGACGCCGAATCGGTGGCCGACCTCATCCACAACGAACATCCGCAGACCATCTCGACCATCCTGGTGCATCTGGAGCGCGACCAGGCCTGCGAAGTGATGAGCTGTTTTACGGAACGTCTGCGCAATGACGTGTTGCTGCGCATTGCCACACTCTCCGGCGTGCAGCCGACTGCGCTGCGCGAACTCAATGACGTGCTGACCAAGCTGCTGTCCGGCAACGACGTGCTGAAGAAACAGCCGATGGGCGGCACCCGTGCCGCGGCGGAAATCCTCAACTTCATGAGCGGTGAAAACGAAAGCACCGCCATGGAGCACCTGAAAAGCTACGACCCCGAAATGGCGCAGAAGATCATGGACGAGATGTTCGTGTTCGAGAACATCATGGACATCGAGGACCGTGGCATCCAGCTGCTGCTGCGCGAAGTGCAGTCCGATTCGCTCATCATCGCGCTCAAGGGCGCATCGGAAGAGATGCGCGAAAAAATCTTCAAGAATATGTCGCAGCGTGCCGCTGAAATGATGCGGGACGACCTGGATTCCAAGGGGCCGGTTCGCCTGTCAGAGGTGGAGGCGCAGCAGAAGGAAATCCTGTTGATCGTCCGCCGCCTGGCCGATGAAGGCCAGATCTCGCTGGGTGCAAATGGGGAAGAACAGTATGTCTAGCGTCATATCCACCCTGGATCGGTCGGATTGCAAGCCCTGGGAAATGGCCAGCTTCGAGGGGGACCCTCACTCGATGAAAGAATCGCACCGTGCGGGCATCACCCTGCCAACGATCGAACAGATCAGCGGCATCCAGGAGCAGGCGCGGCAGGAGGGCTACAACGCCGGACATGCCGAGGGCCTTGCCAAGGGCTATGGCGAGGGGCAGAAAAAAGCCGCGCTCGAAGCCGCCCGCCTGGGCAGCTTGGCCGATGCTTTCACGACGGCAGTCGGCAATGCCGATGAAACCATCGCGCAACACATCCTTGACCTGGCGCTCGATTTTTCCCATGCGTTGCTGAAATCGGCGCTGACGATACGTCCCGAACTGGTCATCCCCATCGTCAAGGAAGCGGTTCGCTATCTGCCGATGCTGCACCAGCCGGCCCTGCTGTTCCTGAATCCGGACGATGTGGTGCTGGTCGGGGACAGAATCGGCGATGAACTGACAAAAATGGGCTGGCAGCTGACGGCCGATGCCGAGCTCGAACCCGGCAGCTGCCGTGTTGAAACCGCCAACAATCAGATCGACGCCTCCTTGCCTACCCGCTGGAAACGTCTCGCTGCCGCGCTCGGCAAGGATTCCGACTGGCTGGCCGCCTGAGATACACGAATGAACCCGAAAACCGCATTTGAACCACAGAGGCACAGAGGCATAGAGAAAAAAACAAAGACTTTCATCGTGATGCCCTGTCACCTGTCGGGTGAGCGGCCAAGTGCGTGTAGCCTGTTGACCTCTTGTCTTTCTCTGTGCCTCCGTGTCCCAAGGGATACCGTCCCTGCAGGACATATCTCTGTGGTGAGGAATTCAGGATGAACACCCAATCCCACAGCGCCCGCTGGAAGGCCTATCTGCAGGATTGCAGCGAGCTGCTGGCGATCGCCGAGCCGATGCGGGTATCGGGGCGTGTCACCCGCGTGGCCGGACTGGTGATGGAGGCGGTCGGCCTGAAACTGGCGGTCGGCAGCGCCTGCACCGTCCCGCTGCCCAATGGTTCGCAGCTGGATGCCGAAGTGGTGGGGTTTGACGGCAACCGGCTTTTCCTGATGCCGCAAAGCGACGTCGAAGGCATCGTGCCCGGCTCCAGGGTGTTCCCGGTGGAGGTGATTCCCACTCTGCCCCGCCTCGGTCTGGTCAATCATCCCCGCCGCCGGCCGAGCGACCGCACCCGCCACCTGCCGGTCGGCGACGCCCTGCTGGGCCGCGTGCTCGACAGCGCCGGGCGACCGCTCGACGGCCTCGGTCCGGTGCACACCACGGCCACCGCACCGCTCAACAACCGCGCCGCCAACCCGCTGTCGCGCGCGCCGATCACCGACACCCTCGACGTCGGCGTGCGTGCGATCAACAGCATGCTGACGGTGGGCCGCGGCCAGCGCATGGGCCTGTTCGCCGGCTCCGGCGTCGGCAAAAGCGTGCTGCTGGGGATGATGGCGCGCTACACCGGCGCGGACGTGATCGTGGTCGGCCTGATCGGCGAACGCGGCCGCGAGGTCAAGGAATTCATCGAACAGATTCTCGGCGAGGAAGGCCTGGCGCGCGCTGTCGTGGTGGCCGCACCGGCCGACACGCCGCCGCTGGTGCGGATGCAGGGCGCAGCCTACGCCACCTCGATCGCCGAGTATTTTCGCGACCAGGGCAAGAACGTGCTGCTGATCATGGATTCGCTCACCCGCTACGCCATGGCGCAGCGCGAGATCGCCCTGGCGATCGGCGAGCCGCCGGCCACCAAGGGCTATCCGCCTTCGGTATTCGCCAAGCTGCCGGCGCTGGTCGAACGCGCCGGCAACGGCAATCCGGGCGGCGGCTCGATCACCGCCTTCTATACCGTGCTGACCGAGGGCGACGACCAGCAGGACCCGATTGCCGATGCCGCGCGCGCCATTCTCGACGGCCACATCGTGCTGGATCGCGCGCTGGCCGAAAGCGGTCATTACCCCGCCATCAACATCGAGCAGTCGATCAGCCGTGTCATGCAAAACATCACCACCCCGGAACACCAGCAACACGCACGCCGCCTGAAAAAGCTGGTTTCGCGCTACGAGCGCAGCCGCGACCTGATCAACGTCGGCGCCTATGCGGCAGGCACCGACCCGCTGCTGGACGAAGCCATCCGCTTGCAGGCGGGGATCGAGGCCTTCCTGCAGCAAGATATTTCCGCGCACTCGAACGTCCAGCAAAGCCTGAGCGCCCTCGAAGCCTTGTTCCAATAACCCTCACCGAACGACAGGCACACTGAATGGCCAATCCCTCCGCACTCGATACGCTGATCGACCTCGCCAACAAGGAAACCGACGAGGCCGCGAAACTTCTGGGCGCCACGCTGCGCGCCGGCGAGGAGGCGGAGCAGAAACTCGACCTGCTGATGCAATACCGCGACGACTATGCCGCGCGTTGCCAATCCAATCTGGCCACCGGAATCAGCACGACGCATTTCAACAACTTCCAGGTGTTCATGCAAAAGCTCGACCACGCCATCGCCGGCCAGCAGAAGGTCGTCAGCGACGCCAAACAGCGAATTGCCCAGGCACGTGCCGCCTGGCAGGCCTGCGAGCAGAAAAAAATGTCGTTCGTCACGCTGGCCGACCGGGCAAGTAAGGAAAGCGTACGCCGCGAGCTCTGGCTCGACCAGAAGCAGAACGATGAGCACGCCTCCCGGAGCGCGCTGTACAAACGGAATCCTTCCTGAAACCTGACGGGACACAAGACCATGAACGCGATCTCCATCAATATCAATCCGGCCAATACCGTCCAGCCGCCACCCGCCGCCGGCAAACAGCCGGATTCTGCGGCGCAGGACGTGCCATTCAGCCAGGTCCTGTCGAGCGAGATGGCACAGAGCCGGCGTAACAGCAGCGAGGCCAAACAAGACGCCAACGCCGATGCCGGTCCAGACAAGGCGTCGCCGGCGGGCCCTTCGACGGAATCCGACACAAGCGCCACGGCCAGGGAAACAGAAGCCAAGGAATCCGCGGACGGCCCGCTTGCCCTGCCGCTAACCAAGGACACCGTAACCGATCCGGCGACCTTGCTTGGGTTGGGAATCATCCCGGATCAGCTGAAGCCGGCCCCGGCCAAGACGGACAGTGTTGCCGAGGACGCCGCGACCGATCCGGCGACCTTGCTTGGGTTGGGAATCACCCCGGGGCAGCTGAAGCCGGCACCGGCCAAGACGGACAATGTTGACGCAGAGCAACCAGCCGCCAGGGACGCAAACACCCTGTTCTTCGAGAAGCCCGGTAAAGGCCGGGCGCCACGAACAGCGCCGGTCGGACAGCCTGCCGACCCTGCGCGCGACACGCAGAAAATCGACCCCGCCGCATCCGGTAAAGCCAGCCTGCAGGCGACCACGACAACCGTCCTGTCCACCGCTTTTTCGGGCCAGCTGGCAGCGGCCCGGCAGCCCGATACCATGAAGGGAGAATTCCTGTCGGACCTCGCGAGCAATCCATCCATGCGCCCCGCCTCGCAGGCAATGTTTGAAACCCTGCACGCGTCGAATGACGTTGCCTCTCCCAAATTGGCCCCCACGGTGGGCACAACGGCCTGGAACCAGGCCCTGGGCGAGAAAGTCGTGTGGATGGCGGCAGGCGCCCAGCAATCGGCCACACTCACGCTCAACCCTCCCAATATGGGCCCTCTGCAAATTGTGCTGAACCTGACGAACGACCAGGCCACGGCCAGTTTCTTCTCGGCCCAGCCTGAAGTTCGCCAGGCGCTGGAGACTGCCTTTCCAAGGTTGAAGGAAATGATGAGCGAGGCCGGCATCCAGCTTGAGCAGGCGATGGTCAGCGCGGATACACCGCGGCAGGACGACACGCCCGGCCGCCAGGCGCAACGGGTCATACCTCCGATTACCGGAAGGGATGATGCTGTCAGTGCCGGCCTGCAGTCCATTCACGCGCCTGGCCAGCAATCCGGGCGGGGACTGGTCGACACCTTCGCTTGACGGCTTGCCTTTTGTGGATGCTTCCACAAGGCGGAGATTGTGTGGGCCTCCCGCAGGGGCGAGACCCCTCCCACAGGGGAGAGCTGTTGGGGGAGGCCACCCCGGGACGAGCCCGCCGACCGCATGAACCTGAAAACCTCACCACAGAGATATGTCCCACAGGGACGGTATCCCTTGGGACACAGAGGCACGGAGAACGGCAGGAAATCAATGGGGTGCCGATCAACCGGCCTTCACCCATCGGGTGGACGCACTGACCCATGCAAGGTGTTGTTTTTCCTCTGTACGCTCTGTGCCTCTGTGGTTCAACTGCGGCTTCAAGAATTAAACGATATGCGTCCCTTTTCCCCCTCTTTTCCCGGCATCGAACGCGCTTGTTTGTTTCAATAATGACAAACATCTACACCGCATAGCCCCTACCGAGGAACTGTATCGATGGCCAGACCCGCCGCACCTGCCGAACACGACGAGGCTGCCGAAGTCGTCCCCGCCGGCAAGTCGAAGAAGAAGCTGTTTATCATCATCGGCGCCCTTGTGGTTCTGTTGGGCGGCGGCGGCGCGGCCGCCTGGTTCTTCAGCCAGCCAGACGATTCGCCCAGGGAAGCCGAAGAGAAACTGCAAAAAGCACCGGTCTATCTGGCGCTCGAAACCTTCACCGTCAATCTTCAGGATAGCGAGCAGTACATGCAGGTCGACATCACGCTGCAGGTGCCCGATCAGGCTCAGGTGGACGCGATCAAGCTGCACATGCCGCGCGTCCGCAGCCGCTTGCTGACCCTGCTCTCCAGCAGGCATGCCGATGAGCTGGTCTCCGCCGCGGACAAACTCAAGCTTGCGCAGGAAATCCAGGCGCAGGTGGTGCAGCCGTTTGACCCCAAAGGCAAGCCCCAGCAGGTTGACGACGTCCTGTTCACCTCGTTCGTGATCCAGTAATCAAGCCCATGGCCGACAACTTTCTTTCGCAGGATGAAGTCGACGCGCTGCTGAAAGGCGTAGCCGGCGAAGCCGACGATGTCCCGATCGAAGAAGATCATGGAGAGGTCCGTTCGTACAATCTGGCCACGCAGGAACGCATCGTGCGCGGCCGCATGCCGACACTCGAAATCATCAACGAGCGTTTTGCGCGCCTGCTCCGCATCGGTCTCTACAACTTTCTGCGGCGCGGGGTGGAAGTCTCGGTCGGCCCGGTACGCGTCTCGAAATACAGCGAATTCATCCGCAACCTGGTGGTGCCTACCAACCTGAACCTGGTGCAGTTCAAGCCGCTGCGCGGCTCGGCGTTGATGATCTTCAATCCCGACCTGGTTTTCCTTATGGTCGACAACCTGTTCGGCGGCGACGGTCGTTTCCATACGCGCGTCGAAGGCCGCGACTTCACGCAGACCGAACACCGCATCATCCAGCGCATTCTCAATATCGTTTTCGAGGCCTACTCGAAATCCTGGGAACCGATTTACCCGATCGAATTCGAGTTTGTCCGCTCGGAAATGAACACCCAGTTCGCCAACATCGCCACGCCCAACGAAGTGGTGGTGGCGGTCACCTTTGCCATCGAGCTCGGCCAGATCAGCGGTGAAATGCATTTTTGCATGCCATATTCGATGATCGAACCCATCAAGGATCTGCTGACCAGCAGCCTGCAGGCCGAAAACCTGGAAGTGGACAAGCGCTGGATCCGCCTGATGCGGCAACAGATCCAGCTGGCAGAGGTCGAGATCGTCGCCGACCTGGGCACAGCCGAGATCAGCCTGCGCGACATCGTCGACATGAAAGTGGGCGACATCATTCCGCTTGACATCCCGCAAACCATCGAGGCCAAGGTCGATGGCGTGCCGGTGATGGAATGCGCCTACGGAAAATTCAACGGCCAATACACCTTGCGTGTCGAGAAATTGCTGTCAACCAGCTCGACCGAGCCGAAAACAGGAGAAAAACATGTCTGAAGAAGACTCTACCCAAGCCATCGCAGAAGACGACTGGGCGGCGGCCATGGCCGAGCAGGCCCCGCAGGCGGCTACCGCCCCGGCGGCCAGTCCGGAAATATTCAAGGAGCTGTCCGGGGCCACCGCATCCGGCGGAGTTGGCCAGGATATCGATTTCATTCTCGACATTCCGGTGCTGCTGACGGTGGAACTGGGCCGCACCAAGATCACCATCAAGAACCTGCTGCAGCTGGCACAGGGATCGGTGGTCGAGCTCGACGGTCTGGCGGGTGAGCCGATGGACGTGCTGGTCAACGGCTGCCTGATCGCGCAGGGCGAAGTGGTGGTGGTGAACGACAAATTCGGCGTGCGCCTGACCGACATCATCACCCCCGCCGAGCGGATCCGGAAACTCAACAAATGAAGCTGAAAACCGCATCTGAACCACAGAGGCACAGAGACACAGAGGGAAAAACAAAGTCTTATATCGCGATGTCCTCTTGCTTATCGGGTGAGTTGACAAGTACGGGTAGCCTTGTGGTGTCTTGCCTCTCTCTGTGTCTCTGTGCCTCTGTGGTGAGGAATTTAGGATGAAACCTGTTCTTCTTGCCGTCTGCTTGCTGAGCCTGCCGGCGCTGGCGCTGGCAACCGGCGCTCCGGCGGAACCCGCCATCTCCGCCGCAGGCAGCCTGCTGCAGGTCTTCATCGGCCTGGTGGCCGTGCTGCTGCTGATCGCCGGGACCGCCTGGGCGGCCAAACGCCTGGGCGTCACCCACGGCGGCTCGCCCGGCCTGCTGCATGTAGTCGGCAGCACGTCCGTCGGCACCCGCGAGCGGGTCGTGGTGGTCGAAGTGGGGGATTCCTGGCTGGTGGTGGGCGTGACCCCCGGCAGCGTCAATGCGCTGATGACCCTGCCGAAGGGCGAGCTCCAGTCAGCGGCCACGCCCGGCCTCAACGCCAGTTTTGCTGTGCGCCTGCAACAGATGATCGAGAAGCGCCGTGTCAAATAAGCGGTATCCGAACCTGGCGCAACTCTTCTTTATGGTGGTCGCGCTGACGCTGCCCTCGCTGGCGCTGGCTCAGGGCGCGGGTCTGCCTGCGTTCACCAGCACCCCGGTGAGCGGCGGCGGACAGTCCTACACCCTCAGTCTGCAAACCCTGCTGCTGCTGACCTCACTGTCGTTTCTGCCAGCCGCGCTGCTGATGATGACCAGCTTCACCCGCATTATCATCGTGCTGTCGCTGCTGCGGATGGCGCTCGGCACCCAATCGACTCCACCCAACCAGGTATTGGTCGGCCTGGCGCTGTTTCTGACGTTCTTTGTGATGGGGCCCACCTTCGACAAGATCTACGTCGAGGCCTACCAGCCGCTGTCTGAAAACCGCATCCAGATGCAGGAAGCGCTCGAAAAGGGCGTGATGCCCCTGCGTGCGTTCATGCTGAAACAGACGCGTGAGTCCGACCTTGCCCTGTTCGCAAAAATGTCCGGCAACGGCCCCATGAATTCAGCTGAAGATGTCCCGATACGCGTTCTGATTCCGGCCTACATCACCAGCGAACTCAAGACCGCCTTCCAGATCGGTTTTGCCGTGTTCATCCCCTTTCTTATCATCGACATGGTCGTCGCCAGTATCCTGATGGCGATGGGCATGATGATGGTATCGCCCGCCATCGTCGCGCTGCCCTTCAAGATCATCCTGTTCGTGCTGGTCGATGGCTGGAATCTGCTGCTGGGTTCGCTTGCTCAAAGCTTTTACTAGGGCGTGTTAATGCTAATTTCACGCCCGCGACGAGGCCGATTCGGGATGCAGGCCACGAAGCGAGATGCGCCGCAGTGTCGCTCACTGCAAGCAGCTCGCGACAAAGACATGCGCCCGAATCGGCCCGTCCCTCCGGGTTGCCGCGAGAAAGCGCGTCTGCGGCGTTGCGCCACTTGGCAAGGAATGACCCTTGCCTGCGCGGCGCGCCTTGCATCCATCGCTTTCTCGCGGCAACGTGGACGCGAAATTAGCATTAACACGCCCTAGGGGATCACCATGACGCCGGAAAGTGTAATGACCATAGGCCGCACCGCACTGGAAATCACCATCCTGGTGGCCTCCCCTGTCCTGCTGGTCACGTTGATCGTCGGCCTCACCGTCAGCGTCTTCCAGGCCGCCACCCAGATCAACGATCCCAGCCTCTCCTTCATCCCCAAGGTGCTCGCGGTGCTCGTCACCTTTGCCCTCGCCGGGCCGTGGATGCTGACGGTGATGACCGATTACATGCGACGGGTGCTGACCGGCCTGCCGGGCATCATCGGGTAATCGCGCTGCGGGCACGCCACGATGCTTGAAAAGGCTAATCATTCACCACAGAGGCACAGAGACACAGAGAAAACGATGCAAGAACGATTTTTGCCAGCTCATCCAATACGGTTTGGGCTCGCAATGTTTCACTTCGCTGTTTTTCCTCTGTGTCTCTGTGCCTCTGTGGTTCAAAAGGTTTCCCCACCATGATCAGCCTCACCGACGCCCAACTCAATACGTGGCTGATCAATTTCATCTGGCCGCTCACCCGCATTCTCGGACTGATCATGGTGGCGCCGATATTCGGACACCGCTCCGTTCCCGGGCGCGTCAAGATCGGACTCGGTATTTTCATCACCCTGATCATTGCCCCCACCCTGCCGCCGATGCCCGATGTGGGACTGGGGTCATGGCATGGCCTGTTCATCCTGGTTCAGCAGTTGCTCATTGGCGTGGCGATTGGTTTCATCATGCGCATTGTTTTTGCTGCGGTCGATGCCGCGGGAGAAATCGTCGGATTGCAGATGGGCTTGGGGTTTGCGTCATTTTTCGACCCGCAAAGCGCCGGCCAGACGCTGGTCCTCGCACGATTTTTCAATCTGCTGGCACTGCTGGTTTTCCTGGCGGTGAACGCCCACCTGCTGCTGCTCGGCGTTCTGGTCGAAAGTTTTCAAAGCCTGCCCATCAGCCCGCAGCCGCTGTCAGCCGCCGGGTTCTACAACGTGGCCGCCTTCGGCTCCACCGTGTTTGCCGTCGGCCTGCAACTGGCGCTGCCGGTGATCGCCATCATGCTGATGACCAATCTGTCGCTCGGCATCCTCACCCGCTCCGCACCCCAGCTCAACATCTTTGCCATCGGTTTTCCCATTACCCTGGGCGTTGGACTGATTGTGCTGGACATGACCCTGCCCTACTTCGCCCCCCAGTTTGAACAGTCGGTCCAGAATGGACTCAAGGCCACGGTGATGGTGATCCAGACGTTGCGTCCGGAATGAGATTCAAATTACAAGGTTTTTCTTGTGGCTTGCAACTTGTAACTTTTCAGAAGCCGAGGCTATCGAGCAGATCGTCCACCTGGCCCTGGTCGGCTACCACGTCGCTCTTGTTCGCCGGGTTGATCTGCGGGCCGTTGAGCAGGCTGCTGCCGGCTTCGCGCCGCACTTCGACCGGCGAATAATCGATCAGCAACTGAACCAGCTGCTGCTCCATGCCATGCGCGAGTTCGGTCACCTTGCGGATCACCTGGCCGGTGAGATCCTGAAAATCCTGCGCCATCATGATATCCAGTAACTGCTGTTTGGTTGCACTGGTGTCATTGCGCATATCGGCCAGGCATTGCATGGTCATCGTGGCCATGTCGCGGTAATTGGCTTCCGAAAAGGGTGCTTTGAAAGCGGCCTGCCAACCATTCAGAATTTCGTCGGCACCTGCATCGATGCGTTCCTGCATGGGAATGGCGGCATCGGTGGCGTTGAGCACGCGCTGTGCCGCCTGTTCGGTCATGCGTGCGACATAGTTGAGACGTTCGCGGACATCGGGAATGTCATGCGTCGCTTTTTCCAGCACTTTGTCGAAACCCAGCTCACGCAGGCTGTCGTGCAGGGTACGGGTAATCTGGCCAACCCGCGCCAGCATCTCGTCGTGTTCATTTCTTTCGGCGCACACGACATCGCGTCCGGCATCGTGCCCGGTAGCAGCCACGGCGGAGCTGGCGAATTGCGTATCCACGTCAGGCTCCTGCTTTTTCAAGTTTTTCGAATATCTTCGCGAGTTTCTCGTCGAGCGTGGCGGCGGTAAAAGGCTTGACCACGTAGCCGCTGGCGCCGGCCTGCGCCGCGGCGATGATGTTTTCCTTCTTGGCTTCGGCCGTCACCATCAGCACCGGCAGCTTGGACAGCGCAGCATCGGCACGAATATTCTTCAGCATGTCGAGGCCATCCATGTTCGGCATGTTCCAGTCGGACACGACGAAGTCGAAGTTCCCCGCGCGCAGCTTGGCCAAACCGTCGACGCCGTCTTCCGCTTCTTCAACATTGGCATAACCCAGTTCTTTGAGCAGATTGCGCACGATGCGACGCATCGTGGAAAAGTCGTCAACAACCAGAAATTTCGTATTCGGATCGGCCATGCAGGACTCCATTGAAACGGTTCATTTTGTCAGGAAACCGCTGATTAATTTGTCATTGCGAGGAGCGTAGCAACGCGATAATCCAGAAATACCCGCTTGATCGATACGCTGGATTGCTTCGCTGCGCTCCCCATGACAGCCATATCGAATTAATCAGCGCTCCCTCAGGGGAAGAATCGGCAAAACGGCGTCAAACTTAAGCCGGCAAACCGTCAGAAAAATCGGTTCACGCGTAAGTTCAACCTGAATTCAAACCCGCATCGCACGGTTGCCGTGCGTCGCAAAGAATTGCATCACCCGCCCCGGCAATTCGTACAGGGGGCCGACATCGTGGGTGGCGCCGATGGCGATGGCTTCCTTGGGCATGCCGAATACCACGCACGAGGCTTCGTCCTGCGCCACGTTGTAGGCGCCGGCCTTTTTCATTTCCAGCATCCCGGCTGCGCCGTCGCGGCCCATGCCGGTGAGGATGACGCCGACCGCGTTCTTGCCTGCATTGGCCGCGGCCGAGTTGAACAGGACATCGACGGATGGGCGGTGACGATTGACCGGCGGCCCCTGGTCGAGTTTGGTCATGTAGTTGGCGCCGCTGCGCACCAGCAACAGGTGGGAGTGACCCGGTGCCAGATAGGCATGGCCCGGCAGCACGCGTTCCCCGCCTTCGGATTCCTTGACGGAAATCTTGCACAGCTTGTCGAGCCGGTCGGCGAACGAGCGGGTGAAGCCTTCCGGCATGTGCTGGGTGATCAGGATGCCGGGGCAATCCGACGGCAGCTGGATCAGGAAATCCTTGATTGCTTCGGTGCCGCCGGTGGAAGCGCCGATGATGATCAGCTTTTCGCTGCTGGTGAGCGGGTTGCGCACCGGCGCCAGTTCGAGTCTGGCCGCCTGCCCCGCCGCGCTGGAGGGATGCGGACGCGGCTTGATTCTGGCCCGCGCGGCAATGCGGATTTTTTCCACAATCAGGTCCGTGTATTCGAGCATGCCGCTCTGGATCGAAATTTTCGGCTTGGTGACGAAATCCACGGCGCCCAATTCCAGCGCGCGCATGGTGATTTCCGACCCCCGCTCGGTCAGCGACGACACCATCACCACCGGCATCGGGCGCAGCCGCATCAGCTTCTCGAGAAACTCCAGGCCATCCATTTTCGGCATTTCCACGTCCAGCGTGAGCACGTCGGGATTGGTTTGCTTGATCAGATCGCGCGCCGCCAGCGGGTCGGGCGCCACGCCCACCACCTCCATATCCGGCTGGCTATTAACGATCTCCTTCATCACGCCGCGAATCAGCGCCGAGTCATCCACGATCAGAACCTTGATTTTTGTCATGCTTGTTTTCTTTCGATCAGAACAGGTCGACGTCTCCGCTCACCGGATTGGCCTTCAGTCGGCTCGCATAATCCTGCTCGCGCTTCACCAGCGTGTAGTTGTTGAGCTGCTTGAGTTTTTTCACCAGGACCTTGCCGGTGGCCGGGAAAAAATACACCTTGCGCGGATGGACATCGTTCAGATCCTCGGCGACGATTCGGATATTCTCGGCGTGCAAATAATCGCGCACGAACCGGGCGTTGCGTTCGCCCACATTGATGCTGGTAAAGCCGCGCAGCACATTGCCGCCACCGAACACCTTGGCTTCCAGGTTCTCGCGCCGCGCGCCCGCCTTGAGAACCTGATTGATCAGCACTTCCATGGCGTAGGCGCCATAACGCATCGACGCCGAGGCCGGGCTGCCGGCATCGCCCCCGCCGTCCGGCAGCATGAAATGGTTCATGCCGCCGATGCCCGAGACGCGGTCGCGTATGCACGCCGCCACGCAGGAGCCGAGTACCGTGACGATGAGCATCGGCTTGCCGGTGAAGTAGTACTCGCCGGGCAATATCTTGGCGGTTTCACAGTCGAAGGTGCGGTCGTAATACAGGTTGGTCGCAAGCTGCTCTTCAATGGCAGGGTTCATGCAGGCTTCCTTGCACCCCCATGACGAGGATCCAGTTCGTAAACCGTCTTGCCGCGCAGCCTGAATGCATCGGATGCGTACATGAAATTTTCGGAATGACCGGCGAACAGCAGGCCGTCCGGCTTCATCAGCGGCACAAACCGCGCAAGAATCTGACCCTGCGTAGGTTTGTCGAAATAGATCATCACATTGCGGCAAAAGATCACATCGAACGCGCCGCTCAGCGCCCAGTTGCCGGCCAGCAGATTGAGCGGCTTGAATGTCACCAACTGGCGCAGTTCCGGGCGCACCCGCACCAGCCCGGAGCGCTCGCCACGACCCCGCTGGAAGAAGCGTTTGACGCGGTCCTGCGCCATCTTGTCGATCCGCTCGATCGGATACACCCCGTTGGCCGCTATTTCGAGCACATTGGTATCGATATCCGTGGCGATGATGCTGACCGGCGGCATGGGGCTGTCGAACGCCTCGCATGCCGCCATGGCGATCGAATAGGGCTCCTCCCCGGTTGAACTGGCCGAGCACCAGATCGACAGCGGCGCTTTCATTTTTCGCATGTGCTCGGCCAGGATCGGGAAATGGTGCGCCTCGCGAAAGAACGAAGTCAGGTTGGTGGTCAGGGCATTGGTGAACGCCACCCACTCATCGTCATCCCGTCCGCTTTCCAGCCCGTCGAGGTATTCCTGGAAGGAATTGATGCCCTTTGCCCGCAAACGACGCGCCAGACGGCTATAAACCATCTCCTGCTTGCTTTCGCCGAGCGATATGCCGGCTTGCCTGTAGATCAGGGCACGCACGCGCGCAAAATCACGCGGTGTAAATTCAAAAATCTTGGTATTGTCGGACTGCGTTTTCGGTGCGGGTTTCATTTCAGGATGCTTTATTTATGCCTTATTTAAAGGCCATGTCACTGTTGGCTGTTGAAGTCATGTCTTGCCCCCTCTGATGAAGCCCTATCCTACGGCGCTGGCCACTACCACTCAACGCCACGTTCACAAGATACCTGTGTACTGTGTACTGTATAGATCAAGCCCCTTTAAATCTGGAAGAGACTTGATCTGGTTGGGCCCGTCATAAAACCAGACCTACCTCAAAAGCGAAAACCAGCCACCCCGAACCATCGACAAACCCATTGTCTGGTCGACCCGCCTGGGTACGCTCAGGCCGCCGCCCGGACCGGCACCGCCGCCGGCAAGGACTTCACGCTACGGCCAGCAGGCTGCGCCGTCGGTCCACTCCGCACCAGCGTAAAGTAACCCACCAACTCCGAAAGCTTCGCCGCCTGCTCCTGCAGGCTTTCGGCCGCCGCCGAGGCCTGTTCAACCAGTGCGGCGTTCTGCTGGGTGATTTCGTCCATCTGCCCCACCGCCTGGTTGACCTGCTCGATGCCGGCGCTCTGTTCCTGGCTGGCGGCGGCAGTGCCGCTGATGATATCCGCCACCAGTTGCACCGACGTCACGATGTCGTCCATCGCCTCGCCTGCCTCGTCCACCAGCTTTCTGCCCACCTCGACCTGTTCCACCGAATCGCCGATCAGGGTCTTGATTTCCTTGGCCGCACTCGCGCTGCGCTGCGCCAGGTTGCGTACTTCGGAGGCGACGACGGCAAAGCCGCGGCCCTGCTCGCCGGCCCGCGCGGCTTCGACCGCGGCGTTCAGCGCGAGGATGTTGGTCTGGAAGGCGATGCCGTCGATGACGCCGATGATGTCGGCAATCTTGCGCGAGCTGTCCTTGATCGAGCCCATGGTGTCGATCACTTTTCCCACCACTTCGCCGCCATTGACTGCAATCTCCGCGGTAGACAGCACCAGCTTGCTGGCATGGTGGGTCTGCACGGCGTTCTCCTTGACGGTGCTGGTCAGTTCCTCCATCGAACTGGCGGTCTCCTCCAGCGAGGAGGCCTGCGATTCGGTGCGACCGGACAGGTCGGCGTTGCCGGAGGCAATCTCGCTGGCGCCCATACTCACAACCTCGGTGCTCTGCTTGATCTGCCCGACCAGCAGCTTGACGTTGATTTGCAGAACACGCAGCGACTGCATCAGATCGACCAGCTCATTCGCGCCTTCGGCCACGATCCGCCCGGTAAGATCGCCTGTGCCCATGCGCTGGATATCCTGCTTGGTGCGTTCAAGGGGCATGACGATCGTGCGGAACAGGAAAATGGCAAACACGCCGGCCAGAGGCACCCCCAGTGCGGCGATCGCCATCAGCCAACCGGTGAGCAGCTGATTGGCTTCGGTGGTGGCCAACCAGGCCAGAACGCCCATCGCCACGAACAGGGCGGCCATCGAAGCAGCGGCCATTCCCAGCATGGCTTTCAGCGAATAGGCCTTCAGAAAATTGCGTAGCTGATATGGGGGACATCTAACCGCATTGCCTTCTTCGACCTTGAGCCCCTTGTCGCCGGCCTTGATGGCGCGGTAAGCGCTGTCCGCGGACTGGACCTGCGCACGGCTGGGCTTGGTCCGAATCGACGCATAGCCAGCGACTTGCCCGTTTTCAATGATGGGCGCGGCATTGGCCTCAACCCAGTAGTAATCGCCGTTCTTGCAGCGGTTTTTCACCAGACCGGTCCAGGCCTTGCCGCTCTTGAGGGTGCGCCACAGATCGGCAAAGGCCTCGACCGGCATGTCGGGGTGGCGCACGATGTTATGCGGCTGCCCGATCAGTTCATCCTCGCTGAACCCGCTAATATTGACGAAGTCCTGATTGGCATAGGTGATTTTTCCGCGCAGGTCGGTCTTCGATACCACAACCTCGGTGTCCTTCAGGACATATTCGACGTTGGTCACCGGCATGTTGGAGCGCATTGTGTATCCCCGGACAAACTAATACGTCTTATATCGGCCCGTAACCAGAAATCTGGATAGTCAGCCTGTACATATCTACCGAAAGGCACATCTTGAGACGCTTTCCACTCGTCATTGCCAGCCGCCGGCCGCAGCCAGTTTCTTCGGCCGGATGGCCGGTGCCGGGATTGTCCTGAGCCCGGCCTTGCTCGATGAGGCCACGGCGGGCGCGGGAGTGCATGCCCCGCTCGCCAGCCTGAACACGCTCACCGCCTCGGCAAGCTTGTCAGCCTGATCCTGCAGGCTCTCGGCCGCAGCCGCCGCTTCTTCCACCAGGGCGGCGTTCTGCTGGGTCACTTGATCCATCTGGGCGATGGCCCGGTTGACCTGCTCGATCCCTGAACTTTGTTCCTGGCTGGCGGCGGCTGTACCGCTGATGATGTCCGCCACCAGTTGCACCGACGTCACGATGTCGTCCATCGCCTCGCCTGCCTCGTCCACCAGCTTTCGACCCGCCTCGACCTGTTCCACCGAATCGCCGATCAGGGTCTTGATTTCCTTGGCCGCACTCGCGCTGCGCTGCGCCAGGTTGCGAACCTCGGAGGCGACGACGGCAAAGCCGCGTCCCTGCTCGCCGGCACGCGCGGCTTCGACCGCTGCGTTCAGCGCGAGGATGTTGGTCTGGAAGGCGATGCCGTCGATGACGCCGATGATGTCGGCAATCTTGCGCGAGCTGTCCTTGATCGACGCCATGGTGTCGATCACCTTCCCCACCACTTCGCCGCCATTGACCGCAATCTCGGCAGTCGACAGCACCAGCTTGCTGGCATGATGGGTCTGCTCGGCGTTTTCCTTGACGGTGCTGGTCAGTTCTTCCGTCGTGCTGGCGGTTTCTTCCAGGCTCGCCGCCTGCTGTTCGGTACGCGACGACAGGTCGAGATTGCCGGCGGCAATCTGGGCGCTGCCAGCGGCAATCGAATCGCTGCTCTGGCGCACGTTGCTGACGATGCTCACCAGGCTCTCGTTCATATCCTTCAGCGCGGCGAGCAGATGACCGGCTTCGTCGGTGCTGGTGACTTCGATCTTCGAGGTCAGGTCGCCTGCAGCCACGTGTTGGGCCAGTTGTACCGCCTGCCCGATTGAGCGTGTCGTGGTACGCGCGGTCAGCACGATGATCCACAGCGCGATGGCACCCGGCAAAGCACCGCCCATCACCAGCCACAACGCGCGCTGTTCGGCTACGACGCGATCGGATAGGGCGCTATCCAGCACCTTGAACGCGGCGGCCGTCAGGTCGAACTGGGTGTCGATGGCCCGGGTCATCGTCGCGAAGTAGTCTGCACCCGGCAGGCCAAGCATCTCGGCGCGAACGATCTGCTCGTCGGTAAGCTTGAGCACCGCTTCGGCCGCAGCCACCGCGCTCGCCACGGGCTGGTCTAGCGTCCGCCGCAGCGAGGGCTCGGCATCCATGGCTTTATCGAAGGCACCACGCGCATTGCGAAGATGCTGCTGCGCCGTGGCGCCGATCACCGAGATGCGCACATGGTCTTCCGGCATGGCCTCGCCCCGGGTCAGCAGCACGGCGCCGACCGCGCGCATCTGGCCCAGGCTTTCTGTCAGCCGGGGCAAGTGGCCGAGCACCGACGAGACCATGTGGTGGGTGGCGGCATCGGAGTCGAAGGCTAGCGTCGAGCTGTCGACGATGTCATCGAGCAACGCGAGCTGCTCGGCGATCAGAGCAGTGTGCCGCGCAAAACTCTGCGGCCCGGCGATCGATTTCCCACTGATCGCGCCGGCCACGGCCTGCCATTCGCGCTGAATCGCGGCCAGGCGCTCGTCGAGCCCGTGCTCTGCCAGACCCGCCACCGACTGCTGCGCCCTGGACATGGCCAGCTCCACCTCGGCCTGTTTGGCCTGACGCGCTGCCCGGATACTGTCGTTGCCGGCCAGCACCATGGCCGACTGGCCACGGTGCTGCTGCGTGAGCTTGATCAGCGTAAGCATGTCGCCCGATGGCTCGATGCCGGCGACCTCGGCGCGGGCCACGGACAGCGTCGTGACTGCGGTCTTGATGACCAGCCATACGGGCATGGCCACCATCGCCAGGACGAGGACGCCGATCAGGGTAAATTTACGACTCAATTTCAGGTTGCTAATGAACTGTTTCACGATTTTTCCTTATATCGAATGCTGTGGCTTGTTGCGTTAATGTGAATTTTTTCTTGGTTCGGGACAAAACTTGTCGATGTTTGTCGATGCTTATTTCAAATCGAATGCCTCGTGCGATCAGCCCTCAGAATTCTTCCCACTCTTCGCCGCCGCCACCGGCTGCGGCCAGTTTCTTCGGGCTCGCCATGATCCTGGCCGGCGTGCCCTGCCGAGCCGGAGATACTGGCTGCACGCTGTACGCCCCACTCTCCAGCTTGAACACGCTCACCGCCTCGGCCAGCTTGCCGGCCTGATCCTGCAGACTCTCGGCCGCCGCAGCCGCTTCTTCGACCAGGGCGGCGTTCTGCTGGGTCACTTGATCCATCTGGGTGATGGCCTGGTTGACCTGTTCGATGCCGGAACTTTGTTCCTGGCTCGCGGCCGCGATCTCGCTCATGATGTCGGTGACGCGCTTGACCGAGCTGACGATCTCGCCCATGGTCTTGCCGGCTTCGTCGACCAGCTTGCCGCCGGCGTCGACCTTGCCGACGGAGTCCTCGATCAGGGTCTTGATCTCCTTGGCGGCGCTCGCGCTGCGCTGCGCCAGGTTGCGTACTTCGGAGGCGACGACGGCAAAGCCGCGACCCTGTTCGCCGGCCCGCGCGGCTTCGACCGCGGCGTTCAGCGCGAGGATGTTGGTCTGGAAGGCGATGCCGTCGATGACGCCGATGATGTCGGCAATCTTGCGCGAGCT
>DATKUP010000031.1:0-1378 GCA_035530575.1 Thiobacillus sp. | reverse complement strand
AAATATCATAGTAGACCGTCCCGTCGCTCCCGACGGTTGCATCGGCCCAGTCCTGCAGCGGGTTCGTTGTGTCGTTCTGCTGGCCGCGCCTGAAGAGCTTCACCTTCGCGTTGGTGATATCCCCGGTCGCGGCAACCGTGCCGGCTGCTTCCGTCAGCTTTCCCAGCGTCAGCCGCCCGCCCACATCAACTAAAATTAAGGCATCCAAGTTCCCGCTCCAACTCACTGCGCGGAAAGCCCACAAGGGCCGTCTCCGCGGAGCAATTAATCACCCGCCGCCCGCAATAAGGCGCGAGCGTTTCGAGGTTATTGAGCATCCAGCCGGTCATTCCCTGCCGTGGCGTGCCCGGCTGATCGTACCAATGCTCGCGGCCATCAGCCGCGGGTTTACAGTCGTAGCCGGCCAGCAGTATCGGATCGGCACCAAGCGCCCAGGCAACCGAGATCGCATACCCGCCGCCGCAATGGTTGTCATAAATGCCGTTCCCGAAATAGGAGCTTACGCCGATCCGCGCGTCACGCCGGCGGTTGTCGATCTTGGTGATCGTTGTAACCAGGTTGTAGCGATCGAATCCCCGCGAGCGCTCCTCGGGGGCGAACAGCACGCCAACGTGGCGCCAGAGCAGACCTCGCTTTTTTCTCAGCCAGTCGACGTCGAGGATCGTGCCGACCATCAGGCCGAACAGCCGCAGCAAAGTAAGGTTGACGCCCAACGTTGGAATCCCGACCGCCTGGGCCCGCCTCACCATTGCCATCTGCCCGGCTACCGATGGCCCGCTGCCGATAATCAGGCAACCGCGATCCTTCAACAGGCCGGTGTATTTGCCCGCCTCGAGCTTCAATTAACTCTTAGCCTTCGGCGCCGCCTTCTTCTTCGGGGCCGGAGGGCCGCACTCTTCCCAGCCCCGCGCCTTGTACTCGCGAATGTAGTCCTCCGCCTGGCGGTTAAAGGCTATTGGTTCACCGCCCGGCAGTGTCATCCACATCCTATCGCTTGCTTTCATTTGCATCGGGTTTCCTCCCGAAAAAATGGGGGGCAGTCAGCCGCCCCCCATCTCGTTTGTGGTTTGTCGATTAGCCGATGATCCTGAATGCCAGGTCCGGGCGAATCGTGCCCAGGCCCCAGAGGTTGTCCATCATCACATAAAGGCCGGGCTTTGTGTGATCGTAGC
The DNA here is from genome assembly GCA_035530575.1 of Thiobacillus sp. GTDB lineage: Bacteria > Pseudomonadota > Gammaproteobacteria > Burkholderiales > Thiobacillaceae > Thiobacillus. The sequence continues at coordinate 206 of DATKUP010000031.1, read as the reverse complement.
CGATCGTCAGCCGAATCGGGATATTATCCTCGCGCTGCTCTTCGACCGCGCAACCGAAATTGCGCGCGATCGTGCCCAGGGAGCCATACGCCAGCCCGAACGCCTCGGGATGGAAGGCGAGGTTGTTGATGTAGGTGTCGCCCTTGCCGATCACGGTGATCGCCTTGCTGTCGCCCCAGCCGCTGGTCTGTACCATACCCGGCGCG
>DATKUP010000030.1:0-2402 GCA_035530575.1 Thiobacillus sp. | reverse complement strand
CTGATCGGGTTTTCACGGTCACCCGGATAGGCCAGGGCGGTAAAATCCGTCGCATCGATCTCGGCGCTATCCCATACCTTCGAGTGGCAGATCACGCCGATTTCCTCGGTCAGTTCCAGCCGCCCCGCGTCGGCACCGCCGCTCAGCCGCCACTCGAACGCCTTGTTGCTCGGCCAGGTCTCGTAATTCGTGCCGCTCTTGTTCATCGCGAAGGCGAAAAACAGACTCTCGAGATCATCGGCCGGGTCGACCTGCGCCAACCAGTCGTCCTGATCGGCGGTCTGCTCTGACGGCGTGCTGTAGTTGCTGCCGTTTCCCAGGGCGTATGTCATCAGGCGGCGGTCGTTGTAACGCGCGACCTGGATGATCCGCCCCTCGCAATTGATCGGCCCCGTTGCCGTGGCATCAGCCCGCGGCCAGGGTTGGTCGCTTTCGTTGATCCACACCGGGGGCGCGTCAAGATTCGCATTCGACCCCGGCAGTATTAATATCCCGTCGGTCGCGGGGGTGAGCGAAACGGCAGTGCCCCATTCCGATCCCGGCGCGATCCCGGCGAGGATTTCATGTCCTTGCGGTGTAGCCATTACTTTTTACTCCTCGTTTTGCGCTTCCTCGGCGCCCTGGTCACCGGCGCCGGTTCCGGCTCCGGGGGTTTGCTTTTGGGCGGGAAATCCGTTGACCAGCGATAATTGGGATCTCCCGCGTGTAAAAATCGTTCGGCCGTCCGGCGGTTGGTTGCCATGATCCGCTCGCCGGGCTTGACCATCCGCCCGAGTAGGGGCTCCCACTCGCGCACGTCCCGGTGTGTCAAAATTACCATTATCTCGCCCTCGGATATTGCAGCACCAGATCGATGTCCAGCGCCAGCCAGTCGGCCGTCATGAATTTATCGATGATCCAGCGTTCGACGCGGCAACCGTCCTGATCGCCGCCGCCCGTAGTCAGCGCATCAACCAGCGTGTCGGCCAGGTCATACATGTCCTGTCGCGCCTCAAGATAGGTCTTCGTTGTGTTGGTCGACGCCGACCAGCAGCGCACAACCCTGACCCGGATTCGCAGATCGTTGTAATCGCAACCGGGAGCTTGCAGTAGGCCGTTTTGCTCGTCGGCCAGGCAGTAGCTGTTATTCAGCGCCGAGATCGGCTCCTCTTCCTGATCAAAAAGGTTGCCGTACGCCGCGTGCAGCCCGGCCTCAACCAACGGGGTGATTACGTAGGTGCCGATCGCGTCCTTGGTGGCAGTCATTAGACCCTCACGATCGTAAACTCTGTGGCGCCCTGGCGTTCGTCAGGGGTTGCGTCGTCGGTCGCGCTGTAGGCGATCGCCATCTGCCCCCACATCGCAGTCAACCGCTCGTGGTAGGCCGAGGCTTTGACGTGCCACTGATCGCCGCTCTCGCGCATCTCGCCAAGGCAGATCTTCGACATCGCGCGATAGTGCACGCAACGGTTGATATCATTCTGGTTGAATATCAGCCAGGGGAACCGCCCGCTGCCCTTGAGCATTGTCCAGATATCATCGTATGCCTTGGTGATTATCTTGCCCTTGCGTGCCGCGGTAATGTGCGCGAACGTACCCAGCCACGGCTCCTCTTCATCGAGATCGGCGGCCGTATAGGTCTGATCGAAGCGGGTTTGGACAACGTGGAATATCTGGTCACGGTATTGCTCCCTTGATTCGAGTGTGAAGCGCCAGAGCGCGCGGTAGTCCATCCCCGCGGTATCGGCCAGAGTGCCGTTGAGGTCGTAGTAGACCGTCCCGTCGGCGCCGACGGTTGCCGTGGTCCAGTCCTGCAGCGGGTCCGTTGTGTCATTCTGCTGTCCGCGCCTGAAGAGCTTCACCTTCGCGTTAGTGATATCTCCGGTCGCGGCAGTCGTGCCGTCGACCTTCGACAGCTTGCCCAGCGTCAGCCGGCCGCCCACATCAACTAAAATTAAGGCATCCAAGTTCCCGCTCCAGTTCACTCCGGGGAAAGCCCACCAGGGCAGTTTCTGCGGAGCAATTAATCACCCGCCGCCCGCAATAAGGCGCGAGCGTCTCAAGGTTGTTGAGCATCCAGCCGGTCATTCCCTGCCGTGGCGTGCCCGGCTGATCGTACCAGTGCTCCCGGCCGTCAGCCGCGGGTTTGCAGTCGTAGCCGGCCAGTAGTATTGGATCGGCACCAAGCGCCCAGGCAACCGAGATCGCATACCCACCGCCACAATGGTTATCGAAAATGCCGTTGCCGAAATAGGAACTTACGCCGATCCGCGCGTCACGCCGGCGGCTGTCGATCTTCGTGGTCGTTGTAACCAGGTTGTAGCGATCGAATCCCCGCGAGCGCTCCTCGGGGGCGAACAACACGCCAACGTGGCGCCAGAGCAGACCGCGCTTTTTTCTCAGCCAGTCGACATCGAGGATCG
>DATKUP010000029.1:0-16207 GCA_035530575.1 Thiobacillus sp. | reverse complement strand
CGCCCGCATCGCGGCTAAAGCCGCTCCCACAAAACCGGCCAACACCAGCAAATAACGGTGAAAAAAGCTGCAAGCTGCAAGCTGCAAGTTTGCGATGTCACGGTTGGCTGTTGATTCATGTCTTGCCCCCTCCGATGAAGCTCCTACCCTGCGGCATCCCGCAGGCAGCCCCGTGGGAGCGGCTTCAGCCGCGATGCGCCGCCAGGCGCAAAAAGCAAATGCTCGCCAGGTTCTTGCCGCGCCACCTTTGCGGGCTACCGCCCGCATCGCGGCTGAAGCCGCTCCCACAAAACCGGCCAATATCAATAAGAACGATGACAGAGCCCCCCAAAAAAAAGAGCCTGCTTGCGCAGGCTCTTTAAAACTACAGATGCTACCTACCAGCTCTACTTAACGCCGATAGCTATGCACGGTGCTGGAACCATAGTTCACAGTAGCGCCGCCTGCATCGCGAACGGTGGCGGCGAAGCCGATCACAGGCAGGCCCCCGGCGGTCACTGCGTCCGCTTCACTAAACATCATCTCGGCCCAGCCAGCCGTGCCCACAGCGCTCGTGCTCACGCCCAAGCGGTTGGTGCCGAGGCCGAACACGCTGGAACCGTTGAAGTCGACCACGTTGGCCTCGTAGCACAGCTCGACATACTCAGCGGTCGGCGCCGGCGAGAAGTTGGTGTTGCCCAGGTTCTGGACCGTGCCTTCTTCGCGGTTATAGATGTTCAGGCCGATGTTGTCGCACGACATGCCGTTCTTGATCGTGGTATAGAACCACTCGGAGAAGCCGCCGCCAACGACAGGGATTTGATCTTTGGCGGTGGGACCCGTGCCCGAAGTATACGAGTCGGTGTAGTGGTGCTTGGTCGGGAAGGTCATCACCCAGCTCGTGGATGCGCCGGTACCGGTTGCGTACTCGTTGATCACCGATTGCGCGCGCAGGATTTCCGACACGCCATTTACCGAGCCGGCATAGGCTGCAGAAACAGGCTGGCCATCTGTCAGAGCATTGATCGTCCCGACCGCATTACCGTTCGCGAGCGAAGGAGACTGACCGCCCGGCTCGGCGTTGATGGGGCCGAGGGTCTGGAAATCCTCGATCGCGGTCGGCTCGGCGTCGATTGCCGTGCCGTTGGCCACATTGATATAGGTGGTATGGCCCTTCAGGATGTTTTCAGGCGGCAGCATGTAGCCATTGAGCGTGGCAACACCGGCCGGCAGGAACATCTGGTCCACCAAAGCGCAATCGCGCGGCACGCCGCTCACGTGCTTGGCGTTGTACTCGAGGGTGTTGGTCGAGACAGCGGTGTCGCGGTCGCTAACGCCCATCTGGATGATTTCGAAATAGCCTTCCTGAACGCGGTCCATAGTCCCAACAGCGCCATCGGTCAGAGCGCCGGAGAACTCCGTATTCGTAAAGGCGATTTCCGTTGCGCCGGCATGGGTGGCGCTTGCGGGCAGCTGCGGCGAGGTACAGGTCTTGTCCCAGGTGCGGAGCAGCGCGCCGCCAGCAGTGGTGGAAGTCACCACCGCGCCCCAATGGTCGTACGGCGAAAGAACGACGTTGAAGTCACGCACTTCGCGGCTGTTCAGCGCTTCGCGGAAACGAACCTTGAAAGTCACCGTTTTGTCGGACGTGTTGGTCACGGTAAAGAGGGTGTCAAGACCGTTCTTGACCGTGTAGTAGGGGAACAGCAAAACCTGGCCAAGACCATCCTGGGAAACGTTCATGGCATGGGCCGGAGCCGTCATCGCCATCATGGCACCGCCGCTGACGACGGAAGCGACAGCCAGGGTTACGAGTTTTTTGCGGATATTCAAAGATTTCATCACTTATTACTCCTTGCAAGGAAAAAAAAAACAAACCAAAGTTAAGCCAAGCGCTTGGCCCCAGCTACAACATTGTAACCAACGTTACGGGCGCAAACCTTAACATGCCCACGCTGTTAGTTGAAGGTGTACCACCACTCCCGATTCTTGTAAATCCATTTCTCGGAGATGACCTTTTGCGTTTCTATCACCTCCCCACCCATACCGGGGAGACCGACTCGATAAGTCACTTCCACCGAAACAGTAGCAACGGTAGGGACATCATAGCTGATGTCAACAACGCGCGCGCCCTGCCAGTCAAGAACACGCCCGTACTTCCCCTTGTATTGTTGCAGATTTACAACAGCCCGGTATTCAGGTGTCGTGTGAACATAGGCTTTTTCTATATCCCCCTTGATCAGGGCATCCCATCGAGCCTCGGCGCGCGCTTTTAATACCGGGCGCTGGGACTCCCGCCATTTTTCGCTCTCTTCCGGCTCAAGGGTGGCGCAACCGGGTAAGGCAGACAGCATTGCGTACGCCAACCCAGCCACGACAAAAGATCTGCGGCTACTTACACTAAACACCTGGCTTCACCTCCATTTTTAAAAACAACCTCCTCCAAGCTCCAAGCCATCAACATGCCTTGCTCGGGGAAAACCGGGTTTATCCCGACCTTTTGTTTCCGGGCGAACAAGACATCAAGACGGCTGTTCACAGGCGCTGCGCGCTTGGCCAGAGCATTAACGTAGGTTCGCAACCGAACTTTAGCAGAATTACGTGCAAAGCAGCGCCCCGCTCAGAGCTGTGCATTGTATTGGCTGTAAAGACGCATGACCTTCGGCACATAAGCCTGCGTTTCACGATAGGGCGGAATTTTTCTGCCATGCCGGATCACGGCATTCTCACCGGCATTGTAGGCCGCCAGCGCAAGTTCGATGTTGTTGTCGAACATGTCCAGCAAGTCACGCAGGTAACGGGTGCCGCCGCGAATATTCTGTTGGGGGTCGAAGGCGTCCTTGACCGCATAACGTTTGGCCGTTTCGGGCATGAGCTGCATCAGGCCCTGGGCGCCGGTTCGCGATACGGCCGCCGGGTTGTAGCCCGATTCAGCGGTAATGACGGCATGAACCAGGGCAGCATCGATGCCGGCCTCGCCCGCGGCTTGTTCGATGTGCGGGGCGAAGGCGGCGACGTTGCCCCTGACAGCCGGCGCGCGCGCGCGATTGTTTTTCCCGGCTTCCTCCAGCAGGCTGGATATGCGCCGGTAAAGGCCGCCTCCCGTGGCGCTGGTGTCCGGGGCGTTGGTGTAATGCGCGACGCCATCGGCACCCGCATAGGCATACACGTCGGCCTGCGCCGGGGCAGCCAGAGCAGCCAGGATGAGGAAGAAAATTCGCGGCACGGATTTACAAGGCATGGGGTGGACGGGTGCATTTTAACGCAGATCGCCTATTGGGATGCCCGTACTCGCCCAGCAGGCGGTTTGTTTTCGGGGCAAAGAGTTTGGCGGCGCCAGATTCGCGGCTGAAGCCGCTCCCACAGGGACGATGGCGATGTTTTTGTGGGAGCGGGTTTACCCGCGATTCTCGGCGGCCATTTCGCGGCTGAAGCCGCTCCCACAGGGGCGACGGCAATGTTTTGTGGGGGTGGGTTTACCCGCGATTGCAGCGGCCATTTCGCGGCTGAAGCCGCTCCACAAGGGCGATGGCGATGTTTTTGTGGGAGCGGGTTTACCCGCGATTGCAGCGGCCATTTCGCGGCTGAAGCCGCTCCCACAGGGACGACGGCGATGTTTTGTGGGAGCGGGTTTACCCGCGATTGCGGTAAACGCCGGCAACCCGCTCCTGTCAACGCCAGCATTTCTGTCATGATTATCGCCATGACGCTCCCTCCTCATAGCCGCAATCTGCGGATTGGCCGTGTCTCGGAAATCGGGCGGGGTTATCTTGTCACCACAATAACGCGAGACCGCTTGCCGCTGTTCGCCGATTTACATCTGGCCCGCTTGGCGATACGGGAATTGCGCGTTTGCGACGAAGCGGGGCTGTGCAGCACGCTCGCCTTTGTGCTGATGCCAGATCACCTGCATTGGCTGCTGCAGTTGACCGATGCCGCGCTCCCGGATCTGCTGCGGCGGTTCAAATCCCTGAGTGGCGGTGCCATCAACCGCAGTCGCGGCACCCCCGGCAGGGCGGTCTGGCAGGGCGGATTCCATGACCAGGGCATGCGCGACGAGGCTGATTTACAGCACATCGCTCGCTATATCGTTGCCAATCCCGTGCGTGCGGGGTTGGTTAACTCCGTTCGGCAATACTCCCATTGGGACGCGGTTTGGTTATGAAGGGATAAACCCGCCCCCTACAAAAAACTGTTACTCCCTGTGGTTTCAGCCGCGAAGTTGGCGCCGGGAATCGCGGGTAAACCCGCTCCCACAAAAACATCGCCGAGCGGGTTTACCCACGATTGCCCTCCACAAAAACACCACCGTCGTCCCCTGTGGGAGCGGGTTTACCCGCGATTGACCCCCACAAAAACACCACCGTCGTCCCCTGCGGGAGCGGGTTTACCCGCGATTGACCCCCACAAAAACACCGCCGTTGTCCTCTGTGGGAGCGGCTTCAGCTGCGAAGCCGACGCTGAGAATCGCGGGTAAACCCGCTCCCACAAAAACATTGCCATCGCTCTTGTAGGAGCGATTGAGGCGCATATCGCGGGGAAACCCGCTCCTACAAGGGGCGTCATCGCCGCGATTTTTACTCCTGCGGACTCTACTTTATTTGACGCTCTCGACAGCAGGTTTTGACGGCAGCTCTATCGGTTTGAGCATGAGCTCGAGGCCTTTGATGCGGCTGCGGTATTCCGCGGTGATGGCGGCTGCGTCTTGCGTGTCGGTGAGCACGCGCGGGGTGATGAGGATAATCAGTTCGGTGCGGTTGTCTTTCCAACTCTGGGTGCCGAACAGGCCGCCGATGACGGGGATCTTCGCGAGGAACGGCAAGCCTTCGTTGGCCCGGTTTTTTTCTTCCTTGATCAGGCCGGCGAGGATGACGGTTTCACCCGATTTGACGGTGACGGTACTTTCTGCGCTACGTTCCTGGATGGTTGGGGAGTCGATCCCGGAGGTGCTGGTGGTGGTGGCGTTGCTGACCTCCTGACTGATTTCCATGGTGATCTGTCCGCCCGCATTGACGCGCGGGGTCACCGAGAGCATGACGCCGGTATCAAGGTATTGCACGCTGCTGATGATGCCGGTGTCCGTGGTGGTGCTGGCGACAGACTGGGTCTGGCTGATGGTGGGCACGCTGTCGCCAACCTTGATTTTGGCGGTCTGGTTGTCTGCCACGGTGATATGCGGCGAGGAAATGACCTTGAGCTTGGAGTCGGTAGCAAGGGCATTGAGGACGGCACCGACATCGGCCGCCTTGTTCACCCAGGAATAGGAAAAACCGGGCACGAGTGGAGCGATCCCCCCCAGGCCGGTGTCGAGCTTGCCGCTGATGCGTGCACCATTGTTGAAATACCACTCCAGCCCGTATTGGAGTTCATCCACGAGGCTGATTTCGGCGATGGTGACCTCGACCAGAACCTGGCGCACCGCGACATCGAGCTTGCGGATGGCGGATTCGATGCTCTCGTAGTCGGCGGGGCTGGCCAGAATCAACAGGGCGTTGTTGTCCTTGTCGGCGATGACGCGCACATCCTGCGGCAAGCCCACACTGCCTTCAGACCCGGCCAGGCTTGTCGCTGATGCGGCCGGTTGGGCTTCCTTGCCGTTGGTCTGGGACGATTTTGCCGATTTGATCTCGGCAGGCACGGCGCCGGGCGCAAGTTCGGGGGAAGATGCTGCCTTGGCTTGCATACCCTTCCCGGAAAAAGCATCGTTGAGCAGGGTAGCCAGATTTTCGGCCTTGCCGTTCTGCACCGAATACACGTAAAGCCGCCGACCGCCTCCCCCCGAGACCGGGCGATCGAGGCGCTCGATCCAGGTGCGGGCCTGCTCCAGATATTTCGCCTGCGGGGTGACAACCAGCAGGGCGTTGAGCCGTTCGATGGGAACGACCCGGATGGCGCCGGCGAGCGGGCCGAGATTCTTGTCGCCAAACAGCTTTTCCAGTTCGTCGGTAACCGTTTTCACGTCCACGCTTTTCAGGGTGAACAGGCCGACCGACATGCCGGCAATCCAGTCCACGTCGAACATGTCGATGGTTTCGAGCATGTGCTTCAATTGCAGCTGGGTGCCGGACAGGGTGAGCAGGTTGCGCAGCGGATCGGTGCGCACGCTGGAAGGTTCGCCGGCGAGGGGCTCAAGGATCTTGGCCATGTCGGCCACACCGATGTGCTTGAGCGGGACAACCTGGATGCTGTAGCCGCCGGGCAGCGGCTTGCCGGCTTCGGCCAGTTGCGGCGTGGCATTGCCCTTGCCCGCAACAGCCGAGGGCACGATGCGGAATATGCCATCGCCCTCGCGGATCATCACCGCGCCGTTCATGCGCAGGACCTCCTCGAGCGTGTGCATGACCGCGCTTTTCGGGATGGGTTTGGCGGTGCGCAAGGTGATGGTTCCCCCTACGCGCGGATCGACGATGTAATTTTCCCTCAGAATGTCGCCAAGGATGGTGCGTACCACCTCGCGCAAATCGGCCCCTTCAAAATTCAGGGTCAGATTGCCGCCTGCGTCCGTGATCAAGGGCTGCGCTTCAGGTGGCTTGACCACCACGCCGCTGCCATAAAAAAGCTTGTAACGTTCTTCTTCGACGTCGGCTTTCGCCTTGATATCGCCGACCGCATTGGCCTCGGACGATTTCATGGCGAGCTGGGTTGCCGTTTCAGGCTGCTCAACCTTGGGCGTAGCCGCGCACCCCGCGATGAGGGTGGCCAGCAGAACGGGGACGGCAACTCGATTCGCTCGGCCTGTCTTCGGGTTATTGGTTTTCATGCTTGACTATCCCAGGGTTGGTTACTGTAGCTGCGGCGTCCAGGACTTCGGTTTCACTCGACTGACTGCCTTTATCCCAAATTATCCATCAGGATTCGCAGGCGCGGCCTTAGCCGCGAATTTCAAACGAATCGCGGCTAAAGCCGCTCCTACGGTACGTTGTTTTGTGCAAATTCGGCTAATGAACAATCCGGATTTATCATTACTTGTAAAAATCTTTCAGCAGCGGATCGCGCTTGCGATCTTCCACCGTTTGCGGCGGGGGAATGATGGCTGCGGGTCGCTCGATCCGCCCGGCTGAAACACCCGTGCCTTGCGCAGTGCCTGCCGGCTGGGTTGAGCTCGCCGGGGCGGCCTTGAGCCTGGCGGGTTGCCCATCCTGAGGCGCGGCGGCAGGTGCGGCAGCAGGCGCGGCAGCAGGCTTGGCAACAGGCTTGGGACTCCGCTGAATCTTGAGCCGTATTTCTTCCCGGTCTTCGTATTGGGTGAAAACAATGCGATCGGCCTCGACCATCTCAAGCTGGAGGCCATTGATGGTATATCCCTGAACGATCTGGCGCTCCTTGCCGCTGGCGATTTCCTTGACGACGGCAATCCTCATCTCGTCCATGATGATGGTTCCCAGCAATTGAAACTGACCCTTTTGCATGGCCGGGGGCGGCGGCGGCGGCGGCGGCGGCGCTGACGGCGCCGCACTGCGGCTGGGCACGAAAAGCGGCCGCTCCAGCGTCACGGCATAGGTTTTTTCCCGCGCCGGCAGGCGAAAATCCGGATAAGGCGCGACCTCGACCGGCGCGGACGGATGCACCACAGGCACGGACATGGGCGGGTGCAGATTCTCGCCCCAGCCCAGCTCCCGGCCAATCGCCAGCGCCAGCAAGGCATTGACGAGCACCCAGGCCAGCAGCGCCAGACTCTTGATGTTGTTAAGGGCCATCATGGCTTCTTCAGCGCCGGTTTGGCGATCCGGGTGAAGGCGTACAGTTCGAACTGAACCAGGACGTCGGGCTCGACGCCCGGAACGGGCTTGAACACTCTCGCCACGCTTGAGCGGACGATCAGGTTGTCCACGTACAGATAAGGCAAAGCGGTTTCCAGCTCGTACAGGGCTTTCTGCAGTGCGGGCAATGGCCCGCGCAGCTGGAAATTGACTGCAACCTTGCGGCGCGGGCCGTCATCCTTGTGCGTGGCGATCTGGGTGCTCTCCACCTTGAGTTCATTGGCTTCGATGATGGCTTGCGCCATTTGCTGCACCTCGGCCGCGGCAAGGGCCGGAGAACTGGCCTTGAGGTAGTAGCGGTCGGCATTCCGTTTTGCGATGAGCGCAATGTTCGCCTCGACGTTTTTGCGCTGGCCGGCGATGCGCAGATAACGGCTGGTCCGATCCAGCCGATCTTCGATCGCCGTGTCGTAATGGAGATGGGCGCGCTGCCAGGGCACGTAGACCAGCACGGCAAGCAGGGCAAGCAGGGCAAGCAGCAGCACAATGGCAAGCACGCGGCTTTGCACGGGGGTGAGCGTCAGTTTCATGGCTTTGCGGGCGGCTTGCCGGCCTTGGCCGGTGGTTTGTTTTCATGCAACCCCCGCAGTGTAGCGAGGGCTCCGGCCGGATCGATGGCCTTGATCCCGACCGCGAGCTGGAAACGCTCCTCGCCAGCTTGCGCCTGGCCATCCTGGGCTCTGCCTAATTGCACCTTGACCAGCGGCGATTTGAAATTGGCATTTTCCAGCAAGGTCGACCGCTCGAACAGGCCAATCAGGCTGGCCGAGGAACCGGTATTGCCCTGCATGGAAACGTCCGCGCCGTGGATCTCCAGTTGCTGCAGCCAGGTGTTGTCGGGAAGGATGCGAGTCACCTCTTCAAGCAAGGCCACCTTGGCCGGCGTGGCCAGCTTGTGCTCGGTGGGGAAATTGTATTCGGCCAGCAGCCGCTCCTGTTCCTGTTTGAGCGCATCCACGGCATCGGCTTGTCGCTGGGCCTGGGCCAGAACCGGTTGCAGCGCGATCGCGACCTCGCGTTTTTTCCAGAGCGGAGCCGCAAGCAGCACGGCAAGCAGAACCAGCGTAACACCGGCCATGGCCCCGTAAAGCTTATACCTCGCGTAGCCCGGTTTGGGGCGCAGCCTTACCGGAAGCAGGTTCAGGCAGCTACCGGTACTTTCAAGTTCGTCGCTTACCACGACAGCCTGGGGCGTGACGCCCAAGGCTGTGAGCGTTGACAGGATTTCGTCGACGACAGCCCTGGGCGCAACGCCCAACAGGACATGCAGGCGATTGCCGCTGCGATCCTCGCGCAACAGCCGCTGGTCGTAATAAGCCTGATCGGCGGTATAGGGGGTCTGCCGCCCCAGTTCGAAGCCGAGTACCTGGGTCAGGTTTTCGGCAGCGGCGAGAGGCAGGGTGACTTGCTTGCGCAGCACCTGCGCTGCGGGCAGGCAGATGCCGACCGAACGGACGCCGGCCTTGTTGCGCAGGGCATCGAAGGCGATCTTGTGCGCGGCCGCATCACCCGCGGCGAGGTTGACGCGCCCGATCTCGCTCCGCTTCTGCCCGGCCAGGCGCCAGAGGACGAGCGCGCCTTGTTCCATCCCGACCCACAGCATACTGGGCGAGGGACGGTTTTGGGGGCGCAAGGCGGGTGGCACCAGGGCCGCCAGTTCACGGCCCCACCAGCGCAAAAAGCGCACCAGGACTGCACTGCGACTCTTTCGCTGCCTGCGTCGGGAGGATGTCATGCTCGCCATTGATCCAAGTCTGAGCGGATTAAAACCGCCCTTCCTGCCAGAGCAGGAAGATAAACGGTCGTTTTGGGTCTTGTGCCAACTTTGCTACCGCCTCCCGGACGAACTGCGTACCGTCCGATGCTTTCGCAATCGACCGAAGATTATACACTTGGCTTGCAGCACCGGTTTCGAATCCGGCGGCCCCCGGGAAAGGCAGTGGCATCTGCTCTGCGGCCAGCATTTCCTCGCGCTGGACGAGATAGGCATCCACGTCCGCTTCGGTCACGTTGGGCAGGGCCAGCAGAACCTGGCGCGGCGCCAGCGTACTGTTAATGCCGGACAATCTGGAAAACACGGTGAGCGCACCCTCCAGTTTTCGATACAGGCCGGGGGTGACGCCGATGACCCGCTGGAGTTCGTCGACGGTCTGAAATGGGGCGTTGGTTGGAATGTATGGCAATCCCATTGCCTCGTAACGATCCCGCTCCGCCCCCTGCAGACGCGTGAGGTCGTCCGGATCCCGCCAATCCAGAATGGCATCCAGAATCCGATTGGCCTGCTCTTCATCCTGGCCCGCTGACAGCAGCAGTCCTTTGAGCAAGGCGTCGCTGGCGACATTGAGGTCGATTTTGGCGGATTCGTCGCGCATGACGAGACGAATCTCGGCAGCATCCAGGCTGAATACGTGCGTCCTGCTGTCGGCCTTCCATCTCTCCGCATCGGTCGCCGGCCTGGTCAGTTCGTAGAGCCCGCGATGGACGCCGGCATCGGCCAGGGCGCGCGCCTTGGCGAGGGAAACCAGATTGCCGGCGACCAGGGCGGTGCTGCGCGCGCCATAGACGAAGCTGCCCGCAATGACGGCCAGCAGGGCGACGACCCAGAGCACGAGGATCAGCGCGATGCCGCGCTCGAACCGGTTTGGGCGGACCGAGCGGGAGGATGCGTTGCGCATGCTCATTCCGTCCTGGCCCGAGGTGCGGCGACGATATCAGGCCAGGTTTCGCCGTTTTCCATGGTCAGTTGCAGGCGGATCAGCTCGGGGGGCGTTTTTTGATCCAGCCATTGATCGTGCCAGGCGGGGTCTTCCATTTCCGACTGGGCTCCGAAGTAGGCCAATGCCATCTCCTTGACGGCTTTTATCAGTACCTTGGGTTCGGCTTGTTCAATGGGCTCGAAACCCGGCGCGTCTGGGTCGGGCAATTGCCAGCGCATCACCAGGTCGCGCCCGGTCGCGCCGTCGGCCAGGTCGAGGGCGATGAGGTGGTTGCCGGATACGCCGTCGTGCATCGCCACTGTTCCGACGAAGCGCAGGGATTCGGCTTCGCCGGCGAAGGCAAGCTGCTCTTCTTCGCCCACCCGCCAGCGCAAGGGGTAGGTTTGCTCGATGGCGCGCCGGATGAAATCGACGACGACCGCCTGCCGCGAGGAGGTCACCATGCGCTGTTCGCCCGCCTCCCAGCTCCGGGTTCCCAGATTCAGGCCCGCGAACAGCAAGACCAGAATGAAACCGACCAGGGTCATGCCAATGAGCAATTCGAGAAGGGTAAAGCCTTGTGCCCGACGTATCGGGTTCATGGCCGGGGCGCTGCGCGCAGGGTGACAAACCGGAGGATGCGCGGGGTCGTAGCGGTGTGGTCCCAGTTTACGGCGACTTCCACCTGGTACAGGTCGACCGGTGCGCCCGCGTCCTCCAGGGGCTGGGCGCTCGCGTCGTAACGCTGCACCGAGGTGCGCCACGTATAGCCAGGTTCCGCCCCGCCCGTGCTCTCGCCCTCGGCCAGGGGCGATTCGACGCCGACGGCCGCCAGTTGCGATTCGGCGATGGCCACGGCCCGGCTGTAGTGCTCCGCCGTGCCGATATTGCCGAGTCCTCCGGAGAAGATGCGCATGAGCACGCCCAGCGCCAGGGCGAGGACGATGAAGGCGACCAGCACCTCCAGCAGGGAAAAGCCCCGGCAGGAACGCTTCACGGCGTATCCAGGATCTCGACCTGGCCGGTGAGCCAGTCGACATCGACGAGGAATTTGCGTTCGCCCATGGTCAGGCTCACCCGGCCTCCGGTCGAACTGCCGTCGGGATAGAAACGGATGGCGGCGGTGCTGGCGTCGGTAACCTCGCCCTGGGCGGTGTAGACCCCGATTTCCGCCTGTTGCGGCAGCTTGCGGGACTTGCCGTCTCCGCTCACCAGGAAACTGCGCGCCTCGACATCCAGGGTCAGGGTCGCCTCGCCCCGGCTGACGATCGCCTGGGAACGCGCTTTGCGCAGGCCGGCGGCCACCTGACGGGCGCCCGCCTTGAGTTCGGCTGTCGAACCGCCGACGGCGAACATCGGCGGAATCAGGGCGTAGGTCATTGCCAGCAGCGCCAGCACGACCAGCAGTTCCAGCAGGGTGAAGCCGGCTTGACGGGCTGTCACCAACTCACGACGTCCCGATCCTCGCCCTCGCCGCCCTCGCGCCCGTCGGCGCCGAGGGTGGAAAGATCGAAGGCGCCGTGCTGACCCGGGGATGCATAGTGATAGTCAGTGCCCCAGGGGTCCTTGGGAACGGTCTTTTTCTTCAGGTAAGGACCGTTCCAGTTGGTCGCCCCCCCCGGCGCCTCGACCAGGGCCTGCAGGCCCTCCTGGGTGTTGGGATGGCGCCCGACCTCAAGCTTGTACATGTCGAGCGCCGCCCCGAATTCCTCGATCTGGAGCTGGGCCGTGTCGGTCTTGGCGCTGGAGACGTATTTCATCACGCGCGGCCCCGCCAGCGCCGCGAGCATGCCGAGGATAACCAGAACCACCAGCAGTTCGAGCAGGGTGAAGCCACGCTGCGCCTTCGCTAATTTTGATTTGAACAACATATATATCACTCCTGTTTGCAAAAACTCATCTTCATGTGGGGCTGAAGCCCGACCCGAACGTTCGGCCTCTCAAGAAACACCATGCAACCATCGATTTCGTAGGGTGCGCCGTGCGCACCGATTTATGCCCCGCAGGGACGGTATCCCTTTGGGTACGTTCATGGTGCGCACGGCGCACCCTACAGGGTTTCTTGGGCGCGACAACCTGTCCACCGGTCATACCGCCAGTTCGTTGACACTCAGGATGGCTACCAGAATGGACATGATGATGGCGCCGATGAGCAGCCCCAGACCCAGGATCAACGCGGGTTCGAGCAGGCCGAGGGTGCGTTTGACCGCGGTCTTCACTTCCCGGTCGAAAACGTCGGCGACCTGGATGAGCATTTCGGACAGCTGCCCGGTTTCCTCGCCAACCATGACCATGTGCACGCCCAGTTTTGGAAAAACCCCGGCTTCCATGAGCGGCGCGCCAAGACCCTTGCCTTCGCGCAGCTTGGTCGCCACTTCGTCGATACGCTCGGCCATGACGCTGTTGCTCAGGGTTTCCCTGACGATGGACAAGGCAGACAATAAAGACACGCCATTGTCGAGCAAGGTTCCCAGGGTACGGGAGAAACGGGCCATCTCCACCTTGGCCACCAGATCGCCGATCAGCGGCAGGGCGAGAAAGCGCTCGTCCCAGCGGTAGCGGCTGTCGGGGTCGGCCATCTGGCGTTTGAACAGGGCATACAAGGCCACGCTGCCGCCAATCAGCGCCCACCACCAGGCCTGGAAGAACTCGCCTGCGCCGACGACGATCTGGGTAGGCACTGGCAAGGCCTTGCCGGATTCCTCGAACATCTGGGTGAACTGCGGCACGACGAAAATCAGCAGCACGACGACCGAAACCACCGCCACCATGACCAGGATGGCCGGGTAGATCAGCGCGGATTTGACGGTTTCCCTGAGATCCTTGGCGCGCTCCATGAATTCGGTCAAACGGAGCATGACGACTTCCAGTGCGCCGCCCGCCTCGCCCGCGCGGATCATGTTGAGATAAAAGCGGGAGAAGACGCCCTGCTGGGCTTCCAGCGCGGCATACAGGGATGAGCCGCCGCGCACGTCCTGACGAACCTCGCCGAGGATTTCGGCGACATCGTCGTTGGCTGAAAGATTGACCACGATTTCCAGGGCACGGTCGAGCGGCAGGCCGGCACGCAGCAGCGTGGATATCTCGCGCGTCATCATGGCGATTTCGTCCTGGCTCACCCGCGCGCGTCCGAATCCGCTCAGCCAGCCCCCACCGCCGCCCACCGTCGCCTCTTCAATCTGGATCGGCATGAAGCCCTGAGCCTGAAGGTGCTCGGCCACCGAATCCGGCGCGCGCGCCTCCATTTCACCCTCGAGGATGCTCCCCTGCGCGTCTGCCGCCTTGTACTGAAACAGTGGCATTCTCAGTCTTCCCGCGTCACGCGCAGCACTTCGTCGAGGGTGATGATCCCGGCAATGACTTTGCGCAGGCCATCCTCATACAGGGTCTGCATGCCCTCATCGATGGCCTGCCGGCGGATCTCCCCGGATACGGCGTGACGCATGATCAGACTGCGAATCGCGTCGGTCATCGGCAGCATTTCCATGATGCCCAGTCGACCGGTGTAGCCGGTGCCGCCACAGGCTTCGCAGCCTACGGGCCGGTATAAAACGATAGGCGAATCGCCAGCGAACCGTTTGAGGTCGAACTCCTCCACGACTTCGGGCAGGGGTTCATACGGTTCGCGGCAGGCCTTGCAAAGCGAACGCACCAGGCGCTGGGCCAGGATGCCGTTCACGGTGGACGTCAGCAGGTAGTCCTCTACCCCCATGTCGAGCAGGCGGTTGACCGTGCTGGATGCATCGTTGGTGTGAAGCGTGGAGATCACCATGTGTCCGGTGAGCGCCGACTGCACCGCGATCTGGGCCGTCTCCAGGTCGCGGATCTCGCCGATCATGATGACGTCGGGGTCCTGGCGCACGATGGAGCGCAGTGCGTTGGCAAAGGTCAGGCCGATCTGCGGCTTGACCTGAATCTGGTTGATGCCATCCATCTGGTATTCCACCGGGTCTTCCACGGTGAGTATCTTGACGTCCGGCTTGTTCAGCAGCTGAAGGGCGGTATAGAGCGTGGTGGTCTTGCCGCTGCCGGTGGGGCCGGTGACCAGCACGATGCCGTGGGGCTTGTCGATCAGCGAGCGGATGGCCTTCAGCTCGTCATCGCGCAGGCCGATTCGGTCGAGGTCGAGCGAGATCACCGTCTTATCGAGCACGCGGAGCACCACGCTCTCGCCAAACAGCGTGGGGAGGGTGGAAACGCGCATGTCGATCGGGTTGCCGCCGATGGTGATCTGGATGCGGCCGTCCTGGGGGAGGCGTGTTTCGGCGATGTTGAGCTGGCTCATGACCTTGACGCGGGAGATAATCGCCGACGCCAGGTGCCGCGGGGGCGGCATCATGTCGTAGAGCACGCCGTCCACGCGGTAGCGCACCTTGAAGTCTTCCTCGAACGGCTCGAAATGGATGTCCGACGCCTGGTCCTTGATTGCGGCCACGAGGATGTAGTTGAGCAGCTTAACGACGGGCGCCGACGATATCTGCTCCTGGATGTCGAGGTTGATCGAGCCTTCCTTGTGCGTGTAGTCGAGCTGCTCGAGGTCGGTGTCCATCTCGATGTTCCTGACGATGGCGTCGACGGACTCCTTCTGGCGGGCGTAGTATTTGTCGAGTGCCGATTCGATGGCGCTCTGGGATGCGATGGCTCCCTTGACTTCGCACGAGAGCATGAAGCGCACGTCGTCGAGGACGTCGAGGTTATGCGGCTCGGCCATTGCCACCGTCAGCACGTTATTCTCGAAGGAGACAGGGATGATCTTGTAGACGCTGGCGATGGAGAACGCCACCTTCTGGATGACATCGGCAGGGATCTCGACATTGTCGAGGTCGATGGTTTCCATGCCGGACTGGATGCCGAGCGCGGTGACGATGGCGTCGTCGTTGACGGCTCCGATATCCTTGAGTATCTGGCCGATGACGCCGCCCTTGTCGCGCTGGATCTTGAGCGCCTGGTTGATTTGTGCTTCGGTGATGAAGCCTTGTTCCTTGAGAATCTGGCCGATGAGTTTTCGCTGGGGCTGAGCCATGTGCTATGCGTCTCCTCAGGTTCTGTAAGAAGCCTGGTGCTTTATTCCTGCAGGCCCTGCTTGATTTTCTGCTGCAGGGATGCGGGGTCCTGCGCGCGCTTCATCACTTCGGCATATTCGCCCTTGCCGGACCGGTAGAGCTCGGCCAAGAAATCGTCGAGCAGCACCATGCCGTGGCGCTTGCCGGTCTGGATGTCGGACACGATCTTGTGGACCTGATTTTCGCGGATGAGGTGCGAAATGGACGGCGTGGTGACCATGATCTCGAAGGCGGCCACGCGTCCGCCGCCGACCTTCGGCAGCAGCTCCTGGCTGATCACTGCCAGGAGGTTGGTTGAAAGCTGGGTCCGGATCTGCTCCTGCTGCTGCATCGGGAAGACGTCGATGATGCGGTTGACGGTCTTGGCGGCGCCGGTGGTGTGCAGCGTGGAGAAAACGAGGTGGCCGGTTTCAGCGGCGACGATCGCGGCTTCCATGGTTTCGAGGTCGCGCATCTCGCCCACGAGGATGACGTCGGGGTCCTGCCGCAGGGCGCGGACCGTGGCCTCGCCGAACGTCGTCACGTCTACGCCCACTTCGCGCTGCGTCACGACCGATTTCTTGTGCTCGTGATAGTACTCGATGGGGTCTTCGATCGTGATGATGTGCTGGTCCTGCTCCATATTGATGAAGTCGATCATCGTGGCGAGGGTGGTGGTCTTGCCGCTGCCGGTGGGGCCGGTCACGAGGACCAGCCCGCGTGGCTTCAG
>DATKUP010000028.1:0-179679 GCA_035530575.1 Thiobacillus sp. | reverse complement strand
GTTGGCCGGTTTTGTGGGAGCGGCTTTAGCCGCGATGCGGGCGGTAGCCCGCAAAGGTGGCGCGGCAAGACCCTGGCGAGAATTTGTCATTTTGCGCCTTGCGGCGCATCGCGGCTAAAGCCGCTCCCACGGGGCCGCCTGCGGGATGCCGCAGGGTAGGGGCTTCATCGGAGCATGACTTCAACAACCAACGGCGCAAGATCAGAGGGCGCAAGACATGACTTCAACAACCAACCGTGACATAGCCAAAAAACACCTCAAGTTACGCGTGCGGTTGCCGCTATACCCTGCACGGGGTCAAGAGTTCGATTCCCAACACACTCGTCGAAAGGTCCGCAGGCAGCAAGCAGGTTATGATCGTATATGTAAGCCAATCGCGATACAATTTGAACTTAATGCCATGCGCACACTCTACGGCCTGCATGTTTAAAATGCGGACAGCGTTAATCCATAGTGCCCCGGTCAACTGAGATGCCAGTCTTTAAAGGAAGCGAAATGAATCTGTTCAAAAGCAAGCGCTGGGTGGCGATCGCCATCGGCCTCATGAGTGGCTCCGCGCTGGCGGTCGATGTGGCGTGTACGGTCACCCCCGTCAACTCGATCATCACCGAGGGCCAGACGCTGCAACTGCAGGCCAATTGCGATAGCGATCTCGACGTCATCAACTGGAAAATGGATGGCGTATCCGTTACGGGCGACGTCGCCGGCGCCTTTGCCAGCAGTGTGCCCATTTACTACACGACGCCGGTGGGCCTGGGCGGCTCGAACACTTTCGGATTCACCGTGACGGGTACGCCGACCGCCGCCTCCGGCAAAACCTGGAACGACTTGACCAGTTCGCCCACCGCCACGGTAGTCGTCAAGCCTTCGAGCGCCGTGGTGGCCTTGGCTGCGGGCAGCACAATGCCGACCGACCCGGCCGATGCGCAATGCGGCACAGCGGACGGTACTGCAGCGACTGCCATGCCCACGAACGGCGAGCAATGTCTGTCGGGCACGCCGACGCTGGCCATCAGCGGGCCAACGTCTTTCACCTGGTCCTGCATAAGCCTGAACGGCGGCCTCGAAGACAACTGTTCCGCCATGCGCGGCTATACCGTGACCGCCACTGACAATGGTTCTGCGTACGGTGATGTCTCGCCCGGCAGCCAAGGAGTTAGCTCAGGCGCCTCGGCAACAATCATCGCAACGCCCAACAGTGGCTATAGTGCAGCGTTTACCAGCGGTTGTGGCGGAACTCAATCCGGCAACAATTTCACCACCGGCCCGGTCACGGCGAACTGCACCGTGACAGCGAGCTTTACCAATGCGCCGGTGTCGGGCACGTGCGGCTCTGCGGCGGGGGTGACGACCATCTCTGCGCCGAGTGCCAATCTGTGCAACACCGGCAGCGCGTCGATCGTGTCGGCAGCGACGGCGGCGTACAGTTGGACCTGCGCGGGAACGAACGGCGGTACGACGGCGAGCTGCACGGCGCCCCATGCCTACACGGTCGGCGCCAGCGCCGGCGCCAACGGGAGCATCAGCCCCGCGAGCAAGGACGTGGTTGGCAACACCTCCACCACATTCACCGTGACCCCCGTGACGGGTTATGCTGCCACGGTAAGCGGTTGCGGCGGTTCGCTCAGTGGCACCACTTACACGACGGGCGCGATCACGACGGCCTGTACCGTGACGGCGAGCTTCGCTCTGCAGACGGTATCCCTCACCGATCCGGGTTCTGGCCTGTGGGTGCCGCCCAACACAACCAACCTCTTGATTGCGGATCAGAGCGGCCCGACTGCGGCCTATCTGTCGAGCTATGTTCCGGGCTGCCTGAATGGCCTTTATATTACCTCGTCATGGAATACCGGCTGTGGTGTAAACAGCTCGTTTACCGGCACGGTATCCGGCACAAGCACGACAACCACATTCTCCTTCGGGGCTGGAAGGGTTCTGGGTCTGCGCTATATGTCGAAATCGACCGCTGGCACTTCGTTGAGGTATTTCACCTTGGCCAGTGCGGATGGCGGCAACTCCGGCTCGATGAGCGTGTGGTTGAGCGACAGCCCGACGGCGACCTATGCCGAAACTTCAAGCGCCTGCAAGAGCACCGATACGATGCAGCCATACGTCGTTACCGGGCCTGGTTATTGTCCGATCGTGGCCAACAAACGGTATTATCTGTTCATGAGCACGACCAGGACGGATGCCAACCTTCGCTATCTGGTAAATGAAGGTGTCTCGGACTTTTATTGATCCGAATTCATAGGGATCCTGAGTGCCCGGTTCTGCCGGGCACTTTTTTTTGCTTCCGTTGTCGGTTTTACCGTGCGCGAGGGAATATCGGCAGCGGATGTCAACGCGAGGTGCGACGCGGCCCCCGGGATTGCGCGGCAAACCAGGGACAAGGAGTCGAATGCTTCGCCGCGCCAAAACAATACGGAGCGTGGCTTTTGCAGACGAGCCCGCTGGACGCAAACATTTTTTTATTTAAGTTGTGTGGAGAGGATATGAAGAAATCACGAACCGTTTGGATAAAGCCCTGGAATATGCTGGGCGCCATGGCGTTGTTGAGCCTTGCTGCGGGTTCGCATGCCGGCGAGATATCCGATGGCCTGGATGGAGCGCCCATTGCTGAAATCCGTGAAGAACTGAAGAGTGTGCCTCCGGATATACGTGCCAATATGAGCCGCGAGCAGTTAAGCCGATTTATTTCCAATATGCTGATTGACAGGCGGATGGAAAAAGCTGCTCTGGCCGCCGGCACGGCCGATTTGCCCGAGGTGCGAGCAGGCATCGCCAGAGCCACCCGGAATGTCGTGGTGCGCGCTTTCGTCGATGCCGAGGCAAAAAAACTGGCCCAGACGCTTCCGGATCTGGACGGCTTGGCCAAAGAGCGCTACGAAGTGAACAAAGCGTCTTATGTCATCCCGGAAGCGATCCGCGTCGCGCATATTTTGCTACGGGTCAATGTCGAGGATCCGGAATCCAGCAATGAGGCGGTACGCGCCAAAGCAGAAAGTCTGTTGGCCGAGCTTCGAAACGGAGCGGATTTCGGCGAGTTGGCGAAGACGCATTCCGAGGATCCTGGAAGTTCCAGAAACAAGGGTGAATTGCCGGGATGGGCTGAAAAAGGCAAACTGGTGCCGCCATTCGAGGACGCCGCCTATGCCTTGAAACCGGGCGAGATGAGCGGCCTGGTGCGCACCAGATTTGGCTATCACATCATTAAATTGCTGGAGAAGCGCGAAGCCAGGCAGCAAACCTTCGAAGAAGTAAAAGAACCCATCGTGTCGGCACTGCGCAATGAGTTTCTGGGCGGAAAACGTGTGGAATGGAGCAAGGCTTTCCAGGGCGACAAGCCGATCGTGCTTGACGATGCGACGCTGGAAGCGCTGAGAACGCCGTAGGGAAGCACGGAATCATTCACGCTTTCTGCCGTTGCGAGGCGGACTGGCATTTGTGGGAGCGGGTTTACCCGCGAAGCACGGAATCATTCACACTTTCTGTCGTTGCGAGTGCAGCGTGGCAATCCAGCGTATCGATTAATCAGGCTTTCTGGATTGCCCTAAAGGACACCGATCCACTATGGGCTGAAGCCCATGTGGAGTCGTACGCCACGTCGCTGTGCGCCTCGCAACGACGAATATCCGCTGGCGGCGTATCGTGGCGTGTCGGCCCCGTCTATGCGAGACTGAGCCTTTCCGGCCAATCACATCGCGTTTAACGATATGGATCATTATTGCCAAGGTATCCATGCCCTGTTCATTTGGATGAGCAGGTCGAAATTCGTCTCGATGTGATGACGGCCATGGGGAAAACCGCATTCCTGTGCGTATCGATCCGCAGGCAGGGCGCCATTGTGCCGAGACGTAAATGACGGTCGCGCGCAGGAACGACTGGCTTGATCTTTGCCGGGCGCTGGCGATCCTGCTCGTGCTGCTGAGCCATGGCCGTTTTTTTCTGCGGGCGGCCATGCCGTGGGCGGAATATCTGCGTTTTGGCGGTTTCATGGGGGTGGAACTGTTCTTCGCATTGAGTGGGTTTCTGATCGGGGGCATCCTCATCCGTCTTTCCAGGGGGGGCGGTACGCACTGGTTGAGCGGGTTTTATGCCCGTCGCTGGTTCCGCACGCTGCCCAATTACTATCTGTTTTTGCTGGTCAATGTGCTGCTGGTCTTGTTTGGGGTTTATTCCGCTGAATTGAAAGTGGTCTGGAAATATCTGTTTTTTATTCAGAACCTGTTCGGTCCCCATCCGCTTTTCTTCTCCGAAGCCTGGAGCCTGGCGCTGGAAGAGGTGTTCTATCTGCTGTTTCCGCTCCTGTTTCTGCTGCTGGGCCGGGTGCTGGGTCTGCGGCCTGCCCGCTCGATCCTGGTTGTGGCCGTGACGGTGATCGTGGTGTCCCTGGTGGCGCGCCTGTTGGTCGCGAACTCGATCGAGATGTGGGACACGGGGCTGAGGAAAGTCGTTTTTCTGCGTTTCGATACCCTGATGTTCGGCGTGCTGCTGGCCTGGATGGTTGACCGGCATCCCCGCTGGCTGAGAAACCCCGGACTGGCGACCGGGATGACGATGATTTTCGTGGCCTGCGTAATATATTACGTCTCGGCCACGGATGCGGAGCTGAACGAATCGTTCTTCGCCAAGACGCTTTATCTGAGCCTTGTGCCCGTCGGTTGCGCGGGTCTGCTGCTGATCGGAATCGAGCGCCGCTTGCCTGGCTGGCTGGCAACGGCGAGCGGGTTTTTGGCCCGGATTTCATATTCCGTGTATCTGGTCAACATCCCCGTGATGCTGATATTGATTCATCTGTTCGGTTGCTGTGAGGGTTCCAGGTTAGGGGCATTGGGGATGTGGCTGGCTTTCATGGTGCTGACCCTGACGATTTCACACGGGGTGTATGAAGCGTACGAGAAGCGCTTCAATGCCCTGCGCGACCGGCATTTTCCCGCTACCGTGTCGGGCGTTCGTGCTACTGTGCGGACCGGCCATGCATGATGCAATGAATCCATCCCTGGACACGAATGCCCCAAGCGGCGAGATCGAGGCTGGGCGCGCTTCCGGGTATGCAATCCGGATAAAGGGGGTATCCAAATACTTCCCCATTTACGACACGCCGCGCGATCGCCTCAAGCAGATGGTGATGCCCAGGCTGCATCGCCTGTTTGGGCGGGCCCCCCGGCGCTATCACCGGGAATTCCGGGCGCTGAACGAAGTGAGCTTCGACATCCGGCGCGGGGAAACGGTCGGAATCATCGGCCGCAACGGTGCGGGCAAATCCACGCTGCTGCAGATCATCAGCGGCACGCTTAACCCCAGCGCCGGGGCGGTGGAAACGCGCGGCCGCATCGCTGCGCTGCTGGAACTGGGCGCGGGTTTCAACCCGGAATTCACCGGCCGCGAAAACGTGTTCATGAATGGTTCGATCCTGGGCCTGCCTCACGAAGAGGTGGCACGACGTTTCGATGAAATCGCGGCTTTTGCGGATATCGGCGCGTTCATCGACCGCCCGGTCAAGACCTACTCCAGCGGCATGTATGTGCGCCTGGCATTCGCCGTGCAGGCCTGCGTCGATCCGGACATCCTCATCGTCGACGAGGCGCTTTCGGTGGGCGACATCGGCTTTCAGTACAAGTGCTTCAAGCGCATGGAGGCACTGCGGGAGAAGGGCGTCACCATCCTGATGGTGACGCATGCCACTGGCAGCATTCTGGAATATGCCGACCGCTGCATCGTGCTGGACGGTGGCCGGGTGATCCATGACACCCCCGATGTGCTGGCCGCTGTGCTGGCCTACGAGAAGGGCATGATGAGCCAGGCGCAGACCCAGCAGGTGGAACCGGTTCCGGACGCCGATCGCGATACGCGCCGGATGTCGGTGAGCGAACTCAAGGCGATCCAGGAACGCGAATGGAATCGGGAGCTGGGAGAAAAACGTTTCGGCAGCGCCCGTGCGATCATTGAACGGATTGACTTGTACAAGGGCGACGGAGCCTCGCTGGAGAAAAACCCCTTGCTCAAGCCGAACGAGGAAGTCGTATTCCGGTTCAGTCTTCTGGCGGCGGAGACCATCCCGAATGTGGCCCTGGGCATCTCGATTTCCGGGGTGCGGGGCGGCGATATCTGGGGCGATAACAATCTCAACGCCAACCAGTCTTTGAATCTGGAACCCGGAAGGCATGAAGTGGAATACCGGGTGCGGCTGCCCCTCAGCTCCGGGGAATATCTGGTGCATTGCGGTCTGGCCTGTTTTAACGGCGAGGATCGGGAAGAGCTGGATCAGCGTCGCCCGGTGAGCCATTTGCGCTTCTGGTCACCGCGCGATCAGGTCGGGGTGGTGCATGCGCCGATCCGGATTTCCCAGCCGGGGGCTGCCGAGGAATGATCGCTGCATTCCTGCTGCCGTTTCCGCTGCGCGGCTACCGGGCGCCTTATCTGTGGGTGTATTACCGACTGCTGTCGTCGTTCGGCGAACGCATGCTGTTCGTCGCGAGCGAGGACTACTCCCGGGACCCGGAATACTGGCAGGCGCAAAACCGCTGGGAAATGCAACCGGGCAGCGCGCAGCGGCTCCACTATCAGGCGCCGACCCGCGAGATCATGGATGGTCATGATTACGGTTTTTTGACCGGGACGGTTTTTGAGGCATTGCTGGCGGACAGCGGCGGAAACCCCATCGCTGCTTTCAGACGGCTGTTGAGCGAGCGTGTGCCCTGCCTCGATGCCGCCTTCGCGGAAATCCTGTCGCAGCCATCCGCAGAAGGGATCGAGGCCATCCTGACCTGGTGCAACTGCCCATCGCTGAGCGCGGCGGCAGAGGAAAAAGGCATCCCGGTGGTGCATCTGGAGTTGGGCCCCCTGCGCTGGCCGCAATACCGGCCCACAGCCTATCTCGATTTCAGCGGCGTAAACGGCAATACCGAGGTCGAGCGGCGCTATCTGGAAAGCGGTTTTCGGCACGGGGCCGGGTTTGACATCGAGGCGCTGCGCCGCTTTTTTTATCAGGCCGGGTTTTATCAGGCCGGGAACGGCGAGACGCCAGCGGCGCGATTCGATCTCGGCGTGGCGCTCCAGGTTGAGGACGATTCCAATTTGCTGGCCTTCGGTCATGGCTTCGATAATCAGTCCCTGCTGGCTTACGCCCATTTGCGCCGCCCCGACGGCGGTGTGCTGGTGCGTGGGCATCCGGGCAGCCTGTTCGCGCTCAAGCCGGACTGGTACACGGTGGACGACTCGCCGGACAGCGTGGCATTCATCCGCCGCTGCGAAAGGATACTGACCATCAATTCCAGCGTCGGGCTGGAAGCGATCCTGATGGGAAAGCCGGTCGAGGTGCTGGGCGACTGCGCGCACCGCTTCATCGCGGAGGCGGGCGACGAGCCGGAGCGGGTGGCGCGCCTGGCGTTCTACCTGTTCGCCTATCTCGTTCCGATGGACCTGATCCACGATTCAGCTTACTTGCGTTTCCGTCTCGGGCAGCCTTCGGAGTTCGAAATCGTCCTCCGGCATCTGGCGGCTTATGGCGTCGACGTTGGGATCTTGCGACAGGCTTCCGGCTCCCTCTCGCGTTTGCTCGAACTGGCAGGGTTGTCCGATGCGCCCATCTGATTGCCGTGCGTCGGGCCCCTGGTGGGCGAGGGTGCGATGAACCCTAATTGTCCATTAGCCGATTTGTGGCTCGTAGGGTGCGCCGTGCGCACCGATCCATGCGCCATGGTGCGCACAGCGCACCCTACGAACCTTCCCGCTCCCGGTCGCACCATCATCGTGTGCCTAATGGACAATCTGGGATGAAACCCCTCGCGCACTGGCTTCATTTCAGGTTCGTCGAGCCATTCCAGCCGGACAAAAGCCATCTGGATGTGCTGACCGGAATTCGTGGATGGGCCGCATTGTGGGTGTTTCTGTACCATGTCTGGAGCCTGTCCGGGCATCCCGATTTCACTGTCGTCCTGGCCGGCGTGCCTCTGGACTTCACACCATTGGCCAGCATCGGTTTTGCCGGGGTGACGATCTTTTTCGTGCTCTCGGGGTTTTTGCTGGCGATCCCGTTCGCGGAGTGGCAGTCCGGCCGGCGCCAGCGTCCCGCGCTTGACCGTTATTTTCTGCGCCGGGTGATGCGGGTATTCCCGGCGTACTACGCTCAGCTGGCGATCCTGCTGTTGATCGCCGCCTGGGTGCCCGGGCAGCCCGGGATCGATGACTGGGGCAGCCTTACCCGGCATTTGCTCATGTTGTTCACGCCGCCGCCACTCGGCACCGTGCCAGTCAATGGCGTCTGGTGGACGTTGCCGATTGAATTCTCTTTCTACCTGGTGCTGCCGCTGCTGGCGCTGTTGCTGCGGCCTGGACGTTGGTGGCTGTTGCTCGTGGGCGGCCTGGCGGCCATGTATCTCTGGCGGCATGGCGTGGTCACCCGCATGCCCGATGCCTCGATCCCGCAGCGCGTCGTGGCCACCTATCAGTTGCCGGGTTCGATGGATGCCTTCGGTCTGGGCATGTTGGCAGCGTATCTGTATGTGAACCGGTTGCGCTTGCCTGGCTGGGTGCTGCCGCGTCTGAATCTGGGCCGGCTCGGTCTGCCCGGTCTGGCCCTGGTGCTCGCCGCGACCTACTGGTTGCCTGGAAAACGCCACGAATACTGGGCGGACAATCCAATTTTCTATCTGTGGACGCCGGCGCTGGTATTGGGCGTCGCCGCGATCATTCTCGCCGGCGTGGGGGGCGGGCGCATGATGAATCGACTGTTCGCCAACCGTTTCATGGTGTATGCCGGCCTGGTCAGCTACAGCTACTACATCTGGCATTTCCCGGTGCTCAACTGGATTGTCGCGACGGAATGGTTCCAGGCTCTGGGTAGCATGCGTTTCCTGACGTTGCTGCTGGTCAGCGCGCCACTGATATTCGTAATTTCAACGCTTTCCTATGTTCTGGTCGAAGTGCCGGGAATGCGTTTCCGTCGGGGGAGGAACCATGTCCGGCCGCGATGACCGTGTCCTCCCGGACCCGGCTCGGGTGGTGGACGTGATCGTTCCCGTATACAGGGGATTCGAGGAAACCCGACGTTGCATCGAATCGGTCCTGAGGGCGCATTGCGCGACCCCCTTCGAACTGGTGTTGATCGACGATGCCAGCCCGGAATCCGAATTGGCATCGTTCTGCGCTTCGTTGGGGAATCGGCCGGGCGTGACGGTGTTGGCCAATGCGCGGAATCTCGGCTTTGTCGACTCGGTGAACCGGGGCATGTCCCTGCACCCCGAGCGTGACGTGGTGCTGCTGAACAGCGACACCGAGGTGGCCAATGACTGGCTGGATCGGCTGCGACGCTGTGCACACAGCCAGGCGGACATTGGCACGGCGACACCGTTTTCGAATAACGCGACGATTTGCAGCTATCCGGTTTTTTGCGCGGACAACGCAATGCCGGCGGGGATCGGCCTGGCCGAACTGGACCAGTTGTTCGCGCGGGTCAATGCGGGCGAGCACGTGGAGATACCGAGCGCGATTGGTTTCTGCGTGTATATCAGGCGGGCCTGCCTGGATCAGGTCGGGGCGTTCGATGCCGAGCATTTTGCTCGCGGTTACGGCGAAGAGAACGATTTCAGCCGGCGCGCGGTCAAGGCCGGTTGGCGCAATGTGCTATGCGCCGATACCTTCGTGTTTCACGCCGGCGGCGTCAGTTTCCAGGCCGAACGCGAGCGCCTGATGGCGAACGCCGCCGAGGTGTTGCGTGGTTTGCATCCGGACTACGACGCGCTGGTCGGGCATTTCGTCGCCGCGGATGCGCCGGCGAAGTATCGCCAGGCGATCGATATCGCGCGGGCCAGGATGCGCATGGGCCTCGGTCCGTTACCTGACGATGCCCCCGGCGAGGCGGGTCGCGCAAGCGCCCCTGCCCGGCTGCATGTGGTTCACGATCTCGGTGGCGGACTCGCGCGCTGGGTGCGGGATTATTGCCAGGCCGACGAGGCGGGCGTCAATCTGATCCTGATGCCGTATTCCAGCAGCCATGCCATGGGCGAGGGCCTGGTGTTGCACGCCGGCAAGACCATGGAGCCGCTGGCTTTCTGGCGGTTCTCGACGCCGATCCAGGCGACGGCAGAGACGCATCCCGAGTATCGGCGCGTGATCGAGGCAATCGTGCGGGACTACGGGGTCGGCGCGGTGCTGGTCTCCTCGCTGATCGGCCATGCCCTGGATAGCCTCGATACCGGCCTGCCCACGGTGATCGTCAACCATGACTATTATCCGTTCTGCCCGGCGATCCAGATCTATTTCGGGGGCGTCTGCCAGCATTGCGACAGCAACCGATTGGCCGAGTGCGCGGCGAACAACCCGGACTTCAATCCGCCGCACCGGGTCTTTCCCGTCGCCGAGCGCATCCGCGTGCGCGAACGCTACCTCGAACTGGTGGAAAGCAACGCCATCGCCCTGGTCGTGCCCAGCCGCTCGGCGCGCGAGCACCTCGAACGACTGGCGCCGCGCCTCGGAAAGGCGGCCTTCGTGACGATTCCGCACGGCTATCCTGCGGGGTTGTCGCCGATGGCCGATCACGGCCCCGCGCCGGGCGGAAAACTCAGGATCGTGGTCCTCGGCATGCTGTCGGTCAGCAAGGGCATGCGCCTGTTGTCCGAGGGGTTGCCACAACTGCTGGAATTCGCCGAGATCCACCTGGTGGGGGCGAAGGAAGCCGGCGAACTGTTCCGGGATATTCCTGGCGTGCATGTCGTCGAGCAATATGCCAGCGAGGACCTCCCGGCCATCGTGGCGTCCATCCAGCCCGACGTCGGCCTGTTGCTGAGCATCGTCCCGGAGACGTTCAGCTACACCCTGAGCGAGCTATTCCTGTTGGGCATCCCGCCTGCGGCAACGCGTCTCGGTGGATTCGCCGAGCGAATTCTCGCCGGCGAGACTGGCTATCTGTTCGAGCCCGACGTGGAGGCGATGCTGGCGTGTCTGCGCGAAGTCCACGCGGACCGGGACGCACTGCGGGCCATCCGGGCCAGATTGCCGACTTTGCCGGCGCGAACGGCGGCAGACATGGTGGCCGACTATCGCCGCCTGTTGTCCGGTGTCAACGCTGCGGGCGAGTGCGCGCAGGCGCGGCCGCAAGGCACGCGAGACCCGGACCTGGAACAGGCGATGACGCAAACCCTGGCGCTTTCCCGCCAGTGGAAGGAGATCAACAGCCTGCGTCTGAGCCTGGACATGAAAGCGGAGCGCCTGCGCGAACGGAATCGCCGAATCGCCGGCCTGCAGGATGCGCTGCTGGAACGCGGGCAGGCCATCCGGCGGCTGGAGCAGGAGACGTGCGCCCATGCCAGCGTCATCGCGGCGCAAGACGCGCAACTCGCGGCGGTTTTTGCGTCAACGAGCTGGGCCGTTTCCCGCCCCGTGCGCTGGGCGGGAAACGGCCTGCGCAGGGCCGGGCTGTTGATGCCCCTGCTGCGCCGGCCGACCGCCTTGCCGTCGGTCGCGGCCGATGTGTATCGCGCCTGGAAACAGGGCGGGATCGAAGGGATGAAGCGGGCGTTCATTCAAGTGCCGTTGCAATCGCCGGCTTCTGCGTCGGATTCAGGCGTGGCCGTTATGCCCCCGCCGGATTCGCCGCCCCTGGCCACGGTGCCGGCGCCGATCGATTGGCGTCAGGCGGCCTTCCGGCATTACCGCCAGTCAATGACCCAGGGGGTGCGGGATGCGATCCATGCGCGCATCGATGCGATGTCCGCGCCACCCTTGATTTCCGTGCTGGTGCCGACGTACAACTCCGTGGTGCCCATGCTGCGGGAGATGCTCGATTCGGTTTTGCGGCAGTGGTATCCGCACTGGGAGTTGTGCATCGCCGACGATGGATCGGATTCGCCGCAGGTACGTGCTGTCCTGGAGGAATACGCGGCGCGCGATGCGCGCGTCAGGCTGTCTTTCGGGATGGGCAATCGCGGGGTCTCGCATGCCAGCAATCGTGCGCTGGCGCTGGCCTCGGGCGACTTCGTCGTGCTGCTGGATCACGACGACATGCTGGAAGAACAGGCGCTGTTCCGGGTGGCCGAGGCCGTGCTGGCGGACGATCCGGACATGCTGTATTCGGACGAGGTGCTGGTCGCCGAGGATGGCGAGACGGTTCGGCATTTCATCTTCCGGCCCGCCTTTTCGCCCGAGTACCTGCGTTCGCATCCCTACATTGTCCACCTGGTCGGTTTCAAACCCGGCTTGCTGAGGCGGATAGGGGGGTTCGACGAGAATCTGCGCATTTCCCAGGACTACGACCTGATCCTGCGTGCCAGCGAGCAGGCGAAGACAATCGCGCACATCCCGGAAATGCTCTATCGCTGGCGCATTCACGGCAATTCGGCCGGTCACCGGATGATCGGGCAGGTCATGGAGACTTCGCGCGCGATCTTGCAGCGGCATTTGCAACGCTGCGGCGAAGCCGGCGAGGTGCATGACGGGCCGAGCTTCAACTATTTCGATGTCCGCTATCCGCTGGCGCCGGGCTTGAAGGTGGCCATCGTCATCCCGACGAAGAACCATGGCGACCTGGTGCGGGCCTGCATCGAAAGCATCGAGCGCACGGCCGGCGATGCCGTCTATGAGATCGTGTTGATCGACCATGAGTCCGATGATCCGGCCTCGCGCGCCTACTTCGATAGCCTCGGCTCGCGGGTGACATTGCTGCGCTACAGCGGGCCCTTCAATTTCGCGGCGCTCAACAACTGGGCGGTGGCGCAGCTGGATGGCAGCCATACCCACTACCTTTTCTGCAACAACGATATCGAGGCCATCGCGCCGGGTTGGCTGGAACGCATGCTGGAACTGGGCCAAAAACCCGATGTCGGCATCGTCGGCGCCAAGCTGTATTACCCGGATCGCAAGACCATCCAGCATGCCGGGGTGGTGGTGGCCTGCTGTGGCGTGGCGGAAAATCTCGGCCGCTTCCGGCTGACCAGTGACGATCCGCTCGATTTGGGCTATATCGGCTCGCTCATCACCAACCACGAGGTGTCGGCAGTGACGGGCGCGTGTCTGCTGATCCGTCGCTCGGTATTTGAGGCGATAGGGGGGTTCGACGAGACCATCGCCGTTGGCTATGGCGATGTCGATTTGTGTTTGCGTGTGGGCGAGAAGGGCTATCGCGTCCTGTTTTGCGCGCACGCGGCCTTGCTGCACCACGAGTCATATACACGCGGGCGTTATGCCGAGGACCCGCATCCTGAGGACAGCCTTCGTTTCGTCTCCAAATGGCCGGGCATCTTTGCGCACGGTGATCCTTATTTCAATCCCAACCTCTCCCAAGCCAGCCCGAACTGGCAGGTGGGGCAACCCCTGGAGTTCAGGCTGGATATCCATCGACGTTCCCACGACAAAAGCGCGGCTACTTGATTTCGGCATTGCCGGCGGCCGCCCGTTTGTGTCGCCGGCATGCCGCTTATTCCATTTCTCGTTGGAAGCGGCTGTATTCGCAGGGTGTGTTATACGCACCGTTATTGTTGGTGTGGATAGCGACCGCTATCGATATCTATTGGTTGCTGCCGTTTCTATTGCGAATTGGAATACCGTATCATCCAGCACTGCGCCGCCACCGCCCCCCCTTTAGAGAAGGCTCTTTCATCGTTTTTGTCGGTGTTGGCCAGCCCCGTGGGAGCGGCTTTAGCCGCGATGCGGGCGGTAGCCCGCAAAGGTGGTGCGGCAAGATCCGGTCGAGTATTTACTCTTTGCGCCTGGCGGCGCATCGCGGCTAAAGCCGCTCCCACGGGGCCGCCTGCGAGATGCCGCAGGGTAGGGGCTTCATCGGAGGGGGCAAGACGTAAATCAACAGCCAACAGTGACATAGCGAACTTGCAACTTGAAACCTGTAAGCTTTTTTACCGTTGTTTGTTGGCATTGGCCAGTTTCGTGGGAGCGGTTTTAGCCGCGATGCGGGCGGTAGCCCGCAAAGGTGGTGCGGCAAGACCCGGTCGAGTATTTGCTCTTTGCGCCTGGCGGCGCATCGCGGCTGAAGCCGCTCCCACGGGGCCGCCTGCGGGATACCGCAGGGTAGGGGCTTCATCGGAGGGGGCAAGGCATGACTTCAACAACCAACAGTGACATAGCGAACTTGCAACTTGAAACCTGTAAGCTTTTTTACCGTTGTTTGTTGGCATTGGCCAGTTTCGTGGGAGCGGCTTTAGCCGCGATGCGGGCGGTAGCCCGCAAAGGTGGTGCGGCAAGATCCTGGCGAGCATTTGCTCTCTGTGCCTTGCGGCGCATCGCGGCTGAAGCCGCTCCCACGGGGCCGCCTGCGAGATGCCGCAGGGTTGGAGCTTCATCGGAGGGGCAAGGCATAAATCAACAGCCAACAGTGACATAGCGAACTTGAAACTTGAAACCTGTAAGCTTTTTTACCGTTGTTTGTTGGCATTGGCCAGTTTCGTGGGAGCGGCTTTAGCCGCGATGCGGGCGGTAGCCCGCAAAGGTGGTGCGGCAAGATCCGGTCGAGTATTTACTCTTTGCGCCTGGCGGCGCATCGCGGCTAAAGCCGCTCCCACGGGGTCGCCTGCGAGATGCCGCAGGGTTGGAGCTTCATCGGAGGGGGCAAGGCATGACTTCAACAACCAACAGTGACATAGCGAACTTGAAACTTGAAACCTGTAAGCTTTTTTACCGTTATTTGTTGGCATTGGTCAGTTTCGTGGGAGCGGCTTTAGCCGCGATGCGGGCGGTAGCCCGCAACGATGGTGCGGCAAGACCCTGGCGAGCATTTGCTCTCTGTGCCTTGCGGCGCATCGCGGCTGAAGCCGCTCCCACGGGGCCGCCTGCGGGATACCGCAGGGTAGGGGGCAAGGCATGACTTCAACAACCAACAGTGATATAGCCTAGAGAAAAACGATATGAGAAAAATCCTTGCCGCCGTCGGTATGTCGTTTTCGATTTCATGTGCCTGGTCTATGGGCAAGGACGGGGCCGATCCCTTTGCGGGGCGCGAGGTTCGTACGGCCAATGGGGAGACGACTGTCTTTCGTGGCAAGTCGCCGCGCAGCGACGGGTTGTCGTACCAATATCAGAATATGAAGACGCCATTGCGGGGCAATCTGATCCTATCGGACGTGCTGCTGCCTTCGGATCGCTGGTATTTGTGGAACGGCCAGCCGACGCAACGTTTCGATATTGACAAGCAGACCCCGGAAAACTATCACGAGTCGCATAATCATCATCAAAGCCTTCTCAGCGAGGTGATCAATGCGACCGCCGGGGCGAACGGTATCCCAGTCTGGGGCGACAGCGTTGCTGCAGTCGACGGTGCGAATGTCTGGGGCGGGTTCTTTTCCGCGCGATCGACATGCGACCAAGGCGATCTGATCGGAAAATATCTGCCCAAGAACCTGGATCGCGGCTGCGGCCTGGATTTTGATGCACAGTTGACTGGGCTGGAAGTCGATGTGCTCAACGCCGGCAAACCAGGGGTGTATCCGAACAAGGCCAAGCATGGGGTGCAGATCGTGGGTTTTGGCAATCCAAACGGCCAGGCCATCTCCGTCATTGCGGAGAATTTCGACCGCGAGCCACAGTTCAGGCGCGGACAGTTCGAGTCCATTTTATATGCACAGAACAGCATCCAGCCCAGTTACGGCCGTTTCATCGTGATGGATTTCGAGAAGGCTCACATCGGGCTCGATATGCGCAGGCCGTTGTTTTCCGGCGGCGCTATGGATTACCGCACTGAGGGACCGGGTAGCGGAATACTGCTTAACAGTGGTCGTTCCGGAGAGGTGTACGGCGGCCTGCGCTCGCCCGGCTTCGCCGATCCGCGCCAGTGGCTGTCCATGCGGCTGGGCAATGGCGGTTATAGGGTGGTGTCGAACGACAACATGCGCGAGTTGATGGCGATCGACAACCAGGGCGGGATCTACCTGAATGGCGATGTGTACTTGAATGGCGCCCAAATCAGCGCGGAAAGCCTGACCGATAGGGAGGTGAGGATATCGGTGAAAATGCTGGCGCTGTCCATCCTGACGGGATGTCTGCTCTTGTTGGGCGGCAACATTCTGCTGGTGCGGTATCTCGTTAAGACCACTCTGCGGCGTGGCAGAGCGGCAGAAGCGGCATGATGTCCCGGTCCCTCGTTAGCGTGCTGATGCCCGCCTACAACCATGAGCGTTACGTGGCGGCTGCGGTTGAAAGCGTGCTGAGCCAGACTTATCCGGAGTGGGAACTGATCGTTATTGACGATGCTTCGCAAGATGGCACGTGGGAGGTATTGCAGTCGTTCGAGGATGAGCGTTTGCGCCTCTATCGGCATGATTCCAATCAGGGCGCGCATGCCACGCTCAATGAAGCCCTTGGTATGGCACGTGGGGAGTTTGTCGCGATCATCAATTCGGATGATGTTTTCGCGCCTGCCCGTATCGCAGCCTGTCTGGAAACCTTGCACGACACGGGTGCCGATCTGGTGGGCAGCAACATCGTCCTGATCGACGCCGCTGGCGAGCCGGTGGTCGAGCATTGGTGGGTTCGGGCTTTTTCCGATCTCAAGCGGGTCTGGACAGAGACCGGCGACTGGCATGCCACCATGCTGCATGGCAATCTCTTCATGACGACTTCCAATTGCGTCTTTCGTCGTTCCTGGCTGGAGGCGGTGGGCGATTTCCGGGATCTCCGCTATGTGCTCGACTATGAATGGCTGTTGCGCGGCCTGATCGAGGATAGGCGTTTGGCCTGGCTCGACGCGCCGCTTCTGCATTACCGTCTGCATGAAAGCAATACCATCAGCGAACGGCCGCTGGCCGCCAATCTGGAATGTGCGGCCATGTTGCGCGCCCTTGTCCCGCAATTGCTGGGCGCGAATGCGCTGGAACGTATGCGACTGGAACATCTGACCGCGCAGTGGGCGCGCATCGAGCAATACCAGGGCGAAATCTGGGCGACGCTACGGCATGAGGCGCTGGCGGCGAAGGAGGCAGAACTGTTTCCGCTCATCGCCAGGCAGGTGGAATGGATCGCGGATCGCGACCGCTGGATCGCGGAGCGCGATGGCTGGATTGCCGAGCGTGAGCAGCTCATCGCCCGACAGGTGGAATGGATCGCGGATCGCGACCGCTGGGTATTGGAGCGCGATGCCCGCATTGCGGCGGATCAGGCGGCTCTGGCGCTTTGCCGGGAAGAGAACGCCTTGCTGGAGGCCAGCACGAGTTATCGCCTGGGTAGAAAGCTGACCGCACCGGTACGCTGGTTGCGTGGCCGGCTTGCGCGTTGGCAATGAGCACACGCCAGCCGAAATGAAAAAACCGATGCGAGTCAAGGATTTCGCGGCCTTGCAAGCTTGGCTGGAAACCCGCCTGGGCGCTATTCGTTGCGTGTCCTTCGATGTCTTCGACACCCTGCTTGCCCGCTGCATCGAGCCGCCAGACGATATCCAGCGCCGGGTTGCCGCACTGCTGGCGGAGAAAATCGGCGGCATTACGCCGGATGCCGCGTTCGAAGCGCGCCGTGCCGTTGAGTGGGAATTGCGCCGCGCCGCCCTGAGCGATGGCCTGGATCACGAATGCCATTTCGATCCGCTGGTAGAAGGCTGGGTTACGCGCCTGGCCGGCCATCCCGACCCTGCGCTAGTCGGCTTTGTCCATCGCACCGAGCGCGAACTGGAATCTCTGGCGCTCACCGCCAAGCCGGGTGCGCTGGCTTTGCTGGAATGGCTGCAGGCGCGCGGTGTGCGTGTGATTGCCGTCTCCGACATGTATCTGAGCCACGACTACCTTGCCGCCTTGCTGGCGGATTGCGGATTGGACGGGTTGCTGGACCGCCTGTATGTCTCGTCCGAGTTTGGGTTGGGCAAATATTCCGGTCGTTTGCATGCCAGGATGCTGGAGCTGGAAGGACAAACGCTGGAAGGGCTGACGCCCGCTCAAGTCGTTCATGTCGGCGACAACCTGGTTCCCGACATGCGCGCCCCCATGCAACTCGGCATACGCGGCATCTATCTCGACGAACGGGCGGAGCGCCTGCGTCGCCGTCGGCAAACCCTGTCTGCCGAGATGGCGGCGCTCGGCGGAGTCTGGCGCGGCCGGCGATTCTTCGAGATTGTCGACTTCCGCATGCGACACGACGCCGCCTGCCAGAGCGCCTGTGAGGACTTCTTCCATCACTACGGTGCCCATGTCCTGGGCCCCGCTTTCAGCGCCTTTTTGCTCGGCCTGGTGGAAAAGATCGGGGCAGTCAAGCCGGACAAACTGTTTTTCCTCGCGCGCGACGGCTACCTGTTTGAAAAGATGTATGCGCGCTGGCGCGTGTTGCAGCCTGACGTCGAGAATTGGCCGGAGCCGGTTTATGTTTACGCCTCGCGTCGTGTCGTCGCGACGGCCTCGGTGGCAGAAGGCCTCAGCCCGGAACAAGCCGTGGTGGCGTTCTACAACCCCAAGCAGCAAGGGCTGTTCTCGGTGCTGAAAACCTTCGGTCTGCCCGCGGAAGATTTTGCCGAGCTGGCGTGCGAACACGGTTTTACCGATCTAACCGAGCCCATGCATGACTGGCACGATACCCGTCTGCTCGCTTTCCTCGCCGACGAACGCGTGCAGTCGCGTATCCGTCCCATCGGCGAGGCCGCACGTGACCGGTTGCGGCGTTACTTCGAACAGCATGGTTTTTTTGCCTGCGAGCGCGTCGCGCTGGTGGATATCGGCTGGAACGGCACCATCCAGAAATTTCTGCGCGACAGCTTTGGAAGCCGCCCGGATTACCCCGATGTGCATGGCTGGTATTTCGCTTTCGTCGCCGCCATGCACGGTGATTTTGGCATGGGTGACAGCATCGAAGGCCTTATCCAGGATGTGCGCCGCGGTGATCCTTATGAACGCGCACCCATGGATTTCGAGGAAATTTTCGAACAGGGCGCCCGTTCCGGCGAAGGCACCACGCTGGGGTATATCGATGCGGGCGGGCGTGTCGTCCCCGTGCTGAAAGACGACGCGGCATCGGACCGCCAGGGCGAAATTGCCTGCAATTCCCTCATCGCGCGTTTTCAGGCCGGCGTGCTCGACCACTTGACGCACTTTCATGCCGCCTGGAGGCTGACCGGTTATACCCTCGACGACATCAAACCTTATGTCCTCGCCTTGCTGGAGCGCGCCGTGGTTTACCCGACGCGCGAGGAGGTTGCCGAAATCAGCCACCTTGTCCATACCGAAGACTTCGGCCATGACCACACTCTGGACATGGCTGCCACGCCAGTCGGCTATTTCGACTGGCTGAGACCCCGCAGGCTATACCGCAAGCTCAGGCATCTGCCCTGGAAATATGCCGCTTTTGTCCACTTTTCCTCGACGCTGCCGGCCTGGCTGTTCCGCCTGGTTTGTCTGGCGAACCAGAGAAGGCGCTGATGGAGAAAGCACACATCGGACGCGTGCAGCCTTCCGCGCAATTCTGGATCATGCCCCTTGCCTGCCTGCGGGATGGGGGTTGGGTATGACCGGATTGTTGGATTTGCTGATCATTGGCTCGCCCTACTCGGGATCGACTTTGCTGGCTAATGCCTTGAATGGGCATCGCCTGATTGCCAATGCAGGAGAACTGTCGGCCTGCTTCCCACAATTCGAATTGGGCGTGCAGAATCCATTCTGTCCTCTGTGCGCAGCCAGGAGGCAGCCATGCAAGGTCTGGACACCTGATTTCATCGAGAGCATGCGGCTGGCAGGGCCGAGGCGTGCGCGCGCTCTTTTTCGCCGGGCTGTAGGTCGACCCGTGGTAGTGGACAGTTCCAAATTCCCTGAATGGCTGGATGTGTCCTGGGAGGCCTCAACCTTGGCCAAGACCGTAGTGGTGATTATTTCGCGGAACCCTTTTGCCTATCACGTCAGCAATCGCCGCCGCGTGGCGGCGGCACCAGGCACATCGGCGGCTGAGTGGGCGCACTGCTATGCGAGCGCTCTGAAATGGGTCAAGGCGCATCGGGCTGGTCATTACCTCATCCGTTATGAGGATTTTGCGGCGGATCCGGAACGTGTTCTCGCCGGTTTGACGGAACATGTCGGGCTGCCTTGGGATCCGGCGATGCTACGCTTTTGGAAAAACCCCATGCATGCGCTGAACGGCAATGCGGGTGCGTACATGTGGTACCCGGAATTCGCGCGCCGTGCGGAGTTTGAGCGGCCCGAGGATGCGTCTGTAGCGCAGGGGTATGCTGAGCGGGTTTTTGGAGGTTGGTCGGATGAAAAATGGATCGGTGCTCTGGACCAGCGTGAGATTGAAATGATGCAAGCGGGCAAGATCGGGGGGCGTTTGCGTCAATTGTGCGCTGTGCTGGGGTATGACGTTGACTTTCTGGTTGAGCGGGCCGAATGTTCTGTGCGGCCATGACCAC
The DNA here is from genome assembly GCA_035530575.1 of Thiobacillus sp. Taxonomy (GTDB): domain Bacteria; phylum Pseudomonadota; class Gammaproteobacteria; order Burkholderiales; family Thiobacillaceae; genus Thiobacillus. The sequence goes on along the minus strand of DATKUP010000028.1, from coordinate 159,365 downwards.
GCGCTGGACATCGCTGCCGCTTCGATCGACTATTCGGAGCTATTTCGGCCTCGCCGGCGTTACCAAAAACTTCAACCCCAAACCTGGAAATTCGCTGCGTTTGCCACTTTCGTCACGTGGCTGCCGACGTGCTGTTTCGCTGGGCCTATTTACTGAAAACGAGAAAATGACGATGCAAGAAGCACGTATTGGTTTGGTCCTGTCCGCCGGGCGGCTCTGGGTCATGAGCATGCCTTTCCGCCTGGCCGCGAAGGCACCTGGATTCGGGTTCGCCCCCGGTCTGCGGAATTTGCTACGCTACGAAGCACGGCGGGTGTGGCATTGGCTGTATGAACGCGAGCGCCTGGTGTTGGTTGGCCTGCGGCTTGGCGCACGGCTGCGCAAGCGCTGAAGGCAAATGGGAAAAGTTTATCCGTGCTTCGCGTAGGTCGACAAAAAATAAAGGCTCTTTCATCGTTGTTTATTGGTATTGGCCAGTGCCGCAGGGTGCGCTCTGTGCACCGATTGACGCACCGAAGGGTCGGGGCTTCATCAGAGGGGGGCAAGACATGGCTTCAACAATCAACGGTGACATAGCTAAAATAATTTCCATGCCACATATCGATCGCGCGCGCATTGCGGTGCTTATCCCCTGTTACAACGAGGAAGTCGCTGTCGCCCAGGTCGTGCACGGTTTTCGGGAAGCGTTACCCGATGCACGGATATATGTCTTCGACAACAACTCGACCGATGCCACGCGCGCCAATGCCCTTGCCGCCGGAGCCATCGTTCGTCATGTGTCCCGTCCCGGCAAAGGCAACGTGGTCCGGCGCATGTTCGCGGATATCGATGCCGATATCTATGTCCTGGTCGATGGCGACGCGACTTACCATGCGAAGAGTGCCCGAAGCCTGGTCGATACGCTGGTCGAGGAGAATCTCGACATGGTCGTCGGCACGCGCGTGCATGAGCACGAAGAGGCTTACCGTCGCGGCCACCAGTTCGGGAACCGCTGGCTGACCGGGGCGATGACGCGTATTTTCGGCGGCAGCTTCACCGACATGCTTTCCGGCTACCGGGTATTTTCGCGGCGCTTCGCCAAATCGTTTCCGGCAATGTCACGGGGATTCGAGATCGAAACCGAGCTGACCATCCACGCTCTGGAATTGCGTATGCCCTATGCTGAGTTGGCCACGCCCTATGGCGCCCGTCCGGAGGGTTCGACGAGCAAGCTCAGTACTTATTCCGATGGGATACGCATTCTGTCCACCATCATCAAACTCTTTGCCATCGAGCGGCCGTTGCAGTTTTACGGCGCCTTGTCCGGTCTGCTCGCTGCGGTCGCGCTGTTGCTCAGCCTGCCGTTGTTCGTAACCTACATGGAAAGCGGGCTGGTGCCGCGTTTCCCGACGGCCATTCTCAGTACAGGCCTCGTTATGCTCAGCGCGATCGGTTTTGTAACGGGCGTGATTCTCGAAACGGTCACCATAGGCCGCCGTGAGGCCAAGCAATTACGCTATCTGGCGATCGGGTCTCCCTCTTGTTTGTCCGGTGAGGAAGAATCGAGGTGAATCGGGGTGCTTATAGATTTTTCTCGGGCTTTGCGAGTGTTGCGATTGCCCTGTTCGGGTTTGCCTTCGTGCTGCATTCGAGCTACCCGGGCTACCTTAATGGTGACTCGTTGCATCAACTGAAGCAGACGTTTTCCGGCCAGATTGACGACTGGCACTCGCCGACAGTGATTCTGTTGTGGTCGATGCTGCACAAGCTGCTACCCGGTCCGGCTGGCTTCATGGTGTTCAATAATGTGCTGATCTGGATGGCGGCAGCTATCCTGGCGTTGGCTATGCGGCACCGTATCGGCGCCTGGTCCATCCTCCTCGCCGCGGTTCCCTTGTTTCCTGGGCTGTTCAATTACCTCGGAAACGTGCATGTCGATGCCATGCTCGTCGCGTGGCTGATGGCGACAGCCTGCGCGGCCTATATTTCACGGCGGGAAAATATCTCGGCACGTATGCGTCTTGCGATGTGGATCCTGGCCAACCTGTTCATCGTCGCTGCCTTTCTGACCCGACTGAATGCGATTTTTTGCTTGGTGCCACTGCTGCTTTATGCCAATGCGCGGCTCGGCTTGCGTCGGAACCTCTTGCTGTGCGTAGTACTGATCGTGGCCATGCCGGTGCTGTACAAGGCACAAAATGCAGTACTCAAAGTAACCGAAGGCGCTCCTAGCGAGAGTATCAAGGTCTACAATCTGCTTGCTCTTTCATATTACGAGCGTCGTAACCTGTTCCCTGGTAAATGGACTGAACAGCAGTCACGTGACATCGTCAATGCCTGCTATTCCCCAGTGCAATGGGATACCGCATGGGTAGGCCGTTGCCGCTTCATCGTCGATGAATTGAATTGGCAGAAGTTGTGGGGAAATCCAGAACTGACGCGGACCTGGCTGCGTGAAGTGCTGAGCCATCCGGTGGGCTACTTCAGCGTGCTTGCCGCGACGTTCAAAAGAAGCATGTTCGAGCCGAATTCCCGCGCCATGCTTTACAACACCCCGAATCGCTGGAATTGGGGAGTGGCGGACAATCCGCCGCGTCCTTCAACCGAACTTGCCCAGCGTTATATTCGTTCCAAATTCAACGATCAGGCTGGCCGGCCCTGGGTTTATGCGTCGCTCTCCGCCCTGGGTATCGTCCTGCTTTTCAGGACGCGTGCCGTCGCATCCGAGGAAGGGCGTTTCGCGCTCGCCATCCTGACTTCCGGCCTCATCTACCTGCTGACTTATTTTGTATTCAACATCTCGGCGGAGTACCGCTACTTTTACTGGTGCGGTTTTGCCGCCTATATCGGTCTCGTGGTGGCGCTGGCTTCAGCTTCGGCGGGCTTGCGCCGTCGTTCCGCGCAGCAGAGCGAGATGCCGGACAGGGCGCTTCGCATCCCCTCCTTGACGATTGCCGCGCTGGCCGTGGCTTTGGTGGCCTTCCCATACCATCTGCCGACCGAGCGACGCATCGTCACGGTGACACCGCTCGATCTCAAGCCGGTGAGGGTCACCGGCGTCCACAATGCGGCGACACCAAAGTGGATGGGCTTGAATTTCGAGGGCCAGGTCGAGCCGATGGCATGGGTCCGCGAGGGTGCGGGATATCGCTCCATCCAGCCTTACAGGCCGTTGGTCGTTGAACTGGAAACGCTGAAGCAGGATGTCGATGTTGTATTGGCGACCGGCCCTGGTATGGGAGCGGTGGCTGTTGAGGAAACGGGATTTTATCGCTGGCTGGATACGTCTGCGGATCAAACCGGCAGCACGACAGTCAGTTTGCCGCCACAGGTTGGTGAGATGCATGACTCGTTGCCATCTCCTGTGAGAAATGTCGCCATGGCCTTGCTGTTCTTCCTGATTTTTCTGGCGATTTTCTGGAAGGTCGGATTGCCTTCTCCTTCGCGGAAACCTGACGCACGATATGCGACGAATGTCGGGGGCCGATATTAACGCCATGCTGAAAGCACTCCGACTGAAGCTGGCGGCCGGTTTGCGGCAGCACCGCTTCGTCAGGTTTTCAATCGTGGGTGGTGTGGGGTTTGCGATCGAAGCGGTCTTGCTGACCTATTTTGCGACCGTGCCTGCTGTCGGGGCAATAAAAGGGCGCGCGATTTCATTTCCGATTGCCGTGATGACGACGTGGTGGTTGAATCGGACGCTGACTTTCCAGTCGAAGAACAATCCGCATCGCGAGAGTTTCCGCTATTTCCTTGTGCAGTCGCTTGGGGCTGTCACAAATCTCGGGGTGTTCATGGTGCTGGTGTCGACCTTTTCATGGTTGCGTTCGATCCCGGTCGTGCCATTGTTCATCGCCGCGATTTTCGGGCTGCTCGTGAATTTCACTCTTTCCAGGAAATACGTGTTTGCTCAACATGAAAAAGACTGACGAATTCTCGTATTCAGGGACTGAAAACCTGGAAGTCATGGCCGAGGCGGAAAATTACAATGCTTATCTGGCGTCTCTGGTCAAGAAACAGATCGCCGGGGCGGTGCGTGTCGTCGACTTCGGCGCAGGCATCGGTACGTTTGCGCAGCCGCTCAGCGCGACCGGGCTGGATGTCATGGGGGTGGAGCCGGATGGTGGCCAGCGTCAGCGCTTGCTGGACAAGGGGGTTCCTTGTGTGTCTGACATCTCGGAGGTGGAGGACGGCTGGGCCGATGCGATCTATACCGTGAATGTGCTCGAACACATCGAAGACGATCGCGCGATTCTCCGCACGCTGCATGCGAAACTCAAACCCGGCGGAAAGCTGTTCATCTATGTGCCGGCCTTTCAATTGCTCTACTCCGCAATGGATAAAAAAGTGGGCCATTGCCGGCGGTATGGTCGCGCCGAACTGACGGACAAGGTCAAGGAGGCCGGATTCCGGATCGTCGACTCGCGCTATGCCGATTCACTGGGATTTCTCGCCAGCCTGGTTTACAAGTGGCAAGGCAATGATTCCGGCGATATCAATCGCAGCGCGCTTAAAGCCTATGATCGCTTTGTCTTTCCGCTGAGCAGAACGATCGATGTGCTCGCATCTTCGTTCGTGGGTAAAAATCTCAGCCTCGTCGCCGAAAAGTGACGGCGTGTGGGGATGTCGTCGACGCCAGCCACGCAGTCTGACGCACCATTGGGCGCGTCCAGGACAATAAGGCAGGGTTTACTGAAGACACCCCTCAATGGCACTGGTCTGGCCGTTTGAGTATTTATCCGTGCATTTGTCCTTTTCCCGGATATACGCACGGGCATTCGGGTTGGTTGAGTAGCAATACCCAAACACGGTGGCGGTTCCGGTTTGGCTGCTTGAATCGGGCGCATTTTTATCGTTGAATACAAAGGTTTTCACTGCCTGGTTTTCATACAATGCATAGGAGAACATGTCGGCGGTGCTGAAAATTCTGTCCGGGTAGGGCGTCTGGGTGCTGATTGCATTGTCCAGGGTCGATGACTGGGACATGGCCAGGTCGGTGTAGCCCGAATTCACATCCAGGATCAGCTGGAAGACATCGCAATTCTCTCCCGCCAGGATTTTGTCGCCTTTGCCGTTAAGTGGCTGGCCATAAAGATAGATGGCGTCCCTGAGCGCCAGGCTGACCGTGTTACCTGTTCCATCGCCGCTGCCGTTGTCATTGACTGTACAGGATGTCGTATGCTTGTCCGAATACGTGTTGGTGCAACTGTCCTTCTGCTGGAAATAGATGTGGGCTGTCGGCTTGGTCGAGTAGCAGTAGCCGAAGATGGTCGCGCTGCCGATCTGGGCCGATGAGGATGGATTATTCTTGTCGTTGAACACGAAGGTCTTCACCGGTTGATCCTGGTACAGCGCGTAGGCGAACATGGCGTCAGCGTTCTGGATGGTGTCCGGGTAGGCGGTCTGTGTGCCGATGGCGTTGGTCAATGTATTGCTCTGGCCCATGGCCAGGTCGGTGTAGCCCGATGTGACATCAAGGACCAGTTGGAACACGTCACAATCTACGCCTGCGAGAATTTTGTCGCCGCTACCATCAAGGGGTTGGTTATAAAGATAGATGGCATCGCGCAGCGTCATGGCGCTTGGTTGGGCCGCGGGTAAGGCGGCAGCTACTGCCGCCGCCGCATCCAGAATTCCCGCGCCGCAAGTGGTTGTGGTGCAGTTGCACTGGTCTACGGTGTCGCCCGGTACTGTGACGTCCGGGCAGGTTGACAGGGTGTTATCGGTTGGGAAGGCGCGGGCAGACTGCTTGATGCGCGCGATGACGTCCGCCGGGGGCAGCGCCGGGTTCACCGAGAGCATCAGCGCGGCCACGCCAGCCGCCTGGGGCGCAGAAAAGCTGGTCCCGGCGTTGTAATTGTATGCATCGGTGTAGCCGTTCGCTGCCGGGCTGGTCGCGCCCAGGTTGGTTGCAGTGTCGATGCTGTAAAGGCAGGGGCCATAGGAATTAACACAGTTGCCTGCCGGGGCGCTGACTGAAACCTCAGGTCCGAAGCTGCTGTAGCCGACTTTGGTGCCTACATGGCGCACACCGGCGACCGTCAGTATGCCGGCACAGTTTCCGGGGGCGCTCACTGGCCCTGATTCGTTGCCGGCCACCGCCACCACGAGCGTATCCTTACCTGCCAGTTCTGCGATGACGTCCGCATAGGCGAAGGTGCAACCGCCGCTACCGCCCAAACTAAGGTTGATGATCCTGGCCGGATTGGGGTTGTTTGGGACACCAGGCACCGACAGCCCCGCTGCCCAGCGCATGCCTGCTATGATGTCCGAGTCGAACCCGCCGCATTTCCCGAGCACGCGCACCGGCAGAATCTTTGCGCCCCAACTCGTCCCGGCGATGCCGACTGAGTTGTTGCCTGCCGCGCCGACAATGCCCGCAACCCGGGTGCCATGCCAGCTACTGTTATAAGGAACGAGTTCGCTGCCGCACACTGCCTGCAAGTCTGGATCTTCGGTATCCGAGGCCAAAATGAAGTCTCCGGGATCGCTTGCATCCATGTCGCGGCCATCGCCGTCTCCTGCGTTCGGCGCGTCGGATATGAAGTCATACCCGGGCAAAAGCTTGGCGTACAGGTCTGGATGATCGAAACGCACGCCTGTGTCGACCACCGCCACCACAATATTCGACGAGCCGGTGGTCTGATCCCATGACTCGGTCGCGTGGATTGACGCCGCCTCAGTGGCCTGTAGATACCATTGACCCGAAAACAGGGGATCATTGGGCAGCGAGTGGGCAGTGCGAAGGCGGTCTGGAATTGCGTACTCCACGTCGGCTTCCTGGCTGAGACGCGATGCCAGTGCTTCGGAGGAAACGCCGGCGGCACGGATCACGTGGGCCAGTGCGTTGATGTGCCGTCCGGAACGCAAGACCAGGCCGAGGCGTGCGGATAGGCTCGATGTCCGGTCGAGCGACAGCGCCTGCCTGGGTGCGTCGGGCGTCTGCCTGTATTTCACGATGACGCGCCCTTCTTCAGCTGGGCTGCTGTCCGCATGAACGCCGGACACAAGGAACAAGGCAAGGATGGGGAGTAGGCGTTTTAGCATCATGGTTGCATTTGAAGCGGCTTGCGCAATCGATCAGGGGAAATATCCAGCACAGCGGGATCCTTGCGCAGCGCGCGTATCGCCGCATCGCAGGGCGGGGCGCCCACTGGGCAGGTAAGCACATAAGTGTGGAGCTTCGGGGATACAGATGCCACATAGTGGATTGAGGCATTGGATATCCTCTCCAGCCTCGACAGCAGGTCGGGCGCGGCGCCGTCGACTGGTTTTTTGAACTCGATCAGGATCCTGGATGTTGCCGGCAAGGCGGCAGGGGATGATGAGCAAGCCCCAGCCCCGAACAGGACACAAATAGAACCTGCCGCCAGCAAGCGCGACAGCCATGATGTTGCGACTGGAGGACGACGAAAGCTTTCAATTTTCATTAGTGTAAAAAATAGGCTATGTCACTGTTGGTTGTTGAAGTCATGTCTTGCCCCCTCCGATGAAGCCCCTACCCTTCGGCAGGCCGCTTCTACGGCGCTGGCCAATACCAATAAAAAACGATGAACGGAGCCAAAAAACAGCCACGTCGGGAAGCCAGGATTGTAGTGAGTATTCCCCCTTTTATGCCAAGTATGACCTGATGCGGGCTAATGGGTAAAGATATGCAGCCATCGATATGGCAGTCATTTCGTGGTGACGACAGCCGGCAGCAGCGATCTTGGCTAAGCTGGATATCCGGCGGAGGATATTTAACCGAGAGCATTGGTGTCGCAAATGGACTGCGGCAGCAAACCGTTTAATGCCCTGCTTCCTGGGGATTAGCTCGATATCCCAGAATCGGTAAAATACGTGTCCCCATGCCCAATACCCACACCTCCCCTCTCGTAAGCGTGCTGATGCCCGCCTACAACCACGCGTCCTATGTGCGGGCAGCAGTGGAGAGCGTGCTGGGGCAGACGTATGGCAATCTTGAACTCATCGCCATCGACGATGCCTCGTCCGACGCTACGTGGGATGTTTTGCAGTCGTTCGAGGATGAGCGTTTGCGCCGCTATCGGCATGACGCCAACCAGGGTGCGCATGCCACGTTGAACGAGGCTATGGGGCTGGCGCAAGGGGTGTTCATCGCCATTATTAATTCGGATGATGTTTTCGCCGCTAACAGGATTGATCGGATGTTGGCGGAGGCACGCGCCTCGGGTGAGAAAGAGGTATTTGCCTTCACCGATATCGATTTCATCGGGCCAGCGGGTGAGCCGGCCAACGTACACTCACGTGCGCTTGCTTATCGGGATTTGCAGGCAACATGTGATTTGCTCATGCCGGGGGTGTGGTTTCTGGCCGGTAATCCAGCCATCACCACCTCCAATTTCTTCCTTTCCAGGGCGCTGGCGAATGAGGTGGGCGTATTCGCACCCTTACGTTATACCCATGACTGGGACTGGGTGTTGCGGGCGCAAGAACGTACCTCGCCGATCTGGATCAGGGAAAGCTTGTTAGGTTATAGGGTCCATGCGGCCAACACCCTGTCCGAGGACGATGCCTGGCGGCACATCCATGAAAATTCCCATGTGCAGTCCAGGGCGCTGACATCGCGGTCGATCGGGTCGGGTGCCGAAAACGCGGCATTCCAAATCTGCCTGGCATTGCTGAAGAACGAGAGTTTTCATCCGCTTCCGCTGCTTTTTTATCTCATCCACAGACTTGCCGGCGTGCCGAACAGCCGAATGGAGGCGCTGACATCGGGGCAGGGCGGAACCTGGTTAATGCAGAAAATCGCCGAGAGGTCGGCGTCTCCGGAGGGGATTTTCCACTCGGTTCGTCAACTGGCCGAGCGTGAGCAAACCAGCATGGCGCAAGACCGGCTGATCGAGGAACGCTTCGAGATCATTCAACGGATGGGCAGCGAGATTGCCAACCGGGACCAGGTTATTGCCGGTCAGGCCGAGCTGATCGAGGAACGCTGGCGTGTCATGACGCACATGACTCAAGAGATCGCAAATCGCGATGACTGGATTGCCGACCTGCAGGCCAGGTTGGGTGAATCGGAGCGGGTGCTGGTTACCCGCGAGGGCGAGCTTGCCGGTCTGTACGCCGATCGTTTCGTGCGAATGGCGCTGTTCGTTCGCCGCAGGTGGATTGGATTGCGAAGCTGGCTTATACGATAATGTCCGGCTTACTGATGCCCCGTCCTGCGGCGGGTTCCCGGCGTTCCCGTGACGATAGTCGATCGTGAAGGAAAATACACACAACATGGCACCTAGATCCCTGAAGTTCAGGCAATACACGCATAACCGTTATTGGTGGCATCGTGCGCCCGCGACCGATTATGTCCCGATTCCCTACAGCTTCCTGGACGATGCTGAGTGGGCGATCATGGAGTCCTGGTTCGATGAGACGGAAAAAAAATTCAAAAGCACGGGGGAGGCGAATGTGCCGCCCTTGTCCCTGCTGATTGGCCTGATCTCCGGCAGCGCGATCAGCCGGGTCGTGCAGTGCGGCCATTATGTCGGCTACTCTACCCTGCTGCTCGGTTTCCTGATGCGCAAGATGGGCAAGAGGGGCGGTCTCTATTCGGTGGATATTGACGCTTCCGTGACCAATTACGCCGCAGAATGGGTCAAGAAGGCGGGGCTCGATGACTACGTCAGGCTCGATGTGGCGGATTCCGCCGACCCGAAGGGGCCCGGCAGGGTGCTGGCCCATTTCGGCAACCAACCGCCCCAACTGGTGTTCATCGACTCCAGCCATCAGTACGAGCACACGCTCAAGGAACTGGACCTCTGGTACGGGCAGTTGCCCCAGGGCGGCCTGATCGTCCTGCACGATACCAGTCGCTTCGCCGCGGCCTTTGATTCGACCGGCCGGGGCGGAGTATTCCGCGCGGTCAGCGAGTGGTGCGCGGTCAGGGGCGTGTCCAGCCTGATGCTGAACTCCTTTGTTGCGGGTGGGTCACCAGGCGATTACCCCTATCTGGACGGGTGCGGGCTAACGATCATCCAAAAGAATCTGTAAGGCGATGGATTCTTGATGACAACCATCGCCTGGCTGATTCCCAGCCTTCTCGAAGGGTCGGGTGGGCACCGGACCATACTCCAGCATGCGGACTATCTTCGGCAGCGTGGCCATCGGTGCATGCTCTACGTCGAGGACAATGGCGCAATGTCCGGATCGTCCTTGAGGAAAACGATTCGGCAGATGTTCGGCTTCGATTTCGAGGACGTGCGCCTCGGTTGGTCGGGCGTTAAACCGGCTGACATGGTATTCGCCACAATCTGGTATTCGGCGCGTTTTGTGCGTGATCTGCCGTTCGAGACCATCCGGTGCTATTTCGTGCAGGATTTCGAAGCCCAGTTCAATCCGATGGGCGATGCTTATCTGATGGCGGAAAACTCATATCGCTATGGCTTGTATCCCATCACCATTGGCCGCTGGATGACGGCCATGCTTGGGAATGAATTCAAAGTCGAATCTACTTATTTTGATTTTTGCGCGGACTTGGGGCTGTATCGCCGATTGCCGGATGTGCAGCGTGAGAAGGCCATTTGTTTCATCTACCAACCGGAAAAATTCAGACGCTGTCCGGAATTGGGCATCGAGGCTCTGGGCATCGTGAAACATTTCATGCCGGATGTGAAGATCTACCTCTATGGTTCCCGGTCTGCCGGCCGGGTTTGGTTTGCGCACGAAAATCTCGGATTGTTGAGTTTGGAGGAGTGTAATCGGCTGTATAACCGATGCACGGTTGGGCTATGCATCAGTGCCACCAATCCATCCAGAATTCCTTTTGAGATGATGGCCGCAGGGTTGCCGGTGGTGGAGGTTTATCGCGAGAACACCCTCTACGATTTTCCCGAAGAGGCCATTCTGCTGTGCGAGCCGACCCCTGAGTCCCTGGCGAAGGGATTGATGGAACGGTTATCCAGTCAGAAGGACGCCGAGGTGGGCGGGCAGGCGGGGACCCGTTTTATGCAGGCGCGGCCCATTGGGCATGGTCTCGAGCAGTTTTATTCCGGGGTTGAGGTGCTGTTGGCAGGCGGCAAGCCCCCTAAACGTGTAGTTGGGCCGATGTACAGGCAGCCTTGCCTGGTCGCCGAGGCGAACTCGCAACAATGGGCGAGTGACGGGTCAGCGGCCAGAATGCCGTTACCGGATTACGGTCGCCTTTCTTTCCTGCCCCCGGTTCCGCGCCGAATTATCCGGTTTTTGTATTACGGCCTGAGACGGCTTCGACGTCTTCTGTTATGACCGGGACTTGTTCTTCCCCGCATTGTGCCGAGGGATCCCTTGTTCCCTGCCATGAAGCAGCTGGACGCCAGGTAAAATATGAACTGCTCACAGTCGATGTCTGGGATACGCTGCTGCGACGTCGATGTCACCCCGACGGGGTGAAACTGCACGTCTGTCGTTACCTGTTGTTGCAATGGGGCGACCGGCTGGATCCAGTGTACCGCGATCCATGGGTACTGCTTCACCTGCGGCAGCAGGCGGAAAAGGAGATTGGCGACGAGAAGCGGGCGCTGGGGTTCGATGACGAATATGGACATCTGAGTGTCTATCGCCGCTGGCTTGATCTGGCTGGTTTTGAGTTTGGCAGGCAAGTGCCGGTCCTGTTGGAGAATCTTTTGTTCGAGCTGGATCGAGCAGAAATAGGCCAGGAAAAACAGGTTTCCTATGTCGACCCGAACATTGGCGAAGCATTGCGCCAGCTGTCCGTCAAACGTACGCTGTTCCTGTCCGATTTTTACTTGCCCGCAACCGCCATCAAGGAGTTGTTGAGCCACCATGGTCTCGATGAAATCGTCAGCGATGGCATGGTGTCGTGCGATGTTGGATACAACAAGCGTTCCGGGCGGCTCTATCGCCACCTTAGGGAATACTTTGGCGTTTCAGCCGATGGGTATTTGCACATCGGCGATAACCCGTGGTCGGATGTCAAGGTTGCGCAGGAGTCCGGCATCAACGCCATGCATTTTCAGCCCGATGGAGAACACCGCCGACGTTTGGCACGGGAGGCCGATTTCCACGACCGTCAGGAAACTTTGAGAAATGCGGTAGAAGCCCTGTCTCGCCAGGCGCTTCCTGCCAATGTTGAACGGCACGATTACTATCAGTTAGGTCGTCAATGCTCCCCGTTGCTGCTCGGGTTTGTGCTCATGGCCATGGAGCGTGCGGTATCCGATAAGGTCGAGGCGCTCTACTTCCTTACCCGCGAGGGCGAGTTTTTCCTGGAAATCTACCGCCGACTGGCTGATGGGGACGTGCTCGGTTTCACGCCGCCTCGGGCGGAGTTGCTGATGGTGAGCCGCTTGGCGACCTTCGCGGGCTCCTTGAGAGAGTTCTCGACGACCGAGCTGATGCGTCTATGGAACCAGTACAGCGTGCAGTCCCTGCAGGCCTTGTTCAAGTCGTTGGCGATGGACCCGGTCGAGTTGGCGGCGAGTGCCGAGCGGCACGGCCTTGATATGGTCGGCCCCATCCGCTACCCCTGGCAAGATCCAAGAGTCAAAGCTTTCTTCGACGACCCCGATGTACGAATTCGTATCGAGCGCCACCTCGCGGCGAAACGGAAGGACTTGCGGGCTTATCTTGCTTCTGCCGGCATCGATGAAGGAAGCGGGCGAATCGGTATTGTGGATATCGGTTGGCGTGGCACGATCCAGGATAATCTGGCCTATGCCCTGCCTGAGCTGAAGGTGCTTGGTTATTATCTGGGGCTGAACCGTTTCCTGAATGCACAGCCGGAAAATGTCGGGAAAAATGCCTACGGCCCGGATCTGAACGAGTCGGATGCCTTGGGTGCGCTTCTGGACTACGTGGCCCCGATCGAGATGCTGTGCAATTCGTCCAACGGTAGTGTCGATGGGTATGAATCGACCGCTCACGGCGTGAAAGTGATACGTCACGTCGATGATGAGGAAAATCGGGTCCACGCGGAATATGTCCGGCATTTTCAGGCCGGGGTTCTGGACTCGGTGCCTTACTGGGCCGACTTCCTGCGTACCCATGCTTATTCCAGCGCCGAACTGCGGCCCATGGCCATGGAAATCTGGAATCGGATTATTTATCACCCGTCTCCTTTACTGACCGGGGCATTCTTTCAGTTGAACCACAACGAGGTTTTTGGTGTCGGTGGCTTCATGGACAAGCGCCGGACGATAGGAATCGGGGATGTATTGCGGGCCTTCGTTTCGAGAGAAGGCCGGATAAGGCTGCAAGGCTACCTGTCAGGTTCCGGCTGGACGCCGGGTTTGGTGAGATGCCCGGATGTGCCCTGGTATTTACGCGCGGTGTTACGGCTGCTTTTGCTTGGGCACAAGTACAAGCGGAGGCTGGTCAATAAATTCGCGGCTTGATTCCGGGGGGTAAAGCGGCAATCTACGCGTCCCGGATCGCCACTTAACCATCAGGGGGGTCTCAGCCTCTTCATCCCCTCTTTCTCGTGTATGGGCCACCCCCTTGTGTCGCCGAATAACGCGCTGGCAGCAATACACTTTGCACGTCGGTTGACTTGGGTATCGCTATTGTCTGGACAGAAGTTGGTTGATACCCTCCCCGACCTGCCTTCCATGTACGCTATAGCCAATCTACCGAAGTAAACCGAGATTTCTGAATGAATCCTCACGCAGTACAACCCTCATCCCTGCTCGCGATGTTGAATAGCCTTTGGGGCAATCGTGAACTGATTGCCCAGATGACCCGACGAGAAGTCGTTGGGCGCTACAAGGGTTCGGTCATGGGGCTGTTGTGGTCTTTTCTGAACCCACTATTCATGCTGGTGGTGTATTCCTTTGTGTTTTCCGTTGTCTTCAAGGCACGCTGGTCAGGCGGTGGCGAATCCCAAACCCAGTTCGCGGTGATATTGTTTGCGGGGATGACCGTTCACGCATTGTTTGCCGAGGTGCTCAATCGTGCGCCTGGCATCATCCTGGGCAATGTCAATTACGTGAAGAAGGTGGTTTTCCCGCTGGAAATTCTTGTTGTTGTCAGCCTGGGTGCAGCTTTGTTTCATGCACTGGTCAGCTTGCTGGTCCTGCTTGTGGCATTTGTCATGCTGAACGGGTTTGTTCACTGGACCGCCATTTTCGCGCCATTGGTTCTGCTGCCGCTCATGCTTATGAGCCTTGGCTTTGGCTGGATATTGTCGTCTCTGGGGGTGTTCGTCCGTGATATCGGGCAGCTCATCGGTGTTTTTACCACCGCGCTGTTGTTCCTTTCCCCGGTTTTTTTCCCCGTCAGCGCGTTGCCCGAGTCATTCCAGCCGTGGCTGAATTTGAACCCATTGACATTCATTATCGAACAAACCCGCGAAGTATTGATCTGGGGTCGTTTGCCTGACTGGAAAGGATTGATTTCTTACCTTGTTGGGGCGAGTGTTTTCGCCTGGCTGGGTTTTTTTTGGTTCCAGAAAACGAGAAAAGGCTTTGCCGATGTTCTCTGAAGTGCTCAATGGACTATGACGTAAAGGGTGCTTCGCGCCACCGCCTGACTGGATTGTCTGCGGTGCTCACGATTTTTGTGTGCCCGCGATGACAGGCCCTGTTACGCGTACCCGCTATCGATGAATCGGCGTCACACAATATCTTCGTGGCAATGCTCATGCAGTGCATCCAGCAGCCTGGCGTGGATGCCGCCGAATCCCCCGTTGCTCATTATCAGCACCTGGTCGCCCGTTCGGGCATCCACCGCCAGCTGGCTGACCAATTTGTCGAGGTCGTCGAACACGCGCGCCTTGTCGCCCAGCGGCGCTAAAGCCTCGGCTGCGTCCCAGCCGAGGTTGGCGCCGTAGCAGTAGACGAGATCGGCGTCGGCAAGGCTGTCGGGCAGCGCAGCGTTCATGACACCGAGCTTCATGGTGTTGGAGCGGGGTTCCAGCACCGCCAGGATACGCGCGCGACCGACTTTGCGACGCAGGCCTTCCAGCGTGGTGGTGATGGCGGTGGGGTGATGGGCGAAGTCGTCGTAGACGGTGATGCCGTGCACGGCGCCGCGAATCTCCATGCGGCGCTTGACGTTCTCGAAACGACTCAAGGCATCGATCGCGGCGGCGGCAGGCACGCCGGCGTGGCGCGCGGCGGCTATCGCGGCCAGGGCGTTCATGCGATTGTGCTCGCCGATCAGGTCCCACTTCAGCCGGCCCTGCCGGGTGCGGTTGAAGAAGACGTCGATGTGGCCCTTTGCATCGACTTCGCCGGCGCTCCAGCCCCCCGTGCTACCGAAACGCTCCACCGGGGTCCACAGGCCGCGCTCGAACACGCGGTCGAGGTTGGCGTCGGTGCCGTTGGCAACGACGAGGCCATTGCCGGGGACGGTACGCACCAGATGGTGGAACTGGGTCTCGATGGCGGCGAGGTCGGGGAAGATGTCGGCGTGGTCGTATTCGAGGTTGTTGAGGATGACGGTGCGCGGGCGGTAGTGAACGAATTTGGAGCGCTTGTCGAAGAAGGCGGTGTCGTACTCGTCGGCCTCGATGACGAAGAAGGGACTGTCGGTGAGGCGCGCCGAAATACCGAAATTCTGCGGGATGCCGCCGATGAGGAAACCGGGGGAAAGCCCGGCGTCTTCGAGGATCCAGGCGAGCATGGCGGAGGTGGTGGTCTTGCCGTGGGTGCCGGCGACGGCGAGTACCCATTTATCGTGCAGCACGTTGTCGGCGAGCCACTGCGGACCGGAGGTGTAGGCGAGGCCGCGGTCGAGGATGGCTTCTATCAGCGGGTTGCCGCGGGTGACGACGTTGCCGACGACGAAGACGTCGGGATCGAGACCGATCTGGCCGGCATCCCAGCCTTCGATCAGCTCGATGCCGAGGGCGCGCAACTGGTCGGACATCGGCGGGTAGACGTTGGCGTCGCAGCCGGTGACGGTGTGGCCGGCTGCGCGGGCAATGGCGGCGAGGCCGCCCATGAAGGTGCCGCAGATGCCGAGGATGTGGAGGTGCATTTTGAGTGATCGGTGAGTGGTGGCAGTAAGCGGATTATCCCACGGCCGGCGCGCGCGCCTGCTGGATCAGGTGGGTGAGCAGGGCACGCAGCTTGGCGGGGCGCAGCGGCTTGTGCAGCAGCGGGAAGCCGGCCTGGCTGATGCGCAGGATGGTGTCGGGCGCGGTGTCGCCGGTGACCACGATGGCAGGGATGCCGGGGCCGTATTTCTGCCGCAGGCGGACGATGACTTCGATGCCGTCGGTGTTGCCGGGCAGGCGGTAGTCCGACACGATGATATCGGGTACGCGGCCGAGGCCATCGAGCCATTGCTCGGCTTCGGCGGCGCTGTGCGCGGTGACCAGGCCGATATTCCAGCTGTCGAGCAGTTCGGCCATGCCGCGCAGGATCGTGCTTTCGTCGTCGACCAGCAGCACCAGGGCGTCGGTCGGGATTTGTGCGGGTGCGCCGGCGGTAATGGGGGACTGGATCAGCCGGACGTCGCCGCACGGCACATCGATGCTGAACATCGAGCCATGGTCCGGGCACGAGCGCAAGTCGATCCGGTGCCCCAGCAGTCGGCCGATACGCGAGACGATGGCGAGCCCGAGCCCCAGTCCCTTGCTGCGGTCGCGCGCCGGGTTGTGCAGTTGCACGAATTCCTGGAACACGCTTTCCTGCTGATCCGGCGGGATGCCGCGTCCGCTGTCGATCACGCTGAGGCGCACCATGTGGCCGCGGCGGCGGCAGGCCACCAGCACGCCCCCGTCGTCGGTGTAGCGGATGGCGTTGGCGATCAGGTTGATCAGGATGCGCTCGATCAGCAGCGGGTCGCTGTACAGCGTGATGTCGCAGGGGCGAAAGCGCAACCGCAGGCGTTTTTCTGCCGCCACTGCGCCAAACTGCTGTTCAAGTTCCCGCAGCATCTTCTGCAGCGGGAAATGCACCGGATGGACTTCGATGGCGCCTGCATCCAGTCGTGAAATATCCAGCAGTGCATTGAACAGCAAGGTCATCGCCGCGGTGGCGGCTTCGATGTTTTCGATCAGGGTGAGCGTTTCGGTCTGGTGGTTACGCGCCTTCAGCGCGGTGACAAACAGCGACAGTGCATGCAGCGGCTGCCGCAGATCGTGGCTGGCGGCGGCGAAGAAGCGTGTCTTCGCGTGATGGGCGCGCTCGGCCATGTCTTTTTTGGCGGCGAGATCGGCGGTGGCCTCGCGGATGCGCTGTTCCAGTTCGCGGCGGTGCGTCTGCAGGGCCTCTGCCATGTTGTTCACTCCGGTCGCCAGCATGCCGACCTCGCCCGCCGGCGGCAACTGCGTGCGCACCGTGAGGTCGTGGCATGCCAGCCGCCCCACCACCTGCCCGACATGCCGCAACTGCCCGGCCAGCCGGTTGGACAGTCGCCAGGCCAGCGCACCCGTGAGCGTCAGCGCTACCAGCATCAGCAGCGCGGCGTGGATCAGGGTGTCGCGCTTGAAGACGCCGATCTGGTCGAGCGATACCCCGACTTCCGCATGCCCCAGGAGGTTGTCGAGCGGGGCGGCGCTGGCGGCGTCGAGCGGGGCGTCGTTGAAGTCGGCGACGGGCAGGCGAATCTCGCTGCGCTGCGCGTAATGAGCGTGCGGGGGGATTGCCTGAAGGCTATCGCCGGTGCCGGCGATCATCTGCCCGCGTGCGTCGGACGCGCGGGCAAAGGCCAGTCGGCTATTTGCAGCCTCGGTTTTGAGCAGCGCATCCACCCGTGCCAAGTCGCCGCCGATCAGCGCATACGGCAAGGCGTCGGCCAGGTGGCGGGCCGCATTGGCGGCGCGCGCGTGCAGCGCGTTTTCCGCAGTGGCGAGGGTTTGGGTGGCGAAATAGGCCGCCATCCCGAACTCGGCCAGCAGGGCGGGCAGCAGCGCAATCACCAGCATCCGGCTGCGGATGCTGGAAAGCGACAGCCGCCTGGACAGGGCCAGCAGGAAATTCACGGGACGTGAGCCCGCCGCTGGATGGCAAGCACGGCCTCGGTTCGGTTGGTGACGCCGAAGGCACGGAAAATGGCGGCGATGTGGACCTTTACCGTGCCTTCCGACATCGCCAGGATGTCGGCGATGGCCTTGTTGGCGCAGCCCTGCGCCAGCAGACGCGCCACTTCGAGCTGGCGTGCCGTCAGCCCGCAGGGCTGTAGCCCCGCGAAACCGGCGGGGGCCAGCGCGTGTAAATCGACGAGGCTGTCGCCGAGGCTGGCCGGCACGAAGAGGTTGCCCGCCAGCACCTGCCGCAAGGCGGCCAGCATCGCTGCGGTGGAGGCGGCTTTGGGGATGTAGCCGAGCGCACCGGCTTTCAGCGCGCTGCGGATGTCATGCGGCGATTCCGAGGCGGATAAAACCACCAGCGGAATATCGGGGAAGCGGTGCCGGTATTGCGTAATTCCTTGCATGCCGACGAACCCCGGCATGTTGAGGTCGACCAGCGCGAGATCGAGGTCGGCATGCAGCGCGGTCTGCGCAAACAGGCTGGGGTAATCGTGGGCGTCGACGATCTCGACCGGCGGCTCCAGTTGCGAAAGCACCTGCCTCACCCCCTCGCGCATCAGCGGGTGGTCGTCGGCCAAAAGGGTTTTCATGTGGGCGTTCCCTGCATGGCAGGGATTCTAGCGCTCCGTGCAATTTCGTGTGCGGCAGATTGGGGCGTGGTTTCTAGTTGCCGCGCACCTTGCGCATGCCTTCGTCGATGGCGGCTTCCAGATAACCGAAGTAGTAGTCCGCAATCAGCAGGCCGACGATAGCCTCGCTGGCTGCTACGCCGTGGGTGTCGAACACCATCACGGTGGGCACCATGAATACCTTGTGCGCAGCGGCGAACGCGCCTTCGGTGGTGGGCGCGCCGTCGAACCCGATCAGCGGTGTGGTGGCACCCATGGTCACTTCGCGGATGATGACACGGCTACGATAGGCCGGATCCTTGTGCATGGGCACCAGGTATTCGCGTTTGGCGCGATCGCAATACGAGCAGACGGGGCTGGTGAATACTACCAGGATGGGCACCCGGCGCTTGGCGGCAGCGTGTGCATCGGCCTGGAAATTCTTCGCGTGGATCAGGCCGCTTGCCGCGCCGGCAGCGCCGGACAGCGCCAGACCCCATGCTAAAATCAAGGTCCATATTGCGATCAGTCGCATTGTCGATAGCGTCTCTTCGGGTGGGTGCGGATGCGTCATAGTTGTGAGTGTCGCGTCATTTTTTGCCAAATCAAACAGTCCATTTCTACCGCCATGCATACCCTGACCATCGCCTCCCGAGAAAGTGCCCTTGCCATGTGGCAGGCAGAGCATATCCGAGACCGCCTCTCCGCGCTGCATCCCGGCTGCTCGGTGAGCATACTGGGCATGACCACGCGCGGCGACCAGATTCTCGACGTCACGCTGTCGAAAATCGGCGGCAAGGGCCTGTTCGTAAAGGAACTCGAGCTTGCACTGGAAGCCGGCCAGGCCGATCTGGCGGTGCATTCGATGAAGGATGTGCCGATGGAGCTGCCGCCGGGGTTCGCGCTGGCTGTGATCGGCGAGCGCGAGGACCCGCGCGACGCCTTCGTGTCGAACCAATACGGGCGCCTGTCCGACCTGCCCCCCGGCGGCGTGGTCGGCACTT
The DNA here is from genome assembly GCA_035530575.1 of Thiobacillus sp. Lineage (GTDB taxonomy): Bacteria > Pseudomonadota > Gammaproteobacteria > Burkholderiales > Thiobacillaceae > Thiobacillus. The sequence goes on along the minus strand of DATKUP010000028.1, from coordinate 139,845 downwards.
CCAGCCTGCGCCGCGAAGCGCAGCTGCGCGCACGTTACCCGCACCTGACGGTGAAGCCGCTGCGCGGCAACGTCGGCACCCGGTTGAAAAAGCTCGACGAGGGCCAGTTCGACGCGATCCTGCTCGCCGCCGCCGGCTTGAAGCGGCTTGGCCTCGGCGACCGCATCAAGAGCCTGCTTTCCGTGGAAGACAGCATCCCCGCTGCCGGCCAGGGCGCGCTTGGCATCGAGATCCGCAGCGACAATGCCGAGGTGGCGACCATGCTGGGCGCGCTCAACCATCCCGAAACCGCCGCCTGCGTGCGCGCCGAACGCCAGGTCAGCCGGGTGCTCGGCGGCAGCTGCCAGGTGCCGCTGGGCGCGCATGCGGTGCTGCAGGACGGCCGTCTGGTGCTGAACGGCTTCGTGGCCAATCCGGACGGCAGCGGCTTCATTCATGACGTTGCGACAGGCGACGCGGGCGATCCCGAGGCGGTCGGCCAGGCGCTGGCCGACAAGCTGCTGGCGCTGGGCGCGCGCGCCATTCTCGACGCGCTGCCTTGACCTGGAAACCCTGGTTGACCGCTCATCGACTTAAGGAATATCACTTGATTCTGGCTTGTCTGCCTTCGCCACCGTTCGCTTGCCTGGTAAAACCGCTACGCACCCGCAGGTACGCCTGGGCAGGCGCCTGCCTTTGTCGCTCGTCGTTGCAGGCCCCGGCCTGCCGCCTTCTCGCTTCGCGGCAGTCACCTGCCCAGCCGCACCTGCGGGCGCGTCCAACCAGGGTTTCCAGGTTATGAGCGGACCGCTGGCCGGCCGCACGGTGCTGGTGACGCGGCCCACCCACCAGGCAGCGGCGCTGGCGCAGGCGATCCACGCGGCGGGCGGCACGCCGTTCGCGTTTCCCGCGCTTGCGGTCGAAGCGGTGCTGCAGGACGAATTGAGCGTGCCGCTGGCGCGGCTGGCCGAGGCCGACATCGCGATTTTCATCAGTCCCAATGCGGCGCAGTTCGGTATGGCGGCAATCCGCGCAGGCGGCGCGCTGCCTGACGCTATCGTGGTTTTCGCCGTCGGCCCCGGTACCGCGCGCGCGCTGCAGGCGCAGGGTGTCGGCGACGTCATCATGCCGGACGGCCAGGACAGCGAAGCGCTGCTGGCGCTGCCGCAACTGCAGGAGGTGGCGGGCAAGCAGGTGACGATCGTGCGCGGCGTCGGCGGCCGCGCGCTGCTGGCCGAGACGCTGCGCCAGCGCGGCGCACGGGTGGGCTTCATGGAATGCTACCGGCGCCTGCGGCCGCAGGCCGATGCCGCGCCGCTGCTGGCGCGCTGGCAGGCAGGCGGCATCGACGCGGTGACCGTCGCCAGCGCGGAAACGCTGCACAATCTGGCGGCGTTGCTGGGCGAGGCGGGCAGGCCGCTGCTGGCAGGTACACCACTTTTCGCGCCGCATGAGAAAATTGCCGGAGCGGCCCGCCGCCTCGGCATTGCACAGGTCATCGCCACGCCGGGCGGCGATGACGGACTGGTAGACGGCCTGGTTAACTGGTTCAGGAACCACCCATGAATGACACCCCCGAAGCTTCCGTCCCGCAACCCGCATCGCCGCCTGCCGCCGCGCCTGCCCAGGCGGGTGCGCGCGCCCACGTTTCGGTGGTGGCGCTGGTCGCCCTGTTGATCGCCACGCTGGCGATGGCGGCCGCGGCCTGGTCGTGGTTCGACAGCAGCGAACGCATCCGCGACCTGAAGACCGAGCTGGGACGCCGGCTTGCCGAAACCGGAAAGGACGTCAGCGAATCCCGCCTGCTGGCGCGCAATGCCGACGACGCGATGCGGCAGCTCAGCGAGAAGGTCGCCCGCATCGAGAGCCAGATGGCGACGTCGCAGCAACAGCAGCTTTCGCTCGAAGCGCTCTACAAGGATTTGTCGCAGGGGCGTGACCAGTGGACGCTGGCTGAAATCGAGCAGGTGCTGCTCACCGCTGCGCAGCAGTTGCAGCTGGCAGGCAACGTCAAGGCCGCGATCATTGCGCTGGAAGGTGCCGATAACCGTCTGCAGCGCCTCGACAAGCCGCAGTTCATTGCGCTGCGCCGCGCGATAGCGGCCGACCTGGCCAATCTGCGTGCAGTGCCCTCGCTCGATAAAGTGGGGGTGAGCGCGCGCATCGAGGCGCTGGTGGCACGCCATGCCGGCTGGCCGCTGGCCAGCGCGCAGGTTTCCGAGGCGGCGCCGGTGCCGCGCAGCCGTGGCCGGGCCGGCGATATCGGCCAGGAACTGTGGGCTGAGCTGAAGCACCTGGCGCAGATCCGTCGTATCGATGGCAACGAAGCGGTGCTGCTGCCACCCGAGCAGGCCTACTTCCTGCGCGAGAATCTGCGCCTGCGTCTGCTGTCGGCACGGCTGGCGCTGATGTCGCAGGATCAGGCGGCGTTCGAGACCGATCTGCACGCGGTGTCGGAATTGCTGAGCCGCTACTACAACACGCGCGACGCCGGTGTCGTCGCCGCGCTGAAGGAAATCAAGCGCCTGTCCGGTCTGCAGGTCGCCCAGGAACTGCCCGGTATCGACGCCAGCCTCGCCACGCTCGACGCATACAAGGGAGAGCACTGATGCGCTGGCTGATCTCGCTGATCATCGTCGCGGTGCTGGCCATCGCGCTGGCGATGGCCGGACGCTACGATCCCGGCTATGTGGTGCTGGTCTATCCGCCGTGGCGGGTGGAGATTTCCTTCATCGGCTTCGTGCTGATGCTGGTCGGGCTGGTGGTGGGGGGGATCGTGCTGTTGCGCCTGGCCATGCTCACCCTCAATCTGCCCGGCATCGTGCGCGAACAGCGCACGCGCCGTGCCGCCAGAAAGCGGGATGAAAGCTTTGTCGGCGGCCTCAAGGCGTATACCGAATACCGCTATCAGGACGCCGAGCAATCGCTCGGGCAGTGGCGGGGCGACGACACTCGGGTCGGGGTGGCGCGCGTGCTGGCGGCGCGCGCCGCGCAGGAAATACGTGCCGTGCCGCAGCGCGAGCGCCATCTCCAGGAGGCTGCCGAGCATGGCGCCGAACTTGCCGCACAGCTGTTCGAAGCCGAGGCGCGTCTCGACGCCAAGGACGCGACGGCTGCGCTGGTGGCGATCAATCGGGCCAAGGAGATCGCGCCGCAGCACACCGCGCTGTTGCGGCTCGAACTCAAGGCGCGCCAGATGACCGGACAGTGGGACGAGGTCGACAAGCTGCTTGACGCATTGATGCGCGGCAACGCGCTGGAGCCCGGCGTCGCTACCCAGATGCGCCGCATGGCCTATGCTGAAAATATCAGGCGCCGTGCTGAAGACGGCCACGGCCTGCTGGAGTACTGGAAGACGATTCCGGCCGATTTCAAGGTCGATCCCTGGGTGGCGCGTGCCGCCGCCCGCGCCTTCATCCAGTGCGCCGGCCACGACACCGCGCTCGACGTGCTGGAAGCCGCGCTTAAGCGCGAGTGGCACGAAGATCTGGCGGCCTTGTATGGCGAAGTGCGTGGCAGCAACTCGACGCGGCAGATCGAACAGGCCGAGAAATGGCTGCACGTTCATCCGCGCGACGCCCAGTTGCTGCTGACGCTGGCGCAGCTGTGCAGCGTGCAGGAATTGTGGGGCAAGGCGCAGAGCTATCTGGAAGCCAGCCTCGCCATCGCACCCAGCGCCGAGGGCCATATCCGGATGGCCGAACTGAAGACCCAGAGCGGACAGCCGGGCGAAGCCTGCAAGCATTATCAAAAGGCGCTGTCGCTGTGTCGGGCACAGTAGGGTTTTAGAGAATATCCCCGCTTCTGGCGGGCGCGTTTGTGTAGGGGCGGTTGCCGAGCCTACAGGCCGGCTCAATAGGGTTTTGCAATGCTCATGAGGGGTGCTGTCATGCGCACTAACTACTTTGCCATATGGGGCATCGTGCTGGGTTTGTTGTTGCTGTCCGCCCCCGTCGGTTGGGCCGCAGCACCCAAAGCCAGGCAGACGACGCAGACCAGTGTTTACAAGATGGCCATCGATCGCGGCGTCAGCCTGGAGGAGGCGGCTGAGTCGATGCGCTTGCGCGCCAATGCGTTGAACCTGAAGCTGGTGGCGGAGCTGCCGTTGTCCCAACAGGTCGAAGCGGTAACGGGCCAGCCACAGCGCACCATCACCATTTTCCAGTTTTGCGATGCGGTCACCGCCAAGGAACTGATCGACTTGAGTATGGACTTTGCCGTTTACATGCCGTGCCGTATCGCGCTGATCGAAGGCGCCGATGGCCAGGGCTGGCTGATCATGACGGACATCGACGTCGGTATGGTGGCGCAGGAAAAGAAACTGCAAAAAGAGTTGACTGCGCGCATCAAGGCCGTGCGTGATGCGCTGATCGAGATCATGCGGGCGGGTGCCAAGGGCGAACTGTAAAGCTCGCCTGGTTTGCAAGGTCGCCGAAGCTGCGCCCCGCCGTCAGACGGCAGGTTCGGTCTCGGCGTCCGCCGCGTAGACGAAGGGGTCGGCAAAGAACTCGTCTTCGGGCAGATTGCGCGTTTTCACCAAGCTGTCGCGCGCAGTGTCGACCATGACGGGTGCGCCGCAGGCGTACACCTGGTAGCCCGACAAATCGGCAAAGTCGGCCAGTACCGCCTGGTGCACGAAGCCGGTGCGCCCCTGCCACGCATCGCCCGGTTGCGGGTTGGACAACACCGGGATGAAGCTGAAATTCGGATATTCGGCCATCCACTGCTGCGGCAGTTCGGCCATGTACAGGTCCTTCAGCGAACGCGCGCCCCAGTACAGCGCCAGTTCGCGCCCGCTATGTTCGGCAAAGGCGTGCTCCAGCATGCTCTTGATCGGCGCAAAGCCGGTGCCTCCGGCGATGAAGATCATCGGCTTGTCGGAATCGTCGCGGATGAAGAAGCTGCCGAGCGGGCCTTTCAGGCGCAGGATGTCGCGTTCCTTCAATGTGGCAAACACCTGGTCGGTGAACAGCCCCCCCGGCACGTGGCGGATGTGAAGTTCCAGCAGCGCGTCGTCGTGCGGCGGATTGGCGAGCGAAAAGCTGCGCACCCTGGCATCCTTGAGCTGGAAATCGATGTACTGGCCGGCAAGAAACTGCAGCCGCTCGTTGGCCGGCAGCTTGATCTTCATCAGCATCACATCGTCGGCGCGCTTCTCCAGTTTTTCCACCCGGCACGGCAGCGTCTTCACCACGATGTCCTTGGCGGCGCCGATTTCCCTGGCTTCGATGGTGAGGTCGGACAGCGGTTTGGCACGGCAGAACAATGCGCGCCCCTGCGCCTTTTCTTCGTCCTTCAGTGCAGTGGGAGAATACTCGCCGTAATCGACCTGGCCGGACAGCACCTTGCCCTTGCAGGCCCCGCAGGCCCCGTTGCGGCAGCCGTAGGATAACGAGTGGCCCTCGCGCAACGCGGCCTCGAGAATGGTTTCGTCATCCTCGACGCTGAACTGGTGCCCGCTGGGCTGGACGGTGACGCGATACGGCATGATGTGAGCTTAAAATGCGGTGACGACTTGTTAAATTATCGCTTGAGTGCGCCGGGTTTTTACCCTTGCGTGGATAGGGTTACAGCGGCATGAAAAAAATATTGATCGTGGGGTTCGGCGATGTCGCCGAACGGCTGGTGCGGCGCTATGCCGGGCAGGCGGAATTCATCGGCATGATCCGCCGTCCCGAACGCGCCGCCGAGCTGCGCGCAATCGGCGTGACGCCGATTGTCGGCGACCTCGACGTGCCGGCCACGCTGAAGCACCTGCCGCGCGTCGACGGCGTGTTCCACTTTGCGCCGCCGCCCAACGCCGGCAGTACCGATCCGCGCACCGCGCGCCTGCTGCACGCGCTGGGGCGCCGCCCCCCGGGCATGCTGGTCTACATCAGCACCAGCGGCGTGTACGGCGACTGCGGCGGCAACTGGGTTGCCGAAACGCGCCCGGTGGCCCCAGTGAACGGCCGCGCGGTGCGACGGGTCGATGCCGAGCACCGGCTACGCGCCTGGGGCAAAATGCAGCGGGTGCAGGTGACGATCCTGCGCGCACCGGGAATCTATGCCGCCGATCGCCTGCCGCTGGAACGCATCCGGCGCGGCACTCCGGCGCTGGTTGCGCAGGACGACAGCTACACCAACCACATCCATGCCGACGATCTGGCGCGGCTGGCGTGGGCGGCGCTGTTCCGTGGGCGCGCACAACGCATCTACCATGCGGTCGATGCGCATCCCATGAAAATGGGCGACTGGTTCGACAGCTGCGCCGACGCGTTCGACCTGCCGCGGCCGCCGCGGGTCGAACGTGCCGAGGCCGAGAAAGTACTGTCCGCAGCCCTGCTGTCGTTCCTGCGCGAGTCGCGCCAGCTGTCGAACGCGCGCGCCACGCGCGAACTGCGGCTGAAATACCGCTATCCGACTTCGCATGATTTGCTGCGTGAGATCAAGCAGGCGCGCGGGCAGATGAAGCTGCTCTAACGCAGCCGGTCGTCCGGCTCGCGCTTGAACTCGCCATCGATCGTGACGGGTGTTTCGTCCCGTGTGGGAGGGGGTTCGGGGAAGGGAACATCGTCATTTGCCGGCCGCAGCGGGTCCCGCTTGCGCCCGGCCCAGGTGCCCGGAATCAGCAGCAGCCCCAGCGCGATCGCATCGCTGATGAAGCCGGGGAAGACAAGCAGGCCGCCGGCGAGCAGAATACGCCCGCTGGCAAACATCGCGGCCAGCGGATTCGCGCCGGACTGTACCGAAAACAGCAGGCGCGCGCCCCAGGCGACGCGCTCGACACGAATCAGCATGATCCCGGCAATGGCGGCCAGTAACAGCCACAGCAGCACCCAGCCGCCGATGGCGCTGGCTACCCAGAAAATGCCGATGGCCTCCAAAACCGGAAACGACAGCAGCAATAGCACGATCCAACCAGGGCGCATGTAATGGAACCTTTGTTAATCTTGACAAACTTACCCGATGCCGCGAGCGCCGAAAAACTGGCGCTCGCGCTGATCGAACGGCGCGCGGCAGCGTGCGTGAACGTTTTGGCGGCGTGCCGCTCCATTTACCGTTGGCAGGGCGCAGTGGAAGCGGCAGACGAAATCCCGCTGCTGATCAAGACCACCGCGGCAAACTACACGCTGGTTGAAGAAATTGTTCGCGTGCAGCATCCTTACGACGTACCTGAACTGATTGCTCTACCCATAACGCACGGACTGCCTGCCTATCTCGGCTGGCTGGCCACGGAGACTGAAAAGCATGATCAAGCATAATAAGTGGATTCGCATGCTCGGCGCACTTTCCGTACTTTGGGGCGCGCTGGCACTTTTTCCAGTGGCCCACGCCGAAGAATTTCTTGACCCGGAAGTCGCGTTCAAGTTCTCGGCGCGTGCGCTCGACGCCAACACGCTGGAAGCGCGCTGGCAGATTGCCGACGGCTATTACATGTACCGCGACAAGTTCCAGTTCGAGGCCGACGGCGCCACGCTGGGTGCGCCGCAGCTGCCCGCCGGCAAGGTAAAGGACGACGAGTTCTTCGGCAAGGTCGAAATCTATAGCAAGGACGTGCGCATCGCGCTGCCGATCCAGCGCGTCCCGGGCACCGATTCGGTCACCCTGAAAGCCGTTTCGCAGGGCTGCGCCGACGCCGGGCTGTGTTACATCCCGCAAACCGAGAGCATGACGATCAAGCTGCCCGCGCCGGCGGCTGCCGTCGCGGCAACGCCCGTTGCCCCCGCCGCCGCACCCGCAGCATCCCGTTCCGCGCTGGATGGCCTGCGCAGCCTGCTGGGCGATGCGGGCATGCCGAAACTGCTGCCTCCGGAAGAGGCCTTCCTGGTTGCCACGGCGATGCCGGATGCGCAGACGGCCAGGCTCGATTACACGCTGACGCCCGACACCTACCTGTATCGCGACAAGCTCGCCTATGTCGTCAAGTCGCCCGCCGACGTGAAAGTGGCGAGCGTCGACACCCCGGCGGGCGAGGTCAAGGACGACCCGACCTTCGGCCGCACCGAGGTCTACCACCAGGATTTTGCCGCCGGCGTGACGCTGTCGCGTGCGCTCGCCGCCGGCGAGCAACTGGTGCTGGAAGCCACCTGGCAGGGCTGCAACGAGGCGATCGGCGTGTGCTACCCGCCGATCACGCGTGACTTTACGCTGACCGCGGGCGCGGCCGGCGCAGCCTTCATTGCCGGCGCCCAGGCCGCGCCGGTCGAGCCCGCCAGCGAATCGGACACTTCGCGCATCGAGCGCGTGCTGAAGGGCGGCAGTTTCTGGCCGGTGGTCGCCACCTTCTTCGGCCTCGGCCTGCTGCTGGCGTTGACGCCCTGCGTGTTCCCGATGATTCCGATCCTGTCGGGCATCATCGCCGGGCAGAACACCAAAGTGACCAAGACCAGCGGCTTCCTGCTGTCGCTCGCCTACGTGCTGGGCATGGCGATCACCTATGCGGTGGCTGGCGTGGCGGCGGCGCTGTCCGGTACCCTGATTTCCAACGCCCTGCAGAACCCGTGGGCGCTCGGCGTCGGTGCGCTGATTTTCGTCGGCCTGGCGCTGTCCATGTTCGGCTTCTACGAACTGCAATTGCCGAGCGCGCTGCAAAGCAAGTTTTCCGAGCGCGCCAACAAGATGAAGGGCGGCAATTTCTTCGGCGTGTTTGCCATGGGCGCGCTGTCCGCCGTCATTCTCGGGCCCTGCGTCGCGCCGCCGCTGGCCGCCGCGCTGGCCTTCATCGCGCAGACCGGCAACACCGTGCTCGGCGGCGTTGCGCTGTTCGTGCTGGCGCTGGGCATGGGCGTGCCGCTGCTGCTGATCGGCCTGTCCGCCGGCGCCCTGCTGCCGCGCGCCGGCGGCTGGATGAACGCGGTGAAGTATTTCTTCGGCGTGATGATGCTGGCCATCGCCATCTACCTGATCTCGCCGGTCGTTCCGGGCTGGGTCGGCATGCTGCTGTGGGCACTGCTGCTGATCGCGTGCGCGATTTTCCTGCATGCGCTCGACCCGCTGCCGGCCCAGGCAAGCGGCTGGTCGCGCCTGTGGAAGGGGCTGGGCGTGGTGCTGCTGATCGGTGGCCTGGCGATCCTGCTTGGCATGCTGGCGGGCAGCCGCAATCTGCTGCAGCCGCTCGATGTCTTCAAGGGGGGCGCAGGCGGCGCGGCGCTGGCGGCCGAGCAGAAAGGCCTGGCGTTCGAGAAGGTGAAGGACGTGGCCGAACTCGACGCGCGTCTGGCCGCAGCCAGTGCCGACGGCCGCGCAGTGATGCTCGACTTCTATGCCGACTGGTGCGTGTCGTGCAAGGAAATGGAAAGCTTCACCTTCAGCGATGCCCGGGTGCAGGCGCGGCTGGCAGACGTGGTGCTGCTGAAGGCCGACGTCACCGTCAACAGCGACGCCGACAAGGCGCTGCTCAAGCGCTTCAACCTGTTCGGCCCGCCCGGGATTATTTTCTGGAACGCCGCAGGCGCGCAGTCGGATTTCAAGGTGATCGGCTTCGAGAAGGCCGACAAGTTTCTGGCGAGCATCGACTCGGCGCTGGGACGCTGACGCATCCCGGCGGGCTTACGATTCCACAGGGTCTTTGGCACGTAGTGGATCGAAGCCCTTCAGGGCTGGCGGCGTAATACCGCAATCGCGTCCAGCAGCGGCGTGACGACGGGCTGGATCTTGCGCCGCATCAGTGAGCCGACCGCAGTGGTCTTGAGGAAGATCGGGCGCACGCTGTCGGCATCCGCCGCAGCCAGTGTGTCGAGCGCGGCACAATCCATTTCAAACTGCGGCGCAGCACCGGTCAGGGTCGCGCGCGCCGCGTTGCGCGCGGCTTCGTCGGCCTGGCGCAAGGGGGCGCACCACTGCGCCAGCGCATTCAGGGTGTGGTTGACCACTTCCTGAATTTCCGGACGATCGAGAACCAGCGCGACGGTGGCGAGGAAGGTCTGCCCCTGCGCCGACAGCGCTTTTTCCAGTAGCGCGCTGTAAGGGTTGCCGGCGAGATGCGGCACCCCGGGGTGATCGGTGCGCGCAGGACGCGGATTGGGTAGCTGGTCCGGTTGCAGCTCGAGGAAGGCCACGCAATACGAATTACGGCTGTTGCCGCGCTTCCAGATCGCCAGCCGCTCGGCATCGGTGAGCACACCCGAAACCAGCATCACCGCGACGGTATCGAGAATGCCGACGTCGTCCTCGTGCAGAAACGCCAGGTGGTCGACCAGGAATTGGGCGAGCGTGCGCCCCATGCTGCCCCGGCACACCGCATCGCGCATCAGCATCAGCCGCGCGTTCTCGAGGGTCGGCATGCACCACCAGGCGTAGCGTGCCAGCTCGTCGGTGAGCGCGGACGAGTGCACCACCGCCACCACCGCTTCTTCTTCGGCGATCAACAGCAGCTGCGCCAGGTGCTGGATCGACAACCCTGCCTGCGACTGCCGGGTCCAGCGCGTCAGATGTATCGGGTAGCCGCCGGGCGAACCGAGCGCGTGACCGGACAGCATCTCGCGCACCCGCTTTAGGTAGCGGTCGGCGCGCTCGTTGGGTTTCAGCGGCACGCTGGCCTCGCCCTGCGGCGTCAGCGCCCACAGCGTCATGTTCGATTCGTCGATGCGGACGGCCTTGAGTTCGGTGTTGAACAGGACGTTGAGGCGCAACTCGTCTTCGGGGGAAAGTTCGTCGTTCATTCAGTTTTCTCACCACAGAGGCACGGAGGCACGGAGAAAAACAAATGCAGTTCTCTGTGTCTCCGTGCCTCTGTGGTTAATGGTTTATAACTTTCCAAATACGTCACGTGCAGCGGCGATGGTGGCGTCGATGTCGGCGTCGCTGTGGGCGGCCGAGACGAAGCCCGCCTCGAACGCCGATGGTGCGAGGTAGATGCCGCGGTCGAGCATGGCATGGAAGAAGCGGTTGAAGGCTTCCTTGTCGCACTGCATCACTTCGGCAAAGCCCGCCGGCGGCCTGGCCGCGAAGTACAGGCCGAACATGCCGCCGATCGAGTCGGCGCAGAAGGTGACGCCGGCGTCCGCAGCGGCCAGGGTCAGCCCTTTCACCAGCCGCTCGGTGCTGGCGGCGAGGCGCGCGTGAAAGCCCGCTTCGGAAATCGCGGCGAGGGTAGCGAGGCCGGCGGCCACCGCGACCGGGTTGCCCGACAGCGTGCCGGCCTGGTACACCGGGCCGGCGGGCGCCAGCTTGTCCATGACGTCGGCGCGGCCACCGAAAGCGCCTACCGGCATGCCGCCGCCGATGACCTTGCCGAGCGTGGTCAGATCGGGCTTGATGCCGAGTAGTTTCTGCGCGCAGCCGAGATCGACGCGGAAGCCGGTCATCACCTCGTCGAAAATCAGCAGCGCACCGTGCGCGTCGCACAGGCGGCGCATCGCAGCCATGAATTCTGCGGTCGGCTTGACCAGGTTCATGTTGCCGGCGAAGGGCTCGACGATGATGCAGGCGATCTCGTTGCCGATCTCGGCGAAGGTGCGCTCCAGCCCGGCGACGTCGTTGTAGTCGAGCACCAGGGTCTGCGCCGCGACTTCCGGCGGCACCCCGGCCGAGGTGGGGTTGCCGAAGGTGAGCGCGCCGGAGCCGGCCTTCACCAGGAGGAAGTCGGCGTGACCGTGGTAGCAGCCTTCGAACTTGATGAACTTGCTGCGCCCGGTAAATCCTCTGGCCAGGCGGATCGCGCTCATCGTCGCCTCGGTGCCGGAGGACACCAGGCGCACCTTCTCGATGCTCGGCACGAGTTCGATAATGCGGCGGGCGATGGTGAGTTCGGCCTCGGTAGGCGCGCCGAACGACAGGCCGTTGGCGGCGGCGTCGGCAACCGCCTTCACCGTGCCGGGGTGGGCGTGGCCGAGGATGGCCGGGCCCCACGAGCCGACGTAGTCGATGTATTCGCGGCCGTCGGCGTCCCACACGCGCGAGCCCTTGGCGCGGCTGAAGAACACCGGGGTGCCGCCGACGCTTTTGAAGGCGCGCACCGGCGAATTCACGCCGCCGGGGATGACGTGTTGCGATTGTTCGAATAGCTGTTCGTTGCGGGTCATTGTTCGGGTTCCGTTTCAAATAAATGATTCAGGGCGCGCGCGGTTGTGCGGATGTCGGGCGTGTCGAACAGGGCCGACAGCACCGCGAGGCTGTCGGCGCCGGCGTCCAGCAACTGCGGTGCGTTTCCCAGCGTGATGCCGCCGATGGCAACCAGCGGTACGTGGATCCGCGGCGCCGCCTCGCGCAGCAGGTCGAGGCCGGCGCGCCCGGCGCCCGGCTTGGTCGGCGACGCAAAGAAGCTGCCAAAGGCGACATAGTCGGCGCCGGCAGCCTGCGCGGCAGACGCCAGCTCAAGACTTTGGTAGCACGACGCGCCGATGAGTTTGTTCTTGCCGAGAATGATGCGCGCCTCGCGCAGGCTGGCGTCGTCGCGCCCCAGGTGGATGCCGTCGGCGTCGCACAGATCGGCCAGCCGCAGATCGTCGTTGACGATCAGCGGTACGCCGAATTGGCGGCACAGTATGACCAGTTCGCTTGCCTGTTCGTGGCGGCGTGCCACGTCGCCCGATTTATCGCGGTATTGCACGGCGGCCACGCCGCCCGCCAGCGCCGCTTCGACCTGCGTCAGCAAAAATTCGGTGTCCGCGGTTTCCGGGGTGATGGCGTACACGCCGCCGGGGAATTTTGCCGAATCAGGCATTGCCTTCCGTCTGTTCATCCTGGGCCCAGAAGAAACGCTCGGGGATGTATTGCCCCATGCCGGGACGGAAGGCGGCCTTCAGCGTTTCATAGGTGAAGTGCTGGGCATCGCGCACCGCGGTCGGCACGTCCTGGCCATACGCCAGCGCGGCCGCGATGGCCGAGGCGAGCGTGCAGCCGGAACCGTGATAGCTGCCGGGCAGGCGGTCCCAGGCATCGGTCTGCACGTGGCCGTTGGCGTCGTAGAGGCTGTTCAGCACGCGCGGCGTGGCTTCGTGGGCACCGGTGATGAGCACATATTCGCAGCCGAGATCGGTCAGGTGCGCGGCGCAGGCGGCAAGGTCCATGTCGTCCTCGTCCGACTCGAACAGCGCCAGGCGGCGCGCCTCGTGGCTGTTGGGCGTGAGAATGCTGGTCTGCGGGATCAGCAGGTCGCGCATGGCGGAGATCATGTCCTCGGTGGCGAGTTCGTCGCCGCGTCCGGACGCCAGCACCGGATCGAGGATGACCGGGATGTCCGGATAGTCGGCGAGGATTTCGGCGATGACCGCCATCGACTCGGGGCTGCCCAGCATGCCGAGCTTGAACGCCGCCACCGGCACGTCTTCAAGCAGCATGCGCGCCTGATCCATTACCCATTCGGCATCGATGGCTAGCACTTCGTCGACCCGTGCGGTGTCCTGCACCGTGATCGCGGTGATGACCGACAGCGGATGGCAGCCCATGCTGGCCAGCGTCAGCAGGTCGGCCTGGATGCCCGCGCCGCCGGTCGGGTCGGACGCGGCAAAGCTGAGCACCAGCGGCGGCGTGGTTTTGGGGACGAAAATAGGGGGCATGGCGTCGCTGCTTTAGAATCAAGCGTCGATTTTAGCTGATTCCTTTCACGCCCGTGCCTGACTCCGCCGAATACAAAAGCTGGATGTGCCTGATCTGCGGCTACATTTATCGCGAGGAAACCGGTGCACCCGAGGACGGGATTGCGCCCGGTACCCGCTGGGAGGACGTGCCGATCAACTGGACCTGCCCGGATTGCGGGGCGCGCAAGGACGATTTCGAGAGGGTTGCGTTTTGACGTCCGGCTATGGGCTATGGGTGTCCACCCGCTCAAAAAAGTACGGAAACCGGCGATAGCGCATAGGCACATCGAGTATATGGTCATAAAATGACCCACTACCATGAATCGACCCTGTCAATGGTACGGCAAGATAAAAATCGGGGTAAATCTCAATGAGGAGACGACAATGATGATTTTGCGGTGGATGACAGCGTGGGCTCTGATTGTTTTTTCGGCAAGCGTGTGGGCGGTTTCCCCTTATATTCAAGGGGACCCGGTTGCGGGCGGTAGCGTGCAGGCAGCGGCGGCGGCGGTCGAGGCCAAGCTCAAGAGCGGCGGCTTCAAGGTGGTCGGCAAGTATTTTCCCAAAAGCCTGGCGGGGTATGGGGTGGTGATCGCCACCGACGATGCCATGCTCGATGAGGTGGGATCGGTGGGCGGCCACGCCGTGCTGGGCGCGGCGATCCGGGTGGGGGTGAAAGCGGACGGCAGTGTCGCCTACACCAATCCGGATTACTGGTACCGGGCCTATTTTCGCAAGGCCTTTGTCAAGAAGGAGGGGGCAGTCAAGGCACTGCAGTCGCGTTTGCAGGGCGCGCTGGGCGCAGGCAAAGGACAGGGCGGGGACGAAGTGCCCGGCAATCTGACCAATTATCGCTACATGATCGGCATGGAGCGCATCGACTCGTACAAGAACAAGCTGGCCGAGTACGGCAGCTTTGCCGAGGCGGTGAAGACTGTTCGTGAGAACCTGGCCAAAGGGGTGGGCAAGACGACCAAGGTCTACGAAGTCGTGATGCCGGACCGCAAGCTGGCCGTGTTCGGGGTGGCGATGAACGACAGCGGCAACAGCGATGGCGAATGGATCAAGAAAATCGACATGCAGGACAACATCACGGGTCTGCCCTACGAGATTTACGTGATCGACAAGGTGGTGGGTGCGCCGCATGGCCGTTTCCGCATTGCCCTGGCTTTCCCCAATGTGGGGATGGGGCAGTTCATGCGCATTTCGTCTTTGCCGAACACTATCGTCGAGACCATGAGTGCCGTTGCCGGCGCCGAGAAGGCGTCCAGCGGAGATGCCTGGCAGTAAGACCGCGGCTGCGTGGACACGGAAGGAGGCGCTGCGTTGCAGCGCCATTTTTCATTTTCGGATCGAAAAGCACGCATGCGATGGCGTCGGCAGGCCGCTAAAGAAGCCGGAACCGATGCCGTAATGGTAAGCACACAGGGTGTGCGGCAGGTGCTGCGCGCCCGATGTTCTGGTGGAGAAAACGTGTGGATAACGAAGCATTGAAAGGCATCAAAGTGATGGTCATCGATGACAGCAACACCATACGCCGCAGCGCAGAAATATTTCTGAATCAGGCGGGTTGTGAAGTCATTCTGGCTCAGGACGGTTTCGATGCGTTGTCCAAAATTACCGACTACGAGCCGGATGTGGTGTTTGTCGACATCATGATGCCGCGGCTCGACGGTTACCAGACTTGTTCGCTGATCAAGCGCAACGCCAAATATCGAGCCATCCCGGTCATCATGCTGTCGTCCAAGGACGGCCTGTTCGATCGCGCACGTGGCCGCATGGTGGGATCGGATCAGTATCTGACAAAGCCTTTTACCAAGGACACGCTGCTGACAGCGGTGCGTGAGCACGCGTGTGCCAGGGCCTAATTTTCTTCAAGGAGCATAGATATGGCGATCAGCCGAATTCTGGTTGTGGACGATTCCCCCACTGAACGTTTTTTCCTGTCCGAGCTGCTGGTCAAGAACGGCTACCTGGTCAGCATGGCCGAAAGCGGTGAAGAGGCCGTCGCGCAGGCCAGACAGACGCTGCCCGATCTGATCGTGATGGACGTCGTGATGCCCGGCATGAACGGCTATCAGGCGACCCGCATGATCGGCAAGGAGGAGGCAACCAAGCACATCCCGGTGATCATATGCACCACCAAGGGACAGGAAACCGACAAGGTGTGGGGTATGCGCCAGGGCGCGAAGGCCTATCTGGTGAAGCCGGTGAAGCCGGAAGACCTGCTGTCGCAAATCAAGGCGCTGGACTGAGCGGACCGCCATGGCCAAGAAATTCAACCTGCGCGAATTTCAGACCACGCTTTCGCAGAAATTGCAGGCCGCGGCCAGCCGCGACAACACCGGATCCCGCCTGGGCTTCCGGGTGGGTGACGTGAACTGGCTGGTGAGTCTCTCCGACACCGAGGAAGTCATCCCGGTGCCGCCCATCGTCAAGGTGCCCGGCGGCTGCCGGTGGTTTCGCGGTGTTGCCAACATACGTGGCAACCTGTTCGCGGTGAGCGATTTTGCCGACTTCATGGGGCAAGGCGTGACACCCGATCATACCGATTGCCGCCTGCTGATTCCGCATCACGATTTTGGTGTGAACGCGGCGCTGCTGGTGCGCAGTACCCTGGGCCTGAAAAACATCAACCGTTACCAGTTACACGGCGACCGCGCGGCCCGCTATCCGTGGGTGGCACGCCAGTACGCGGACGAAGCGGGAGCCGACTGGTGCGACATGGATTTCGGGCAATTGCTGGGCAATACCGATTTTCTCAAGATTGAAGCACAATTCGGAAACTGACTGGTTATTCAAAACGGGGCGCGCTGACGCCGATAGTGGGGGACTGGAGCAATGAACATGGCGACAACGATGAATGGCCTCAAAGGACTGGCTGGCCGCATGACGGGAAAGGTTACCGGCAGGAGCGGGGAGGAGCACACCGCCCTGATCATGCAGGGGGTACGCAAGCTGGCCGACAGAGAGCCCGGCAAATTTCCGCTGATCGGCCATTTGCCCGTCGAGAAGCAGTATCTCTATACGGGCGGCGCCTTGATCGTTTCGCTGCTGCTGGCAGCTGGCTTCACTGTTTATGGCTCGGTTCAGCTCGGTAACCGTGCCGCCTACGAAAATCGGGCGGGCGAACTAAAGGTGTTGTCGCAGCGTCTGCCGCTGACCGCCCAGCAATCCGTTCTGGGAAATGCTTCGGCTTTCAAGAAGCTGGCCGAAGGCAAGGCCGCATTTGAAGGCACGCTGAATGGGCTGGTCAAGGGCGACAGCGAAGTGCCTGCCACCGGCGGCGCGGCGCGCGACTCGCTGGAAAAAATCGGTGCGCAGTGGAAGACCTTCAGCCCGCAGGTCGTACAGATCCTGTCGCAGCAGAAAAACCTGATGGTGCTGAATGAGAGCGTCAAGCGCATCAACACCCTGAGCACCAATCTGCAGAAGGCTGCCGAACAGTTTGCCAGCCAGGTGGTCGACGCCAACGGCAGCGTGCGCGAGGTTTCGCGCGCCAACCACCTGTCCATGCTGAGCCAGCGTTTGCCGAAGAACGCCAACCTGCTGCTGTCGTCCGACCTGATCGACCCGGAAGTGGTGTTGCAGCTTGAAAAGGACACCACCTCGTTCCGCGACACCGTGCAGGCGCAGATGGAAGGGATGGCCAACCGTAGCGAGGGGAACATGCTGGCCCTGGAGGGTCTGGGCACCAACATGGCCGACATGGTCGAGGCGGTGGGCGCGGTGCTTGCCAACACACAGCCGTTGCTGCAGGCCAAGATGGCTGCCAACAACCTGTTCACGGGCAGCGATGCACTGCTCCGGGACACCGAGCGGCTGTCGCAGGACTACCAGTCCGTCGGCGGTGCCGGCTATTTGCTGGCCGCCCTGTTCGGCCTGCTGGCGGTCGGCTCGCTGGTGATGCTGGGGATGGTGAACATCAATGAAACCAAATCCCGTGCACGCAAGAGCGAAGAGGAAAACAGCCGCAACCAGGAAGCGATTCTGCGTCTGATGGACGAACTGGGCGAACTGGCCGAAGGCAACCTTACGATCAACGCCAGCGTGACCGAGGACATCACCGGTGCGGTGGCCGACTCGATCAACTACACGGTGGAAGAACTGCGTAGCCTGGTGCGCGGGATCAACACCGCCACGGTGCAGATGGATCAGGCAGCGAGCCAGGCCGGTCAGGTCTCCGAATTCCTGCAGCAGGCCTCGCGCCGCCAGACCGAGGAAATCGAGGGAACCTCCGCTGCGGTGGTGAGCCTGGCGCAGTCGGTGCAACGGGTGTCGGGCAATGCCGCCGAGTCCGCCCGCGTGGCCGAACAGTCCCTGGCGGCAGCCGAAAAAGGCCAGCAGGCGGTGGCAAACGCCATTGCCAGCATGAACGGCCTGCGCGAGCAGATCCAGGAGACGTCGAAGCGAATCAAGCGCCTTGGCGAATCGTCGCAGGAGATCGGCGAAATCGTCGAGCTGATTTCCGACATTACCGAACAAACCAACGTGCTGGCACTCAACGCAGCCATTCAGGCGGCGTCCGCGGGCGAAGCCGGACGCGGCTTCTCGGTGGTGGCGGAAGAAGTGCAGCGGCTGGCGGAGCGTTCGGCCGATGCAACCAAGCAGATCGCGGCGATCGTGAAAACCATTCAGTCGGACACCCACGACACCGTGGCGGCGATGGAGATCTCGACCCAGGGCGTGGTCGAGGGCGCCAAGCTGTCCGACGCGGCGGGCCAGACGCTGGCCGAGATCGGCGACGTGTCGAAAACGCTGGCCGGGCTGATTGCCGACATTTCTTCAGCTACGCAGAGCCAGGCGGAATCGACCGCCAAGGTGGCCGAAACCATGCAGGACATCAAGTCCATTTCGGCACAGACCAGCAGCGGCACGCAGCAGACGGCCGAATCGATTGGCGGCATGAAGCAACTGGCGCAGGATCTGAAGAATTCGGTCGCGGGCTTCAAGCTCGCCTGACCGGATCGGCCGCAACGCGAAGCAAGCAGCCGCGAGCGGCCACTGCAATCAACCTCGGGAACAACATACGATGAGCGTTTTACTCGATTACGACACCGGCCCGTTGAATTGGGTGCGCGGGGACATCGATGCCGCCCTGCAGGCCGCCTTGGGCCGCATACAGGCTTACAGTGTCGATGTCGACCTCACCAATGCCCTGCGCCTGGCGCGCGACGATGCACATCAGGTGACCGGCGCGTTGCGCATGGTTGGCCTGGAAGGCGCCGCCACGCTGGCGGGTGCGCTTGAGTCCTGCCTCGACGACATCAATGAAAACCGTTTGACGGCAAGCGATGAAATCTTGCGCGCCGTGCGCAATGCCATGGAAGGCCTGCAGCGCTGGGTCAAGGACCTGGCCGACGGACGCGGCAGCGGTGAACTGGCGCTGTTTCCCCTGTACAAGCGCCTGCGCGAACTGCAAGGCGCCGAGCGGGTGTTCGAGGGTGAACTGTTTTTCCCCGACCTGCGCACCCGCACGCATGGCAAGAAAGGCAACGACGGCCTGACGCAGGAAGCGCTGAGTACCGAAGTCAGAGTCCTGCGTGGCGCGTTCCAGCGCGGCCTGCTGGCTTTTTTGCGTAACGTCGAGACGGACCAGGGGCTGCAGCGCATGCGCGATGCGCTGGCCGCCATCGAGCACATCGCGCCGTCGCAAGCCTCGCAAACCTTCTGGTGGGCCTGTGTCGGCTTTGTCGACAGCCTGATCGCTCGCGGCGTCGAAGCCGATTTCCACGTCAAACAGCTGCTTGCCCGCGTCGATCTGCAAATGCGCCGCCTGATGGAAGGCTCGCCGCAGGTCGCAGAACGCCTGCTGCGCGATGCGCTCTATTTCGTGGCAAAAAGCCAGGCACTGGAAGGCCGTGCTGCGGAAGTCCGCGAAACCTTTGGCCTCGACCGCTATCTGCCGGGCCGCGGCATGCTCGATCCCGAAGCGCTGGCGCGCATGCGCCCGGTGCTGGACGCCCTGCAAACCGGCCTGAAGGCCGCGCGCGATAGTTGGCATGCCTGTGTGGAAGGCAATGATGCGCAGCAGGAACAGTTTCAGACCCAGCTGGCGCGCATGCAGCCGCAGGCGCAGATGCTCAAAAGTAGCGGTTTGATGCCCCTGCTGGATGATCTGGCAGCGGCAGCCATTGCCGCTGTCGGGCGCGAAGGCGAAGCGCGCGAACAGATGAACCTGGAAGTTGCTTCCACGCTGCTGTTCATGCAAAACGGCGTCGACCAGGAAGATGTTCTGCACGCCGATTTTGCAGTCCGCGCCGAAAGCCAGCGGGCGCGCCTGCGTGCCCTGATCGAAGGTCGCGAGATGCCGGCCAACGCCGTGG
Source organism: Thiobacillus sp. (assembly GCA_035530575.1). Classification (GTDB taxonomy): domain Bacteria; phylum Pseudomonadota; class Gammaproteobacteria; order Burkholderiales; family Thiobacillaceae; genus Thiobacillus. Next base: position 120,038 of record DATKUP010000028.1, on the reverse strand, counting down.
AAACTGCCAGCCAGCGTGAAGCCGAACGCGACATGCTGGTGCATATGGCGCAGGAGGTTGGCCAGAATCTGAGGCAGATGGAGGAAGCGCTGGATGCCTTCTTCCGCGATGTCAACGAGCGTGAAGCGCTGGCCAACCTACCCGATCTGGCACAGCAGGCGCAGGGAGCGCTGACCATGCTGGAACTGCCCGATGCTGCCAGCCTGCTTGCCGCAGCCACGGCAATGGCGCAATCGTTTGTCGGCGACGGCTATCCCGACGAGGCCACCCAGCAGCGTCTGGCCACTGCCTTCTCCAGTCTCGGGCTGTTTGTCGAATCCTATTGTGCCGGGCGTGCCGACGCCGCCGGCGTCCTGCGTCCGGCTCTGATCGAGTTCGGCGTGATCGATGCCGAAAGCAGGAACGACGGCGCCTTCGACGACACGGTTGAAGCCGGCCTTTCCGCGCGCAAGGCCGCAGTGCAGGCTGGCTATCTGGATTGGCGCGATCAACCCGACGCCGCCACAAAAAAAAAATACCTTGATACCCTGACCGAACTCAGTCGCGACGCAGAGCTGATCGACGACGCCACCCTGAAACAGCAGACCCGCGCCACGCTCGACGCCAGCCGGGACGCTGCCGAAGCGCCGCTGGCGCTCGACGCCGACATCGCCGTCTTGACCGGTCTGGCCTTGCCCGAACGGGTCGCGGCTGAAATCCGGTCGGTGCCGGAAGGGGCCGAGCCGCTTGTACGGGAAACGCCCGCATCTGCTGCCGCCGAACCGATTGAAATCCTGCCTGTCGTCGATGTGCCTGAATTCAGTGCAGGCGTCGAAATTGCACAACCGGCGCCCGCAACCGAAACGGCGATTGCCGAACCGGCAGCGGCCAGCGATCCCGCCCCTGCCGGGGGCGCCCTTGTGGCTGCGATCCCCGACGGGGTCGAGTCGGAACTGTTGGAAATCTTCCTGGAAGAAGCCAACGAAGTGCTGGCGGCGATGGGCGAGTCCAGCGATGCCTGCCAGAGCAACCCCGACGACCAGGCTTCGCAGACGATCATCCGCCGCGGCTTTCACACGCTGAAGGGCAGCGGTCGCATGGTCGGCCTGAACGAACTGGGCGAAACGGCGTGGCGCCTCGAACAGCTGATGAACGGCTGGCTGGCCGAGAAAAAACCAGCCAGCAGCGAGCTGCTGCGCCTGATCGGACGCGCTCGCGGTGTGTTCCAGGATTGGGTAAGTGCGCTGCAGGCCAATCGGCCCGTGGCATTGCCGGTGTCCGCTTTGCTGGCCGCGGTTGACCGCGTGGCACAAGGACAACCGCTGGATGCAGCACCGGTACCGGTGGCTGCGGCGGTCGAGCACCTTGCGCCGGCTCCGGCCGCAACCGAGGCGGGGTGGCCCGAAACGGCGGCGCAGACTGACGTTGCAGCCGAAGCTGCTGAGCCGGAAACCGGGGCAGCGATTGCAGCAGATGGGCCGCAAACCGAGCTGACAGCCGAGGCAGAACCCGAGTGGCTACCGCTGCCGGTTATCGAGGCCGAGCCGACCGCCGGGCATGACGATGCAGTTATCGTGCAACAACAAAACGAGCTTGCGGATGAGGCCGCAGTCGAGATGGCCGCAGCCGAGGCCGCAGTGGCTCAGGCGGACGATGCGCCGCCTGAAGTGGCGGTGCCGCCGTCCGAAACGGCCGCGCTGGATGTGGGCGCCCTCATCGAATATGCAGCCGCGCCTGCCGCCGTCGAATCCGCAGAATCGACTGGCCTGGAGAACGCCGATCTGCCGAGCACCGCAGCCCGTGTGGAATCGGATGCAACTGACGAAGTCTGTATCGGCTCGATCAGCCTTTCCACTGGCCTGTACGATATTTTCATGGCCGAAGCGCATCAGCGCCTGGCGGTGTTGCAGGAAGAAGCCGAACGTCACGCCGAGCTTGCCAACAGCACAGTCAGCGAGCATGCGCGCCGTGCCGTGCATACTCTGGGCGGTATCGCGGGCACCGCAGGCATCGCCGTGCTGAGCGAACTGTCGCAAGCGCTCGAACAATACTGGAACCGTTTCGTGCAGGTGCCGCTGCCGCCCGCGCATCTGTCGCTGGTTCAGGATACGGTCGCGCGCTTGCACGAGATGATAGCGACCATCGAAAGCGAGCACCTGCCCGCGCCGGCGAACGACCTGATCGCGGCCCTGGGCGAACTGGAAGACGAGCAGGCCATGCCGGCCGCCGAAACCGCTGATGAAATCGCCCCGCAAGCTGCCGAAACGCCAACCGAAGCTGCGGTCGATGAAACACCCGCCAGCGCGCCCTCCGGCCCGCTGGACGTCAGCGCGCTGGTGCCGGATTTCAAGCCCGCTGTCGCAGCGCCGGTATTCGAGCGACGCGAAGTGGCCGATGAAATCGATCGGCAGCTGCTGCCGATTTTCCTCGAGGAAGCAGAGGTGCTGGTGCCGGGGGCCAGTGCGCAACTGCGCGCCTGGCGCGCCGCACCGGGCGAGGCTGCAGCACGCGATGTGCTGCAGCGCAATCTGCACACCATCAAAGGCAGCGCGCGCATGGTTGGCGCGATGCGCCTGGGCGAATTGACGCACGTGATGGAGTCGCGCGTGATCGCGGTGATCGAGGGCCATCTGGGTGCGAGCATCGACGTATTCGACACGCTGGAAGCGCAGCTCGACCGTCTGGCCGATGCGGTGGAGCATTTGAAGCTGGGCGATCTTGCGCCGCTTGCCGAAGAGGCCGCCACGCCACTGCAAGCGCCGATCGAGCCGGTGCTGGTTGATGCCGGGGCTGCTCCTGCGGCGGCCGTCCCGATGCCCGATCCGCTTGCGCTTGCGCAGCCGGCCACGCGCGACAGCAATGCCCTGACCCTGCGGGTGCGCGCCGACTGGGTCGACCGCATGGTCAACCAGGCGGGCGAAGTGGCGATTGCACGTTCGCGGATTGAAAGTGAAGTGTTTGCCTTCAAGCGTCACGTCAACGAATTGTCGGAAGCCCTGGTACGTCTGCGTGGCCACATTCGCGAAGTCGAGATCCAGGCCGAATCGCAAATGCAGGCGACCTTCCAGGCCCAGGAGGGGGGCGACGAGTTCGATCCGCTGGAGTTCGACCGCTTCACCCGCTTCCAGGAAGTCACCCGTTTCCTGGCCGAAAGCGTGAACGATATTTCGACCGTGCAGCATATTCTGCTGGCGCGCCTGGGCGAGGCTGATGCCGCGCTGATCCAGCAGATGCGTCTCAACCGCGAGCTGCAGCAGGATCTGCTGCGGGTGCGCATGGTGCCGCTGTATTCGGTGGCCGAGCGGCTTTATCGCACGGTGCGCCAGACCGCACGCGACGTGGGCAAGCGCGCCCAGCTCGACATTCAGGGCGGCGAGCTGGAAATCGACCGCTCGGTGCTGGAAAAGGTCACCGCGCCGCTCGAGCACCTGCTGCGTAACGCGCTGGCGCACGGCATCGAATCGGTCGACGTCCGCCGCACCGCAGGCAAGGCGGAATTCGGTGAAATCGTGCTCTCGGCGCACCAGTCCGGCAACGAAATGGTGCTGACCGTGAAGGACGACGGCGCCGGCCTCAATTACGGGCGCATTCGCGAAAAGGCCGAAGCCAGCGGCCTGCTGCTGCCGGGCGTCGAACCGACCGAATCCCTGTTGGCGCAGATGATCTTTGCCGCCGGCTTCTCCACCGCCGAGACCGTCAGCCAGGTCGCCGGCCGAGGCGTCGGCATGGACGTGGTGAAGAGCGAAATTTCAGCCCTGGGTGGCCGCATCGACATTACCTCTTCCGCGGGCGCCGGTACCTGCTTCAACATCTATCTTCCGCTCACCCTGGCGATGACCCAGGCGGTCATGATCCAGGCTGCCAGGCACGATTACGCCCTGCCGACGCCGCTGGTGCAGCAGGTGCTGGAACTCAAGCCGCAGGAACTTGAAAAAGCGATGACCGTGGGCGAAGTGGTGTGGCGCGGCGCGCGCTACCCCTTCTCCTACCTGCCGCACCTGCTGGGCGACACCGACGCGGTGCACGAAGTGCAGCGTTACAACCCGGTGGTGCTGCTCGCCAGCGGCGCCAACCAGGTGGCCGTGCTGGTCGACCTGATCGAGGGCACGCGCGAAATCGTGGTCAAGAACATCGGTCCGCAGGTGGCGCGGATTACAGGCGTGGCAGGCGCCACCGTGCGCGGTGACGGGCGCGTGATCCTGATCCTCAACCCGGTGCCGCTGGCGCTGCGCTGGGCCAGTCTGCCGCGCACCGCGGTGGAGCGCGCGGCGCCCGCCGAGGCGGTCGAAGTCAGCGCCGTCCTGCAACAGCCGCTGGTGCTGGTGGTCGACGATTCGCTCACGGTGCGCAAGATCACCACGCGCCTGCTGACGCGCGAGGGCTTCCGGGTGGACAGCGCGAAGGACGGCGTCGATGCGCTGGAAAGAATGCACGGCCTGCTTCCCGACGTGGTGCTGCTCGATGTCGAAATGCCGCGCATGGATGGCTTCGAACTGGCCCGCGTGATGCGTAACGACGAGCGCCTGAAGTCGGTGCCGATCATCATGATCACCTCGCGCACGGCGGACAAGCATCGTAACCACGCGATGGAAATCGGCGTCAACGTGTACCTGGGCAAGCCCTATCAGGAACAGCAGCTGCTAGACAGCATTGCCGAGCAGCTGGAACAGAAGGCGACGGTTACGGCGTAAGCCGGACACCGCTGGCAGCAGAGAAAAGCGGGCTTGATGCCCGCTTTTTTCGCCTAAAGTTTGAGGCCTGCGAGGTCGCCGCTGGCCAGCAGGTTAAGTTGCGTATCCCCCTGCTGCGGATCGCGGTGATAGGTTGTGGTCAGCCGCTGTGCGACTTCCAGCCAGTGCGCTTCGGCGGCTTTCACCAGACGGGCCAGTCGGGCGGTATCGCGGCTGCCGAGCCAGGCTTCATAGGCCTGCGGCAGCGCCGGGAACAGCGCGCGGCGCAGGCCGGACAGGTTGGCCAGATAGAAATGCAGCGAGCCGATGGCTTCGCGTTCGAGCAGTGTCGGCAGCGTCATCAGACAGTCGGCCAGATGGTCGCGCACCGCGCGTGCCAGCAGCTCGGCGTGGCGGGACGTGAGCTGGCCGAGCATGGCGTTCCAGGCCTCGCCCAGCAAGGACTCGGCGCGCGCCTCGCCGACCTCGTGCAGGATCATTGCCTCGCTTTCGGCCTCGGCCATGCGGTCGAGACCACGCTCGACGTTGTGCTCGAAATCGTAGTGGGCAAACGCGCGCCCCAGCGCGGTGTCTTTTTCCTTCCACTGCCATTCCTCGTACTTGTTCCACAGCATGCGGTGTACCGCGTCCATGCGCAGGAAAATGGCACCGTCGCGCATCGCTGCCGGCGGGGCGATCAGGTCGCGCGCATATTCGCAGCCAGCCACCAGCACCTGAACGCCTTCGCGCACCTCGGCGCGCTTGAGCTCGGCCAGCACGAAATGCGGCTTGCGGAAATATCCCAGCCCGCTGCTGTAGACCAGCCCCAGCGGGACCAGCGTGCGGTTGATGTCGTCGGCCTCGAACGGGTCGATGCCGGTTTCGCTCAGGGGCAAGGGCGCGAAATTCTCTTCTTCCACCGCATCCCACAGGCTCTCGCGTGCATTCAGCCAGTCGCCGAGTTCGTCTTTGGGCAGGCGCGCGCCGTAGGGAATTTCCATTTCCCAGCGGTAGTACTCGCGCATTTCCAGCAGAAAGGTACACATCGTCATGTCGCGCGCGTGGCGGGCGTCGGCGATGGTGCAGTTCTTCTGCACCGTGTCGATGAGGGCGGAGAGATTGTCGACCATGGAGCGCTCCAGAAAACAGCTACTCCTTGCAGTCTACAAGTAAAAGCAGCCCGGGCAACCGGGCTGCTTTAAGGGATATTGCAGCGCGCTTGGCGCTGCATAGCCAATTAATGGCGCCGGGTGGAGCCGAAGTAATTGAGGTCGGCGCGCGAGCGGCGGCTGAGTTCGAAGCGTGCCGTATCGGCGCCGCTGAACTGCCCGGCAAGCTGGCCATACACCTCGGTTGCCCAGGCCTTGTCATTGAGCGCATCGGCGATGCCTTCGGCCCAGCGCAGCTTGTCGGCGGGTTCGCTGAGATGCGTGCCGCATTCGACATACCACTTCTTCAGCGACTCGGCAGGCAGGGCAAAGCCCTTCAGGCGATCGATGAACTGGATGCAGGCGTCGCCGCTGGGGCAGGCGGCCGCAGCCGCAGCATAAAACTCATCGGCCTTGGCGCCGTTGCCCATGGAGGCGTACAGGCGGCCGATGTGGGTCAATGCGAAGTGATCGCTGGCTTTGGCGCGCGCGGCCTCCAGCAGACGGCTGGCTTCGGTCGCATCCCGGGTCGCGGCAAAGCTCGCTTCCGCAAGTTTGGCGAGGTCGTACACGGTGGCGTCGGCATCCGCCGCCAGCGCCGCTTCACGCATGGCGAGGTAGGCGCGTGCCCTGGATACGCCAAGCTCGGAGTGCTTCAGCTGGGCAGCGGTGACGACCAGGTCCTTGAAGGCGATGAAGTCGGTGGCGTTTTCCGCCGCGCGATCGAGCAGACGGGAGAGCCACTCGGTGTCGTCCAGGTTCTTGTCCACTGCGAGGAGGATCGGTTTGTAGCGCGAGAACTGGTAGCCGGTACCGTCGAGCAGGGTCTCGGCCGCTTCGATCAGCTTGGCGGAATAGAACGGGTCTTCCAGTTCCAGCCGCACGCGTTCGGCCAGTGCGAGAAATTGCTTGACGCTGACGGCATCCTTTTCCAGTTGCTGGAATTCCATATAGCGGGCGTGGTTGGCCTGGCGCTTCTCCAGCTTGGCCTTCACCCGGGCGAGTCGCTCGGCATCGTCGGCCAGGTGCGCTTCCACCGCGGCCACCAGCTTCTGCATTTCGTCCAGCCCGGCCACCGCATCCTCGGCCTTGTCCAGCAATGCCGTGGCACCCGCTTTGTCGCCCACCCCCGCCAGCCCCTCGGCCAGTTCGATGTATTCGCCGGTGGCGGTTGCCAGATCGCCCGCTTTTTTCAGCGCGGTTTGCATGAAGGCGGCATCCCCCGTCTGTTTAGCGGACTCGATCAAGGTTTTTGCCGCGGCGAAGTCGGTCGCGCCTTCGAGCGCACGTTGATACAGCGCCTTGGCCTTTTGCGGATCGCCCAGCGTCTTGGCCACCTCGCCCGCCAGCGCCAGCAGGTCAGGCACGCTGGAGAGTTTTTCCGCCGCTTTGTTGAAAATCGCTTCCGCGTAATCCTTGTCGAGCAGGTGATCGGCCGAGGCGGCCGCCAGCTTGCTGTATTCCACCGCGCGCGCGATTTTCGCCTCGGCCTTTTCCAGCACCTTTTTGGCGAACGCGCTGTCGGCGATCACGCGCATCACGTCCTTCGCGAGGTCGATCAGCGGGTCGAGGTTGTTGGTTTCCTTCAGCGCTTTTTCATAGGCACCCAGCGCTGCCGCCTTGTCGCCCAGCACCTTGAATTTGGCTTCCGCCAGCACGACCTGCTCCTCGCCCGACATGCAGTAGTCTTCCGCGGTCTGCAGCAGTTCCTCGGCGCGAACCTGCTCGCCCAGCGCCTTGTAGGCGATGGCACAGGCCGCCAGGTCCTTGGTGAACTGGCAGTCGTCCGCCACGCGGTCCATCAACTCCTTGGCGTAGGCGGCGTCTGCGGGTTCCTGCAGGGCTTCCAGCGCCAGTGCGGCGTAATCGGCGCCGCTGCTGCATTGGGCTTCTTTGGGGGTGAGGGTGTCGCGGGTGGCCATGGTGGGTCTCCAGGTAAACATCATTCAATTTTTTGATTTTCCGCCTGTGGGCGGTGGCCAGCCAATAAGTAATGTCGATGGCGGTATTAGTGCATGATAGGGGCGTTTGACTCCGGCGGGCTGCCCGCCACGGGGAACGATTGGATGGAGCATAATCGGGAATGGTCGTTTGTCGGTCTTCCGCAGCGGGCGCGTGCGGAAGCTCCCGGCAGGCCTTGCATGCTGGCCAGGGACTGCATAGTATATATTAATATATTAATGTATTGATTTTGATATGATTTAACTTCTCATGAATGGGGGTGATTATGCTCACGCATCTAGTGTCACTAGTATTGGCAGCGACCCTGCTTGCCGGCCTCGGCATGTCTTCCGCCATGGCCGGGTCGGACGGTGCGAAGCTATACGGGCGCCACTGCGCCGCCTGTCACGGCGAGAATGGTGATGGCGGCATCGGCATACCGCTTTCCTTGAACTCCTTTCAGGCCGGCGTCAGCGACGACTATTTGAGCAAGACCATACGCCATGGCCGGCCGGGCCGGGTCATGCCGGCATTTTCAAAGCTGGACGAATCCGAAATCAAGGCCATCGTGCGTCATGTGCGCAGCTGGAACAAGGGGGCTTCCGCCACCTATTCCGGGCAACAGGTGAAGGGCGACCCGGTGCACGGCAAGAAGCTGTTCGCACAATACTGCGCGGCCTGCCATGGCGCGGACGGCGAGGGAGGGAAGGGAACCGGCGTCACCTATTCGCGGCCCCGCGACCTGCCTATCATGGCGCCTGCACTGCACAACCCGGGTTTTCTCACAGCCGCACCCGACGCCATGATCAAGGCGACCTTGATGCACGGGCGGGAAGGCACGCCGATGGTATCTTTCCTCAAGCAGGGTCTGAAGGAAAAAGACATCGACGACATTGTCAGTTACGTGCGTGAATTCGAAAAGCAGCCACTGTCAGGAAGCGCAAGGATATTAAAGGTGGAAAACCCGGTGATCGTCAGAGATTCCCCCTACGATCTGGAGACCACCGTGGAAAACGCCAAGCGGGCGGTGAGCAACAACAATTTCTTCTACGGCCGGGTGCAGACGCTGGAGTATGGGCTGACCGCCCCGACGGATGAAAACCCGAAACAGGTCATCGTTTATTTTTGCAACATCAGCCTGCTCAACCAGGCGCTGGCCATCGATCCGCGCGTCGGCATGTTCCTGCCCTGCCGCATCACCATCCTGGAAACAAACGGCAAGGTGCAGGTGATGTCGGTCAATCCCAATGTGCTGAGCCGGCTGTTCAACAATTCCGAGCTTAATCGCCTGTGCGATGAGATGACCAAGAGCTACACCACGATCATCGAGGAGGCAACGTTATGAAACATCCGTTGAAATGGATGGGCGCCGTCTGGCTGACTTTGCTGCTGTGCATGCCCGCTGCCGCGGATGACTTGCTGATGGCGCGCGCGAACCGGATGTTTCCGGAGGCGATGACCCTGCTGCAATCCGCCATTTCCTCGCGCGGCTATACGGTCACGCGCCTGCAGCAAGTGAACGAAAACCTGCAGCGGCGCGAGTTCCAGAGCGATATGTATCGCGTGGTGTATTTCGGCAAGCTCGAAGAGGTCAGGCGGGCGACGGCAAGAAACCCGAATCTGATCCCGTTTTTGCCGCTTAATATCACGATCTTTGCGGAAGGCGATCAGAGTATTCTGGTGGCAAGCCATCCGCAAATACTGCAGGAGTTCTTCCCCGACCCCGAACTGAAAGCGCTTTTCGAGCGCTGGGAAAAAGACATGGTGGACATCATGGACGAGGTGCGCGAAGACAAATAGCTGTTTTCTTCCGCGTGGCGCCCAGCCAGGATGCAGCCGCCCTATAGCCCATCGCCTGGTCATGGCCACACCGGCACGCCCTATACGCACGAAACATACGCAGCCCCGGCTATGCCAGTGGCGGCATGAATCAAAAGGAAGGGCGGCATGAGCGCTACATCGGTACGCGGACACCATTGGCGAGCCCTGTTTCTGGGCGCGCTGGTGGCCACGTTGGCGCTCTTTCCCGCAGCCCACTCGCAGGCCGGGCCGCCGGTGCGGATCGGCGTCCTCGCATTCCTCGGTTCCGAAGTCGCCTTGTCCGTCTGGTCCCCGGTGGTGGCGCATCTCGAAGCGGCCTTGCCGGAGCGGCGTTTTACCCTGGCCTATTACGACATCGCCGGCCTGCGGGAGGCCGTGCGTCAGCAGGAGGTGGATTTCGTGATTACCAACAGCGGTCAGTATGTGGCACTGGAAGCGGAATTCGGTGTCAGCCGCATCGCCACACTGGACTCGCCCGGTGTGCCTTCTCCCTTCCGGGCCATCGGCTCGGCGGTGATCGCCCGCGCCGACCGGCGCGACTTGAATGCGCTTCCCGATCTCAGAGGCAAGCGGGTGGCCGCTGTCAGTGAGGATGCGTTCGGCGGTTTCCAGGTGGCATGGCGGGAGTTCCGGCGCCAGGGCGTCGAGTCGGAGGATTTCGCGCGCCTCGACTTCCTCGGCTTTCCCATGCCACGCATAGTCACGGCCGTGGCCCGTGGCCAGGCCGATGCGGGGATCGTGCGTGCCTGCCTGCTGGAAGAACTGGCGCGCGATGGAAGCATCCGGCTCGCCGACTTCAAGGTGCTGTCGCCGCGCCGGGTGGAGGGCTTTGCCTGCGGCCTGTCGTCCGAGCTTTACCCGGACTGGCCCATCGCCACCCTGCGCCATACCGATCTGCGCCTAGCCAAGGGCGTGGCCACGGCGCTGCTGTCGATGCCGGCATCCCCCGCCGGATACGCCTGGACGGTGCCGGCGGATTATCAGGCGGTGCACGAACTGTTCCGGGATTTGCAGATCGGCCCGTATAGCTACCTGCGCGAGAACACGCTGCAGGTGCTGGCGCGCCGCTACTGGCCATTCCTGCTGTTTTTTTTCGCCGCCCTGGCCGGCTGGGTGATGCACACCGTTCGTATCGAGCAGCAGGTCCACGCACGCACTGCGGCGCTGCGCGCGGCGCTGGCGCAGCGCGACGCGGCGGAGGCGGGCATGCGCGCCCATCGGGAGCAGCTCGATCATCTCTCGCGCCTGTCGGTCCTGGGAGAGCTGTCCGGGACGTTGGCCCACGAACTGAACCAGCCGCTGGCCGCGATCGGCAACTATGCGCAAAGCCTGGTGCGGCGTGTCGACAGCGGTCGCTATACGCCGGCGATCCTGGCTGAGGCGAGCCGGGAAATCGCCGCACAGGCGGAGCGCGCCGGCGGTATCGTGCGCCGCATTCGTGCATTTGCCAGCAAGCGGGCCGCAGTATGGGAGAAACGTCCTCTGGTCGAAGTCGTGCAAGAGGCGACGGCGCTTTTCGGCGCGATGTTGCCGGGCGCACCGCGCGTCGATATCGATGACCGCCTGCCGGTCGGTGCGGCAGTCGAGGCGGATGTCCTGCAGATGCAACAGGTGTTGCTCAATTTGCTGAAAAATGCCGCCGACGCCATGCAGGACCTGCCGCCTAACGAGCGCGTCATCGAGGTCACCCTGGAGCAGACAGGACACCACTACCGGATTGCCGTCCGTGACCGCGGCGCCGGTTTGTCGCCGGCGTCGGCACAGCGCCTGTTCGAGCCTTTTTTCACCACCAAGCCCGACGGCATGGGGCTTGGCCTGTCGATCTGCAAAACCATTATCGAGGCTCACGGCGGACGGCTGTGGGCCGAGGCCAACGCCGGCACGCCCGGCATGACGTTTATTTTTACCCTGCCCGCCGATGACCTCGTTCCTTGACCAAGCCCTGATCCATATCGTCGACGACGATGCGGCACTGCGCCGTTCCCTGGAGTTCCTGCTCGACTCGGTCGGCTGGCGCACCCAGGCCCATGCCAGCGCCGAAGCATTCCTGGCCGCCTACCAGCCGGGCGAACCCGGCTGCCTGGTGCTGGACATCCGCATGCCGGGCATGAGCGGGCTGGAATTGCAGCAGGTGCTGCGCGCCCAGGGCTGCACCCTACCGATTATTTTCATCACCGGCCACGGGGATATTTCGCTGGCGGTGCAGGCCATGAAGCAGGAGGCCTGCGATTTTCTGGAAAAGCCGTTCAAGGACCAGGTGCTGCTGGATGCGGTGACCCAGGCGGTGCGCCGCAGTTCCCGGCAACTGGCGGCGGAGCGGCGCCACGACCAGGCGCATGCGCTGCTGGAACGGTTGTCGCCGCGGGAACGGGAGGTGGCGCGGCGGGTGGCGCATGGCCTGCCCAACAAGCTCATCGCGCGTGAGCTGGATATCAGCGAAAAAACAGTCCATGTGCACCGTCAGCATGTGATGGAGAAGACGCACACTGGCTCCGCCGCCGAACTCGCGCGCCTGATGCTGCGGGCCGACCCGGCCGATCTGGATTGAAGGGGCCTGTAGGGAGAAGATCAGACTTGAACTGCAGATAGTGCAAGCTCAGGCCGCGCTTTCTCGGGCTGGAATCGGCCAGAAGAGACGGTCGGGTATATGTCAGAGAAGGTCCAGTTGCCTGCTGTTAGCAGACCTTCAACGTGCTAGCTCAGGGGCGCGGAGCGAGAGGGCGAATGCCCGATTGCGGAGCGTCCCCTGGAGCGGAAGGTTAGAACTCATTCCCATAGGTCATTGAGTTCAAGATGGGTTACATCATTCGCCGTAATTCGTGCGATGACAGGCCCATGCTCGACGAAGAGCACATCGAAGCTTGGGACTTGCAACCACCGATCTTCTAGGAGTGGACGTAAGTATGCGATTGCCTTCCCAAGATGAACATTGGGCAAAGGCAAGTTGTCGTAAACGGACAACCAGTTCTGATCAAACTTCTGAAACTCGGGGTGGGCGAGCTTGATCAGCTTCGCATCCACAACGCTCTGGATGAAAAGTGCCCATTCGTGTTCTGGGCCATCTCCTACCCAACCGTCGGAGGTTAGCTGGCTTTGACGCAAGAGGCCGCGCATCTCTTCTACATTGAGTTGCGGCGCACCCCAGCGAAAATGAGCCGGCTCCAGAAATACGTCTGAGAATTCGCGCTCGGCGAGAGCTGAGTAAGCAGCGTACTGTTCAGTGACCGCCTCCGTAACCTCTATCCCGACCTGGGTTCTTCCCGCATGAATTTGAAAGTCCGGGCGGTCACCGTGGTTTAGCGAGGCCGGAAAAGAGAGATACTTTTTATTGGCGAGAGTCGAGAGCAAGCGACATATTGTCCATATTTCAGTGTGATGAGTAGTCCGCCCGTCTGTTCGTGGCGGGACAGAAATATCAACGCGCCGAAGAGACGAGAGCAACTCATCGATTGTTGAAACGGACGATATGTTGAGGGCCATGCGCGTGAGTTCTAACAGTTATTCAAGAGCCCCATGGGTCCGGACATTTATTAATATAGAGACAGCTGTCATGGCGATCTATCTCAATGATTTTTATCGGCCTTTTCAGTGGCCGGTCTCTATATTACGTTATGAAAAAGGAGACCGGGCAATGGGCAGATTATGCTCCGATTTTGACTGGCCCAGTATGGGCGTGAAGCGAGGGATGCTGACTACAAAATGACCGCTTCAGGCCGCTTTTCAGCCGTTCAGAATTTTGGCTTGAGTGACGCATATGGGTCGATTTCAGACAAACCTCCCGGTCTTGCATCACCCCATTTCCTTTCCGCTACGCTGCCTGTTCCATGGGCACTATGTCCTGATTGATGCGCGAGCCATGTTCGGCAAGGGCAATCTTCATGTCGTAATCCGATTGCAGGCCAAGCCAGAACTCCGCGCTGGTGCCAAAGTAGCGTGCCAGGCGCAGGGCAGTGTCGGCGCTGATTGCGCGGCGTTCGCGTGCGATGTCGTTGATACGCGGTGCGGGTACGCGCAAGGCGATGGCGAGGGCGTTGGCGGAAAGTCCCAGCGGGATGATGAATTCTTCGCGCAGGATTTCACCCGGGTGAATCGGACGCATTCCATTGGTGACAGTCATCGTGGCCTCCATTCAGTGGTAATCGACAATTTCGACATCAAAGGCATGGCCGTCTTCGAAACGGAAACAGACGCGCCATTGGTCGTTGATGCGGATGCTCCAGGTTCCCTTGCGGTTGCCTTTCAGTTTTTCCAGTCTGTTTTGCGGGGGTATGCGCAAGTCCTCAATACCCACGGCACGATGCAGCATCTGTAATTTCCGTTCCGCTACTATTCTGATGTTCACAAAGCGTGGCGGTGATCTGCCTGCGAACAAGGCTTGCGTGTCGGCACTTTTAAACGACTGGATCATGCATTCAAAATATAACGCGACGAGTTAAATGTCAAACGGGTAATCTGCGCTGCTTAATTGTCCATTTCAAGGTTTAAACCACCGGCTTTAGCCGGTCAGCTTTAGCTGCGAAGATTGTTTCAGTTGTTTGCTATGGCGCAAGGAGAGGCATGCGTAACGCCCTCCCCTTCAAGGGGAGGGTTGGGGTGGGGATGGGTTGGATTCTTCGCTGCGTTGGCAACCCATCCCCCTCCCAGCCTCCCCCTTGAAGGGGGAGGAGCAAGGTGCGCGAATGTTGTTAAGACGCGTCGTTCAGGCGACGCGTATCCGGACTTTCAGTCCGTCACTCAAACCCACCAGCTTTAGCTGGTGGTTGTTTAGTCAGCGACAATAAGGGGCGATTGTTGGTTTGGGGGGGGCGGAGGCCTGTTTCGGGTCGATTTAAGGCGGCTAAACAAAGCAGATCCGACCCATGCGGTCAGGTCAAGTCTGGACCGCAACAGCTTGCAACATCGCTATCATCCGCCCGGTGCCCCTGCCGGTTGCGCGAGCGCATCGATTCCCGCGCGCCTTGTCAAATGTCCTATGGGGACTTCTATAAATGCCAGTTTTGTCATTGCGAGCCAAGCGCGGCAATCCAGCGCATTGATTAAGTGGGCATTTCCGGATCGCCGCGTCGCTAGGCTCCTCGCGATGACAATTGATAGAAGTGCCCTTATATTTTTCGGCATTCCACAGGTCATCGGATCGGCCGGTGAACTGTTGCTGTAGCGCCTCGCAATCAGGTGCGCCAATCGGGTCGCCTGGATTCAAAACCCCTTCTTGCCGTGGCGCAGTTTCTGAATGCCGTGCAAGGACATCAGGGCCTTGGTCAGCTCGACCTCCAGCCTGGCATATTCTGCCGCGGTGACGCGGTTTTTCATGGTTTCCTCGGCCTTCCGCCTTTCATCCTCCAGCGTCCCTTCTTCCACATCCTTCTCCCGGATGGCGATGTCGGCCAGAATGGTCACGCCGCCGGGCTGCACTTCCAGCATGCCCCCGGAAACGTAAACGATATTTTCCTGCGCCTGATGCGGAATCTTCAGCCGCACGACGCCGGGCTTGAGGCGGGTGAGCAGGGGCGCATGCCCGGGGTAAATGCCGACCTCGCCCATTTCCGCCGGGGCGACGACATGCTCCACCCAGCCGGAAAAGATCGACGCCTCGATGCTCACCACGTCCACATGCATTGTCATGGCCATGGCTTTACTGCCTAGGCGCGCGCGACCGTGGCCGGCAGGCCGTTGCGCACCGAGGTACCCGACACTGCGTCCACCCACACCGACTTGCCCTGGCGGGTTGGGTCCGTCAGCCCTAGGTCGTTGAGGTTGATCCCGGCGCCGATGGCCGGCACCTTGGGCTGGCGCGTGTCGCCGATGCGGTGCGCGCGGGCGCCCAGTTCCTTGTGGCCGAAGCCGTGTTCGACCGCCAGCACGCCGGGCATGACCCCGGCATGCACGATCACGCGGCCGCGCACGCTGCCGCCGGGGGTGCCGATCACGGCGGCGTCGCCGCTTTTCAGCCCGAAGCGGGCCGCGTCCGCCGGGTGCATCAGCACCGGGTTTTCCGGGTGGATGCCGCGCAGCCGCGAGGCGGCGATGGAGTAGGAATTCTGCAGCGCCGACTTGAAGCTGACCAGCTGCAGCGGCCATTCCTTTTCAGGATAAAGCGTGCGCATCGGCGTGCCGTCGGCGAACACCGGTTCGGTCCAGGTGGCGCAACCGGTGAAGCGTTTGCCGGTGATGCTGTTTTTCGCCGCGCCCAGGTTTTCGTTGTAGATCTGCAGGCCCTTGTCGTAGCGATGGGTCATCCATTCCGGGTTGTCTTCGCTGTAGGTTTCCCTGGCTGGCTGGTAGCGCCCGCCGCGGGCGAGAACGAAGGCCACCTTGCGTACTTCCTCCGGCTTCAGGGTGCGTTCCAGCAGCGGCCGTAGGCGTTCGACGCCGGACAGCAGGATGTCCTCGTCGCTGGCGTCCGCCACCGGCTCCTTGCCGAGCCAGGCGATGTTTGCGCCGCCCCGCAGATACCAGTCTTCCGGCCGCTCCAGCGGGTAGGTGTTGCCTTCCATGTCGGCGAGGGCGCCGGGGCCGAAGCCGGGCAGCGCCATGGCATGGGCCAGGGCGATGAAGAAGGTTTCCATGCCGATCGCCTGGCCGTCCGCCAGTTTGTCCGCCTTCGGCTCCACCACCGGCCAGCGCGCGGTGCTGGCCTTGGTCGGCACCGCGCCCCAGGCCGAGGCCCAGCCCCAGCTCTCGTACAGCAGCGAGTCGGGCACGATGTAGTCGGCGAAGGCGCTGCTCTCGTTGATGAGCGGGTCGATGGCAACGATCAGCGGGATCTTTTTCGGATCCATCAGATCCTTTTCCACCTGCGCGCGCACGCCGGGGATGCCGTAGACCGGGTTGGCGCTCCACAGGAACAGCGCCTTGAGGCCGTAGGGATAGCCGTTGGCGGCCCCGGTCAGCCATTCGGTGGCCAGGCCGGGCGCGTTCGGGAACCACGGCGCCTGGGCGGGATAGGCCTTGCCCGCCGCCTTTTTCGCGGCGAATTCGGCGGTTTTCTCGTACGGCGCGTTGCGCCCCAGCGGCAGGCCGGCGGGTTTTTCGATCATGCCGGGGAAGCTTGCCAGGTTGTAGCGCGGGCCGGGGCCGGCATCCTTGAAGCCGCCGCCGTTCATGATCAGCCCGCCTTTCCAGTTCAGGTTGCCGATGAGGGCGTTCAGGGTCACCACGCCGTAGGCGTTGTAGAAGCCGTTGCCGGCCATCATGCCGCCATGGGCGACCGCCGCCGCGCGCTTGCCGTGGCTGGAGAACTCCTTGGCCAGGGCGGCGATGGTCTGCGCCGGGATGCCGCAGGCGGCGGCGTATTCGTCCAGGGGACGGGCGAAAGCCTGATCGTGCAGCAGTTGCAGCGAGGATTTGACCTGAAGCGGCTGGCCGCCGGCCTCGACCACGCCGCCCACGAACAGTTGCGCCGACATGGTGGCCTTGTCGTGAAATACGGTCTTGTCCTCGGCGTTGAGCACCACGAAGGGGTCGTTTTCCTTGTAGCGTTCCTCTTCGGGCAATGTCAGCCCCAGGTCGGAACCGCGCAGGAAGCGGCCCTGACGCGGATGGCCGGGTTCGACAACGACCAGATGGGTGGCATTGCTCCAGGACGGCTCGCCGGCCGCCTTCGCCACTGCCAGGTTGGGGTGGGAGAGATATTTCGCGTCGTAGCCGCCGTTCTCGAACAGCCAGCGCATCATGCCCATCACCAGTGCGCCGTCGGTGCCGGGCTTGATCGGAACCCAGTTTCCGCGCTCGCCGACAGCCAGGTTGCTGGCGTTGGTGAGCACCGGGTCGACCACCACGTAGTTCAGCTTGCCTTCGGTGCGCGCCTTGGCCAGTAGCGCGCCCTGGCGTTTGAACGGATTACCCGCATTGGCGGGCGCGGTGCCGATGAAAAGCGCGAATTCCGTGTTGGCGAAATCCGGCTTGCCGTGGGGCATTTTTTTCATGTCGCCGAACAGGGCGCCGGAGCCGGAGCGGTAGGCGCCGCCGCAGTAGGAGCCGTGGCCGACGAAGTTCAGCGTGCCGTAGGCCTGCTGCATGAAGCGCTTGCCGAAATCCAGGCGGCCGTCGTTGACGCTGGTGATGAGGGCCACCTGGTTCACTTTCGGGCCAAATTCCGGGCGCTGCGGGTCGATCGGGGTGGTCAGGTCGCGCAGGGCCTTCAGGCCCTCGACTGGGCCTTCTCCGAACAGGTCGCCGCCTTCGGTCAGTTCGCGGATCAACTGTTCGAACGGAATCGGTTCCCATTGCCCCGAATTGCGCGGACCGACCCGCTTCATCGGGCGCAATACGCGGAACGGCGAATCCATCTGCTCGAGCACCGCGTTGCCGCGGCCGCAGGCGGTGGAGCGCCCCGCCAGGCCCTTGTCCTGAAAGCCGGAGATGGCGACGAAGCTGTCGCGGATCGACGCCTTCATCGGCAGGTGCGGATCGGTGGAGAGCGGGCTGTAGGGGTTGCCGGCAACGCGCAGCACCTTGCCGCCGGCGCGGTCGATGCGCACCCGCACGCCGCACAGGGTGGTGCAGCCAAGGCAAGCAGTGTAGCTCACCTGCTGCGCCGGGTTCACCTTGAGCGCCCCGGTTTTCGGGTCGATGCTGAATTCGGGTTCGAGTGAGGCGCCGTGGAACTGGTTCTTCGGCGGTTCGCGGTCGAAGAGCGGGCTGAACATGCGCTTGGCGGTGGCGCTGAAGCCGGCGCCGAAGGCGATCAAGCCACCGGCGGCGAGAATCTTGCGACGCGTGTTAATGGTCATGACATTCTCCTTAGGCTGGGGCGCGGCGTTGGCCGGCCCAGGGCAGTACTGAGATAAGCAGGATCAGGACAGCGATCCACAGGCCGGCGGTACCGACGATGCCGAGCATCCCGTCGTGCCCCAGGGGCAGGGAGTACACGTAGTAGCCGGCACCGGTTTTGGGAATTTCCTGGCCGCCGATGAATACCGTCCAGCGCATCATCCAGGCGCTGTGCAGGGCGATCAGGCCCGCTGCCAGCCGCCATTCCGGATGCCGGACGGCGAGCCAGAGCGTGGCCAGTGCGCTGCCGGCGGCCCACACCGCGGTGATTTGCCAGGCGGCCGAGGGCGCTACTTGCGCCAGTGCTTCCGCGTGTTGCGGGGACAGGCCGCTTATTCCGAGCAGCAGCCAGGCGGCGCCCACCGCCAGCACCAGCAGCTGGGTCGTTGCCAGCAGGCGCAGCAGCGGCGCCTCCACCGCCGCGCGGCCGTCGCCGACGAAACGGTCCAGCACCAGCACCAAGCCGATGGCGCCGGCCACCGCGGTGACGAAGAACTGCACCGGCAGCAAGGGCGTGTTCCAGAGGGGCCGGGCGCTGACCACCATCACCTCCATGCCGGTGTAGAGCGCCACCAGGGCGGCGCCGGCCAGGGCCAGCACGGCGGCGATGCGGATCGCCCCCAGGCTGTCGTGGCCGCCGTAGGCAAACGCCCGGTAGGCGCCCGCCCAGCGTCCGCCGGCGTCGGCCAGGCGCTTCAGGTCCGGGCGCAGCACCAGCCAGGTGTAGAGCACCAGCCCCCCCAGATAGAGCGGGATGAAGAAGGCGCCCCAGGCCATCCAGGAGTCGAGATTGGGATGCAGGTAGAAGTTGAGGAAGCGGCCGGGTTGATGCAGGTCGGCGAGCAGGGCCACGGGTGCGGTGAGGCCACAGGTCAGCGCGCCCAGCAGGGCGACGCGGCTGGCCCGTTCCCAGGCGGGCCGGCGCAGCACGAACCAGGGCAGGGTGAGCAGAAAGCTGCCCACGGACAGACCGATCAGGAAAAAATATTGCACGGCCCAGGGCAGCCACGCGACTTCGCGGGACACGTTTACAATTTCGACAATGGATGGGCTCATGATCAACCTCCGTGCTCATTCGGCTGCCACATGGCCGCCTGGCCCTCGACGCGCCCCTGGAAACGGGGATCGAGACCGATGTAAAAAACGTTGGGACGGGTGCCGGATTCGGGCTTGAGCACCTTGATGGCATCCGCGCTTTTGGCGGCGTCCAGCCTGCGCCGCAGTTCGCCTTTAGGGTCGTTCAGGTCGCCGAAGATGCGTGCGCCGCCGACGCAGGTTTCGACGCAGGCTGGCAGCAGGCCGGCGTCGACCCGGTGCGCGCAGAAGGTGCACTTGTCGGCTTTGTTCGTATCGTGGTTGATGAAACGGGCGTCGTACGGGCAGGCCTGGACGCAGTAGGCGCAGCCCACGCAGCGGTCGCCATCCACCACCACGATGCCATCGTCGCGCTTGAAGGTGGCGCCCACCGGGCAGACCGGCACGCAAGGCGGATTGTCGCAATGGTTGCAGAGGCGCGGCAGCATGTAGGTGCCCGCAGTGGTCTGGCCGTCGGTTTCCTGCTGCACGACGTAGGTGGAAACGATGGTGCGGAAACTGTTTTCGGGTAC
Organism: Thiobacillus sp.; assembly: GCA_035530575.1. Taxonomy (GTDB): domain Bacteria; phylum Pseudomonadota; class Gammaproteobacteria; order Burkholderiales; family Thiobacillaceae; genus Thiobacillus. Next base: position 100,100 of record DATKUP010000028.1, on the reverse strand, counting down.
CGCGTTTTCCATGATGCAACTGACGGTGCAGGCCTGGCAGCCGATGCACTTGCGCACATCCACCAGCATCGCCCAGTGGTGTTTGCTTTCGGCGGCACGGGCGCTGTTCATGGGTAGCGCCACGCCGGCGGTGATCGCCGGTAACGCCTGTAGAAAGGCGCGGCGGGATGGGGAAAGCGTATCGTCGGACATGGTCGAACTCCTTATCGAGCGTGCACTTGCAGAGTAAGCGCACCAAGACCATTCCACCAGTGGGTAGATTCTCTATCCCACTAGGTAGTTTTCCTTAGAAGCCGTTTGAAACATTCGCGCAACTGGCCGGCTCGTCCGGCGTATCTGTGTCGAGCGCCGGCGGGGCGTGCCGGGTGCCGTTCAATGCTTCGCCGGATGCGGCATCAGCTTGTCGATGTACGCGATCGAGATGGCCGAGAAGACAAAGGTCATGTGGATGACGGTCTGCCACAACAGCACCTTGTCGGTGAGGTTGGGGGCGTTGATGAAGGTCTTCAGCAGGTGGATGGACGAGATGCCGATGATGGCGGTGGCCAGTTTGACTTTCAGCACGTTGGCGTTGACGTGCGACAGCCACTCGGGCTCGTCGGGGTGGCCTTCGAGCCGCAGGCGCGAAACGAAGGTTTCATAGCCGCCGACGATCACCATGATGAGCAGGTTGGAGATCATCACGACGTCGATCAACCCCAGCACGATAAGCATGATGGCCTCTTCTCCAAGCTTGAAGGTGCCGGCGACGAGGTGTTCGAGTTCGACCATGAAGTGGATGACGTAGACCACTTGCGCGGCGATCAGGCCGAGATAAAGCGGCACCTGCAGCCAGCGGCTGCCGAACAGGATGGTGGAGAGGAATTTGCCGCGGGTTTCGATGGGCGAGAGGGCTTCGGATTTCATTTGCTGGGGTTAGGGGCAGGGAACGAGGAATTAGAGAACGTAGCGCGCCAGGTCTTCGCTGGCGGCCAGCGCCGCCAGGCGTGCGGTGACCACGTCGGCGTCGATCACGTAGTCGCCGGTAACGCTGCCGGCATCGAAGGAAATATCCTCCAGCAGTTTTTCCATCACGGTATGCAGGCGGCGCGCGCCGATGTTTTCGGTGCGCTCGTTCACCTCGAAGGCAATCTCGGCGATGCGGCGGATGCCGTCGTCGGAAAACTTGAGCGTGACCCCTTCGGTCGCCAGCAGGGCTTCGTACTGGCGCGTCAGGCAGGCGTCGGTGGCGGTCAGGATGCGTTCGAAGTCTTCCACGTTCAGTGCCTGCAGTTCGACGCGGATCGGCAGGCGGCCCTGCAGTTCGGGGATGAGGTCGGACGGCTTCGACAAATGGAACGCGCCGCTGGCGATGAACAGGATGTGGTCGGTCTTCACCATGCCGTACTTGGTCGAGACGGTGGTGCCCTCGATCAGCGGCAGCAGGTCGCGCTGCACGCCCTGGCGCGAGACGTCGCTGCCGTGTGCGTCGCTGCGGGTGGCGACCTTGTCGATCTCGTCGAGGAAAACAATCCCGTTCTGCTCGACCGCTTCGAGCGCCTGCTGCTTGGTGTCCTCGTCGCTGATCAACCGTCCGGCCTCTTCCTCGGTCAGCAGTTTGAATGCCTCGCGCACTTTCAGCTTGCGGGCCTGCCGGCGGCCTTGCCCGATGTTCTGGAACATGCCCTGCAGCTGCTGCGACAGGTCTTCCATTCCCGGCGGGGTGAAGATTTCCATGCTGGGGCTGACCGCCGCAAGCTCGATCTCGATTTCCTTGTCGTCGAGCTCCCCTTCGCGCAGCATCTTGCGGAAACGCTGGCGCGCCGCGCCTTCCTCGCGCTGCGGTTCTGACTCGCCCAGGCCGACGCTGCGCGGCGGCGGCAGCAGCGCGTCGAGGATGCGATCTTCGGCGGCTTCTTCGGCGCGAAACTGAACCTTGGACGTGGCTTGTTCGCGCATCTGCTTGACCGCGGTTTCCATCAGGTCGCGGATGATGGTGTCGACATCGCGTCCGACGTAGCCGACTTCGGTGAACTTGGTCGCCTCGATCTTGATGAAGGGCGCGTTGGCGAGCCGCGCCAGTCGCCGCGCGATTTCGGTCTTGCCGACCCCGGTCGGCCCGATCATCAGGATGTTCTTCGGCGTGATTTCCTGCCGCAGCGGTTCATCGACCTGCTGGCGCCGCCAGCGGTTGCGCAGGGCGACCGCGACCGCGTGCTTGGCGGCAGCCTGGCCGACGATGTGTTTGTCGAGTTCGTGGACGATTTCTTTGGGAGTCATGGAGGAGGTGAGGGGTGAGACGTTAGGGGTGAAGGGGGAGGGGGGCGGTTTCCTCACGCTTTACCCCTTACCCCTCACAGACTTTCAATCACATGATTCTGGTTCGAATAAATGCAGATGTCCCCCGCAATGGTGAGGCTCTTTTTGACGATTTCAAGCGGGGACAGGTCGGTGTTTTCCTGCAGTGCGCGGGCTGCGGACTGGGCAAAGGCGCCGCCGGAACCGATGGCGGCGATGCCGAGTTCGGGTTCCAGCACGTCGCCGTTGCCGGTGATGATGAGCGAGTACTCGCGGTCGGCCACCACCAGCATGGCTTCGAGGCGGCGCAGCATGCGGTCGGTGCGCCAGTCCTTGGCGAGTTCGACTGCGCTCCTCAGCAGGTGCCCGGAGTGCTTGTCGAGCTTGGCCTCGAAGCGCTCGAACAGGGTGAAGGCGTCGGCGGTGCCACCGGCGAATCCGGCCAGGACCTTTTCCTGATAGAGCCGGCGCACCTTGCGTGCGGTGGCCTTGATGACAATGTTGCCGAGGGTGACCTGGCCGTCGCCGCCGAGGGCGACTTCATTACCCCGGCGGACGGAGAGAATGGTGGTACCGCGATATTGTTCCATGAGCGGGATTGTCCTGAAAAAGTGGAGTGGCCGCGAAGGGTGCAAAGGTGAAGGCTGCCCAGTCTTGCCTGCTCGCCGCCGCGCCCTGCGCAAAATCGGGGAGCAAACCGCGGGCAGGCGCCCCGGCCTGCGCGATCGGGGGGCTCGGCGTCAGTCCGGGTGGTGCGGGACGAGTTGTGCCAGCTGATCGATGCCCATGACGCGAAAAAGTTCGTGGATAAGCGCGTTGTGGCCGCGCAGGGTGATGGTCTTGCCGCTGCCCAGGCACTGCATCAGCACGCTGATGAACTGACTGACGCTGCCGTAGTCGACGCGGGTGACCTGGGTCAGGTCGACCAGCACGTCGTTGTGGGTGGCGGCATAGCTGCCAAACTGCTGCAGGGCGCTGTCGTTGGCGGGCGTGATTTCACCGGAGAGCCGCAGCGCATCGTCGCGGGGCTCGGCAGGTGCGGCCTGCACCACTTCGGCGGCTTGTACCTCGCTCCAGGACGGCGGCGAGACTTCAAAGCGCACGGCGTAGTCCACCGCCAGGTCTTCGAAGTTTTCCTCCTGCCCGAGCGTTTGGTAAAGCTCCAGCAGCAGCAGCCAGTGCACCGCGCGGCTGTGGGTGGCGCGGTTGAGGTCCTGCAGCAGCGCAATCAGGCGGTCGACGCCGCTGACCTGCAGCTTGCGCTTGGCTTTGCGTGCGGCGGCGAGGATTTGGGCGCATTCGTCTGCACCTGATTCGTCGACCATCGCGATGCCCGAAAAGTCGATTCGCACCACGGCATTCTTGGCGGTGGCGGCGATGCCCTCGCGCAGGGTGGCGGTCGCTTTTTTGTCGAGCAGGCCGGGCAATTCCAGGCTGGTCGTCTGGGCTTGCTGGGGTTTGGCCGCGCCGTTGCCGCCTATTTTTTGCCAGACGGGAGGCGAGGTCTCGAAGCGCATCGCGTAATCGAGTGCCAGTTGCTCGAATTCCTTTTCGCGGTTCTGAATGCCGTATAGATCGAACAGCATGAGCCAGGCGCGGCGATCGCCCTTGGCCAGAATGTCTTTCAATAAATGCTCGACCGTGTCGGCCTGGCCACTGGCATAGAGGATGGCGGCCTCGTCCACCAAGGACTGCGGCGAGCCGCTGGTCTCCTCCACCACGATGCCGCTGGCCCCCATGTTCATGGTGAACAGGCTATCGGTGGACTGGGTGTCGATGGCGTGAGGGGGCGCCGGCGCGATTTTTTGCGCGGTGCCGGGTGTCTTGTCTTTGCTTTTTCTGAAAAACGGAAGGGCCACGGAATATGCGTGCTTTGGTCAGAGGTTCGGTAATGGATACTAGCGCTGTCCCCTGCTTGCAGCAAGCCGCAGCAGCGTGCCGGCGAGCAGGGCGAACCCGGCGAGCGCAATGACAATCGCGGGTCCGGCCGGCCAGTCGAGCCGGGCAGACGCAGCCAGTCCGGCCGCATACGCCAGCGCGCCCATCGCCCAGCCGGCCCGCAGGCCGCTGCCCGACGGCAGGCCGCGCACCGCCAGCGCCGGCAGGATCAGGCTTGCGAACACCAGGTACACCCCCACCAGCTGCACCGACGCGGTAATCGCCAGGGCGAAGGCAAGATAGAAGCCGAGCCCGCCAAGGCGTTCGCCGCGCCAGGCCATGAACGCCAGCAAGGCGCCGTACAGCGCGGCGATCCGGATCGCCTGCGCGGGCGTCGCCCACAGGATTTGCCCGCTGAGCAGTTCGGCCAGGTGCTCGCCGCCGTGCGGGTCGCCCGCCAGCAGCAGCACCGCGGCGCTGGCGGCGACAACGAAGGTGGAACCGATCAGCGCTTCCTGGATCTGCGGCCAGCGCCGCTCGCATCCGGCCAGGAGCGTCGCGCCGATCAGCGCGGCGGCGGCCGCTGCCAACTGGGTGGGCCAGCCGTCGGCGGCGAGGTCCAGCGCGTGCGCCGCAACCACGCCGAGCACGGCCAGCTGCGCCACCGCCAGATCGAGGAAGATGATGCCGCGTGCCAGTACCCGGCGCCCCAGCGGGACGTGGGTCGCCAGCACCAGCAGGCCGACAATGAACGGCCACAGCAGCAGATCGAGCGCGGTCAGGCTCATGGCGCTGCCTTCAGCAGTTGCTCGATCGTGTCGTCGAACAGGCCGAACAGGTCGCTTGCCCGATCATTGCCGCCCACGGTGTAGGGCAGTGCCAGCGCCGGAATGCCGGTGCGCTGCGACAGCCAGTCGGCCGGGCGCGGGCTCTGGTAGGCCGCTCGCAACACGGCGCGGGCAGGCGTGGCCTGCAGCTGTGCGGCCACCCGTGCCAGATGGCCGACCGAGGGTTCGACGCCGGGCTTGGGTTCAAGCACTGCCACCTGCTTCAGCCCCAGCCAGTTTTCCAGATAGGGGAAGCCCTTGTGCTGCACGACGACGGGCACCCCCCGGAGCGGAGCGGCCTGCTGCTCCCAGCGTGCGATGGCGGCCTGCCAGCGGGCCGAAAAATCCTTCCAGCGCGCCTGGTAGGTCGCCGCTTGTGCAGGGTCGAGTTCGGCCATGCGGCGGGCGAGCGCCTCGCCGACGCGCGCGATGTTGCGCGGGTCGGTCTGGATGTGCGGGTTGCCGTCGGCGTGCACGTCGCCCGCCGAACGATCGAGCACGGCGGGTTTTTCGAGCAGCGGCACGTACTGTGCAGCAAAGAACTGTCCCGGCTGGCCGGCTTGAATCGCCGCGTTGCCCGACTCGGCAAGGATGACCGGCAGCCAGCCGATTTCCAGCTCGGCGCCGGTGCACACCAGCAGGTTGGCGTTGCGTGCACGGGCGATGAGGGAGGGCCTCGCTTCGATGTGGTGCGGGTCCTGCATGGCCGTGGTGGCGGTATAGACGCTGACCTGCGCGCCGCCAATTTCCTTTGCCAGCGACCCCCATTCGGGTTCGCAGGCGAAGACTTTCAGTGCCGCGTGCGCTGCGCCCGGCACCAGGACGGCAACGCCCAGAAGGCCAACCAGGCCACGCAGGAACGGGGCTTTGAAAAGAGATGTTTTCATGTTGCGCTCCTCAGAATTTGTGTGCGCCGTGGCTGCCCAGGCTGTAGATGTACTGCACGTAGAACTGGTTCTCCTCAATGTCCTGCTGCGCTTCGTCGCGCGAGTATTGCAGGCGCAGGCGGGAGAATTCGGACAGGCTGTAGTCGAGCATCAGGCTGTGCCGGCGCGGGTCGTAATCGGCGAGCGAAGCCAGGGTGGCCCCGGCATCTGCGCCATTGAACATCACGTCGCCGCGGAACAGCTGGTCGTAGCGGTAGCCCACGCGCCAGTGTGGTATGAATTGATAGACGCCTTGCGCGTAGACGCCCGACTGGTCGGCCGAATAGGGACCGGAAATATCGCCGTTCAACTCGCCCGATTCGCGGCGCTGGAAATATTCGGCGGCGAACTTGAAATTCTGCTGCGTGGTGTTGCCGTTCGGTGCCCATTTCCACACGAAATCGGCGAGCCAGGTGCGGCTCTTGCCTGAGAAAGCGCCGTCCACGTCGCCGTCGCCGAGGTCGCGGCCTTCGAAGGCGCGTTCCTGCGGCCTGGCGTGCAGATACGACAATCCGGCGCGCCAGCTGTTCGACGTGCCGACGTCGCCGCCGACGTGGCCGAACAGCGCGAGGCTGGGGAAGCCATTGCTGTCGCGTTCGGTGCTTGGGAAGGCGCCGCCGCGCCCGGCTTCCGCGCCGAATTCGAGGAAGGTATCGGTCGGCGCCAGCCACTTCATTTGCAGGCCGTCCTGCCCATAGCCTTCTCCGAACAAGGCTTCGTAAACCAGGCTGTTGGTGGCGAAATCCCAGGCGTGAGGGTGCTGTTCGTTCTGGTAGCCGATGCCGGAACGGAAGCGTCCGCCCTTGACCGACAGCCCCTGCCCCAGGCTCGTGGTCTGGAACCAGGCTTCCTCGACGCCGACCTCTCCGTCGGCCAACACGGCATTCAGGTAGCCGCGGAACCAGGGGTCGATGCTGGCGGACAGCACCAGTTCGCTTTCGTCCACCGAGAACCCGCGTGACGGACTCTCCGCGCCGGAGGGTAAAAAGCCGGTGATGCTGCGGTCGGCACGGTCTTCCAGGTGCGCGTACTTGCCTTGCAGGATGAACGAGACATCGGGGTTGAATCTGGAACGGACGGGCGCAGGTTCGGCCTTGATCGCGGCCTCGGCGGTCTGGGTTTCGGTCTTTTGCAGCCGCGCTTCCAGCGCCTGGATGCGCGCCTCGTAGGCGGTTTTCAGTTCCTGCAATTCAGCACGCAGGGCGTCGAGTTGGGGGTCGGCATGAACCGGAAAGGCGGCCGTCACCGCGGCCGCCAGCAGGGCGGGTCGTAACATGGTGGTACTCCATCAAAAATGAGAACGCGGTCGGCAGGCCTCTCGGCAGCCGGCTTCAGGTCCGGATTTCAGATGGCGTCAGGCGGCGCGCGGGCTTGCGCGTGGTGGGTCGAGACGGCGGCGGGCGGCAGCATCCCGGCCGGTAACTCGATGTGGTGGGCAGGCTCGATGGGCAGGCTGAACACCGTCGCCGGGGCGGCGCTGCCGAGGCTGGCCTGGGCGATGCAGACTTCGCAGACCTTGTCGGGCAGCCCCGAGTCGTGCACATCCAGATGGCTGAGCGCGTGCGCGAACGCCGCCGCCTGACCGAACAGCAGGGCCAGTACGAACAGCCAGGGAAGCAGGCGACGCGGCAACATGGGCGACATTTTACTTACGCGGCTCGACCGGCGGCACCGGGTCGTAGCCGTGGCTGCAGCCGGGACGGCAGCGGCCGATGCGCTTGACGGCGAGCCAGCCGCCCTTGAGTGCGCCGTGTTTTTCGATCGCTTCCTTGCCGTATTCCGAGCAGGTCGGCAGGTAGCGGCACTGCCGCCCGAGCCAGGGCGAGAGCACCAGCTGGTACACGCGGATCGCGCCGATAAGCAGTTTTTGTCCGAGATTCATGGCGGCGTCGCGGCAGGGTTTTGCGCCGCGCCGGAGAAATCGGCCAGCAGTTTGGCGACGAATTCCGGATCGAGGTCGCGCACGATGAAGACGAAGCGGCTGCGGCGGTCGTCGTCCGGCCAGGCGTCGAGCTTCACTTCCGGATAGAGCACGTGCTGCACGCCGTGCAGCACCGTGGGCTGTTCTTCGCCCTGCAGGTTGACGATGGCCTTGAAACGCAGCAGGTTCTCGGCCCGGAACGAAGTGAGCATGGAAAGCGCCGACTGCAGGCCGTAGCGATCGAGTGGGGCGTCGAGGACCACCGAGAAGGCCTGGATGCGCGCATCGTGCAATGCGGCACGGGGCTTGCCGCCGAGCTTGCCCGCGCTGGCCGGCTGGTAGCGTTGCGGCTTCAGCCAGCGCGCCACTTCGAGCGAACGGGTTTCGGCGTTCCACAGGCCGAGGTTGCGGATCACGGCAGAGTCAAGCTCGCCGTGCGTCACCGTCACGATATCGGCAGCCGGGTTCAGTGTCGCCAGCCGTTCGCGCAATGCGGCCACGCTGTCGGCGGATGCGAGATCGGTCTTGGTCAGCAGCAGCCGGTCGGCCACCGCGACCTGCTTTACCGCCTCGAAATGCCGGTCCAGTTGGCCCATGGCGAACAGGGCGTCGACCGTGGTGACTACGCCGTCGAGGCGGAAGCGCGCGCGCACCCAGTTGTCGTGCAGCAGGTTGTCGAGCACCGGGGCCGGGTCGGCGATGCCGGTGGTTTCGATGACAACGCGCTCGAATGGCGGGATGTCGCCCTTCTGCCGCGCCATCCACAGATTTTTCAGGGTCGGCGACAGGCTGCCCGAAATCGTGCAGCAGACGCAGCCGCCGGAGAGCAGCGCCAGTGGGCCTTCCATTTTTTGCAGCAGCTGATGGTCGAGCGCGACTTCGCCGAACTCGTTCATCAGGATCGCGGTGCGCGGCAGCGTGCGCACCAGGTGGTTCAGCACCGTGGTCTTGCCGCTACCCAGAAAGCCGGTGAGCAGGGTGACGGGAAGTGGGTCGGCGTCCTTCAGGGCATCCATCCTGGGCGCTTCCGCACTATTCAGGCGCGCAGCTTTTCCATCATCTCGTGGCGCTCCTGCGCCTCGATCGAGTATTCGGCAGTGGGACGTGCCAGCAGGCGCGGCAGGCCGATAGGATCGCCGGTTTCCTCGCACCAGCCATATTCGCCGCTGTCGATGCGGTTCAGGGCGGAATTGATTTTTTTCAGCTGCTTGCGCTCACGGTCGCGCACGCGCTGCTCCAGCATGTGCTCCTCTTCCATCGAGGCGCGGTCGTTGGGGTCGGCAAAGTTCTCGTTTTCCTTGAGGGTTGCGCCGGTGTTGGCGGCATTGCTGAGCATTTCGTCGCGCAGGGCTTCGAGGCGGCTGCGAAAGAACGCCAGCTGGGCTGCATTCATATAGGCGGCAGCCGGCATTTTCAGCAGATCGGCTTCGGTGAGGGGTTTGGATGAGGCGGGCATCGAGTCGCTCCATGAGTCGAAGTGAAGTCAAATTTACCGTCCGGTACGCCGGTGCGGAGGGGCGCAGTCTGAACGTCATACGCCAAAGGTGCAACCCATCAGTCTGGGCGCGGGTTGCCGGCTTGCGCTATGACGTCGGTGATTACACAATGAATGGATATGCCGATTGTCGCATTGCCCGCAGTGATACCTTGCAAGGAGACGGGATGAAGCGCATTGGAATTGGGCTGGTATTTCTGCTTGGGGGCTGTGCCGGGCTTGATTCGCCGGATCCGGCCTCGCCGTACTACGCCTATTCATCGGGCTGGACGGTGCAGTTGAACCGGCCGCTGACGATTCCGCCGGACGCCGCCACGGTGCGCCTGCAATACGGCCGCATGGTGCCGCGCAACAGCGTGCAGGAACACGATCCGTTCTGTGTGGTGGAACTGGACACGGTGCGGCCCGGGCCGCAGGCGCTGCAGCCGGGGCGCTTCGAGGTGTGGCGGGTGACGCGCAGCGTGAACCCGATCGCGGTGGCGCGATCCTGGCCTTACGTCCGGACCGGTTTGGTGCTGGACGACGGCGATCCGACCTTCCTCTACTTCATCACCGAATTCCGCCTGCGCGATGCCGCCCAGCCGGATCTTCGCGGCATGACCTGCGCCTGGAACCAGATGGCGCCGGGCAACCGGGGGCTGATGCGCCATCTCACGTTGGGCGAGATCCAGTCGGCGCTGGGCGACTGGATGATCCTGATTCCCCCGCAGGAGAGGATATGAAGTCTGCCGACCCCCGTATTCCGCCCGACACTCAGCTCAGGCTGTCCGACTGGGATGCCGACGACACCGACATCATCGGCAAGCCGAAATCCGATGTGCGCGCCCGGCTGGATCGCCGCCGCCGAGTGCAAGCGCCGTTATCGCCAGATCAACGATTTCGAACGCATGCTGGCGGAAACCGGCACCACCATTCTCAAGTTCTATCTGCATATTTCCAGGGACGAGCAGAAAAAACGCCTGGAAGCGCGCCGCAACAACCCGGAAAAGCAATGGAAATTCCACCCGGGCGATCTTGCCGTGCGTGCGCAGTGGGACGATACATGGAGGCCTGCGACGCGGCGATGTCGGCCATCAGCACGGCGCATGCGCCCTGGCACGTCATTCCCGCCAACAGCAAGCTGGCACGTAACCTGATGATTTCACGCCTGTTGATCGAGGCGCTGGTAGCGCTGAAGAAGCGCTACCCGGTGCCGGAGGAAGGGATTTCCGGCACCATGATTGCCTGAAGGCTCAATCGATCGAAATCAAATGAGGCGCATGTGTGGGCCGTGTGCCGGTGACCGGCTGCCAGCGGGGCAGCGCTTCCGGACGATGGATGTGATAGCCCTGCAGGTAGTCCACCCCCATGTCGCGCAGCAGGGCCGCCATCTTGGCGTTCTCCACCTGCTCGGCCACCGAATTCATGCCGAAGTCGCGCGCCAGTTGCGCAATCGAGCGCACGATGGCCTGGTCGCGGTGATCGTCCAGCATGCCGCGCACGAAGGCGCCGTCGATTTTGAGGAAGTCGGCGGGAAGGTGCTTGAGATAGAAGAACGAGGAGGCATCGCGCCCGAAATCGTCGAGCGCGAATTGGCAGCCGCGTTCACGCAGGCCGTGAATCAGGCGCTGAGCGTCTTCCAGGTTGACCACTGCGGCGGTTTCCGTGACCTCGAACCCCAGACGTTCTCCCGCCACGCCATAGTGGTCGAGCAGATGGCAGACGGTGCCGAGGAAAGACTCGTCGGCGACGGTCTTGCCGGACAGGTTGATGAAGTAGACCGCGTTGTCGTCGGGTTGCGCCGCCAGGTAGGCGATGACAGTTTCCAGCACCCAGCGATCGAGGATGGGCGCCTGCCCGTAGCGCTCAAGCGCGGGCAGCAGCTTGGCAGGTCCCTCGACCACACCGTTGCGCTGCCAGCGGATCAGCACTTCGTAATGCGGCTGGCCGCTGCTTGAGGTCGGCTGGATCCGCTGGCGGTAGGGCAGGAACTGATTGGCCTCCAGTGCCTGTACGAAGTCCGCCGCACAGCCCATTTCTGCTTCCAGGCGGCGGAAGCCGACCTCGTCCGCTTCATACAGCATGACCCGTCCGCTGCCCTCAGACTTGGCGCGGTAGCACGCCATGTCGGCCTGCACCAGGATACCGCCTGGGGTAGTCGCGTCCTGCGTGATGGGGGCGATCCCGGCACAGGCGCCGAGGGTGAAGCGCCGTCCCTTGTGCTCGAAACGGAAGTCGCGGATGCGTTGTACCAGTTGCCGGCAGACCTGAATCGCCACGGCAGGCTGGGTGTCGAACAGGATGAGGCCGAATTCGTCGCCGCCCAGACGGCCCAGATAGGCGTGATCGGGCAGGGCGGCTTTCATGGTCAGCGCAATGTCCATCAGCAGGGTATCGCCCACCGAATGCCCGCAGGTATCGTTCACCAGCTTGAACTGATCGAGGTCGATGTAGCAGAACGCATGCTGTTGCGTCTGGTCGCGCGCGGTGTGCATGGCGCGCGCCAGACGACCTTCCACCGCACGGCGATTCGGCAGCGTGGTCAGGGTATCGTGGAAGGCCATTTCACGCAGGTTGTCGAGCAATTGTTTTTTCTCGGTCTCGTCGCGCAGCACATATACGGCGCCGATGCCGCCGAGGCCGGTCAGCGGCGCACAGCTGTAACTGACGGCCAGATGATGGCCGGACCGGGTCTGCAACTGGGCGGAACCGGTCTGGCCGTGCAGGGCCGGAGTCGCCGACAGGAAGCAGGCCGGAGCGTCGTCATCGCCCCACTGATCGAGTTGCATCAGGATCTTCAGCGGGTTCGACACGGCATCCTCAAGCGCAACGCCGAGCAGCACTTCGGCGGCCGGGTTGATATAGGCCACCTGATTGCGGGCATTGGTGACAATGACGGCGTCGTTGATCGACTGTAGCGTGACTTGCCAGCGTTCCTTTTCTTCGCTGAGCGCGGCCTCGTTGAGCTTGCGCTGCGTGATGTCGAAGTGGATCGACAGGTATTTCAGCAGCTGGCCGTCGTCATCCTTGATCGGGATGATGGTCTTGGCCGTCCAGAAAAGCCGTCCATCCCTGGCACGGTTGCAGATTTCGCCGCGCCAGGTTTGCCCGCCCGAGATGGTTTCCCACAGATCGTTAAAAAACGCAGCATCGTGCTGGCCCGAACTGACGATGCGGAAATTCTGGCCGATGAGTTCCTCGCGCGCGTAACCGCTGATGCTGCAAAACAGTTCGTTGGCGGAGGTGATGTTGCCGGCGAGATCGGATTCGGCCACGCTGGCCGTGCTGTCAAGCGCTTCTCGCTGTTCATTGAGGTCGGTGAGCAAGCGCTCCAGGGCTGCGCTCATGTGATTGAATGCGCGCGTGGTCTGCCGCAACTCGGGTGGGCTGCTGGCACGCAGGGGGATGCGCGCGCTGTAATCCCCGGCCTCGATCCGCTGCGCGGCGGCGCGCAGCCGGGTCAGGTCCTGAAGATTGATTTTCAGCAGCACATGGGTCAACCAGCCGAGCAGGGCGAAAGCGGTGGCGAGCAGCACGAACAGGCGGGTGCCGAGATGCCAGAGAAAATCCTCATGGCTACGGGCAGACGGCTGGATTTCCAGGCTGCCGTGGGCGCTGCCGCCGATGACGAGGGGTGTCTGCATGACCGGAATCGACAGCCCGGCCAGCGCGGCAAACCAGCCGGGGCGGTCGGCACGGCGCGCAGGCGCCTCCTCGCGCAGGACGCGGCCATTGGGCGCGGTATATTCCACATAGCGCAGGTTGCCTTGGGCGATCGGGGTTTTCAGCAGGGTTTGCAAGGCGATGTAATCGCCCACGATAGCCGGGTCGGCTACCGCCTGCGACAGCGCCGCCAGCTGTGCAGAGGCCTGCATGTGCAATGCGTCGTCGGCGTCCTGGCGGGCGATTTGCAGCGCCTGCTGTCCCGCCAGGACGAACACTGCAACCAGGATGAAGAGGAGCGTGCCCATGACGCGGTCTTGCGTGCTGAACCGGGTCGGCCGCAGACCTTGTACAGGACGGGCATGCAAGGAAGAGGGGGAGATACGCATGCGCGAAGTTAACGGCAGCAAGCGCCATTTCTGAAGAGGCCGAGTGATTGCCCGGCTTCCGAAGCACGCGGTCAGTCTTTCTTGCGCGCGCGCGGGTGTGCCTGGTCGTATACCTTGGCCAGGTGTTGCCAGTCGAGGTGGGTGTAGACCTGGGTGGTGCTGATGCTGGCGTGGCCGAGCATTTCCTGCACCGCGCGCAGGTCGCCGGACGACTGCAGCACGTGGGTGGCAAACGCGTGGCGCAGCATGTGCGGGTGAACGTGCTGGCCGAGTCCCGCCTGCAGCGCCCAGCGGTTGAGCCGCAGTTGCACGCTGCGCGGAGTGAGGCGTGTGCCGCGCTGGCTAACGAACAGTGCGGCGGTATGCGCGTGCGCCTGGCCAGGGATGCCGTCCCTGCGGGACATAAGCGGCTGCCGCTGTTGCAGCCAGGCGGCAAGGGCGGCCAGCGCCTGCCGTCCGACCGGCACGATGCGGGTTTTGCGACCCTTGCCGGTGACCTGCGCTTCGCCCGATTGCAGGTTGACGTCGTCGAGATCGAGCCCGACCAGTTCGGCCAGACGTAACCCGGACGAATAGAACAGCTCGAACATGGCACGGTCGCGTGCGGCCAGTGCGTCGTCGTTATCGGCGCGGCCGCCGAGCAGTTGGGCGCAGGTGTCGGGCGAGAGGATGTCCGGCAGCGTCTTGGCCGCCTTGGGCGGGCGCAGGCCGCTGCAGGGGTTGTTCGCGTAGCCGAGGCGGCGGCAGGCAAAGGTGTAGAACCCGCGCCAGCTCGACAACTGGCGCGCCACGCTGGTAGCCGCCAGGCCCTGGCCGCGTAGTTTGACGATGGCGCCGCGGATGTCGGTGACGGTGAGTTCGGCCAGCGGCCTGCCGGGGGTCAATTCGGAGAGATTGGCCAGATCGCGCTGGTAGGCCGCGACCGTATGCGGCGACAGTCGCCGCTCGGCGGCGAGGTGTTGCAGGTAGTGTGCAGTCGCGTTCAAGCTAGAAACCGTTCACTATAAGAGGCATTCAGGTTCAACCCTGCATTCGCACCAGCGCGGCGCCGACCAGCTGCCCCAGCCGTTCCAGATACAGCGTGCCCATGCCGGCGTAGAAACGCTTGGCTTCTTCCGAGGCCAGCACCAGCAGGCCGACCGGCGCCGCAGCAGGTGCGGGTCGCAGCGGAATGCAGGCGAAGGTGCGCAGGTGCGGCGACACCTCGCCGAACCAGTCGTCGGCGTCGTTCACCGCCAGCGCACCGCACACCGGCTGCGCCATCGCGGCCACGTTGTCGCGTACGGCTGGCGTTACCGGGTCGGTCAGGCCGGGCATGCTGCCTGCCGCAAGATTCCATGCGCGCAGGGCATGGTGCGGCACCGCAAAGCCTTCGCGCAGATGCAGCGCCAATGCCGCGACGACGTCTTGCGGCATACGCGCGGCCAGCAGCGCCAGCGTCAGCGCATGCAGCTTCTCCGAAATGCCGTCGTTTTCTTCGCCGAACTGGATCAGCTCGGCCAATTTGTTTTCCAGCATCTGTACCTTGTCGCGCATCGCGATCAGCTGACGCTCGCTCATCGACACCGCGTGGGTGCCGTGCGGATGCGGGATGTGCAGGTCCGCCAGCAGGGTGGGAAAATCGTTGAAGAAATTCGGGTGCCGGGTCAGATACTCGGCGATGGCCTGTTCGTCCAGGGTGGTGGGTTGCATGTTCATTAGAGTTCGATCTCCCCTTCAAATACCGTTTCAGCCGGCCCGGTCATGGTGACCGGCTGGCCCTTGCCCGCCCACTCGACGACCAGATCGCCGCCGCGCGTGTGCACGCTGACCGGGCTTTGCAGCCAGCCCTGGTGGATGCCCGCGACCGCCGCCGCGCAGGCACCGGTGCCGCAGGCCAGCGTCTCGCCGGCGCCGCGCTCGTACACGCGCAGGCGGATGTCGTGCGGGGTCAGCACCTGCATGAAGCCGGCGTTGACCCGCTGCGGAAAGCGCGCATGCGATTCGATCGCGGCGCCGAGGATGTCCACCGGCGCGCTGTCGAGGCCGTTCACCCGCAGCACCGCGTGCGGGTTGCCCATCGACAGCACCGCGATGTCGAGCACGTGCTGGCCGACCTTGAGTGCATAAGTCGGCGCCTCGGCTTCGACCGTGAACGGGATCTCGGCGGGCGCAAAGCGCGGCGCGCCCATGTCCACCGTTACCTGGCCATTGTCGAGCAGGCGCGGCTCGATCACGCCGGACGCGGTTTCCACGCGGATGGCGGTCTTGTCGGTGAGGCCCTTGTCGTGCACGAAGCGCACGAAGCAGCGTGCGCCGTTGCCGCATTGCTCGACCTCGCCGCCATCGGCATTGAAGATGCGGTAGCGGAAGTCGACGTCGTCGCGGGTGGGCGCTTCGACCAGCAGGATCTGGTCGCAGCCGACGCCGAAGTGGCGGTCGGCAATGCGGCGGCACTGCTCGGGCGTGAGCGCGATGCTCTGGCCGATGCCGTCGAATACGACGAAGTCGTTGCCGAGGCCGTGCATTTTGGTGAAGCGCAATCGTGTGCCCTGTTGGGTATTCATTCGGTCAACAACCTGACGTAATCCTTCAAGATGCAGCGGTCCATCACCACCGTCATGCCGCCGGCCTGCGCGCGCTGCGCGGCGGCCTCGTGGACGATGCCTTCCTGGATCCAGATGCCCGCTGGCGAATGATGCAGCGTTGGAAATGGCCGCTGCATGGAGTGTAGCGCCAGGCTTTGTTCGACGATAGCCGGCAGGTGCTCGGCGGCGCGAAACACGTTGACCAGATCGACCGCAAACGGGATGTCGGCGAGGCTTGCGTAGGCCTTTTCGCCCAGCACTGCGTCCACCAGCGGGCGCACCGGAACGATGCGGTAGCCGTAATACCGCATCGCCTGCGCCACGCGGTAGCTCGGGCGCGCAGGCTGCGGCGACAGGCCGACCACGGCGATGGTCTTGACGCTTTTCAGCAGGGCGCGCAAGGCGTCGTCCCCAGGGTTTGCGAACGTCATAGCGTGTGCTCCATCACATGGTCGTCCATCACGAAGCCGCCGCCGATGTCGAACACGCACGACTCGACGATGCGGAAGCCGTATTTCTGGTAGGCGGCAATCGCCTGCGCATTGCCGCGGTTGACCTGCAGCCACACGCGTCTGGCCCGTTGCCGGCGCGCCCAGTCCTCGACCGTTTTTTCCAGCGCGGCGCCGATGCCGTGGCGCTGCTGGTCCGGATGGACATAAAGCTTGTCGAGCTTGCAGCCGGATTCATCGAGCATGGCGTGAGCAAAGCCGGCCAGCGTGTGGCCCCGCCTCGCCCCCCACCATGCCTGGCGGGGGTCGTCCAGCTGTTCGCGGATACGCTGCGGCGCATAGCGGTCAGCCAGCATGGCGTCGATCTGCGACTGGGAAATCAGTGCCGGGTAGGTGGCTTGCCACACCACGCGCACCAGCGCGCTGACGGCATCGACGTCGCTCGCGGTCAACCGCTGCAGACAGGGCAGGGCGTCATTCATAGAGACTGGCCTCGCCTGCCGGGCGGGTTTTGAAGCGGCGGTGCAGCCACAGGTACTGCGACGGCATTTCGCGGATGCGGTCCTCGATGAAGGCGTTCATGCGCGCGACGTCGGCCTCCAGATCGCCGCTTGGATAGTTTTCCCAGGGCGGGTAGAACCGCACCGCGTAACCGCGCCCCCACGGCAGCTGGCGCGTGACGACCGGGACGATCTGGGCGTTGGTGAGTTTGGCCAGGCGCGGCAACGCCGAAACGGTGGCGGTAGAAACGCCGAAAAATGGAACGAACATGGCATTCTGGCGGCCATGATCCTGATCCGGCAGGTAGTAAAAAGGTCGCCCCGATTTGATCGCCTGTAGCGTCGCCTTGATCCCTTCGTGTCGCGAGATCAGGACGGTATCCAAAAAGCGGGTGCGTCCATGCAGCATGAACCTGTCGGCGACCGGGTTCCTGGCGGGCGCGTACATCGAGGCGGCTTTGTGGCCCATGGCCAGCGGCACGCCGCCCATGTCGAGCCCGACAAAATGGGGCGCCAGCCAGATCACCGGCCGTGTACCGTCACCCAGCGCGGCGTCCGGGTTGTCGATGCGGATCAGACGGCGCAGCCGCGCTTCCGACCCCCACCACAGCACCCCGTGTTCGAGCACCGCGCGCACCGATGCCTGGAAGGTTTGCCGCAACCAGCGGCGGCGCAGCGCTTTCGGGGCGTCGGGAAAGCACAGGGCCAGATTGGTGGCGACGATGTGGCGCCGCTTTCTCAACAGCAAAGCCAGCAACCAGCCCAAAGCATTGCCGATGGCCGCCTGCAGCGGCAACGGCAGCCAGTGCAGCAGCCACAGGAACCCCATGCCGAGCCAGATGGGCCACAGCGACGGCCGCAGCAGAGCGCCGGGGACGGCGGGGCTCATGCTTCGGCCTGGCCAGCCGGGAGCGCGATGCCGCCCGGGCGCTTGTGGCGGTTGTAGCTCCACATGTATTGCGCAGGAAAGCGTCGCACCATCTCTTCAACCACCTGGTTGATGTGGACGGCGGCGGCGGTCTTGTCCGCCGGCAGCGCAGGGTCCACCGGCGTCACATGCAGGCGATAGCCGCGTCCCCAGCTCAGGCGTTCGGCGGCGACAAAAAACGCCGCCGCGCCGGTCTTGCGCTGCAGGCTGGCAACCAGCGTCGGCGTGTAGGCCGGACGGCCGAAGAAGGGCGCCCATACGCCGTCGCCGCCGGTCGCCACCTGGTCGGGCAGGATGCCGATGCCCTCGTGGCGCTTCAATGCCGCCAGCAGGGCGCGCACGCCCGACAGGTCGGCCGGCACCAGCGTCGCCTGCCCGCGCTGGCGCCCGGCCAGCATCAGCGCGTCCAGCACCGGCTTGCGCGACGGCTTGTACATGGCGGTGAAAGGGTGCCGCGCGGCATAGTACTGGCTGATTATCTCGAAGCAGCCGATATGCGGCCCGATGACGATGACCCCTTTGCCGGCGGCACGCGCGGCTTCGATGTGTTCCCAGCCGGGAGTGTCCTTGACCAGTTTCAGCGCCTTGTCGTACGGGCGCAGCCACACCGCCAGCAGTTCGACGATGGCTTTGCCCGACTCGCCGATGGCGCGGCGGAGCAAGCGCCGGCAATCGCAGCCGGGCGTGCACAGGCCGCTGTCGAGCAGGTTGTCGCGCATGCGTACAGAATGGCGGCCGGGCGCCCAGTAGATCAGCCAGCCCAAGCCGACGCCGAGGCCATGCAGCACGGGCAGCGGCAGACGGGCCAGCAGCTTCAGGAGGAACATCACGCGGGATTGACGGCCGGGGATGCGGCACGGCACAATGCCGGCCTGGATGCTTCACGGAACATCCGGAGCAGAGCCGCCGCGTTAATCTTGACAACTTGCGGGCGGGATACAAATACAGCTAAAGCGTCGCCGCTCTGTTGGTCCCCCGAGCCGGTTGCGCAGTCGCTAACCGGGACTACAACAGGAGCTGTCATGCAAAAGGATTTCATTTTCACGTCTGAGTCGGTGTCCGAAGGGCACCCCGACAAGATGGCGGACCAAGTGTCGGATGCGGTGCTCGATGCGATTCTAACCCAGGACAAACATGCGCGCGTGGCGTGCGAGACGCTCTTGACCACCGGTCTGTGCGTCATTGCCGGCGAGATCACCACCTCGGCGGTCATCGACTACAACCAGATCGCGCGCCAGACCATCAAGCGCATCGGCTACGACTCGTCCGAGATCGGCTTCGACTACAACACCTGCGCGGTAATGGTCACCGTCGGCAAGCAGTCACCCGACATCGCGCAGGGCGTGGATCGCGCGCACGACGATTATCTCGACCAGGGTGCGGGCGACCAGGGCCTGATGTTCGGCTATGCCTGCAACGAAACGCCGGTGCTGATGCCGATGCCGATCCACCTCGCGCACCGCCTGACCGAGCGCCAGTCCGAACTGCGCAAGGACGGCCGCTTGCCATGGCTGCGGCCGGATGCCAAGTCGCAGGTGTCGATCCGCTATGTCGATGGCAAGCCGCATTCGGTCGATACCGTGGTGCTGTCGACCCAGCATCATCCCGAGGTTTCGCACGCCGCGCTGACCGAAGCGGTGATCGAGGAAATCATCAAGCCGGTGGTACCCAAAGGCATGCTCACCGCCGACACGCGCTATCTGGTCAACCCCACCGGACGCTTTGTGGTGGGCGGGCCGATGGGCGACGCCGGGCTGACCGGCCGCAAGATCATCGTCGACACCTACGGCGGTGCGGCCCCGCACGGCGGCGGCGCCTTCTCCGGCAAGGACCCGTCCAAGGTCGACCGTTCGGCGTCCTACGCCGGACGCTACGTGGCGAAGAACATCGTTGCCGCGGGGTTGGCGGACAAGTGCCTGGTGCAGGTCAGCTACGCCATCGGCGTGGCCAAGCCGACTTCGCTGATGGTCGACACCTTCGGCACAGCCAAAATCCCGGAAGCCAAAATCGTCGAGTTGATCGAGCGCCACTTCGATCTGCGTCCCAAGGGCATCATCCAGATGCTCGATTTGCTGCGGCCGATCTACACCCGCACCGCGAGCTACGGCCACTTCGGCCGCGACGAGCCCGACTTTACCTGGGAAGTCGCCGACAAGGCGGCCGAACTGAAAGCCGCCGCCGGGCTGTAACACCATGCTGATGCAGGCGCTGACGTTCGGGCTCGGGCTGCTGGCGCTGATCGCCGGCGCCGAGGCCATGGTGCGCGGGGCCTCGCGGCTGGCAGCGTCGTGGGGAATTTCGCCGCTGGTGGTCGGCCTCACCGTGGTGGCCTTCGGCACCAGCGCGCCGGAAATGGCGGTGTCGGTCGGCGCCGCCCTGTCCGGCTCGTCCGATCTGGCGATCGGCAACGTGGTCGGCAGCAACATCGCCAATATCCTGCTGATCCTGGGGATTTCCGCGCTGGTGGCGCCGCTCCTGGTGGCCGAGCAGATCATCCGCCAGGAGATCCCGATCATGATCGGCGCCTCGCTGCTGGTGGCGGTCATGGCGCTCGATGGCAGCATCGGCCGCGTCGAGGCGGCGCTGTTGTTCGTGCTGGTGATTGTCTACACGGTATATCTTGTCGTGCAGTCGCGGCGCGCCTCGCAGGCCGCAGCGGATGAATTCGCCAGCGGAATCCCGGCCAGTTCCTGGGACCGCCACTGGAGCGTGCAGGCAGCACTGGTGCTCGGCGGTTTGGGCCTTCTGGTGCTCGGCGCCGACTGGCTGGTGGGCGCGGCGGTGGTGTTTGCCAGGCACTTCGGGGTGAGCGACCTCGTCATCGGCCTCACCGTGGTAGCAGTGGGTACCTCGATGCCCGAGATCGCCACCTCGCTCATCGCCGCCCTGCGCGGCCAGCGCGACATCGCCGTCGGCAATGTGATCGGCAGCAACATCTTCAACCTGCTGGCGGTGCTGGGTGCGGCCGGAATGGTGTCGACGGGCGGGCTTTCCGTGCCCGAGGCGGCGCGCAATTTCGACCTGTGGGTGATGCTGGCGGTCGCCTTTGCCTGCCTGCCGATCCTGCTGACCGGGCGCGAGATCGCGCGCTGGGAAGGCGCGGTCTTCCTCGGCTACTATGCCGCCTATACCCTGTATCTGGTGCTCGCGGCACAGCAGCACGCCAGCCTGCCGGCATATTCCGGCGTCATGTTGAGCTATGTGATGCCGCTCACCGTGGTCACGCTGGCGGTCAGTTTCCTGCGGCGACGGCCAGCCGGCTAAGCTATAATCTCGCTTCCGAGGAGCGCTGCGAGGCAGATTCGTCTGTCCCCAGGCTCGGAAAGGCAACAACCGCGCTCCCCCTATTTTCTTAACCCTGCCGGGTTCGGGACGTTGGGTGAGCGACAGCGTCGCCAGCCCGGGTTTAGCTAAACCCCGCCCTCCCGGCCACATGCAATGGAGCTTTACATGAACGCTGTGGCTGACAAGCAATTCACCGATTTTGTGGTCGCCGACATGTCGCTTGCCGACTGGGGCCGCAAGGAAATCCGCATCGCCGAAACCGAAATGCCGGGTCTGATGGCCATCCGCGAGGAATTCGCCGCCGCGCAGCCGCTGAAAGGCGCACGCATCACCGGCTCACTGCACATGACCATCCAGACCGCCGTGCTGATCGAGACGCTGACCGCGCTGGGCGCCGTGGTGCGCTGGGCCTCGTGCAACATCTTCTCGACCCAGGACCACGCTGCCGCGGCGATTGCCGCCAACGACGTGCCGGTGTTCGCGGTCAAGGGCGAATCGCTCACGGATTACTGGGACTATACCCACCGCATTTTCGAATGGACCGACGGTGGCTATTCGAACATGATTCTCGACGACGGCGGCGACGCGACGTTGCTGCTGCATCTGGGTGCGCGTGCCGAGAAGGATATCTCGGTGATCGCCAAACCGACCAGCGAGGAAGAAGAGGTGCTCTACGCCGCGATCAAGGCCAAGCTGGCAATCGATCCGACCTGGTATTCGGTGCGCCTCGCCGCCGTCAAAGGCGTCACCGAGGAAACCACCACCGGCGTGCACCGCCTGTACCAGATGCACGCCCGCGGCGAACTCAAGTTCCCGGCGATCAACGTCAACGATTCGGTGACCAAGTCGAAATTCGACAACCTCTACGGCTGCCGCGAATCGCTGGTCGACGGCATCAAACGCGCCACCGACGTGATGATCGCCGGCAAGGTCGCCCTGGTCGCCGGCTATGGCGACGTCGGCAAGGGCAGCGCGCAGGCGCTGCGTGCCCTGTCGGCCCAGGTGTGGGTGACCGAGGTCGACCCGATCTGCGCCTTGCAGGCGGCGATGGAAGGCTACCGCGTGGTGACCATGGAATACGCTGCCGACAAGGCCGACATCTTCGTCACCGCCACCGGCAACTTCCACGTCATCACCCACGACCACATGGCGAAAATGAAGGACCAGGCCATCGTCTGCAACATCGGCCACTTCGACAACGAGATCGACATCGCCAGCATCGAGGGCTATGAGTGGGACGAGATCAAGCCGCAGGTCGATCACGTCATTTTCCCGGACGGCAAGCGGATTATTCTTTTGGCCAAGGGCCGCCTGGTGAATCTCGGCTGCGCCACCGGCCACCCGTCGTACGTGATGAGCTCCTCCTTCGCCAACCAGACCATCGCCCAGATGGAGCTGTGGCAGGAGCGCGATTCCGGCAAGTATCCGGTCGGCGTCTACATCCTGCCCAAGCATCTCGACGAGAAAGTCGCGCGCCTGCAGCTGAAGAAGCTTAACGCGCAACTTTCCGAGCTGACCGACCAGCAGGCCGCCTATATCGGCGTGCCCAAGGCCGGCCCCTACAAGGCCGAGATGTACCGCTACTGATCGACCTCACCTGAAGAAGGAGAGCTTCATGCGTTTGCTGCTGCTGTGGATTTTGAATGCTGTCGCCCTGCTGGCCGTGACCTGGCTGCTGCCCACCATTCAGGTGTCGGGCTTCGGCACGGCGCTGGTCGCCGCGCTGGTGCTGGGCTTCATCAATACGCTGGTGCGGCCGGTGCTGGCGATCCTCACCTTGCCGATCACGGTGCTGACGCTGGGGATTTTCTACCTGGTGCTGAACGGCCTGCTGTTCTGGCTCGCCAGCGCGCTGCTGCCCGGATTCCACGTCGAGGGCTTTGTTTCGGCGATGGTTGGCGCAATCCTCTACGGTGTTATCGCCTGGGCGCTGTCCGCGCTCATCCCCAATCAAAAAGGCTGAAGCATGACCGAACGAACATTCAGCTTCGAGTTCTTCCCGCCCAAGACGGCGGAGGGCGCCGAAAAACTGCGCGTAACCAGAAAACAGCTGGCGCAGCTCAACCCCAAGTTCTTCTCCGTCACCTTCGGCGCCGGCGGTTCCACCCGCGACCGCACCCTGGAAACCGTGCGCGAAATCCAGGCCGACGGCAGTGCGGCCGCGCCGCACCTGTCGTGCATCGGCTCGACCGAGGAGAACATCCGCGACATCCTCAACGAATACAAAAGCCAGGGCATCCGCCATCTGGTCGCGCTGCGTGGCGATCTGCCCTCGGGCACCATGGATGCCGGCGCATTCAGCTACGCCAACGAACTGGTGGCCTTCATCCGCCACGAAACCGGCGACTGGTTCGAGATCGAGGTCGCCGCCTATCCGGAAATTCACCCGCAGGCGCGCTCCTACACGGAGGATCTGGCCAGCTTCAAGCGCAAGGTCGACGCCGGTGCGAATGCAGCGATCACGCAGTATTTCTTCAACGCCGACGCCTATTTCAACTTTGTCGAAGACGCGCGCGCGCTGGGCGTCAGCATTCCCATCGTTCCTGGCATCATGCCGATCGGCAACTACGTGCAACTGGCGCGCTTCTCCGACGCCTGCGGCGCCGAAATTCCGCGCTGGCTGAGGAAAAAGCTGGAAACCTACGGCGACGATCTGGTGTCGATTCGCGCCTTCGGGCTGGATGTGGTGACCGACCTGTGCGACCGCTTGCTTGCTGGCGGCGCGCCGGGGCTGCACTTTTACACCATGAACCAGGCCGGGCCGTCCACCACGATCTGGCAACGGCTGGGCTTGTCCTGATCGGCTGCCGCCTCTTGCGGGGCGGCGCGGACCGGCTTGAAATCGAGACTCGGGGCAAGCAGGTCTTCAGGGTTGCCAGGCAGTACTCGATCGGCACCTTTCCGCTTTATCAAATATCCCATCAAGCCGATGCGCCTGCACGCGCATCGCCATTGCATTCGGGCGACGAACTCGAATTCAACTTTAATTTTGCGACTCCCGACGGCGCCGGTTATGCCGACTACGGTTGGGCGCGTCTGCTTGATTCGTCGTCCTCTGTTGTCGCCCCGCTGTTCACGGCAAGGACGACGCCCGAAGGTAATAGCGTTCCCGGCTTCGATATGCCCGTCATCGACGCCACCATATGCCAAAGTAAACGCTGTAAGCCGCGGCGCTGAACGACACGTCCGGAAAATCAGTCGGGCGGCTCGCCCATCAACGGCTTCATCGCGGTCAGCACACTGTTGAAAATGCGCGGGTGGGTCTTCTCCTGCTCGGCCAGCATCTGCTTCATGGCATAGCGCTGCTGCGGCTTGGCAAAACACGCCGGGCAGTTCTCGAAGATCACCGGCAGGCCGGAATCTGCCGCAAACGCGCGGGTCTGGCGTTCGCGCGCGTAGGCAAACGGCCGGATGATGCGCAGGTCGCCGGCGTCGTTGAGGTAGTGCGGCGACATGGTCCTCAACTTGCCGCCGAACAGCATCGACATCATCAGCGTTTCGGCGAGGTCGTCCAGATGGTGGGCCATGGCGACGACGTTGCAGTTCTGCTCGCGCGCGACGCGGTAGAGGATGCCGCGCCGCATGCGCGAGCAATACGCGCAGTAGGAATCGGAATCCTTGGTCAGTGTCTTCTGCGCCTCGACCATGATCGGCTGCGATTCCAGAAAGTAGGGCACGCCGAGTTCGGCCAGGTAGGGCGTGAGCGGAGACGGGTCGTACTGGTCGGACTGCGGGTCGACGGTGCATGCCAGCAGCTCGAACTTCACCGGCGCCTTCTGTTGCAGGTGGTGCAGCGTGTGCAGCAAGGAGAGCGAATCCTTCCCGCCCGACAAGCCCAGCAGGATGCGGTCGCCGTTGCGGATCATGCGGTAGTCGCCGATGGCGCGGCCGGCGGCGGTGACCAACGAACGCGAAGGTTTGATCCAGCCGGTTGGGGTGTCGAGGTTCATGCGGAAAACTGCAGCGCGTGCAGCTGCGCGTAGCGGCCCTGTCTGGCGATCAGATCGGCGTGGCTGCCGATCTCGACGATGCACCCGCCTTCCAGCACTACGATGCGGCTGGCGCGCTCGATGGTGGACAGTCGGTGGGCGATGACCAGGGTGGTGCGGTTGCTGATCAGGGTGTCGAGCGCGGCCTGCACGTGGCGTTCGGATTCGCTGTCGAGCGCCGAGGTGGCTTCGTCGAGAATCAGCAGCGGGGCGTTTTTCAGGATCGCGCGCGCGATGGCGATGCGCTGGCGCTGGCCGCCGGAAAGTCGCATGCCGTTTTCGCCGACCAGGGTGTCGAGGCCGTCGGGCATGGCCTGGATGAAGTCCCAGGCGTGGGCGGCCACGCAGGCGGCGCGGATCTCGTCGGGGGTGGCGTCGCGCTTCGCGCCGTAGGCGATGTTGTGCCCCAGCGTGTCGTTGAATAGCACCACGTCCTGCGACACCAGCGCGATATGGCTGCGCAGGTTCTGCAGCCGGATGTCGCGGGTGTCGATGCCGTCGAGTTCGATCACGCCGGCATCGGGGTCGTAGAAGCGCGGCACCAGATTGGCCAGCGTGGTCTTGCCGGAGCCCGAGGCGCCGACCAGCGCGACCGTCTCGCCGGGCGCGATGTCGAGCGTGATGTTTCCAAGCGCCGGCAGGGTCTTGCCCGGGTAGGTGAGCGACACGTCGCGGAAAGAAAGCCGGCCCTCGATGCGGTCGAGCGTGCGGGTGCCGCTGTCGCGTTCGGCGTCCTGGTCGAGCATGGTGAAAATGGTTTCGGCGGCGGCCAGCCCGCGCTGCAGCTGGTCGTTGACGGCGGTGAGCCTTTTGAGCGGCGCGAACAGCAGCAGCATGGCCATGAAAAAGGCGACGAAGCCGCCCACCGTGATGGCGTTGCTGGTCGCTTGTCCAGCGGCGATATAGACGATGATCGCCAGCGCCACCGCGGCGATAAACTGAATGACGGGCTCGTACACCGCGTTGGCGGCGACGCGTTTCATCTCGAACAGGCGTGCCAGATTGGCGGCATGGCGGAAGCGGGTCTGCTCGTACTCCTCGCCGCCGAAGAGCTTGACCACGCGATGCCCGCCGACCGCTTCGTCCACCACCTGGGTGAGATCGCCGATGTTGCGCTGCGCCTTGCGCGACAGCCCGCGCAGGCGCGTGCTGGCGATGCGCACGATCCACAGGGTGAGCGGCACCATGCCGAACACGATCAGGGTCAGCTGCCAGTTCAGCCACAGCAGATAGCCGAGCAATCCCAGGATCGTGACGGTGTCGCGCACCAGGGTGGTGAGCGAACTGGTGGCCGACTGCGTGACCTGGGTGACGTTGAATGCCAGATGCGCAATCAGCTGGCCGCTCGGATTCTGGTCGAAGTAGCGCGTCGGCAGCGTCATCAGCTTGTCGAACATGGCGCCGCGCAGGTCCATCACCAGGCGGCTGCCCACCCACGCCATGCAGTAGGTGCTGACGAAGCTGGTGACGCCGCGTACCAGGAACAGCCCCAGCAGCAGCAGCGGAACCCAGCGGATGAAATCCTGGTCCTTGGCCACGAAGCCCTGGTCCAGCAGCGGCTTGAACAGCGCCGGCAGCAGCGGCTCGGTGGCGGCGGTGAGCACCAGCGCGACGAGGGACAGCGCGAACATGCGCCAGTACGGCTTCACATAGCCGAGCAGGCGCAGATACAGCGCTTTGCTATCCGGAGGCGGCGTCACAGCAGCAGCACGGTGGCGAGCCCGAGGAAGATGAAGAAGCCCATGCTGTCGGTGGTGAAGGTCAGCAGAACCGACGAGCCGACGGCGGGGTCGCGCTTCATCCGTTCCAGCGTCATCGGAATGAAAATACCGGCCAGCGCCGCGACGATCAGGTTGAGCAGCATCGCCAGCGCCATCACCCCGCCCAGCGCCGGGTTGTCGTACAACAGCCAGGCGAAGACGCCGACTACCGAGCCCCACAGCAGGCCGTTGAAGAGGGCGACGCCGAGCTCCTTCACCACCAGGCGGCGCGCGTTGGCCTGCGTGATCTGCCCCAGCGCGAGGCCACGGACGATCAGCGCGATGGTCTGGTTGCCGGTGTTGCCGCCAATGCCGGCGATGATCGGCATCAGTGCGGCCAGCGCGGCGAGTTTTTCGATGCTGCCCTCGAATGCGCCGATCACGCGCGAGGCGATGAAGGCGGTGGCAAGGTTGATCGACAGCCACATCCAGCGGTTTTTCGCCGAACGCCAGACGGTGGAGAACAGGTCTTCCTCTTCCTTCAGGCCGGCCATCGACAGCATGTCGGCGTCGGCCGATTCGCGGATGTAGTCGAGCACCGCGTCGACGGTGAGACGCCCCATCAGCCGCCCCTGCGCATCCACCACCGGCGCCATCACCAGGTCGTAGCGCTCGAACGCCTGCGCCGCTTCCTGCGCCTCGTCCTCGGGGTGGAACTTGATGAAATCCTCGACCATCACCGCCGCCACCGAGGCCTCGGGGTCGGTCGTCAGCAGGCGCTTCAGCGGCAGCACGCCGATGATCGCGTCCTCGCGGTCCACCACGAACAGCTTGTCCAGCTGGTCGGGCAGTTCGCCCAGCCGGCGCAGGTAGCGCAGCGCGACTTCCAGCGTGACGTCGACGCGAATGGTCACCATCTCGAAATCCATCAGCGCGCCGACGGTGTCCTCGGGATAGGCCAGCGCGGACTGCAGGTGCGCGCGTTTCTGCGCGTCGAGGCTGGTGAGCAGTTCCTGGATCACGTCATGCGGCAGGTCGGCCGCAATGTCGGCGATTTCGTCGGTGTCCAGCGATTCGGCGGCGGCCAGCAGCTCCGCCTTGTCCATCATCTCGATCAGCGATTCGCGAACCGAGTCGGACACCTCCAGCAGAATCTCGCCGTCGCGCTCGGCCTTGACCTGGCCCCACACCAGCCGCCGCTCGTCCAGCGGCAGCGCTTCCAGAATGTAGGCCACGTCGGCCGGGTGCAGCTCTTCCAGCTTGCGCTGCAACTCCGCCAGGTTCTGCTTGTGCACCAGGTTCTCGACCAGATCCTGCCGCGGCCCGCCCTGCCGCTGGACGAGCTCATCCACCAGCCGCATCTTGGCGAGCAGGGTCTGCACCTGCGCCAGGCTGGTTTCGAGATTGTCCTGCGACTGGTTTTCGAGAGCGTCGGTCATTGGGCGGGTCGGTTAAAAGCCCCGCGATTGTAACGCGCCAGGGTTTGCCGGCGTGTCCCGGCTTGGCTAAATGCTGCCAAAGTCGACCAATAGCCGGCTTACCATTTCAGAGATTTGCGGCGGACGTCTCATGTTGGCCTGAACGGTCATTGAGGGCTCGCAACTTGGGCGACTGCTTCTCCCCCCACGTCAGAATAGTTGTCGCCTCGATATGATCTTGAACTTGGGGGCGATAAGGACGAAAGATGGCACGGTACGGAGAAGCATTCAGGAACAGAGTGGTGGCAGCGGTTGCCGCCGCCGGAGAGCGCCAATGTTGGCTTGGTAGCGGAAGAGATTGGAGTGTCGGTGCAGACAGTGGAACGCTGGCGTGATGAGGTGCAGTCCAGGCCCGCCCGAGGGCGGGCCTGGACTGCGGGCGCCCGACTCGAAGCGGTAATCACCACGGCGGCGATGGGCGAAGCCGGCAAGAACGCGTGGTGCCGCGAGCACGGCGTATATCCCGCCGAACTGGACAAGTGGCGACTGAGCGCCACAACGGCGCTGGCCGAGCCCGAGGAGGCCCGCGCCAGCCCGCAGGCCACGCGACAGGACAAGAAGCGCATCAAGGAGCTCGAACGCGAGCTGCTGCGCAAAGACCGTGCCCTGGCCGAGACAGCCGCACTGCTCGTGCTGTCAAAAAAAAGTCGCGGCGATCTTCAACAAGGGAGAGGGCGAATGATCGGCCTCGAAGATCGCCAGGCGTTGGCCCGAGACATTGATGTGGCACATACCGCCGGCGCACGGCTGAAGCCGGCCTGCGAGATTGCCGGCATCGATCTGCGTACCCTCCAGCGCTGGCAGGCCGCTGATGGTCTCGTCAGCGGCGACGGTCGGCCGCAGGCCGTGCGCCCGCGGCCCAGCCATGCCCTCTCCGAGGCCGAGCGTGCGCGGGTGCTTGCCGTGGCCAACGAGCCACGCTTTGCCGCCGTGCCACCCGCGCGCATCGTGCCCATGCTGGCCGACGAGGGCGTCTACCTCGCCAGCGAATCCACCTTCAGCCGCGTGCTGAAGGCCCACGGGCAAAACCGCCCATCGCGGGCGCGCCAAGGCGCCCAAAGCGGTCAGGCCGCCCACCACGCACATCGCCACCGAACCGCGCCAGGTGTGGTACTGGGACATGACCTATCTGCCCGCGCAGGTGCTGGGACGATGGTTCCACTTGTACCTGATCCTGGATCTGTACAGCCGCAAGATCGTCGGCTGGGAGGTGCACGACAGCGACCACGCCTGCTAAACGATATATCGGTCCCAACTCGCATAAGAATTCTTGATTTTCCCGCGCGGGATCGCCAAACCAATCAACAGCACACCGCAGATCACACCGTTCCAGGTGGCGAGCGGCGAGGCGATGCCGTCGAGCAGCCACGGCGCCGCGATCAGCCATGCGCCGAACGGGATATTAATGAAGCGTACCGCGCGCCCGACCTCGGCCAAGGCCATGATCGCGAACGTCACCACCAGCGCGCCGACCAGGTGATCGCTGTCCGCCATGGCGCCCGAATTGTCGAAGCTGAGACGGGTGAAGGTGAGCCAGACGCCAATCGCAATGCTGAGCAACAGCGTCCAGGGATAAGTTACGCCGCGCGTGGCTTGCGCGATTTGCTCACGCGGTGTTGCGACGAGCCCTTTGGACGTGTCGTCGCTGCCGCCATTCATCGCATCGCCGGTCCAAAAGGTGCGCCAGAACGGTTTGTCTTTACGGTGCGCGTACACCATGAATTGGCCCATCGCCACAAATTCGTTCAGCGAGTAGGGAATCATCACGGCCATGGCGAGTGCGGCGACAAGGCACAGCGTGCACCAGGTGCCGATCACGATCGGCTGGATGATGACGAAATAGATGCTCACCAGACCCAACGGCAGCATCGTGAAGGCTAGCGCAAGTATCATCCAGGGCATGGTGCGCCAACGGGTTTTTGTACCCATCCAGATCATTACAATCTCGGCCATGTAAACAATGCCGCCCAAGGCACCATCGGGAATCGGCCAGGCCTTGGATACATCCGAGGTAATGATCGCTTCCGTACCGTTCATGCCGTCGCTCCCGGCGAAGAACGGCTCCCAAACGTTATCGATGTGACCAAGCTGATAGGCGCCGAGAATGCGTGCGATGAAGAATCCGATCAGCGAGAGTATCCCGATCGGCATGCGCTGCAACCAGCTTGACGGTGTATAGGCCCAGCCGGGCGGCACGTCCGGCTTGCCCATCATGCCGGACATGCTCATGCCCGGCATCATGGGGATCAGCACCGCCAGCGCGATCACAAGCGAGCCGATCAGGGTGTCGTTGGCATAGGCTTCGGGCAACGGTGTCCAGAACACCAGCGGCGCGAATAAAAGCCAGAAGCCTACCGCCGCATTGGCCCATTGCGCCCAGGGATTTCGGCGCCACGCGTCTGCTGACAGCATACTGAAGACGATCACCAGGATCCCGCTGATGACATCGCTCCAGGTCATTAGAAGGTTGCGCAGCTCGAACGATGGCAGCCCGCGCTCAGCCATGACCCGCAGCTGGTTGGCGTCGGGGGCGAAGTTGCTCATGTAGCCGAGCGTGAACGGGCTGGTCAGCAGCCAGAAGCCAAGCATCATGCTGAGATAATATGGCCAGAGCATATTGCGATGCGCATCGACCATCATGTCGCCGCCGTGCCCTGCATGCTCGCCGCCCCCATGTTCCATCGGTGCGCCGCGCGGTACCAGCGTCATTCCGCACTTGGGGCAACTGCCGGGCTCTCTGGCCACCACTTCGGGGTGCATCGGGCAGGTGTAGTCAACTGCCTGCGACGACGACGGCGCGACGGGCTCCAGGGTCGTGTCGCACCGCGGACAGTTGCCCGGCGAAGATTGGCAGACTTCCGGGTGCATTGGGCAGACATGCATCTTGCCGTCATGCGCGGGTGCCGCTTCGGCGGAAGACGTGGCGGGATGGGTGACTCCAGCATGCGCGTGCTCGGGCTGCTCAGGTGCCTCCGACACAGGGTGCTCCACCTTTTCATTTAATGACGCGGGCGGCTCCAGGCCGTGTTCGCGGTACCAGCCGAGCGGATCAGCCTGCAATGCCGCCACCATCTTCGGCAGGGTCTCGCGCAGCGAATGATGGGGTTCCCAATCCAGCAAGGTGCGGGCACGCGTGATGTCGAGGGCGAAATGATCGTTGGCCCGGTCGATCATCCACGGCTTGATGAACGAATCCTGGCCGGGAATGTGGTCCTGAACCCATGCGCCGGCTTTTGCGATCGGCCCGGGGACATTGTGCGTCTCCCACGACTCATCGAGTATCAGCCGCAAAAAAGTATGCTGCAGCTCATCGTAGCTCAGCGTCTCCGGCTCGCCGATGAGGATCGCCTCCTCCGGCGGCAACTTGGCGCGATGTTCGATGGCACGCTCGATCACGTCCACCACGTCGTCCAGGTGGACGAAGGACTGGCCGTGCGAGGTCTCGCCGGAATACAGGTGGCCGGCGAGTCGCCGTTCCTGGATGCGCTGAATCTGGTGCGCGAGCGGCGGCGAGTGGCAGACATCATCGTAGACGCCGGCGAAACGCAGGATCACAGCGGGGATCTCGCCGCGCTCCGCCCGGATCACTTCCTCGGTGCGGACCTTCGACTCCGGGTAGGCCCAGGTTGGCCCGATCGGCGAGTCCTCGGTGAGGAACACCCCCGGCTCGCCCGGCTGGTGCACGAGCATGGTGCTGGCGAAAATGAATTGTTCGACCGCGAAGCCCTCGCGCGCTCCGCGCAACATGCGTCCCGTACCCTCGCGCAGCCCGCGCAGCAGACGTCGTGTGCCCTCAACCGTGATCTTGTCGTATTTCGGGCTCGGCTTGCCGAGAAAATCGTAATAGGCCGCCAAATGGACCACGGCGGCGATGTGGTTCCCATGGTGTTCCCGCAGGACTCGCAGTCCCTCGCGCACGCTGTCATCGGAAGTTATATCGACCGGTATGTGCGTGCAGCCGGGCGGCGGCGGAGCAGGCGCCTTGCGGTCGAAGCCCACGACATCGCTATAACGTCCGGTCAGCCGCTGCATCACCGCTTCGCCGATGCGTCCGTTGGAGCCGGTGACCAGGATGATATGTTTTTGTGGTTTCATGGCAATCAATCCCCTAGTTAAAACAAGGCTGACGATAGAGATCGCGCCGCGTGAGCGGAACCGGGCTGAAAAAGGATTCGCGCCTGGAAGCCAGAATTTGGTATATACCGGTCTCTTCGCCTTTCGACATAGCGAGATAAAGTCGAGCTAAAGCATTTAAATCAGGCTCATTACTTTTTACGCATGATCGCAACAATCCCGGCAATGACCAAGACCACGATCAGCACCATCCATATCCCGCCCCACCCGCTCATATAGCCGGTTCCCCAGCCACCCATCCAGTTACCTTGCATCATGATCATTACCTCCTGTTTATAGGGATTGCCGCGTATCGTTACGGCAAGTCACGACGATTATCATCTTCCCTGCAGATAGCTCCGTGCGCTGGCGCACATAAAGCAGGGAAAAGCCGGTTTTGCGCAGTGCAATTGACGATGGACTGGCCTATTGTAGGGATATCTAAAATCTGCCGTTCGGTGGATTTCCTGGCCTATGTCCGGTAACGAATCCATAGCTGAAATAGTCGACTCAAATCTCCAGTGGCTGCTTCGGCCGATTATGTGGACTCGATGCTCCGCGCTTACCCTGAGATCTTGACTGGCGCAGAGAACGCCAAAGCTATGGTCAACATAATTCACAAGCCACCAAGCATATTGAAATGTAGTCGAGGTGACATCCAGAGGCCAATCATCGTGGCACCACCAGTCTATGTGCGGCCCCACAGGCCATAAACGACCGATCTTGTCTCTTCAGGCGGTTGTCAAATTCCAGAAATTATGACGACTTCGTACAACCAATTACTTTAGGAAAGCCTCTCGATACATGGCTTCCGAGATTATTCACCGTGGCAACTCCACATAATCATGTGGTCTGCATTATGTGGAGCGCTACATAAGGCCGAACAAAAGACGGTCGGGTTCCCCGATAAGTGGCAGAAGCCGACGCTTCACGTCTCGCTTCACTCATCCTGCGCGGCAGTAAATGAGGGATCCCAAAAACCCAGTTTAGCGCGGCACCTGCGAGTAACCCATGTAGCGCTTGATGACCGCAACACGCCGTTGATACGTGCGCGAGCCGCGGTTGTGTTCATACAGGCGCGGGTTGGGCACCATGGCGGCCATCTGTGCGGCCTGGTCGCGGTTGAGGTTGGCGGCGGAGGTTTTGTAGTAGCGGCGGGCGGCGGCTTCGGCGCCGTAGATGCCGTTGCCCCACTCGATGACGTTGAGATAGACCTCGAGGATGCGCCGCTTGCTCCAGGTGGCTTCGATCATCAGGGTGATGACCGCTTCCTGGCCTTTGCGGATGAAGCTGCGCTCGCCGGAAAGGAACAGGTTTTTGGCGAGTTGCTGGCTGATGGTGGAGCCGCCGGCAACCAGTTTTCCCTTCTTCAGGTTCTTTTCGACGGCGGCCTGGATGCCTTCGACGTCGAAGCCTTCGTGTTCGAGGAATTTGCCGTCTTCGGCGGCGACGATGGCGCGCTTGAGGTGGATGGAAATGCGGTCGTAGGGCACCCACTTGTGGCGCAGCTCGGCGTCGGGGTTCTTGTCCTGCTGGCGCGCGAGGCCGGCCGCCATGAAGGCGGTGGACGTGGGGTTGTGGTCGATCCACCACAGCACATGCGCGAAGATCCACAGCTGGTAAAGCAGCACCAGCGCGATCGCCAGGGCGATGCCCTTGCCGATCCAGCCAAACACTTTTTTCATCATGCTGCGCGCAGGCTCGCGATGACGGGTGCGGTGTCGGGGCGCACGCCGCGCCACAGATAAAACGCTTCGGCCGCTTGTTCGACCAGCATGCCGAGGCCGTCGGCGGTGGCCGCGCCGTGCGTGCGCGCGAAGGCGAGGAAGGGGGTGTCGCGTCCGTACATCATGTCGTAGGCCAGGATGTCGGCGGTGAACACGCGCGGCGACAGCGGCGGCAGTTCGCCGGCCAGGCTGGCGGCGGTGGCGTTGATGACGAGATCGAAGGACGTGTCGAGGCCATCGAAGCCGCATGCGCGGACGCCGTGGCCGAACTGTTCGGCGAGTTCCTGGGCGCGGCTGACGGTGCGGTTGGCGATGACGAGCGCTGCGGGGTGCTGGTCGAGCAGCGGCCCGATCACCCCGCGTGCCGCGCCGCCGGCGCCGAGCAACAGGATGCGCTTGCCGGCAAGCGGGCAGCGCAGGTTGCGGACGAGGTCGGCCACCAGTCCGGCGCCGTCGGTGTTGTCGCCGAAAATGCCGTCGGCATCGAATGCCAGCGTGTTCACCGCACCCGCGTGTTCGGCGCGCGGGCTGAGGCGGTTCGCCAGCGCAAACGCCTGTTCCTTGAATGGCACGGTGACGTTGGCGCCGCGCCCGCCCGCCGCCATAAACTGCATCACGCTATCCGCAAAGCCGTCGAGCGGTGCGAGGATCGCCTCGTACGTCATGTCCTGCCCGGTCTGGCGGGCAAAGGCGGCGTGGATCAGCGGGGATTTGGAGTGGGCAATCGGGTGCCCGAATACGGCGTAGCGGTCGGTCATGGCGGCCGTATTTTAGCGGCTAAGCGGCCGCGTCGGGTTTTCCATTCAGCTTTGGGTCCAGGGCAGGCTGCGGAATTTCCAGCCGTTGAGCTCGTTGCGGTGGCCGGTGGCTTTGTTGAGGTCGCCTTCGAAGCCTTCCAGCACGTTGTAGCAATTGCCGTGACCGGCCTCGGTGCAGACGTCTGCTGCACAATGCGAACGCGCGCCGTTGCGGGAGATGAAGATCAGCAGCGATTCCGGATCGGCGGCCTGGGTGAGCTGTGCCATAAAATGGGTGTTGAGCACCCAGCCCGGCCAGGATTGCCATTCGACATGCAGTGCATCGGAAATGACGCCGCTCAGCTCGAGTTCCGCGCGCGAGCGTACGTCGACCAGGCGCGCCCCGGGTGCGAGTTGCCTTAATTCGTGCGCTTCGTGCGGCAGCATGGCGCCCGCAAAAGACCAGAAATGAGCCCGGCTGCGGCTGTGGGCGGTGTCAAGCAGCTCGGTGATGCGTCCCATGGCGGATTCCTTTATTGTTAAACCCGGATTGTTCATGGGGCGGGGAGGCTTTGGGTGCACTTCCGTGTACTTTCGGGCGTCAATCGGTGCACAGAGCGTACCCCACGCGCCCTCAATCGTCTAATGAACAATCAGGGTTAATCCAAGGCTAATTCAGTATATGAAATTCACTGCCCGATTCAATTTGCACCAGAATGGTGCGCCCAATGTCATTGGTGCGCGTTAATGGTGCGCAGGCGGAAGCGGGTCCGTGCTATCCCGTGGTAAGGGCCTTATGGCACAATGACTCAAGTTCGATTTCTACATGGCACGGTTGCTGCTATGTTCAAAAAAGTTTTAATAAATCATTGCGGCACATCATTGTGGTGCCGTTATTTAATTCAGTTTGAGGAAATTCAGCATGGATGTGTTTAACGTGATCAAGATGATTCAGGACAACGAAGTGAAATTCGCCGACCTGCGCTTTACCGACACCCGCGGCAAGGAGCAGCACGTGTCCATCCCCGCGCGCCTGGTGACCGAGGAGTGGTTCGAGGATGGCCATCCCTTCGACGGTTCCTCGATCGCCGGCTGGAAAGGCATTCAAGCCTCGGACATGCTGCTGAAAGCCGATCCCGATACGGCGTACATGGATCCTTTCTTCGACGAGCCCACGATCATCCTGACCTGTGACGTGATCGAGCCGTCCGACGGCAAGGGCTACGAGCGCGACCCGCGCTCGGTGGCCCGCCGCGCCGAAGCGTATTTGAAATCTACCGGTATCGCCGATACCGCCTACTTCGGCCCCGAACCCGAATTCTTCATTTTCGATTCGATCACCTGGCACGACGACATGTCGGGCTGCGGCGTGAAAATCAATTCCGAAGAAGCTGCCTGGTCGTCGGCTGAAAAATTCGAGGCCGGCAACACCGGCCACCGTCCCGGCGTCAAGGGCGGCTACTTCCCGGTACCGCCGGTCGACAGCCTGCAGGACATCCGCGCCGCCATGGTACTGGCGCTGGAAGAAGCCGGCGTACCGGTGGAAGTGTTCCACCATGAAGTCGCCACCGCCGGCCAGTGCGAGATCGGCACCCAGTTCAGCACGCTGACCAAGCGCGCCGACTGGACGCAGGTCCTGAAATACATCGTGCACAACGTCGCCCACGCCTACGGCAAGACCGCGACCTTCATGCCCAAGCCCATCGTTGGCGACAACGGCTCCGGCATGCACGTGCACATGTCGCTGTGGAAAGATGGCAAGAATATGTTCGCCGGCAACGGCTACGCCGGCCTGTCCGAAATGAGCCTGTACTACATCGGCGGCGTCATCAAGCATGCCAAGGCGCTGAACGCGATCACCAACCCGTCGACCAACTCCTACAAGCGCCTGGTGCCCGGCTTCGAGGCGCCCGTGATGCTGGCTTACTCGGCGCGCAACCGTTCGGCGTCGATCCGCATTCCGATCGCAGCCAGCGAAAAGGCCCGCCGCATCGAAACCCGCTTCCCCGATCCTATGGCCAACCCCTATCTGTGCTTTGCCGCGCTGATGATGGCGGGCCTGGACGGCATCCAGAACAAGATTCACCCTGGCGATCCGTCGGACAAGAACCTCTATGATCTGCCGCCGGAAGAAGAGGCGCTGGTCCCGAAAGTCTGCCACAGCCTGGACATGGCACTGGAAGAACTCGACAAGGATCGCGAGTTCCTGACCCGCGGCGGCGTGTTCACCAACGACATGATCGATGCCTACATCGAACTGAAGATGGAAGATGTCACCAAGTTCCGCATGACCACGCATCCGGCCGAGTTCGCCATGTATTACTCGCTGTAATCGCGGCGCACGCAGCAGGCAGGGCGGCTTCGGCCGCCCTTTTTTGTTGTCGGCTGTCGGCGGTCAAGATTGTCGGCTTTTGGCCGTTAACAAATGGGCGCGTTAAACTTGAGCCCATGCCAACCGCCCGCTTTTCCTTCCTGCTGTGTCTGATCCTGGCTGCGCCCGTGCAGGCGGAAATCTACAAGTACGTCGACGAAAACGGCCGGGTGACGTTTACCGATGTTTACAGGAAGGGCGCCAAACGCATCGAACTTCCAGGCGCCGCAGCGCCGCTTCCGAACCGGGATAAAACACCCCGGCGGGCGTCCTACAATCCCAGCCCGGCGGATTTTCCGCGCATCGATGCCGGCACGCAGAAACGCCGCGACGATATCCGCCACCAAGTGCTGCAGGACGAAATTTCCGACGAGCGCCGCAATGCCGATGAGGCGCGCCGCCAGTTGGCGCTGGGCGAGCGTCTGCAGCCCGGCGAGCGCGCGACCGACGCAACGTATCTCAATCGCGTGAAAAAATTGCGCGCCACCGTGCAGCAGCACGAGCAGAACGTCACCTCGATCCAGCGCGAACTGGCCAGTCTGAAGTAAGCGCCCGGCTCCACTTGCGCTGGCATAATCAGTGCTTCCAGTGAGTGCATGCGCATGATTCCGCCTTCTCCAAGCGAATTTTCCGGACTTGATTGCCTGTCCACCGGCGCCTTGGTGCTGGATGCGGACGACCGCGTTCTGTACGTCAATCCGGCTGCCGAAACGCTGCTCGGCGTATCGGGCGCGCTGCTGGTTGGAGACGCCGCCGATCATGTGTTTGAACGCAGTCCCGAGCTGCGCGCGGCAATCCGGACCGCGCGCAGCGAGCAGGAAACCGTCATCGAATACGAGCTCGACGTGGCGGTGAGCGGCCACCCGCCGATTCGCCTGGGGTGCAGCGTTTCGCCGCTGGATACGCCGCCGCATGCGGTATTGATCGAGATGCGGGCAGTCGATCCCCACTTGCGCATCGCCCGGCTGGAGCAGGCGCGCCTGCAGCAGGAAGCCAGCCGCGACCTGCTGCGCAACCTGGCGCACGAAATCAAGAATCCGCTCGGCGGCATTCGCGGCGCGGCGCAATTGCTGGAGTACGAACTGCCGCGCGAGAGCCTGCGCGAATACACCCAGGTCATCATCAAGGAATCGGACCGTCTGCAATCGCTGATGGAGCGTCTGCTGACGCCGCACCGCATGCCCCGTTTTGGTGCGGTCAATATTCACGAAGTGCTGGAGCGGGTGCGCAGCCTGATCCTGGCCGAAACGCCGAGCGTGGTGCTGCGCCGCGACTACGACGTCAGCCTGCCGGAAATCCGCGCCGACGCCGAACAGTTGATTCAGGCCACGCTCAACATCGCGCGCAATGCGGTGCAGGCCATGCAGGGATATGGCCACGGCCAGGGCGAAATCGCCTTCAGGACACGGGTGGCGCGGCAGATCACGCTGGAAAGTCGTCGCTACCGGCTGGGCCTGCGGGTCGAGATCATCGACAATGGCCCCGGCATCCCCGAAGAGATCCGCGAGCAGATCTTTTATCCGCTGGTATCCGGGCGCGAGGGCGGCAGCGGGCTCGGTCTGGCGGTGGCGCAGACGCTGATCGCACAAAACCACGGCACCATCGACTGCGAAAGCCGCCCCGGCCATACTGTCTTTTCTATTTTTCTTCCGCTTCCCACCTGAACGCCATGACGAAATCAAGTTGCGTCTGGGTCATCGACGATGACCGTTCCATCCGCTGGGTGCTGGAAAAAGCCCTGTTGCGCGAGGATGTTCCGTGCATGACCTTCAGTTCGGCCAGCGATGCGCTGCGCGAACTGGAACGCAGCACGCCCGCCGCGGTGCTGTCCGACATCCGCATGCCGGGTGTATCCGGCCTGGAGTTGCTGCAGGCACTGAAGGAGCGCCTGCCCAAGGTGCCGGTCATCATCATGACCGCGTATTCCGACCTCGACAGCGCGGTGGCGGCGTTTCAGGGCGGCGCATTCGAATATCTGCCTAAGCCGTTCGACGTCGATCAGGCGCTGGAGCTGGTGCGGCGCGCGCTGGCCGAAAATGCCAGCCGCGACACGCCGGCGCCGAGCGAGGCGCCGATGACCGAAATGCTCGGCCAGGCGCCGGCGATGCAGGAAGTGTTCCGCGCCATCGGACGCCTCGCCCAGTCGCACGCGACCGTGCTGATCACCGGCGAATCGGGCAGCGGCAAGGAGCTGGTGGCACGCGCCCTGCACCGCCACAGTCCGCGCGCCGGCGGGCCGTTCATTGCGTTGAACACCGCGGCCATTCCACGGGACTTGCTGGAATCCGAACTGTTTGGCCATGAGCGCGGCGCCTTCACCGGCGCGGCGGCGCAGCGGCGCGGCCGCTTCGAGCAGGCCGATGGCGGTACCCTGTTCCTGGACGAGATCGGCGACATGCCGGCCGAACTGCAGACCCGCTTGCTGCGGGTGTTGTCGGATGGCCAGTTCTATCGCGTCGGCGGGCACACGCCGATCAAGGTCAACGTGCGGGTGATCGCCGCCACCCACCAGGACCTGGAGGTGCGGGTGCGCGAAGGGCTGTTTCGCGAGGACCTGTTCCACCGCCTCAACGTCATCCGCCTGCGGCTGCCGGCGCTGCGCGAGCGGCGCGAGGACATTCCCCTGCTGGTGCGGCATTTCATGCAAAAAAGCGCGCGCGAGCTGGGAATGGAGGCCAAGGGGATGTCGGAGGCCGCGCTCAGGACGCTGGTCAACCTGCCATGGAGCGGCAACGTGCGTCAGCTCGAAAACGTCTGCCATTACCTGACCGTGATGGCGCCCGGCCAGGTGGTCGAGACAAGCGATCTGCCCACCGACCTGATGCAGGGCAATGTCGTGCCGCAAGCGGGCGACTGGCTGCAAAGCCTGGCGGTCGAGGCGAGCGCACGGCTGGCGCGCGGCGAGGCGGCGATTCTCGACGATCTCACCCAGGCCTATGAAAAAACGCTGATCGAAGTGGCGCTGCGCCATACCGGCGGGCGGCGCATCGAGGCTGCGCACCTGCTCGGCTGGGGCCGCAACACCCTGACGCGCAAGATTCACGAACTGGGAATGGATGCCGTGCCCGAGGCGGGTGAAGCGAGATAATTACACGGGAACGCTGGTGAGTGACAAAAAAGCCGACACGTAGTCGGCTTTTTTTGCATTCCGGGCGTGGCGTCAGGCGGCCTGCGCTTCTTCCAGCAGTTTCTGGATTTCACCTTTCTGGTACATCTCGATCATGATATCGCAGCCGCCGACCAACTCGCCCTTGACGTAGAGCTGGGGGAAGGTCGGCCAGTTGGCGTAGTGCTTCAGGTTCTCGAAAATTTCCGGGTCGGCCAGCACATTGACTGCCAGAAAATCCTGCAGACCGCAGGCCTGCAGCACTTGCGCCGCGCGCGACGAAAAGCCGCACTGCGGGAACTGGGGCGTGCCTTTCATGTATAGCACGACGGTGTTGGTGGTGACTTGGTCACGAATGCGGTCTAGCGCGGTCATCTCGGGGCTCCTGAATAATACTTGACTTGAATGATCAAGAATTATACGCACGTCGCGGCCGGCGTCAAGCCGCTTTTGGGGCGTGCTGATAGGGGCTGACGAAGGCCTTCTGAAAAAGATGGGGAATCAGCAGGTGTGCGGGCATGCGCAGCCAGACGCTGGATTGCTTCCCGCCGCGCTTCGCTCGCGGTCGCAATGACGGCCATGTTGAATTGTTCAGCGCTTCCCTTGGGTTGGACAGGTTACCGGAAGCCATCCCGGAAATGCTGCACTGGCTGGCCCATACCGGGCGGCTGGCCAGCGTGAAAATCGCTGAAGCCCTCAGCGCGGCGCCGGTCGGCCGGCGACGGGATTGGTCGACCGAATCGCCTTGCGATGCCTCGGGCGGGGTGTCTTGCATTTCGGGTGTGTGGCCGGACATGGCAGGCCTCGATAATCGTTTGGATACTGTCCCAATATTTACAGCAAGAATCGCCCCAATATACCTTGAGCCGGCCTGGAATGACCATTGCGTAATGCTTGCAGCGGTTCCGGGCCGCTCCCCGCACGCGACGAGTGTAAATTATTCCGACAGTTCGCCGCCGCTGACGCGCAGGATGCCCGCCAGGTCGGCCCAGCTCTGGGGGCGGGGGATGCCACTCTCGCGCAACAGGGCCTGGACGGCGTCCGCCTGGTCGTAGCCGTGTTCCAGCAGCAGGACGCCGCCGGGCCTGAGGTGATTGCGCGCAGCGGCGGTCAGTTGGCGCAGGTCGGCGAGTCCGTCCCGGCCGGCTGTCAGCGCGGTCAAGGGCTCGAAACGCACGTCGCCGCGCGCCAGGTGAGGATCGGTGGCAGCAATGTAGGGCGGGTTGCCGACGATGAGATCGAAACGCCGTCCGACGAGTGCGGCGAACCAGTCGCAGGTCAAAAACTCGACATGGGCGTTGAGGATGTCGGCATTGCGCTCGGCGATGGCCAGTGCCGCGGCGGAGCGATCCACCGCCGTGATGCGCGCGCGCGAGCGTTCCAGCGCCAGGGTGATGGCGATGCAGCCGCTGCCGGTACCCAGATCCAGCACGTCCATGGCCTGATCGGGCGG
Organism: Thiobacillus sp.; assembly: GCA_035530575.1. GTDB lineage: Bacteria > Pseudomonadota > Gammaproteobacteria > Burkholderiales > Thiobacillaceae > Thiobacillus. Next base: position 58,342 of record DATKUP010000028.1, on the reverse strand, counting down.
CATGCGCGCCAGCGCCAGTTCGACCAGCAGTTCGGTATCGGGGCGCGGAATCAGCACGTCCGGCGAGACCTGGAACGGGCGGCCGTAGAATTCGCGCGTGCCGACAAGATAGGCGACGGGCACGCCTTCCAGCCGTTGTGTCAACAGGAATTCAAACGCTGCGGTGTGCGTGTCGCTGAGCGGGTCAGTGTCATGCGCGATCAGCCAGGCGGTATCCACGCCCAAAACATGTGCGGCGAGCACGCGGGCGTCGAGCCGCGCGTCGCGGTGCGCAAGGCCGAGCGCGGCAGCGATGCGGGCAGTGGCGTCGTCGAGCAGGCCGGCAACCGTCGCCGCCTCACGCCTCACGCCTTACCCCTCACCTGAAAGCGTTGCCAGAAGCTCGGCCTGATGCTCGGCCGCCAGCGCATCCAGCAATTCGGTCAGGTCGCCGTCCATCACCGCGTCGATCTTGTGCAGCGTGAGGTTGATGCGGTGGTCGGTGATGCGGCCCTGCGGAAAATTGTAGGTACGGATGCGGTCGGAGCGGTCGCCGCTGCCGACCAGCCCCTTGCGGGTGCGCGCCTCGGCGTCGTGCTGCGCCTGGATTTCGCGGTCTTTCAGGCGCGCCGCCAGCACGCTCATCGCCTGCGCGCGGTTGCGATGCTGCGAGCGGTCGTCCTGGCATTCCACCACCAGCCCGGTCGGCAGGTGGGTGATGCGCACCGCCGAATCGGTCTTGTTGATGTGCTGGCCGCCCGCGCCGGAGGCACGGTAGGTGTCGATGCGCAGGTCGGCCGGGTTGATGTCGACTTCGTCGACCTCGTCGGTTTCCGGCATCACCGCCACGGTGCAGGCCGAAGTGTGGATGCGGCCCTGCGATTCTGTTTCCGGCACGCGCTGCACGCGGTGGCCGCCGGATTCGAACTTCAGCCGCGAATAGGCGCCGTGGCCGACGGTGCGGAGGATGGCTTCTTTGTAGCCGCCGACCTCGCCAGGGTTTTCCGACACCACTTCGATCTTCCAGCCCTGCCGCTCGGCATAGCGCGTGTACATGCGCAGGAGGCTGCCGGCGAACAGCGCGGATTCGTCGCCGCCGGTGCCGGCGCGGATTTCCAGGAAGATGTTGCGCTCGTCGTTTGGATCCGTCGGCAACAGCGCGGTTTGCAGTTCGGTTTCCAGTCGCGCGATTTCCGCTTCGGTGGCGGCGATCTCGGCCTCGGCGAGCTCACGCAGCTCCGGGTCGGCCAGCATTTCGCCCGCAGCTTCCCGGTCGGCCTCGACCTGCCGGTACTGGCGATACAGCGCCACGACCGGGGTGAGGTCGGCATGTTCGCGGGTGAGCCTGCGGTAGCTGTCCATGTCGCCGGCGATTTCCGGTTGCGACAGCAGGGCGTCGAGCTCCTCCAGCCGCTCGTCGGCGCGAGCGAGCTTGTCCACCAGCGTGGCTTTCATTCCTGACGCAGCCCGTAGAGCTGGCTGATGAGGCGAGCGAACTGGTCGCGCTCGTCGCGCGTGGCGTGGCTGAGCGCGTGGGTCGGTGCGTGCAGCAGCTTGTTGGCGAGCGCATGGCTCATCGCGTCGAGCACCGCGCGCGGGTCGTCGCCGCGCGCCAGCGCTTTCTCCGCCTTTTCGATTTCGTGGCGGCGGTGGCGCTCGGCGGTGTCGCGCAAGTTCCGGATTACCGGCACCAGCTCGCGGCCTTCCATCCAGTGCATGAAGTTTTCAACGCGGGACTCGATGATCGCTTCGGCCTGCGCCACTTGCGCCACGCGGTTGTCCATGCCTTCGCGCACCACCTGTCCCAGGTCGTCCACGCTGTAGAGAAAGACGTCGTCCATGTCGGCGACTTCGGCCTCGACGTCGCGCGGCACCGCCAGGTCGACGATGAAGATCGGGCGGTGGCGGCGCTGTCGGATCGCGCGCTCCAGCATGCCCTTGCCGAGGATGGGCAGCGGGCTCGCGGTGGAGGTGACGATGATGTCGTAGTCCGGCAGTTCGTCGGGCAGCGCGGTCAGCGGGATCACCCCGGCACCGAAGCGCTCGGCCAGCGGGCGGGCGCGATCGGCGGTGCGGTTGGCCACCGTCATGCGGCGCGGATGCTGCGCGGCGAAGTGGGTGATGCACAGCTCGATCATCTCGCCGGCACCGATGAACAGGCAGGCCTGATCCTTGATGTTGGGGAAAATACGCTCGGCCAGGCGCACCGCAGCAGCGGCCATCGATACCGAATTGGCGCCGATTTCGGTGCTGCTGCGCACCTCCTTGGCGACCGAGAAGGTGCGCTGGAACAGCTTGTGCAGCAGCAGACCAAGGGTGCCGGCCTTCTCGGCGGCCTGCGCCGCCAGCTTCATCTGCCCGAGGATTTGCGTCTCCCCCAGCACCATCGAATCGAGGCCGGCGGCGACGCGGAAGGCGTGCTGTGCGGCCTTTTCGCGCGGCAGCGCATACAGGTAGGGCGCGAGTTCGCGCCGCTCGATGTGATGGAAATCGGCCAGCCATTGCGACACGTCGTCTGGCACGGGCGTGTTGACGTACAGCTCGGTGCGGTTGCAGGTCGACAGGATGGCGACCTCGGAGGCACGCCGGCTCTGCGTCAGTTCGTGCAGCGCCTGCACCAGCTTGTCGGGGCCGAACGCCACCTGCTCGCGGATCGCGAGCGGTGCAGTGTGATGGTTGACCCCGAGGGTGAGAAGCTGCATGACAGCAGATGGCCGAAAAATGATGACTACTATTTTACTTTATCCACAGCCTAAGCTGTTCACGCGGGTGGATTCAAATCAAAGCGCAGGCGGTCGTAATAGCGCCCGCGATAGAGCAGGCGGCGGCGGTGGGGGGAATCGGAAAATCGGTTGCGGGTGTGCAGCACATTGTTGCAGACGAGGCCCATGCCGGGGCGCAGGCGGGCGGTAAGGGTGTATTCCGAGCCGGCGAGGATGTCGGCCAGGGTTCTGACCGCAGCCTGGGTGACGGCGTCATCTTTCCACACGATGGAGCGGGTGCGCGCGGTGTAGCGCATGGTAAGAAAGCCCTGCTCGGGATCGATCGCGAACACCGGCCCGCTCTGCTCTGCCCGGGCAATGTTGTCCTCGTCCATGCGCGCGGGGATGGTCATCGCGTTGGGCTGCATCAGCGCGGCGACGTAATCGGAGCTGGCATCGCGCAGCTGGATATAGGCGATTTCATGATCGAGCAGGGCGTTCTCGCCGCCTTCTTCGGCGTCTTGCGCGCAGTGCAGGGTCATGCCGAGGATGCGGCGGTCGGGCGCATTGTAGTAGCCGTCGGTGTGCCAGTTGATCGGCTTGTGGGTGTAGGGGATGAACTCGCCGCGCACGCTGCCCTCGTCATCCGCCGGGGTGATGCTGGACAGCCCGTCCGCGTCGGCAAGGTAGTTGCCTTCCAGGTGGACCAGGCCGAGCTGTTGCGCCAATTGCCCGGGCAGCGATTTGTCGGCGGCAGGCAGGTGCGGCGCGCTGTAGATCGCCATGTTGGCGCGCGCGCAGCGGGTTGCGAAGGCATCGATTTCGTCTGGCGTGAGATGGCGCGGATCGGCCAGCGGCACGACCAGTTCGTCGACGCTGCGCGGGTAGGCGGCAAGTCGTGCAGCACGCCAGGCGCGATAGCCGCTCTCGTTGGCCAGATCGAACGGCGACGACATTTGAGTTTACTCCGGCGGCAGCATGTCGGGCGAGCCGAAGCCGCGCTTGACCGGCGCGTCGGACAGGAGACCCATGAAGCTCTTCCTCACCGTGCCCATCATCTCGGGCATTTCGATGTCCATGATCTGGTCCATGATCCAGGTCTTGTCGTCGTCGCCCATCTCCTCGCGGATCTGCAGGCTGAGGAAGCGCAGTGCGGGGAAACTGGCCTTGTCGTCGTCGGGGAACTCGAACTCGGCGTAATCGGCAAAGCGGCGGTTCAGGAAGTCGATGAATTCGGCCTTGAAGTTGCGGCCGGGATCGGGACCGACCGACTCGATGATGTTTTCCTCCATCACCTCGCCCAGCCGGTTGGCGATCGCCTGCAGCACTTCAATACGTCGTTCGGGCGTCTGCGAGGAATAGGCCATACGGTCGCAGTAATGCGCCAGGAAGGCGACAAACTCGGCGATCAGCTTGAACCCGCGCGCCGGGGTGATGATGTCGTAATTTTCGCGGCCGAGGTTGTCGACGGCCTTGTCGGCAACGCGCCAGACGGTCGTGGCAACCGCGCTGGCGATTTCCCCAGCGCTGCGTTCGCCGTCCTTCTTGAACCAGATGGTGCGGACTCTAACGGGTTTGACCATGAGCGTTTTCCTTTATTCGCCGGTGGCAACGGGGCGCGCGGGATCGGTGATCCATTCGCTCCATGAACCGGGGTAGAGCCGTGAACCGGGAAGGCCGGCGATTTCCATCGCCAGGATGTTGTGGCAGGCGGTGACGCCGGAGCCACACATGTGGATGACCTGCCAGGCCGGCTTGCCTTTCAGCAGCGCCTGATAATTCTCGCGTAACGCCTCGGGGGGCAGATAGGTGCCGTCCACGTCGAGGTTTTCGTCAAACGGCCAGTTAATGGCGCCGGGCACGTGCCCGGCCACCGGGTCGAGCGGCTCGAATTCGCCGGAGAAGCGACGATCCGGGCGCGCGTCGATAATGAGTTGCTCGCCGCTCTGCGATGCACGCAACACTTCGTCTGCCGCCACGATCTGGGTGGCTTCGGGCAGGCAGGCGCAAGCCGCCTTGTGCGGTGTCGGCACTTCGGCATTGAGCGGGCGTTTTTCACGCGCCCACTTCGGATAGCCGCCGTCCAGCAACGCCACCCCGGGGTGACCGAGCCAGCGCATCATCCACCACAGCCGCACGGCCATCGAGCCATAACTGTCATCGTACACCGCCACCTGCTTGTTGACGCCGACCCCCCACATGCAGAGCTTTTCGGCCAGCACACGGGGATCAGGCAGTGGATGCCGCCCCGTAGTTTCGCCGACAGGGGCGGAGAGATCGTCGTCCAGATGAACATAGCGTGCACCCGGGATATGGGCTTTCGCGTAGGCCTGGCGGCCGGCATCGGGATCGGTCAGGGTAAAACGGCAATCCAGAATGACCCAGTTCGGGTCATTCAGATGCGCGGCCAGATCTTCGGTGGTAACGAGGGTATTGGAAAACATGATTGGTGCAGTGAAGGGACCGGGGAAAAACGGGCAGCGCGGTCCGCGCTACCCGTTTCCGTGTCGCTTCTGGCGGGATATATCAGTAGCCGCCCTTGCCGTAAGGCTTGGGCAGGCCTGCAACGCGCGGACCCTGGCGAGCAGGCATGTTGGGGAACAGCACATACAGCTTTTTCTTCCACTCGGTGCCCGGGTGCAGGTCTTCGATTTCCGCCAGCATGTTGCGGAAGTTTGGTGTTTGGCCGTCTTCTTTGTACTTGTCGCGGAGGTAGTTGATGACCGTCCAGTGATCGTCGGTCAAAGTGATTTTTTCAGCCGCGGCGATGACCGGCGGAACGTCATCGCTGAAGTTGGCTTCCAGCAGGAAGTCCTCGTCACCGGTTTCGAGCTCTTCGCCGTTTACAACATAAGACATTTTTTCTCCTTTCGGGTTGGTTACTAAAGAATCGCCGAAACAACCGGCGCTTGAATTAAGGAGTCGTTGGCGCGACCGCCGCAATGGATTTGTGCGGGATGAATATTCCGCAGCCCAACAAATGGTTGCGGCCCAGCCCTTCGTCCTGCAGTTGCAAGGATTTGTGAGGCGGCACGTCGTGCAGCATCAGGCTGAAACCATGCAACGGGCCGGATGCGGTTTGCAGGGTTTGTGCCTTGCCGCAGATGAAACCGCAACGTAACTGGAAATGACCGTCCAGTTCACGCATCACGTCCTGCACGAATTGTTCTTCACTCGCGCTGCCCGTGTCAACAAAGTGCGAGTAAATGTGAGAAAACGGACTGAATTCGCGGGGCTTGAAACGGCCAATCTGCAGTACGTGGCCCGCCAGGTCGAGGGTCTGCCCGGTCAGGCGTTGCATGTCGTCCACGCGCGCTTTGGGGACGCGGATAAACAGCTTGGTACGCCGGTTGATACAGAGCGTGGCGTCCCCGCTGTTGGTTTCCGCGCCTTTCAGATGCTGGATACCGGCACTCGTTTCCTCGCCCAGCCAAGGCAGCAATCGTTGCAGACCGTCCGAGAGCAACTGTGCATGCTCAACCGGAATGATCGTGCCCGCCAGATCGAACTGCAGATCGATCATGTGGGGCGTGTACGTCTCGGGCTTTTTTTCCGGCCAGTCCCAGTTCATGGCGCATCTCCCGCATGATCGCGGGCCCAGGCCTGCATGACATCGACCCATTTCTGCGCGCTGACCGGGTCGACGTCGAAAATGGTGAAGCGCTTGTTTTCGCGGATACGGATACGCAGGAAAGGCACACCGCCCGACTCGTGGGTCAGGTGCTGGAACTCGACCTCCTGGCCGCCGAAGGGCAAGCGCAGGTTGTCTAGGGGGGAGATTTCAGGCATGGGGTTTATCCGCGGTGCTTAAGTTTCATCGGTGGACCTGTTTTGCCTGGCGGCACAGATACGGAACAGATACGGATATGTATTTATGAGGGCGAGATTTAGTACTTCAACCCCGTTTCGGGCAAGGACTTGCGTTTGCCACAGTATTTTAATACTCTTATCCGTTCCTGTGGTAGGCGTGCAATGTCTCATTTTCTTTGTCTGAGTGAAGCTACTCGTGCTGGGGGATCGTCGTACCCCATGTGGGGTACTCCATGTGGGTAGGTGCCGACCTACCGCAATGGGGTGGGCAATTTACCCATGAGAATGATGGCGGTGCGGCGATTCAGCCAATATGATTACCGACATACCGTTAAGCTGTCTGCTGAGCGGGCACTTCGAATTTTCTAGGAGAAGAAGATAATGGCAAAGCAAATGATTGATACGCCCATGCTTGATCAGCTTGAAAGCGGCCCGTGGCCCAGCTTCGTAAAAAATCTGAAGCGTCTGGGCAAGGAAAACGACCTGATGGCTGACCTTGTGGGTCAGCTGGAGACGTCCTATCAGCATAGAAAAGGCTACTGGAAGGGTGGTACGGTCGGCGTGTTCGGTTACGGCGGCGGCATCATCCCGCGTTTCACCGAGTTGAAGGACGAAAACCATCAGCCGCTGTTCCCCGAGGCGGCCGAATTTCATACCCTGCGTATCATGCCGCCTGCAGGCATGCATTACACGTCCGACCTGCTGCGCAAAATCTGTGACGCCTGGTCTGACAATGGCGGCTCTGGCCTGCTCGCGTTCCACGGCCAGTCCGGCGATCTCATGCTCCAGGGTTGTAAGACGGAGGACGTCCAGCGGGCGTTCGATGCGTTCAACGAAATGGGCTTCGACCTCGGCGGTGCCGGTCCGGCGCTGCGTACCTCGATGTCCTGCGTTGGGGCGGCCCGTTGTGAGCACTCCAACTTCGACGAAGCCAAGGCGCTGCGTTACGTCATCAATAACAATATTGACGACATGCATCGCCCGGCTCTGCCCTACAAGTTCAAATTCAAGTTTTCCGGCTGCCCGAACGACTGCGTCAACGCGATCCAGCGTTCCGACTTCGCGACGATCGGCACTTGGCGCGACAACATTCGCGTCAATGAAGAGCAGGTTCGGGATTACATGAAGGCTCATGGCATGAACGACCTGGTCAACGACGTGATCAGCAAGTGCCCGACCAAGGCCATTACCCTGGTGCCGAGTGACAAGTTCCAGGCCAGCGAGCACGTGTCCGCTGCCGACCTGGGCGATGGCAACACCCTGTGCATCGACAACAAGAATTGCGTCCGCTGCATGCACTGCCTGAACGTTATTCCCGGCGGCCTGCGGACTGGTTTGGATAAAGGTGTCACTATCCTGATTGGCGGCAAGAGTGTGCTGAAAATCGGCGCCACGATGGGTACTGTGGTGGTTCCGTTCATGAAGCTCGAGTCCGACGAGGATTTTGAAAGGCTGAATGAGCTGGCGCGCAACGCAATCGACTTTTTCGCCGAAAATGCGCTCGAGCATGAGCGTACTGGTGAAATGATCGAGCGTATCGGCCTGGCCAACTTCCTCGAGGGCATGGATTTGCCGGTCGATCCCAACATGATCAGCGAGCCGCGTGCCAACCCCTACTTCCGTTCCGACGACTGGGACGAGCAAGTCGAGAAGTGGAACGAGTACAAGCAATCGACTGCTGCTTGAGTTTAATTAACCGTGGGCCTTGGCGAAAGCCGGGTCCATGCATTAAATCAGTTGGAGAAAAAACATGGCTGAAATGCGTCCTCCTATCGAATCCGGCGCACCGGATCCGATGCCCTACATGCACCCCGTGATGGTGAAAAACTATGGCAAGTGGGCTTTCCACAGCCATCCGAAGCCGGGTGTTCTCTATCATCGCGCCGAATCCGGCGAAGAGATCTGGACCGTCAAGGCGGGTACGGCACGCCAGATGGATCACCATACGGTCCGCGAGTTGGCTGACATTGCCGACAAGTATGCCGACGGCTTCGTGCGTTTTACCATTCGTTCCAATATCGAATACATGGTATCCGACGCGTCAAAGGTCGAGCCATTGATCAAGGCCTTGAACGACAAGGGCTACCCGATTGGCGGGACGGCCAACTCGGTGTCGATGATTGCGCACACCCAGGGTTTTCTGCATTGCGACATTCCGGGCAGCGATGCGTCGGGCGCCGCCAAGGCAGTCATGGACGAGCTGTATCAGGAGTTCATCAAGTGCGAGATGCCCAACCGCGTCAAGCTGTCCACCTCCTGCTGTGAGATCAACTGCGGTGGTCAGGCAGATATCGCCATTATCATGCAGCACACCAAGCCGCCGAAGATCAACCATGATCTGGTCGCCAACGTGTGTGAGCGTCCTTCGGTTGTTGCGCGCTGCCCGGTGGCTGCAATTCGCCCCGCGCTGGTGAACGGCAAGCCCTCGCTGGAAGTGGACGAGAAGAAGTGCATTTGCTGCGGCGCCTGTTTCCCGCCTTGCCCGCCGATGCAGATCAACGATGCCGAACATTCCAAGTTCGCGATCTGGGTGGGCGGTAAAAACTCGAACGCCCGTTCCAAGCCCACCTTTCACAAGCTGGTTGCGAATGGCTTGCCGAACAATCTGCCGCGTTTTCCTGAAGTGGCCGAGGTGCTCAAGAAGATTCTGTATACCTACAAGGAAGACGGTAAGCCTTGGGAGCGTATGAACGAGTGGATCGAGCGCATCGGCTGGCCTGCATTCTTCGAGAAGACCGGCCTGCCCTTTACCAAGTATCACATTGATAACTGGCGCGGCAGTCGTGTCAACCTCAACGCTTCCACGCACATTCGCTTCTAAGCAGTTCTAGGAAGTTGTTGGCTCCACCGCGGTGACCTGCGGTGGGGATCTGATAATAATGACTGCATTTTTCGGAGTTTGAGCTAGCCATGCAATTCGGCATTCTTGTAAACGAAGGGCCATACAGCCACCAGGCGAGTGACTCTGCCTATCTGTTCGCCCGCGCGGCGATTGAAAAGGGTTACAAAGTTCCACGTGTTTTTTTCTACCATGATGGCGTTTATAACGCTTCGCGGCTCGCAACACCGCCGCAGGATGATCGTAACGTGAGTACACGCTGGTCGAAGCTGGCCGCTGATCATGGTGTTGACCTGGTTGTCTGCGTGGCGGCTGCGCAGCGCCGCGGCATCACGGACGCTGTTCTCGGAGACAACTTCCGTATCTCTGGCTTGGGTCAGCTGGTTGAGATGGGTATTCAGTACGACCGTCTCGTGACGTTCGGCGATTAAGGAAACGAGATGAGCGATATGGATGAGATGGAAGACGGCTCCGGCATCGTCAAGAAATTCATGTTCCTGAACCGCAAGGCACCGCACGGCACCGTGTACGCGCTGGAAGGTCTGGAAGTGGTGCTGATTACGGCTGCTTTCGATCAGGATGTGAGCATGGTCTTTACCGATGATGGTGTCTTCCAATTGATGAAGGGTATCGATACCAAAGGCATCGAAGTCAAGGACTTCTCCAAGACTTACCGTGCATTGGATGGTTACGACATCGAGAAATTGTATGTTGACCAAAAATCGATGGATACACGCGGTCTGACTGAAGAAGACCTGATTGTGGATGTGACGGTGCTTTCCGTTGATGAGATGGCAAATCTCATGGCCGAGCAAGACGTCGTAATCAGCTTCTAAGGGGACCGGATATGCTGCATATTGTGAATAAATCGGCTACGGATAGAGGCTCGCTGGAAAGCTGCCTCGCCATGGCCACAAAGGGTTCTGCAGTGTTGCTGATCGAAGACGCGGTGTACGCGGTGACGACCGGTAATGCGGCAGCGACGAAAATCCAGGCGGCTGCGGCTGGCATCAAGATTTACGCACTCGGTCCTGATCTGGCGGCACGCGGCATGGCCGCGCGCGTGCTGGACGGAGTCAATGTCGTGGATTACGGCGGTTTTGTGGATCTGGTCGCAGAGCACAGCAACTGTCAGTCTTGGCTGTAACTTTTAACAGAAGGAGTATTGCTATGCCCATGGTAGAAATCGCCGGTAAAGAGGTCGAAGTTGACGAAGAAGGCTATCTGGTCGACCTGTCGACGTGGAACGAGGACATCGCCAAGTACATGGCGGTCGAAGAAAAGGTTGAAATGACCGATAGCCACTGGGAAGTCGTCAATTTCCTGCGTGAGTACTACGCCGAATACCAGATCGCACCCGCAGTTCGCGTGCTGACCAAGGCCATCGGCAAGAAGCTCGGGCCTGAAAAAGGCAACAACAAGTACCTGTACGAGTTGTTCCCCTACGGTCCCGCCAAGCAGGCTTGTAAGATTGCTGGCCTGCCCAAGCCGACCGGCTGTATCTAAATATCGAAACACCTCGGATTGCGCCAGATTAAATTCTTGGGGCGATCCGATCCGGGTTGTGTTTACAAATCAAATGGGACGTGGAACGGTCCGTGTTGCGTTTGATTTGTAAACAAAACGTAGGTAGGGAATGCGGTTCAGCCATGCGTTCAGGCGCATGGCGGGGCGGAGTCCAATAGGAGAGTGAGTTTGTCTACTGTGACGATGATTTACGCCGGGATGTTTTACGTCGCCACCTTGCTGTTGGTGGTCGGGCTGATTTATAAAATTTATGATTACAGCCGCACGCCTGCACCGCTGCTTATACCCACTACCCCTGCACCCACCAAGCAAGCTGGTGTCGTGTACCGGATGGCGAAAGAAGTCGTGGTATTCGAATCCCTCTTTAAGTCCAATAAATGGATATGGATATTTGGCTATCTCTTTCACCTCGGACTGTTTCTGGTGCTGGCGCGTCATCTTCGTTATTTCACCCAGCCCGTCTGGTTCTGGGTCGATATCGTGCAACCCTTTGGTAAATATGCAAGCATCATGATGGTGGTTGGCCTCACCGGTCTGCTGGTACGTCGCTTCGTGGTCGACCGTGTGCGCTATATCTCGACGCCGTCTGACCATCTGATGCTGCTGTTGCTGATTGCGATTGGCGTGTCAGGCATGTTGATGACCTTTGTTGTGCATACGGACATCATTGCCCTGAAAGTGTTTTTCATGGGTCTGATGTATCTGGATGTGCAACCGCTTCCGCAGGATCCGATTCTGATGGTGCATCTTGCTCTGGTCGCTACTTTGATGGTGATCTTTCCGATCAGCAAACTGCTTCATGCGCCGGGTGTGTTCTTTAGCCCGACACGCAACCAGATCGATAACCCGCGTGAACATCGCCACGTGGCAGCGTGGGCGGCCCGGCTCGATCAGCGCAACTGATTCGTCGACATCAAGCAGCGAATATTAAGTACGGATAAAGGACACTCAAGTGGCTGTTGCTGAATTTGACATTCCGGAAATACGAGACGACATCGAAGTCCCCAAGCTGCGGGAAGGTGTGATGGCGCACTCCAGGACCTTTCCTGCGGCACAGCCCATTCAGGATTACCTGGGGTACCCGCATGAATTGAGCGAAGACTGGAAAGAGCGCGCCATCGACAAAATGGGTGACCTGCTCGGCAAGTACCGCTCGCTGAAGGTCTTCCTGGATATCTGCGTGCATTGCGGCGCCTGTACCGACAAGTGCCACTATTATCTGGGCACCTCCGACCCCAAGAACATGCCGGTGGCGCGCCAGGATCTGATTCGTCAGGTCTATCGTCGCTATTTCACCACCACGGGCAAGCTGTTCCCTAAACTGGTCGGTGCCAAGGATCTGACCAAGGAAGTGCTGGACGACTGGTATAACTACTATTATCAGTGCTCGGAATGCCGACGCTGCTCGGTGTTCTGTCCGTATGGTATCGACACTGCTGAAATCACAATGGCAGGACGAGAAATCCTCAACCACGTCGGCATGGGGCAGAAGTACTCCAACGAGATTCTTACCAAGGTAATGAAGATCGGGAACAATCTCGGTCTGCCCGGCCCCGCCTTGCGGGATACCCTGGAGGGCCTGGAAGAAGATATCGAAGCCGATACCGGCGTGGCGGTGAAAATGCCCCTTGATGTGATAGGTGCCGAAGTGCTTCTGATCACGCCATCAGCTGACTTCTTCTCCGAACCGCATGTGGAATCGTTGATTGGTTACGCCAAGGTGCTTCACGCTGCAGGTACCAGCTGGACCCTGTCTTCGGCCGCATCTGAGGCCGCGAATTTCGGACTGTTTACCGCTAATTACGAAATCATGCGCAAGGTGGCCATGCGGATTCGTGATGAAGCACTCAGGCTCGGTGCCAAGCGTATTGTGGTCGGTGAATGTGGACATGCCTGGCGGGTGGCGTACAGTTTCTGGAACACGCTGACCGGAATTGGTTACGGTGGCAACGACCCGTTCTCGATCGAGCTGCAGAAACAGCTCGATCCTGCTTATCCGCAACCACAGCATATTTGCGAACTGACCAACGACCTGATCAAGTCGGGCAAGATCAAGGTCGATCCATCTCTCAACGACGACCTGGTGGTGACTTATCACGATTCCTGCAACGTGGCGCGGGCGTCGCGCATGGGCACGGAACCCGGTGGCCAGTTCATTATTCCACGCGAACTGATCAAGTCGGTGGTGAACAATTTTCACGATATGGCAGATGGCACCATAGGCGAATCCACCTTCTGCTGTGGCGGTGGCGGAGGCCTGCTGACCGACGACCTGATGGAAGTTCGGGTCAAGGGGGCGCTGCCACGTGTGACCGCGCTGAATAATGTGGTCAAGGAGCACCAGGTTAATTTCATGGCGATGATCTGCGCCATCTGCAAGGCGCAGTTCACCAAGGTTTTGCCCAAATATGGCTTCGACATGAGCATGGTGGGCGGAGTGCATCAACTGGTCAGCAAGGCAATCAAGCTCGACTGAGCACAAGGTTAAGTAACTCAATTCATTTCGTAGGCGTTAGGAGAATCAACATGGCTATCACGACGAACAAAGCAAAATCCGAAGGCACACAATGGCGTCGTTATAAGGATGGCGAGCATCCCGATGACATTCGTTCCGGCCAGGACATCATTTTCCAGGCGGGCTGGACGCATAAATGTCCGGAATACATGCTTTCCACACCGCCGTGTCAGGGTGCTTGTCCCGCCGGCGAAGATATTCGAGGTTACCTGAACATCGCGCGCGGCATCGAGAAGCCGCCGGCAGGCGTGACCTGGCAGGAATATGCTTTCCGCCGCGTGACCGAAGCCAATCCCTTCCCCGCCGTGATGGGCCGCGTCTGCCCTGCACCGTGCGAATCCGGTTGTAACCGTAATATGGTCGAAGACCATGTGGGCATCAACGCAGTCGAGCACTTTATCGGCGACTGGGGTATTGAAAACAACATGGCCTACACGTCCACGGCCCCTGAAACAGGCAAAAAAGTGGCGATTATCGGCGCCGGCCCTGGCGGCCTGGCTGCGGCCTATCAACTGCGCCTGCGTGGGCACGGCGTGACCATCTTCGACGAGCATGAAGAGCTTGGCGGCATGATGCGCTACGGCATTCCCGGTTTCCGTACCCCGCGTGAAATGCTGGATGCGGAAATCAAGCGCATCATTGATCTGGGTGTTGAAACTCGTCTCAAGACCCGTATTGGTTCAGATATCACTTTTGAACAGATTGAAAAAGATTTCGACGCGATTTTTATGGCGATGGGTGCGCAAGCTGGCCGTCCGCTGCCGGTTCCCGGCGCCGAAGCCCCCAACTGCGTGACCGCCATGGCGTTTTTGCGTGCGTTCAACGAAGGCCGTTTGCAACACGTGGGTAACCGCGTGGTGGTTATTGGCGGTGGCGATACGTCGATTGACGTTGCAACCGTTGCGCGTCGTCTGGGCAATATCACCAAATCGGGCACTGCGGATGATCGTCCGGAAGCCGTGATTGCTGGGCACATGGCACATGACGTAGCTTCCATCTCTGCGCGTGAAGGCGCAGAAGTAGTGCTGGTGTCTCGCTCAACCATCGAAAAAATGGCTGCCAACAAGCACGAAGTCGAGCATGCCCAGCAAGAAGGCATTGAAATCATCGGCGGTGTGACGCCGGTTGCCGTCGTGGTTGACGATAAGGGTCGTGCAACGGCGCTGCGTGTGGCTGACTTTGTGATGGAAGGCAAGGAAACCAAGATTGTAGAAGGCACCGAACGCGACCTGCCTGCCGATCTGATCGTCTCCGCGATTGGCCAGGGCGTGGACTTCACCGGGCTTGAGCAATTCAACAACAACAACGGCCTGATGAAGGCCGACAAGAACTATCGCTTCCCCGGCAAGGAGCACATCTTCGTCGGCGGCGACGTGCTGCGCCCGCACCTGCTGACCACTGCAATTGGTCATGCAGCCATCGCCGTTGACGGTATTGATGCCTTCCTCAAGGGCAAGGAAGTCGACAAACGTCCGAAAGTGGACGTGCATCACTTCGACGAGATTCGCAAGTGGCTTGAAGCAGGTCACGAATACAACTGCGAAATCCATGGGGAGGCTTGGGGTACGGCCGAGCGCAAGGACATTCTGCACAACTTCGATGACCGTTCGGCGCGTCACATCATCCCGCACGAAGCCCTGTTCCTCGGCCATTTCCCCAACGTGCCGCGTCTTCACCGTGAAGTGATCACGCTGGACAAGGAAGGCGCGTTGGGTAACTTCGAAGAGCGCCTGCGTGCGTTGTCCGAAAAGGACGTCATCGCCGAAGCCAAGCGCTGCATGTCCTGTGGTCAGTGCTTCGAATGCGACAACTGCGTGGTCTACTGCCCTCAGGTCGCCGTGTTCAAGGTGAAGAAGAAAGACAATCCGACCATTGGCCGGTACGTCGACACCGACTATACCAAGTGCATCGGCTGCCATATTTGCGCCGAGGTCTGCCCGACCGGTTACATCATCATGGGTAATGAGTGATTAAGCATGGCAGGCAAGATGAAACGTCTTCTAGCCTTGGCTGCGGTCATATTGACGACCGCCGCCTTGGCCTGGGCTGGATCGGACGACCAGGCCAAGGCCAGCGGTGCGCCCAAGCCGGTGATTGAAAAGGCCGTCAAGGGCGAGCAGTGTGTCGAGCCCAACGACTTCATGCGCCGAAATCATATGAAGCTATTGCTGCATCAGCGCGACGAGACCGTGCTTGAAGGTATTCGCACCAAGAAATACAGCCTCAAGGAATGCATCGACTGCCATGCCAGCGAAAAGACTGGCAGCGTTGCGGCCTCAAAGGATGACTTTTGCGTGAGTTGCCACAGCTATGCGGCAGTGAAAATAGACTGCTTCGACTGTCATTCCACCAAGCCGCAGGGCTCCGTGACGATGCATCCGCTGAATGTCGAAACGGCGCATTACGCATACAAGCGGGCAGCCCAGGCTAACCGCAAGGTCAGCGTGGAAGAGAAGGCCGGGATTGCCCAATGAACGATATGAAATCGATGCCTGACAATATGCCGAGCTCTCCCGAACGGCGCCGCTTCATCGGTGCCGCGACAGTCGCGGCAGGCGTGACCCTGGTTCCAGGGGTGATGTTGATCGAAGTGGCGCATGGCCGGCCGGAAGATCAGCCAGCCAGCAGCGCGGTCCGTTGGGGCATGCTGATCGATGCGACCAAGTGCGCGACGGGCTGCGATGACTGCGTGACCGCGTGCAGCACCGAAAACGGCTGGACTCCGGTCGCCGAAAGCGCGCATCCCAGGCAGGCGCCGCAGTGGATTCGCAAGCTCGAATTGCAGGATCCGCTGACGCAGAAGGAAACCAACCTGCCGATGCTATGCCAGCATTGCGGAGATGCCCCCTGCATCGATGTCTGCCCGACCGGTGCCTCGTTCCGACGTGCCGACGGCATCGTTCTGGTCAATCGTCATACCTGCATCGGCTGTCGTTATTGCATGATGGCATGTCCCTACAAGGCACGTTCATTGGTTCATGAGCCGCTGCACGATACCCAGAAACCGGATGTTCCGCGCGGCATGGGTTGCGTCGAGGCATGCACCTTCTGCGTACAAAAGCTCGATCGTGGCGATGGCACGACAGCCTGCGCCGAAGCATGTACTAACGATGCCATCCTCTTCGGCGACATGAACGATCCAGACAGTGCGATTGCAAGGCGTCTGCGCGAACTGCCGACCAAGGAGGTGCGTGCTGACCTCAACCTGGACCTCAGCGTTCGCTATCACGGAATCTAAATCAACATGGCAAGCATTACTTTCCGCGAAGTAGAAGGCAGCAGTCTGAAATACTGGATGCTGTTCGGTTTTCTTGGCCTGTTCGTGCTTTTCGGCGCGCTGGCCTGGAACTACATGCACCACTACGGCCACGTCGTGACCGGCATGGATAACCAGATCGTCTGGGGTCTGCCGCACGTATTCGCGGTGTTCCTGATCGTGGCGGCTTCGGGCGCATTGAACGTCGCGTCAATCGCATCGGTATTCAATAAGCCGATGTACAAGCCATTGGCACCCTTGTCGGCGATCCTGGCACTGGCGCTGCTACTGGGCGGGCTGCTGGTGCTGGTGCTCGACCTGGGGCGTTCCGACCGCTTGATCGTGGCGATGACGCACTTCAACTTCAAGTCGATGTTTACCTGGAACGTGTTCCTCTATACCGGCTTCTTTGTGCTGGTGGGTATCTATCTGTGGACCATGCTCGACCGCAACGTCAAGACCTGGTCGAAGGCGGCGGGCACAGCGGCCTTCATCTGGCGTCTGACCCTGACGACCGGTACCGGTTCGCTGTTCGGTTTCCTCATCGCGCGCCAGCTGTATGGCACTGCCATGATGGCACCCATGTTCATCATCATGTCGTTTGCCTATGGCCTGGCGATTTACCTGATGGTGCTGGTTGCCGCCTACGCCTGGACCGGTCGGCCGCTTGGCGATGCCGTCATGATGCGTCTGAAAACCCTGCTGGCGGTGTTCGTCGCCGCGGTGCTGTATTTCGTCGTCGTCCAGCACCTGACCCATCTGTATTTCGCCAAGGATCAGGTGGTGGAAGCATTCATCCTGCGCGATGGCGGCATCCTGACCACGCTGTTCTGGGTGGGGCAGATCGCGATCGGTTGCGTGATTCCGCTGGTAATTCTTCTGACCGGCCTGGGCAAGCAGCGTAGCTGGATCATGATCGCCAGCGCGCTTGTCATTCTGGGCGGCATTGCGCAGATGTATGTCACCATCATCGGCGCCCAGGCTTACCCACTGGACATGTTCCCGGGGATGACGGTGAGGAGCAGCTTCTATGACGGCGTGATCAACGAATATTCGCCGACCATGGCCGAGTTTTTCCTGGGCCTGGGCGGCGTGGCGATCGCGTTGCTGGCGACCATTTTTGGAGTCAAGGTGCTGCGTTTGCTGCCGCTCAACCTGGACGACGCCGCAATCGCCAAACTGGAACATTGATTTGTATGAACCTGCCAGGCTACAGGCTGGCAGGGAATTGTCCGTCATGAACCAGCCAGCCATCTTGAACGACACTTCGAAGCGCGGGGCTCAAATGCCCCGCGTCTTCATTTCTGCCGCACATAAATCGTCCGGCAAGACCACCGTTACGCTTGGTCTGTGCGCCGCGCTGCATGCGCGCGGCCATGCGGTCCAGCCGTTCAAGAAAGGGCCGGACTATATCGATCCGCTGTGGTTGGGCATGGCGGCGCGGCGTCCCTGCTACAACCTCGATTTCCACATGATGCAGCGGGACGAAATCGAACAGCAGTTCGCACGTGCTGCGGCCAGTGCACGCATCAGCCTGATTGAGGGCAACAAGGGACTGTACGATGGCCTCGACCTCGACGGCAGCAACAGCAACGCGGCGCTCGCCAAACATCTGGAAGCGCCGGTGCTGCTCGTAATCGACGCGCGCGGCATGACACGCGGCGTGGCGCCATTGATTCTTGGCTACCAGGCGTTTGATCCGGCTATACGCATTGCCGGCGTCATTCTCAACAATCTCGGTGGAAGCCGTCACGAATCGAAACTGCGCGCGGTGATCGAGCATTACACCGATGTCGAGGTAGTCGGGGCAGTCCAGTACGATACCGGCATGCAGATTGTAGAGCGCCATCTGGGGCTGGTACCCGCCAACGAGCAGCAGACTGCCGTGACGCGCATTCGGCATGTGGGCGAACGGATTGCGGCGCAGGTCGACCTGGACCGCCTGCTGGCCATCGCCGACCGGGCACCCGAGCGTGAAATGCCTGCCGGGCGTACGGTGCCGATCCAGGGAGAGCGGGTGCGGCTGGCAGTCGCGCACGATCCAGCATTCGGTTTTTATTACAGTGAGGATTTCGACAGTCTGCGTGCGTCCAACGTCGAGTTGGTCGAACTGGATACGCTACATGCGCGTTCTCTGCCTGAGGTGGATGGGCTCATTATCGGTGGCGGCTTTCCCGAAGTATTCATGGCCGAGCTTGAGGCCAATACTGTGCTGCGCACGAAAATTCGCGATGCCATCGAAGCGGGACTGCCGACCTATGCTGAATGCGGCGGTTTGATGTATCTGTCGAGACGCATCAGCTGGCAGGGACGAACCTGCGAAATGGTCGGTGTGGTGCCGGGCGATACTGTGATGCATGAGCGACCGGTCGGGCGTGGATACGCGAGTCTGCAGCCAACCGGCGATGATCGCTGGCAGGAGCCCGCCCTCATTCCCGCCCACGAATTTCATTATTCCAGCCTGGAAAATCTGTCTGCCGACTCTATTTATGCATATCGGGTAAAGCGCGGTCATGGCATCGACGGACAACATGATGGCTACCAGCGGCACAATCTGCTGGCCAGCTATTCGCATCGCCGCGGCAGTGGGAAACAGGGCTGGATTGTGCCATTTTTGAACCAGGTGCGTGCACACAAGGCGCGCACAGCAGCTTAACTACCGAGGAAAACACTCATGATCACGATCACCGACGCCGCCGCGGCGCAGATTCGCGCCGCCAACAACAATCCCGATGTGTTCGAAATGATCCTGCGTGTGGCAGCCTATCAGGAGGACGACGGCAGTGTGAACTTTGGCATGGGCTTCGATACCGAACGCGAGGCGGACGAACATCTCGTCGTCAATGGCATCGAAATCCTGATCGCGTCATCGAGCACGCCGTACCTGCAGGGCGTGACGCTCGATTTCGTCGAACTGACCCCGGGCGACATGCGCTTCATCTTCATTCCGCCGTATTCCGACGAATCGGCCGACGAAGCCGCGTCCATCGACGAGTAAACCATGAACTATCTACCGATTTTCCTCGACCTGCGCGACCGCCACTGTCTGGTGGTTGGCGGCTCCGAAACCGCCGCGCGCAAGGCTGAACTGCTGTTGCGCGCAGGCGCACGGGTCGATGTCGCCGCCCTCGGCTTGCATGAAAGTTTCGCACGCCTGCCGCATGCCGAGCATTTGAACCGGGTGGCGGATACGTTCACGCCCGCCCTGCTCGATGACAAGGACGCGGTGATCGTGGTCGAGAAAGACGAGTCACTCGCCAGGGCAGTCGCCGATGCTGCACGCGCGCGGCACATCCCGGTCAACGTGGCGGACAAGCCCGCGTTGTGCAGCTTCATCCTGCCCTCGATCATCGACCGTTCGCCGATCATGGTGGCGGTCTCCAGCGGCGGCGAATCGCCGGTGCTGGCGCGCATGCTGCGCGCGCGGCTGGAAACCATGGTCCCTGCGGCCTACGGCCGCCTCTCCGCGCTGGCTGCGCGCTACAAGGATCGCGTACGCGCTGCGATCAAACCGCAACAACGCCGCGCTTTCTGGGAAAAGGTGTTCCTCTCGCCGGTCGCCGAAATGGTATTTTCCGGGCGCGACGCCGAGGCCGAGTCACAGCTTGAAGCCATGATCCAGGATGGCGGCGAGCACGAGATCCGCCGCGGCGAAGTCTATCTGGTCGGCGCCGGTCCGGGCAATCCGGACCTCTTGACCTTCCGCGCGCTGCGGCTGATGCAGCAGGCCGACGTCATCGTACACGACCGCCTCGTTTCGCAGCCAATCCTCGATATGTGCCGGCGCGACGCCGAGCGCATCTACGTCGGCAAGGAACGCGACGACCATGCGGTGCCGCAGGAAGAGATCAACCTCATGCTGGTGCGTCTGGCCCAGGAAGGCAAGCGCGTACTGCGCCTCAAGGGCGGCGACCCCTTCATCTTCGGGCGCGGTGGCGAAGAAATCGAAACCCTGGCCGAGCACGGCGTGACTTTCCAGGTGGTCCCCGGCATCACCGCCGCCGCCGGCGTGGCGTCCTACGCAGGGATTCCGCTCACCCACCGCGACTATGCGCAGTCGGTCGTCTTCGTTACCGGCCATCTGAAGGAAAATACCTTCAACATGAACTGGGAAGGCATCGCGCGGAAAGACCAGACCATCGTCATCTACATGGGGCTGAAAGGCCTGCCGCTGCTTTGCGAAGAACTGGTCAAGCACGGCCTGACGCCCGATACCCCGGCCGCCATTGTGCAGCACGGCACGCTGCCGACCCAGCGCGTCATCATTGGCAACCTCGACACGCTGCCCGCGCTGGCTGTGGAGGCCGGACTCAAGGCGCCTACCCTCATCATCGTCGGCAACGTCGTCAAGCTGCGTGAAAAGCTCGGCTGGTTTCAGCCCGAACTGCACGGCGAGCAGACGCACCGCACCCCGCTCGAAGTGCCGGATCACCTGCCCTGACCAAGGGATGGCGGCGTCGCATAGCCGGCGTTGACCAGGACCTGGCATCCCCGCGCCGGGCCGATTCGCCGCCTTTGACTGGTCGATTCGCAGCGTAGGTCTAGAATGCAGGATGGATTTATCCCGCAAGCACCTGCCATGACCACCACGCTCCTCCCGCAAGGGCCTGGCCGTGATTCCAAAGACGCTGTCCCAAGAGGTACACCTTCGGATAAAGCGTCAAGAACCACGCTCACCATCGACGCCAACGAGGCCGTTGCCCGCATCGCCTACCTCGGCAACGAGGTGATCGCCATTTATCCCATCACGCCGGCATCCAGCATGGGTGAGTGGGCCGACGAGTGGGCCACCCAGGGCCGTCCCAACCTGTGGGGCGCGGTGCCGAAAATCATCGAGATGCAGTCGGAAGGCGGCGCCGCTGGCGCACTGCATGGCGCGCTCACCGCCGGCGCGCTGGCGACCAGCTTCACCGCCAGCCAGGGCCTGCTCCTGATGATTCCCAACCTCTACAAGATCGCCGGTGAGCTGACGCCGTTCGTGCTGCACGTCGCAGCGCGCACGCTGGCAACCCATGCGCTGTCGATCTTCGGCGACCATTCCGACGTCATGGCGGCCAGGGCTACCGGCTGCGCCATGCTCGCCGCCAATTCACCGCAGGAAGCACAGGATTTCGCCCTGATCGCGCAGGCGATAACGCTGGCCGGGCGCCTTCCCGTCATTCATTTCTTCGACGGCTTTCGCACTTCGCACGAGGTGGCGAAGATCGTCGCGGTGGAAACAGACACCGTGCGCGCCATGCTCGACGCCGGACTCATCGCCGCACACCGGGCACGCGCACTGTCGCCCGAGCATCCGGTGCTGCGCGGCACCTCGCAGAACCCGGATGTGTTCTTCCAGTCGCGCGAGCGCGCCAATCCGTTCTACGACGAATTTCCGCGGATCGTGCAGGACGCGATGGACCGCTTCGGCGGGTTCACCGGGCGGCATTACAAGCTGTTCGAATACGTGGGCGCAGCGGATGCAGTGCGGGTGATCGTGCTGATGGGCTCCGGCGCCGAAACCGTGCACGAGACCGTCGAGCATCTCGTCGCCCACAGCGACAAGGTGGGGGTACTGAAGGTGCGGCTGTACCGGCCGTTTTCGCCGGGCGCGCTGCTCGATGCGCTGCCGGCCACGGTGAAGTCCGTCGCCGTGCTCGACCGCAGCAAGGAGCCGGGCGCCGACGGCGAGCCGCTCTACAAAGACGTGGTGACCGCGCTGGCGCAGGCGGCGGCGGACGGCGCGCGCGCCATGCCCAGGGTCATCGGCGGCCGCTACGGTCTGGCAAGCAAGGAGTTCACCCCCGGCATGGTGAAGGCGGTGTTCGACGAACTGGCGCAGGCCGCGCCCAAACGTCAGTTCACCGTCGGCATCCACGACGACCTCACCCACCTGTCGCTGGCATGGGATACGGACTTCCGTACCGACGCCTCGCGGCAGCTTCAGCACGCCGTGTTCTGGGGGCTCGGCGCCGACGGCACAGTGTCGGCCAACAAAAACTCGATCAAGATCCTCGGCGAGACCACCACGCTGCAGGCGCAGGGCTTCTTCGTCTACGACTCGAAGAAGTCCGGCGCGGTGACGGTGTCGCATCTGCGCTTCGGTCCGGCGACGATCCGCTCCACCTACCTGGTGGAGGCGGGCATGGCCGGCTTCGTCGCCTGCCACCAGCCGGTGTTCGTCGAACGCTACGACCTGCTGGAACACGCCGCGCCGGAAGGGGTTTTCCTGCTCAACACCCCGGCGCCGCCGGATCGGGTCTGGGACAGCTTGCCGCAGAAGATGCGCGCACAGATTCGCGACAAGCGCCTGCGGCTGTGGGTGATCGACGCCTACGCCGTCGCTGCGGAAGCCGGCATGGGACGGCGCATCAACACCATCATGCAGACCTGCTTCTTCGCCATCTCCGGCATCCTGCCGAAGGACGAGGCAATTACCGCGATCAAGCACGCGGTCGACAAGACCTACGGCAAGAAGAGCCGTCGCCTGGTGGAACTGAATTACCGCGCGATCGACATGACGCTGGCGGAGCTGCACCAGGTCGCCATTCCGCCAGCGGAAGCCATCGGAAGCGTGTCCGGGCTGGCACCGGACGATGCGACGGATGCGGGCATTCCCGACTTCGTGCGCGACCTCACCCTGCCGATTTACCGGGGTCATGGCGATCGCCTTCCGGTGTCCCTGATGCCCGCCGACGGTACCTATCCGCTTGGTACCGCGCAATACGAGAAGCGCAACATCGCGCTGGAAATCCCGGTGTGGGATGCGGATCTGTGCACCCAGTGCGGCAAGTGCGTGTTCGTCTGCCCACATACCGCGATCCGCGCGCGCGTCTTCGATGCGGCGGCAGCGAAGGATGCTCCGCCGACCTTCAAGCACGTTCCGGCGAAGAGCAAGGACTTTCCTGTCGGCACCCACATCAGCTACCAGGTAGCGCCGGAGGACTGCACCGGCTGCGGCGACTGCGTCGAAGCCTGCCCGATCCACGACAAGTCGAACGTCAGCCGGCGCGCGGTGAACATGGCGCCGATCGCGCCGCTGGTTGATCGGGAACGCGACAACCTCGCCTTCTTCCTGCGCCTGCCCGAGTTCGACCGCAGCGCGATCAAACACAACACCATCCCCAGCGCCATGCTGCTCGATCCGCTGTTCGAGTTTTCCGGCGCTTGCGCCGGCTGCGGCGAGACGCCCTACATCCGGCTGGCTACGCAACTCTTCGGCGACCGCATGCTGATTGCCAACGCCACCGGATGCTCGTCGATCTACGGCGGCAACCTGCCCTCCACGCCCTACACGGTGAACGGCGCCGGCCGCGGCCCGGCGTGGAGCAATTCGCTGTTCGAGGACAATGCCGAATTCGGCCTCGGTATGCGCCTTGCCGCCGACCAATTGATGGGCTACGCGCAGCAGCTGGTGAAAGAGATGGCCGGCGAAATCGGCGGCGACCTTGCCGAAGCGCTGGTTAAAGCGGACCAGCGCGAGGAGGCGGGGCTTTATGAGCAGCGCGGCCGTGTCGCCCTGCTGCTCGAAAAACTGGCGACCTCAAGCCATCCGCGCGCCGGGGAACTTACCAGCGTCGCCGAGTGGCTGATCCGCCGCTCGGTATGGATCATCGGCGGCGACGGCTGGGCCTACGACATCGGTTTCGGCGGCCTTGACCATGTACTGGCGCTGCCGTACGACGTCAACATTCTGGTGCTCGACACCGAGGTGTACTCGAACACCGGCGGCCAGACCTCCAAGGCCACCCCGCTCGGCGCGGTCGCCAAGTTCTCCGCCGGCGGCAAGGCCACGACAAAAAAGGATCTCGCCAAGCTGGCGAGCAACTACAACCACGTCTATGTCGCCACCGTCGCTTACGGCGCCAAGGACACCCAGACCTTGCGCGTGTTCCAGGAGGCCGAGGCCTATGACGGTCCTGCGCTCATCGTCGCCTACAGCCCGTGTATCGCCCACGGCTACGATATGCTCTACAACCAGCGCCAGCAGCAACTCGCGGTGAAGAGCGGGCACTGGCCGCTATTTCGTTTCGACCCGCGGCAGGCGGAAGCCGGCGGCAATCCCTTCAAGCTCGATTCCGCCGCACCCAGTCAGCCGATCAAGGCCTTCATGGAATCGGAAACCCGCTTTGCCATGCTTGCGCGCAGCCATCCCGCAGCCGCGCAGTATTTCCTGGAAGAAGCGCAGAAGGAGGCTGAACGGCGCTTCAAGGACTACCAGGAGATGGCGCTGCGCCAAGACCACCCGCAAGGGGCAGGCCGTGGTTGTAAAGCCGACAAGTCGGCAACAACCACGCACCGCCCGGAGGGCGAGAGTCTGGCGGCGTACTCCTCGCGGGTGCAGGGCCCTGCCGACGAACCCAAATCCGGAGACTGACATGATCGACCTCTCCACCGACTATCTCGGCCTCAAACTGAAGAATCCGCTGGTGCCCTCCGCCTCGCCGCTGTCGAAAGATGTCGACATTGCGCTGCGGCTGGAGGACGCCGGCGCCGCCGCGCTGGTGATGTATTCGCTGTTCGAGGAGGAATTGCGGACGGAGGACGCGATGCTGGACCGCTTCCTGCTGCATGCCGGTCTCGGGCACAGCGAAGCGGATGGCTTTCTGCCCGGTCATGGTGAATTTCAGGGCGGGCTCGAACGCTATCTGGCGCACCTGCATCAGCTGAAGCGCCGTCTCGAAATTCCCGTGGTGGCGAGCCTCAACGGCGTGTCCCCGTCCGGCTGGGTGGAGCTCGGCCGCGAACTGGAGAAAGCCGGCGCCGATGCGCTGGAGCTCAACGTCTACCACGTCGCCGCTAGTACCCGGCATACCGGTGCGACGGTGGAAGCGCGCTATCTCAGCCTGCTCATCGGATTGCGCCGCGCGGTGAGCCTGCCCATCGTGATGAAGCTGTCGCCCTATTTTTCTTCGCTGCCGCATTTCGTGCAGCAGCTCGAACATGCCGGCGCACAGGGCGTCGCCCTGTTCAACCGCTTCTACCAGCCGGATATCGACCTCGACGAGCTGTGCATGACCGATCAGCTGCATCTTTCATCGCCCGACGAGGCGCTGCTGCGCATCCGCTGGATCGCCATCCTGCATGGCCGCACCCGGCTAACGCTCGCCGCCACCGGTGGTATCCATAGCGAGCGCGAGGCATTGAAGCTTTTGCTGGCCGGCGCCGACGTCGTGCATATGGCGTCCTGCCTGTTGCAGCACGGCCCCGCCAAACTGGCCGAAATCCTTGCCGCTATGCAGCACTGGATGGAGGAAAGGGAATATGTCTCGGTTGCCCAGCTGAGGGGCTGCATGAGCCAGAAGAATCTGCCCGATCCTTCGCTTGTCGCGCGCGCGAGTTATCTGCGTGTGCTGGACAGCTTTACCACGCGGCCAGGCGTCTGGTCCTGAATCCTGGAACAGACAACCCACGTATAAGGTCCGGCTGCGGCTTTCTTGACGCGCCCGAACCCGTTATACAATCGGGCTCATTCCCCCTATCCCTGCGGCCTGCCGCAGACAGCCAGGATGCCATTTTGCAAGGCTTGAGCGTACGACATGGTTGAACATGCCCTGGTCAGCCTCAGCGCCGTCGTCATCCTTGGCATTGCCGCCCAGTGGCTGGGCTGGCGCTTGCACATTCCATCGATTCTGCTGTTACTGGTATTCGGGATCGTGGCCGGGCCGGTGCTGGGCTGGGTCAATCCCGGCGAGTTGCTGGGATCGCTGCTTTATCCGGTGGTCTCGCTCGCGGTCGCGGTCATCCTGTTCGAAGGCGGCCTCAGCCTGTCGGTGAAGGAATTTCGCGCCATTGGCAGCGTGACGGCGTGGCTGGTCACCCTGGGTGCAGGCATTACCTGGGCCACTGGCACCCTTGCAGCACACTGGGTCCTTGGACTCGACTGGTCGCTGGCGACCCTGCTGGGCGCGGTGCTGGTGGTCACCGGTCCCACGGTCGTCGGACCGATGCTGCGATTCATCCGGCCCACAGGCCAGAGCGGCGCCATCCTGAAATGGGAAGGGATCGTCATTGATCCGATCGGTGCCATGCTGGCGGTACTGGTGTTTCAGGTCACCGTCTACTCGGGCGCCGAACATGAAATGGTGATGACTGTCGGCGTGCTGAAAACCATCGGGTTCGGGACGCTTGCCGGCCTGTTCGGCGCATTGATCCTGGGGCTGTGCCTGAAGCGCGACCTGATTCCAGACGCTCTGCAAAATTCAGTGGCCGTCATGTTCGTCGTCGCGGTCTTTACCGGCGCCAATCTGCTGCAGTCCGAATCGGGCCTGCTTGCGGTGACGATCATGGGTTTTGCCATGGCCAACCAGAAAGCCGTTCCGATCAATCACATCGTCGAGTTCAAGGAAAACCTGCGGGTGCTGCTGATCGCGGCCGTGTTCATTCTGCTGGCTGCGCATCTCAAGCCGGCGGATCTCGACCAGATCGGGATCGCCAGTTTTGCATTCGTACTGATCCTGGTGTTCGTCGCACGTCCTGCCGCCGTCTTTGCCGCCACGCTGGGAAGCAAGCTCAGTTTCAGGGAGAAGCTGTTTTTATCCTGGATGGCCCCGCGCGGCATCGTCGCCGCTGCCGTGGCATCGGTGTTCGCGCTACGCATGGAGGAAGTCGGACTGCCGGGTGCGGATGTGCTGGTCCCGCAGACTTTTTTCGTCATTATCTGTACCGTGGCGCTGTATGGCCTGACTACCCCGCTGGTTGCGCGACGGCTTGGACTGTCCAAAGCGGAGCCACAAGGCGTGCTGTTTCTGGGCGGGCGCTTCTGGGTGCGCGAGATGGCCAAAATGCTCCAGAATGAAGGCTACTCGGTCATGCTGGTAGACAACAGCCAGCACAATGTGTCTGCTGCACGGATGGCAGGCATTCCCGCTTTTTATGTCAGTATTTTTTCCGACACCGTGCTGGACCGTGTCGAGATCAGCGGGATCGGGAAACTCATGGCCATGACCGGCAACGACGATGTCAATTCGCTGGCGGCGCTGCATTTCTCGCCCTTGTTCGGGCGTGCGCACGCCTACCAGCTGATGCCCGAAGACGAGGAACAGATCGAGGCTCATTCCCGTCATCTCAGAGGGCGCTTCTTGTTCGGCAAGGACATGACCCACGCAGCCCTGACGCGGTGGTTTACCGATGAGGCGGTCGTCAAGAAAACACGATTGAGCGAAGAATTCGGTATTGAGGAATTGAAGGCTCAGTATGGGGGCCAGGTTAAGCCGCTGTTCCTGATCACCGAAGAGGGTACGCTTCAGATCTTTACGGTCGAAGGGAAAATCAAGCCGCACGTCGGTCAGACCCTGATCAGCCTGGTCCTGAAACAGACCGAAGGAGCTGAACTTGCCGAGCTGTCCGTTGGCAAGGGCAAGCCGAACCAGACTCAAGCCGGGCAGCAGTAGCGCCTGTGCTGTCCCAGGTTGGTTGCGGGAAGCCCATTGAGGGTGGGTTCGGGATTTTCTGGGCCTTGGGTACTTGGCTGATCAGCCAAGTAGAGTCCTATTTCTCAAACGTCGAATGGGCCGACCCACGGTCGAATTTGTCTCCCACTTCACCGATGTACGCCGACAGGCTGCGGCCGGATTCCTCGACTACAAGAAAAGCACTACAAAAACAGGGTTTCTCTTTGTTTTGTCCGTAGTGTAAGTCCGCACAATACAAGTGCAAAATTCAAATTCCCGAGCCGACCCAAATGACATCCAACGTCACCCAGTTGCAACCTGTGTCACAAGCGACAGATCAACTGTTGCAACAGGCCATTGCGCACCATCAGTCGGGGCGGCTTCAGGAAGCTGGAGAGCTTTATCAGGCCATCCTGAAAAATCAGCCCGGCCACCCTGAGGCAAACCACAATCTTGGAGTGATCGCGATTCAAGCACAGCAGCCCGCTGCAGGTTTGCCGTATTTTATGGCGGCGCTGGATGCCGATCCGACATGCGGACAATACTGGCTGAATTACATTGACGCCTTGTTTCAGGCGGGCCTGCAGGAGGACGCGCGTGCCGTATTGGTGCTTGCCCGCCAGCAGGGTTTGCAGGGGGAAGAGGTAGATGCATTGGCGGCGCGCCTGAATGGGAGCGCATCGGTTGAAGTGCAAGGGGGCTTGGCCCTGCGGGATGATGAGGAATCGGATCCTGCTTCACTGGCGGGTCCGCTGCATGGGAATACCCCCAGTCATCAAGACATGGATGTGATCGTGGCGCTGTTCGGTGAAGGGCACTACGCGGAGGTTGCAACCCTTGCGCAGAGGCTGACGGTGCACTATCCCTTGCATGGGTTTAGCTGGAAGATTCTGGGCGTCGCACTCAAGCTACTGGGCAGGGGGCTGGACGCGCTGGAACCGATGCGGAAAGCCGCTATGTTGTTGCCCACTGACGTCGAATCACACTACAACCTGAGCGTGACCCTGCAGGAACTGGGCCGACTGGACGAGGCCGAGGCCGGTTACCGGCGCGCGCTGCAGATCGATCCGGGCTATGCCGATGCGTACCTGAACCTGGGCGTGACGCTGAACAAACTGGGTCGCCTGGACGAGGCCGAACAAAATCTTCGCCACGCGCTGCAGTTCAGGCCGGATTCGGCCGAGGCCCACAGCAATCTGGGCGCCACCCTGCAGGCACAGGGCCGGCTGGACGAAGCCGAGCCCAGTTGCCGGCGGGCGCTGCAGCTGCAGCCGGATAACGCCATGGCGCATAACAATCTGGGCATTACGCTGCAGGGGCTGGAGCGTCTGGACGAGGCAGAGACCAGTTACCTGCGTGCGCTGCAGATTGATCCGGGCTATGCCGAGGCGCACGGCAACCTGGGCAATATGCTGCAGAAACAGGGCCGTCTGGACGAGGCCGAGGCCAGCTTCAGGCAGGCGCTGCAACGCAATCCGGATGATGCCCAAAGCCATAACAACCTGGGCGTGACCCTGCAGGAAATGGGGCGCTTGAACGAGGCGGACGCGCATTTTCAGATGGCGCTGCTGATCAACCCGGATGATGCGAGGGCACACGATAATCGCGGCAACCTGTTGTGTTATCTGGAGCGCCTGAAGGAAGCCGAAGCGAGCTTCCGCAAGGCGCTGCAGGTCGCGCCGGAGGAGGCCCGTATTCATGCCAATCTGGGCCGCTTTCTGCGCCGTCTGGGGCGTCTGGAGGAGGCTGAGGCCAGCTTTCGACAGGCGCTGGCAATCAGCCCGGATGACGTGAAGACACACAATCATCTGGGGCTGACGCTTCAGGATCTGGGCCAGCTCGATCAGGCCGAGGCCTGTTTCCGCCGGATCTTGCAGCACACGCCGGATCATGCCGGCACCCTGAGCAACCTGGGGCAGATCCTTCTCGGCGTGGGCCGGCTGGAGGAGGCGGAAGCCCATTTTCGCCAGGCGCTGCAAATCAAACCGGACTTTGCACCGCTTTACAGCAACCTGCTGTATTACCTGACGCTCAGCGCCACGGCGGATGCGCAATCGGTATTTTCAGAACACGCCCGCTTTGGCGAGCAGTTCGAGCCCGCCCTCAAAACACAGTGGCCTGCGCACGTCCATTTGCGTGATCCCGACCGCCGCCTGCAGATCGGCTTTGTCTCGACGGATTTTTACGACCATGCCGTGGCGCCTTTCATCGAGCCGGTGCTGATTCATTTGTCCGGCTACCCGGAACTGACGCTGCACGCGTATTACAATAATTTGATTAATGACCCGGTCACGCAACGGTTGCGCGGTCACTTTGCGCATTGGAACCCGGTTGCCGGGCTGTCGGATGATGCGCTGGCGGACACAATCCGGGCGGACGGAATCGACATCCTGATCGATCTCACGGGCCACACGGCGGGAAATCGCCTGCTGGTCTTTGCCCGCAAACCCGCGCCCATTCAGGCCAGCTGGATCGGCTATCCAGGCACCACCGGCCTGACGGCCATGGATTACTACCTGGCCGATCGCTTCCTGTTGCCGCCGGGGACGCTCGACGATCAGTTCACCGAGAAAATCGTGCGCCTGCCGGCCAATGCTCCGTTTCTGCCGTCCGTATTTGCGCCGCCGGTCAGCGTCCTGCCGGCGCTGGGCAACGGCCATGTGACGTTTGGCAGTTTCAACCGGCCCAACAAGTTGCGGCGGACCGTCATCGAACTGTGGTCGCAATTGCTGCGTGCGCTGCCCGATTCGCGCATGCTGCTGGGCGCGATGCCCTGCGAGGGTCAGTATGACACGCTCATCGAATGGTTTGCAGAAGAAGGCATTGCGCGCGACCGCCTGGATTTTCATCCTCGCAGCGGCATGGAACACTACCTGAAACTGCACCGGCAGGTGGACCTTTGCCTCGACAGCTTTCCCTACAATGGCGGCACCACGACCCATCACGCCCTGTGGATGGGCGTGCCGACCCTGACCCTGGCTGGAAACAGCATGCCGGGGCGGGTGGGCGCGGCGATTTTGTCGCGGGTCGGGCTGCAGGATTTTGTGGTCGAGACGGCCGAAGGTTTCGTGACGCGCGGCCTGTTTTGGGCCGACAATCTGGCTGCCCTTGCCGAACTGCGCGCGGGCTTGCGCGCGCATCTGCTGCAGTCGCCGTTGCGCCAGTCCGCCTGCATTGCCGCCGGATTGAATGATGCGTTGCGGACGATGTGGCGCCGCTGGTGTGCAGCCCTGCCGGCCGAATCGTTCGACGTACCCATGAACGAATTGGCGTGTGCGTCACCGGATGAAGAACCATGATGGGCGCTGATAAAAAACGACCGCTGTATGTGACGCAACCGGTATTGCCGCCACTGGCCGAATTCATGCCGTATCTGGAGCAAATTTGGGACAGCAAGTGGCTGACCAATAATGGCCCGTTTCACAGGCAGTTCGAGCAGGCCCTGTGCGATTACCTCGGGGTGAAGCACATCGCATTGTTCACCAACGGCACGCTGGCCCTGGTCACCGCCCTTCAGTCATTGCGCATTACAGGCGAAGTCATCACCACGCCCTATTCATTTGTGGCGACCGCCCACTCGCTGTTGTGGAACGGCATTCGACCCGTGTTTGTCGATGTCGATCCGGTCACGCTCAACCTCGACCCCGACAAGATCGAAGCCGCCATTACCCCGCACACAACGGCCATCATGCCGGTGCATTGCTACGGCTGCCCCTGCGACGTGGTGCGCATCCAGGAGATCGCAGACAACTACGGCCTGCGCGTGATCTACGATGCAGCGCATGCGTTTGGCGTGCAAAGTCAGGGCGAAAGCGTGTTGAATCATGGCGACCTGTCGATCCTGAGCTTTCACGCAACCAAGGTGTTCAACACCTTCGAAGGCGGCGCCATCGTCTGCCAGGATGCCAAGACCAAGCGACACATCGACCACCTGAAAAACTTCGGGTTCGTGGATGAGACTACCGTCGTAGCTTCCGGCATCAATGGCAAGATGAGCGAAATCAATGCAGCCTTCGGCATGCTGCAGTTGAAGGGAATCGATGCCGCACTGCAGCAGCGCCAGACAATCGACGCACGCTACCGCAAGGGCCTGGCCGGGGTAACCGGCATTCGTTGCCTGAGCGATGCGGGGGAGGACGTCGTCAACCATTCCTACTTCCCGATCATGGTGCGGCCCGACTATCCGCTCAGCCGGGATGCGCTCTATCATGAACTGAGCGACCATGGCATTTATGCGAGGCGCTATTTTTATCCCCTGATCAGCGATTTTCCGATGTATCGCGGCATGCCGTCGGCGGCCCATGCCAACCTGCCGGTTGCTCGCGAAGCCGCGTCACAGGTGATATGCCTGCCGATCTACCCGGGGCTGACCGATGAGCAGATCGAGAGTGTGATCGGGTTGATCGCGGGCTGACGGACCATGGCAAAACTGGCCATCATGCAGCCTTATTTCTTTCCCTACATGGGCTACTGGCAACTGATCCAGGCCGTCGACCGCTTTGTCATCTATGACGATGTGAACTACATCAAGGGTGGCTGGATTAATCGTAACCGCATACCGATCAACGGCGAACCTGCCTATATCACCGCACCATTGCAGCAGCCGTCACCGTTCAGACGCATCTGCGATATTTCGCTGCTGCCCTCGGTTTCGTGGCGCGACAAACTGGTCAAGATGGTCGAGCTGACCTATCGAAACGCCCCCTGCTTTCCCGAGGTGTTTCCTGTCATCGAGACGCTGCTCCGTCACGATACCGATAATTTGTCCGGGTATCTCGCGCATCAATTGCAGACCCTTGCCTCGTTCATGGGCATCCGCACCGAGTTCGTGATGTCCAGTCGTGGTTATCACAACGATCAGCTGACAGGTCAGGAACGCGTTCTCGATATCTGCAAACGCGAAGGCGCACATATTTACATCAACGCACAGGGAGGGCGCACGCTTTATGAATACGAGGCCTTTCACCGTGCCGGCATCGACCTGACTTTTATTATCATGCAACCCCTGTCTTACACACAACGCACCGCGAAGTTCGTGCCCAACCTGTCCATCATCGATGCACTGATGTCGCTCGGGCCTGTTGAAATCAGGCCGTATCTGGGCGCATTCGATTTGATCAGCGATACGGCGACTCATGCCCATTAAGCCGGAAGAAACGCAACGTGTTGAGGTGTTCAAACGCAACGTCCAGCTGGAAGATCTGTTGGGCCGGCTGAATGACACGCTGCAATGCGCCGAGGACACGTTGCTTTCAAATGCGTCAGACCTCGGACCCGACTATCCCATCGTGTTCGTGATGGGTCCGCTCAGAAGCGGCACCACGCTGTTCATGCAGTGGCTGGCGAGTACCGGAGTCGTGGCCTACCCGACCAATCTGCTGTCGCGCTTTTATGGCGCCCCCGCGATGGGCGCACAGATCCAGTTGCTGCTGACGGATCCGCAGTTCAACTTCCGCAACGAGATTCTCGATTTCAACTGTCCCGTTGCGTTCGAATCGGAAAATGGCAAGACACGGGGCGCGCTCGCCCCGAATGAGTTCTGGTATTTCTGGCGGCGATTTCTGCCTTTCCGGGAACTCGACTGGCTTCCGGATCAAACGCTGTTTGAAGTCGTCGACCAGCCAAGACTGGTGTCCGAGCTGTCGGCCCTGACTCAGGTGTTCGGCAAGCCCTTCGCGCTCAAGAGCATGATCCTCAACTACAACATTCCGTTTCTGGATGCGATATTCAAACAAGCATTGTTCGTGCAGATCAAGCGCGACCCGGTGGCCAACGTGGCCTCCATTCTGGAGGCGCGCAAGCGGCAACTCGGTAGCGAAAATGCATGGTATTCATTCAAGATTCCCGAGTACCCGCAGTTGCAGAACCTGGACCCCGTCGCCCAATCGGCCGGCCAGTTGCATTACATCAACCGGGCCGTCACGCAAGGCATGGCAAGTGTGGATGAATCGAGAAAGCTCGTGGTGCAGTACGAGGATTTCTGCCGGCAGCCGGCAGCGGTTTTCGATCAGTTGAAGGCCAAACTGGGCATGCGGAATACCGGGTATGTCGGGCCCGATCGGTTTGACATTAAACGTGGCGCGATTCCGAACCGGCAGACTATCGAGCGATCGCTTGCGGATTTTGAGCGTTCGTCGGATGGGAGCGAGGCTTGACCCCGCGGCCGTCCGTGCTGGTCTTCCCGATCGACATGCCGCAGTCGGTTGCCTTTGCCCATACTGCCAGGCAGTTGGGTTTTTCCGTGGTCGTCGCGTCGTCGGAGCCGGTTGATCCCGGCTTGTATTCGGAATACACGATTGCCGTGTTGCCTTACGTCACCGCGCCGGATTTCGATTCTGCGCTTGCAGCCTTGCTTGAACAACATCAGGCCGACCGGGTGTTTGCGCCGCATCCGGCGATCTGGTGGCATCTCAATGCGCTATGCCAGAAGGCGGATTTTCCAGCCCGCTTCAGGGTATGCAACGAGTCGCCCTATGAAATGGACTGGCAGGCCTACGGCACGTCCTACCAATGGGCCGAAGCCAGCCTGGCGTCACGCCCCCTGTTGCCCTTCGCGCCGTCATCCGCCTTACCCCTGGCCACCTACGCGGGACTCCACCGTGCCTACAACCTGATCCCCGGCCAAAGCGACAACACCAAGCTGTTCGCCCTGACCCAGATTGCGCGGCAAATCGGGCCCGGAGATGTGGTCGAGATCGGTTCCCTGTATGGGAAGTCGGCTTTTGCGCTGACATGGCTCGCCCACTTTCATCATGTCGGTAGCGTGATTTGCGTGGATCCGTGGGAAATTGCATCGATTCGGAATCAGGGCGAGCAGGCCCATCTGATCAACGCTGCCGTCGCGAGCCGTGACTGGCAGCAGGTTTTTCTCGGGTTTGCCGCCTCGCTCGCCATGTTCGACAACGTCAATTACGTGCGGCAGCCTTCCGAGGACGCGGCAACGGCCTATCGACAGGCGGCGTCCGACGGTTGGATTTGCTCGGATGAATTTGGCAGCACGCCGGTGCAGGGCAGCATTGCGCTGTTGCATATCGACGGCAATCACAGATACGAGGCCGTCATGCGCGATCTCGAGACATGGCTGCCGTTTGTACAGGATGGGGGCTGGGTGTTGCTGGATGACTATGTGTGGGCGTTTGGGGATGGTCCGCAGCGGGCAGGCGATGAACTGCTGGCCCGGCGCGCGGTGAAAACCGCTTTTGTCGCGGCCGACACGCTGTTTGTTCAGCTCTGAGCAGGCCGCATCCGGCGATTTCCCGCGTTAGCGCCCCTCACCCCGCCCGCCCGGCGCCACCCGGTGTTCCACCGCAAAGACGGCCGCTTCCACCCGCGACGACATATTCAGCTTGGCAAGAATATGGCGCACGTGCAGTTTGACGGTGTCGTGGCTGATGTCCAGGTTGCGGGCAATTGCCTTGTTGCTCTCGCCGCGCGACAGATGGGAGAGGATTTCGCATTCGCGCGGGGTCAGCGCGTCGAGCAGGGACGTCGAGTCCTGGCCCTTCTGGTCGTACAGATTGACGAGCTTGGCGGTCATGGCGGGGGCGACGACGGTTTCGCCGCGCTGGGCGCGCAGGATGGCGTCGACCACTTCGTCGGGTTCCATGCTCTTCAACAGATAGCCGTTGGCGCCGGCGCGCAGGGCACGGGCGAGGTCGTCCTCGGCTTCGGAGAGGGTGAGGATCAGCACCGGCAGCTCGAAACCGTCGGTACGCAGCTGCTGCATCAGGGTGATGCCGTCGGTGCCGGGAATGTTGAGGTCGAGGATCAGGACGTCGGGGCGATGCGCCCGTAGCAGCATCTCGACTTTGTCGGGCTGGCCGGTGAAGGCGGTGACCTCGATGCTGCCGCTCTGTTCGAGCAGTTCGGCCAGCCCCTTGCGGAACAGGGTGTGATCGTCGACGAGGATGATGCGAGTGAGGCTCATGCGGTGTGCTCGCTGTGTGGGTGGGATGCGGCGCGCTGGGGGAAGACGAGGCGGATGACGGTGCCGCCGGCGGGACGGGACTCCACGCTGAGCTTGCCGTTCAGCCGGGCGGCGCGCTCGCGCATGATGGTGAGGCCGAAGCTCTTGCCCATGGTGGACGATTCGTCATTCTTTTTCTGCACGCCGACGCCGTCGTCGGCGACGTTGACGATGTACCGGCCGTTTTCGAGGTCGAAGGTGATGACGACGTGGCGCGCGCGGGCGTGTTTGGCGATGTTGTAGAGCGATTCCTGGATGATGTGAAAGACCTGGATTTCCTCGTCGGGGGTGAGCGACACCTCCTGCACCAGGTTGAGGAAGTCGACGTCGGCATTGGCCTTCTTGCGGAAGCTCTTGGCGAGTTCCTGGATCGCCGGCACCAGCCCGCGCGGGTTGATGCGGTCGCGGTACTGGGTGATGAGGTCGCGCAGATCGGCGTAGGCGAGGTCGACGGCTTCCTCGACGTCGCCGAGGAAACGGTTGGCCTTGGGGTAGTCCTCGTGGCGCATCGCGTCACTCAAAACGGTGAGCCGCATCTTGGCGTAGGCCAGCGTCTGCGCCAGCGAATCGTGGATCTGGTTGGCCAGCATCTGGCGTTCGTTCATCAGCGAGATGCGCATGTTTTCGCGGGTCAGCCGCGCATTTTCCAGCGCGATACCGAGGTGCTCGCTGATCGAGCGGA
The DNA here is from genome assembly GCA_035530575.1 of Thiobacillus sp. GTDB lineage: Bacteria > Pseudomonadota > Gammaproteobacteria > Burkholderiales > Thiobacillaceae > Thiobacillus. Next base: position 21,694 of record DATKUP010000028.1, on the reverse strand, counting down.
ACAAAAGGCGCACATCCTCGGGAACGGCCTTGCCTTCCCCCATGAACAGGTTGTAGACCCCCATGACCTGGTTCTTGTGCATCAGCGGCACCGCCACCACGGTGTTGCAGGTGTCGCTGAAATAGGCGTCGTTGGCCTGGCGCTTGCAGTAGGCCACGTTGCTCCAGCTGCTTACCGTCACCTCGCGTGCGGCCTTGCCGCACACGCCGCAATCGACGCTGACGATGCTTTCGTGCTCGACCAGGTCGGGCGGCAGCCCCACCGAGCCGATCAGCCGCAGGTGGGTACGGTCGTCGGTGATGACGCGCACCGCACCCGCCTGCGCGCCAGCCAGGCGGATCATGGTCGACAGGAAACGCCCCAGCAACTGCTCGACATTGGCGTCGGAGGAGAGGCTGGTGGTGATTTCCGATAGCACCCGCAACGCCGGGATGCTGTCATTGTCGGCCTCGGCGAGGGTGTGCCGGATCAAGGGGTGGATGTCATTCATGGCGCGGCGATAAGGGATCAGTCCTTCAGCATATCCGATTTGTACGCAATCTCCTGCCGGGCGTCACGGTGTCGGCAGGACCGGTTCGGGCATAAGTGGGACCGGCAGCACCACGCTAGGTTCAAGATCCTCGGGGAAGCCGCCCTGGGCCGGTGCCGGTTGCTTGACCGGAGGGTCGGCCTGGCTGGTCGAGCCGTCGGGTTTTTCCGCTGCCGGCGCTGGTGGCCTGGGTGGCGCAACAATGGCGGGCAGGGGCTCGGCCGCCACATCAGTAACCCTGGGCGCCGCCGCCGGCTGCAGATTCAGATACGGCTTCAGCTGTGGCAACAGGGTTTTCAGGATTTGCGCGGTGAGCGAACTGGTGAAGCCGAACTGCCCGGCCTGCTCACCCTGAACCAGTGCGGTCAGCGTGCCGAAGTGGCGGTCGCCCAGATAAAACACGAAAGTGGCAGTACGGCTGACCACGCGCGATTCAAGCAGTTGCCCGGTCTTGCCGTAGCGTTCGAAGCGGTGGTCGCCGGTGCCGGTCTTGCCGCCAAGGGTGAGCGGCTGGCCGGCCGGGTCCTTGAGTACGCCGGCCAGCCGGACGGCCGTTCCGGATTCGACCACTTGGGCCAGCGCACGGCGCACCGTCTGCGCGACCACGGCGGGCATCAGGCGTTCGCCCTTGGGCGGTTTGGGCGATAGCCGCGTGTCGTAGGGGGTGTTGGCGGCGAAGTGCAGGCCGCTGAGGCTCGCCATCGGCGTGCGCACGCCGTCGTTGACCAGGATACCCATCAGTTCGGCCAGCGCCGCGGGACGGTCGCCGGAACTGCCGATCGCGGTGGCGTAGGATGGCGTGACGGTGTCGAACGGGTAGCCGAGGCGCTTCCAGTCGGTCAGCAGGCGGTCGAAGGCCTCAACCTCCAGAAGCGACTGGATGCGGATGTCCTGCGCATTTTTGCGGCTGGTCTTGAACAGCCATTCGTAGACCTCAAGGCGCATCCCGACGCCGGATTCGTAGAGGGTCTTGAGATCGGTTTCCGGTGCGCCGCGCAGGGTTTTCACCACCCACAACTCGAGCGGATGGATCTGCGCGATGTAGCCGCGGTCGGTCAGACTGAAGGCGTCCGGCGCATGGGTCCGGTACAGCGACTCGAGCGTTTTTCTGCCGAGGTCGCGGCTGGCGGGAACCTGCTCATGCAGGGCGGCGGCAAAGGCATCGAAATCGGCCCGCGGCTCCAGATAGCGGAACACCGCGGCAAAGCGGCGCGGGTTGAGGCCGATTCGGCTATAGAGATTGTCGGCCATCTGCGCGGCGCTGAGGGTCTTGTGGCGCTGGTAGAAGCGGTGGGTGAAGACGCGGCCTTCCTGGTCGACGAAGCGGGCAAGGTAGGTCTCGCGCAGCGGATTGCCGGCGTCGTCCATGATGCGCGCCACCGCCCCCGGGGTGCTGCTGACGTAATGGCGGACGATGTCGCGCATGATGCGGATGTACACCAGGTTGACCGAATTGCGGGTGGCCTCCCACACGTTCATCGTGCGGCCGTTGTCCTTGACGTCGAAGTTGACGAAGTTGTGCAGGCCGCCGCCGGTGAAGAAGGTTTCCGGCGCGGCGGAATACTGACGGCTCATTGCAGCGTCGAGCAGATCGCCCAGCTTGATGCCGGGCCGGTTCAGCAGGGTGACGGCCACCCACTGCGCGAGCACGTCGCGCTGCGGCTGGGCCTTCTGCCCGAGCGCTTTGGCGTCGAGCAGCCGGTATTCGGCATGCAGCCGCGCGATGATTTCCAGATAGGTGACGAGGGTTCGCAGCTTGGCGGTGGAGCCGAGGTCCAGGCGTGCCTGGCTGTTGATGTCGAACGGCTGGTTGAGATTGTCGGCCTGGATGCGCAGCAGATTACCGGACGGCGTTTTTTCGTAGAGGGTGAAGCTGTAGATCACACTGGCCAGCGGGTTGCCGGGCTGCAGCAAACGACGTCCGATCAGGCCCGAGGCGGCGGCAGCCTCGGGTTTGGCCAGGCTTTGCAGATAGGTGCTGACGATTTTCTGCGCCGGCTGGTCGATGGTGGTGTCGACCCGTAGATCGAGACGGTCGAGGTCATACAGGCGCGGTTCGCCCAGCAGTGCGGCGACGCGAATGCGCTGCGCATTGGCGGCTTTATGCTCGACAAAATGCGGCGGCGGCGGGTCGACGCGCTGGCGGGTCGTGCGCAACTCGACCTGCTTGGCCTGATCGGCCAGCGCGCGCGGAATCACGCCGGCGTTGGCCAGCAGATCGAGGTGGTCGTCGGTTAGCGCATCCAGTGCCTTGCGATTGGCGGCGAGGTAGTACGAGGGGCGGCGCTGGGCGACGATCAGCGACAGCGCGTGCTTCAGCATGCTGGCATAGGCAGCGTCCTTGCCGCGCGGGGATTTTGCCAGGATGCGGTTGACCTCGGCGAAGTCGAGGCCGTACCACGCCCACAGGCCGTCGCCGATGCCGTTGATTTCGCCATAGCGCGGCGCCGCCGCCAGCGGTACGGTGTTGATATAGGCGGTCACGGTTTCGCGCCGCATTTCAAGGGTATTGGGACCATTCAGGTAGGCGCGCAGGCTGGCCGTACCCATCTGCCGCAGCTTTTCGCCCATGCCGGCGGTCATGCCTTCGGGGGAATGGCGGTATTTTTCGATCTGTGTCGGCAGGGTGCTGCCGCCCGGCACGTTGCGATTGCTGTCGACCAGGCTGATGCCCTTTTCGAGCAGGGCCTGCGCCAGGCGGTCCCATTCCACCGCCGGGTTGCGGGTGGGGTACTGCTCGGCCAGCAGCTCGCGGTTCTCGATGTAGAGCAGCGCGTTCACCAGAACATCCGGAATGTCCTCGAAGCGGCGATAACTCCGCGTCGGGTATTTCGCCTGATACAGCGGCTTGCCGTCGCTGTCGACCAGGCTGAGGCCAGCCTGGTCCTTTTCGTGATAGGGCAGGAACAGGCCTAGGTCGGCAGCCCGCGCCATCCGGACACTGACCCTGGCCTGCTGGTCGATCTGCCAACCGGCCTGGTCAAGCCGTGCCAGATAATCCGGCAGCTTGCTGTAACCGAGGCGCACGTCGTACGGCCCCTGACCGGGGTAGCGGATGCGGTCGGATGGCCCCGGCCGGATTTGCCAGGTCATTTTCTGCGCGGTTTGAACAAGATATTTCGCTTCCAGTGCGGACGACAGCAGCTCCCAGGTAATGAGCCCGACCAGCCCGGTGATCAGCAGCAGGACGCCAAGGCCGATGAGGATGCGATGTGGGACTTTACGCATGATTCAGACCCACTCGCGCGCGGTAAGAAAGTCGCTATATAGCCGCGCCTCCGGCGTACCGGGTTCGGGGTGCCAGTCGTAGCGCCATTTTACGATCGGCGGCAGCGACATCAGGATCGATTCGGTGCGCCCGCCCGACTGCAGGCCGAACAGGGTGCCGCGGTCGAATACCAGGTTGAATTCGACGTAGCGTCCGCGCCGGTAGGCCTGGAAATCGCGTTCGCGCTCGCCGTAGGGCGTGTCCTTGCGGCGCGCCAGGATCGGCAGGTAGGCGCCCAGGAACGCATCGCCCACGCTTCGGGTCACGGCAAACGCGTGATCGAAGCCGCCTTCGGCGAAGTCGTCGAAGAACACGCCGCCGATGCCGCGCGGCTCGTTGCGGTGCTTGAGGAAAAAGTAGCTGTCGCAGCCGCGCTTGAAGCGCGGATGCAGCCCGGCGCCGAAGGGATCGAGCGCGTTTTTGCAGGCGGCGTGGAAATGCCGCGCGTCGTCCTCGAAGCCGTAGCAGGGCGTGAGATCCATACCGCCGCCGAACCACCACACCGGCGCCTCGCCATCCTTCATCGCGACGAAGCAGCGTATGTTCATGTGCACCGTTGGCGCGTAGGGGTTGCGCGGGTGCAGCACCAGCGACACCCCCATCGCCTCCCAGCGGCGGCCGGCGAGCTCGGGGCGGTGCGCGCTGGCCGACGGCGGCAGCCGGCTGCCCGGCACGTGCGAGAAATTTACCCCGCCGCGCTCCAGTACATTGCCTTCTTCGATGAGGCGCGAAAGGCCGCCGCCACCTTCGGGACGCTCCCAGGCATCGGTGCGGAAAGGCAGGCCGTCGGCAGTTTCCAGCGCGGCGACGATGCGCACCTGCAGGTCGAGCAGCCAGGTTCTGACAATGGCGGTATCGAAAGTGTTGGCAGGCATCAGGGGCGAAGGATGTTTCCGGTGGCAAGGTCGATCAGGGTGGACGGGCGGCGGCGGCGGCCGATGCGGCCGGCGATCACGCGCACCCGCGCACCGAATATTCTGCGGCATTCCGCTGCGGTTTTGGCGGGTTTTTTGCCGCTTTTGTTGGCGCTGGTGGAAACCAGCGCCATGCCGAGGCTGCGGCAGAGTTGCGCCGCAACCGGATGGGCGGTGACACGCACCGCGATGGTGTGACGCCCACCGGTGAGCAGCGGCGGGCAGGTATTTGAGGCCGGCGCCACCCAGGTGACGGGGCCGGGCCAGCTGTCCTGCATCCGCGCCAGGTCGGCCGCATGCAAAGGGCGAACAAAAGGCTTCAGTCGCTTGAAACGGTCGGCGATCAGCAGCATGCCCTTGGCGGCGCTGCGGCCCTTGAGCCGGACGAGCCGTTGCAATGCGCGCGGGTTGCGCGGGTCGCAGCCGAGACCATAGCAGGATTCGGTCGGGTAGGCGATGATGCCGCCACGCCGCAGCCAGGCCCGTAGGTCCGCCGCATCGTCCTTCACCTCTTACGCCTCACTTCTTGCTGCGATCCAGCGCGCGCCAGCCGATGTCGCGACGGTATTGCATGCCGTCGAAGTGGATGGCCGCCACCGCTTCGTAGGCGCGTTTTTGCGCCATGCGCACGCTGTCGCCGAGTGCGGTCACCGCCAGCACGCGGCCGCCGCTCACCACGGTCTGGCCATCCTGCGTGGCGGTGCCGGCGTGGAATACATGCAGGTCGTCGGCCGCTGCCGGCAGCGCGCTGATGACGACACCTTTTTGCGGCATGTCGGGATAGCCGGCTGCAGCCAGCACCACCGCGAGCGCGGTGCGGCGGTCCCATTCGGCCTCGACCTGGCCGAGCCTGCCGTTGACGGCGGCTTCCAGCAAGGTCGCCAGGTCGGACTTCAGCCGCATCATGATCGGCTGGGTTTCGGGGTCGCCCATGCGGCAGTTGAATTCGAGCACCCTGGGCGCGCCGTCCGCTCCGACCATGATGCCGGCGTACAGAAAGCCGGTATAGCGGATGCCGTCGGCCGCCATGCCTTCGACGCAGGGGTGGATGACCTCGCGCATGATGCGCGCGTGCAGTTCGGGGGTGACCACCGGCGCTGGCGAATAGGCGCCCATGCCGCCGGTGTTGGGGCCCTGGTCGCCGTCGCCCAGGCGCTTGTGGTCCTGGCTGGAGGCCAGCGCCAGCACGTGCTCGCCGTCGACCATGACGATGAAGCTGGCTTCCTCGCCGATGAGGCATTCCTCGATCACCACCCGGTGGCCGGCGTCGCCCATGCTGTTGCCGGCGAGCATGGCGTCGACTGCGGCGTGCGCCTCATCCGCGCTCGCCGCGACGACCACGCCCTTGCCCGCGGCCAGCCCGTCGGCTTTCACCACGATGGGCGCGCCGTGAGCGTCGATGTAGGCGTGCGCCGCAGCGGCATCGGTGAAGGTACCGAAGGCCGCGGTGGGAATGCCGTGGCGCGCCATGAACTGCTTGGCGAAATCCTTCGAGCTTTCGAGCTGGGCGGCGGCCTGGGTCGGGCCGAAAATCTTCAGCCCGGCGGCGCGGAAGGCGTCGACCACGCCGGCCGCCAGCGGCGCTTCGGGGCCGACCACGGTGAGCGCAATGTCCGGATCGCGGCGGACGAATTCGACCAGCGAGGCAATCTCCGTCAACGGCACGTTGACGAGCCCGTCCTCGGTCGCCGTACCGCCGTTGCCGGGCGCGACAAAAACCTGCGAGACGCGGGGGGATTGCGCAAGCTTCCACGCCAGAGCGTGTTCGCGTCCGCCGGAGCCGATAACGAGGATTTTCATGTTTTATAAAGCGAGTAAAGGGGGAAGGGCAGAAGGGGGAAGGGGGGGAAGGGTAGAAGGGGGAAGGGTAGGGAGGGCCAGCTACGTGCTGGCCGACCCTTCTCCCTTCCCCCTTAACCCTTCACTCATTTTGGTCAGTGCCTGAAATGCCGCGTGCCGGTAAACACCATTGCGATCCCGTGCTCGTTGGCGGCGGCGATGACTTCGTCGTCGCGCATCGAACCGCCGGGCTGGATCACCGCCTTGATGCCGGCGGCTGCGGCCTGGTCGATGCCGTCGCGGAAGGGGAAGAAGGCATCGCTCGCCATCACCGAGCCGGGCACCGGCAGGCCGGCGTGCTCGGCCTTGATCGCGGCGATGCGCGCGGAGTTGATACGGCTCATTTGTCCGGCGCCAACGCCGACGGTCATGCGGTCTTTCGCGTAGACGATGGCGTTGGACTTGACGAACTTGGCGACACGCCAGGCGAACAGGAGGTCGTCCATTTCCTGCGGTGTCGGTGCGCGGGCGGTGACGGTCTTCAGCTCGCCGTGCAGCAGCACGTCGGCGTCCTGCACCAAGAGGCCGCCGGCCACGCGCTTCATGTCGAGCTGGGCCGCTGCGCCACTCCATTTTCCGCATTCGAGCAGGCGCACGTTCTTCTTCGCAGCGACGGCGGCAGAGGCCTCGGGGCTCACTTCGGGCGCGATGATGACCTCGACGAACTGGCGCTCGACGATGGCGGCGGCGGTTGCGCCATCCAGCCGGCCGTTGAAGGCAATGATGCCGCCAAAGGCCGATTCCGGATCGGTCTGGTAGGCGCGGTTGTAGGCGTCCAGCAGGCTGGCGCCGTAGGCGACGCCGCACGGGTTGGCGTGCTTGACGATGACGCAGGCGGGCGCGGCGTCGAACAGTTTCACGCATTCGAGCGCGGCGTCGGTGTCGGCGATGTTGTTGTAGGAGAGTTCCTTGCCCTGGATCTGGCGCGCCGTGGCAATGGTGCCGGCAGGCGCATTGGCCTCGACGTAGAAGGCGCCGGCCTGGTGCGGATTCTCGCCGTAGCGGCAGGTCTGCGCGCGGGAGAACTGCAGCGTCAGCTGCTCGCCGAAAGCTTCGCGCTCGCCGGCTTCGTTCAGCGCGGTGAGGTAGTTGCTGATGTGGCCGTCGTACTGCGCGGTGTGGGTGAAGGCCTTCTTCGCCAGATTGAAGCGGGTGGCGTCGGTCAGCGCGCCGCCATGGGCCTGCATCTCGGCCGTAAGCAGAGGGTAGTCGGCGGGGTCGGTGACGATGGCGACATGGCGGTAGTTCTTGGCCGACGAGCGCACCATCGCCGGGCCGCCGATGTCGATATTCTCGATGGCGTCGTCCAGCGTGTGCGGCTTCGACACCGTGGCGACGAAGGGATACAGGTTGACGCACACCATGTCGATGTAGCCCATGTCGTGCGCAGCCATGGTGGCGACGTGATCCGCCAGGTCGCGCCGCGCCAGGATGCCGGCATGCACCTTGGGATGCAGGGTCTTGACGCGGCCGTCGAGCATTTCCGGAAAGCCGGTGTACTCGCTGACGTCGATCACCGGCAGGCTGGCGTCGCGCAAGGCCTTGGCGGTGCCGCCGGTGGACAGCAGTTCGACGCCGGCATCGGCGAGCGCGCGGGCGAAATCGACAAGGCCGGTTTTATCCGACACGGAGAGGAGGGCGCGCTGTATTTTCGGGGGGGCGAGGGTCATGATGGGTTTCAGTCGGAGAGGCCGTGTTCGCGCATTTTCTTGCGCAGGGTGTTGCGGTTGATGCCGAGCATGTCGGCCGCGCGGGTCTGGTTGCCTTCGGCGCGGTCGAGGATGTAGGCCAGCAGCGGTTTTTCAATCGCGCTTACCACCATGCTGTAGATCTCGCTCGGCGTTTCGCCGTCGAGATCCTTGAAATAGCGATTGAGCGACCGCCGCATGCAGGCGGCAATCTCGTTTTCTTCGATCATTTTGAAGCTCCCCTTTATGCTGCGAGCCGCGATGCCGGCAGCATGTCTTGCGCGTTATTGTTGTCGTGGCCGATCGCGTAGCACAGGCGGCTGTCGGCACGCGTCGCCTGGGTAAAGTATTCGTTGACGACGGCAAGCTGCTCGACCGCCGAGTCAAGCCGGTTCATGGCGTGGCGGAAAGCGCTGCTGCCCACCAGTCCGCGGGTGTACCAGGAGACGTGCTTGCGTGCCACGCGCACGCCGGTAACGTCGCCATAAAACAAGTATAGGTCGTGGATGTGTTCGAGCAGGATGGCGTGGATTTCGGCCACTTCGGGCTGCGGCAGGTGAACGCCGGTGGCAAGGAAATGCGCGATCTCGCGGAAGATCCATGGGCGGCCCTGTGCGGCGCGGCCGATCATCACGGCGTCGGCGCCGGTGTATTCAAGGACGTACTGGGCTTTTTCCGGGGTGGTGATGTCGCCGTTGGCGATGACGGGGATTCTGGCTTGCGCCTTGACCGCGCGGATGGTGTCGTATTCGGCCTCGCCGGTGTAGCCGCAGGCGCGGGTGCGGCCGTGCATCGCCAGCGCCTGCACGCCGGCGTTCTCGGCGATCTTCAGGATGTTGAGCGCATTGCGGTGCTCGCGGTCCCATCCGGTGCGGATCTTCAGCGTCACCGGCACTTCGGGCACCGCGGTGACCACCGCGTCGAGGATGCGCCCGACCAGCGCCTCGTCCTGCAGCAGCGCGGAGCCGGCCATTACGTTGCACACCTTCTTCGCCGGGCAGCCCATGTTGATATCGATGATCTGCGCGCCGCGGTCAACGTTGTGGCGCGCGGCTTCGGCCATCATGGCCGGGTCGGCGCCGGCGATCTGCACGCTGATCGGGTTGACTTCGCCTTCGTGGTTGGCGCGCCGCGCCGTTTTGGCCGAGCCGTACAGCAGCGAGTTCGACGTCACCATCTCGGACACCGCCATGCCCGCGCCCAGCCGCTTGCAAAGCTGGCGGAAAGGCCGGTCGGTCACCCCGGCCATGGGGGCGACGATCAGGCGGTTCTTAAGGAGGTGGTTGCCGATGCGCATAAGGGATGGCATTTTACCCTCCTCGAGGGCCCCCACCAAGCCGGCCGAAATTACTGCTGCCCGCGCCAGAGTGGCTGTCCTCTATAAATTGAACTGCCATCGATAAATCAAGGGAGGAAGCATGAGTATCGTGTCGGAATTCAAGGCGTTCGCGGTCAAGGGCAATGCCATGGACCTGGCGGTCGGCGTCATCATCGGCGCGGCCTTCGGCAAGATTGTCGACTCCATCGTCAAGGACCTGATCATGCCGATTATCGGCGCGGTATTCGGTGGCTTCGACTTTTCCAGTCTGTTCGTCGTTCTCGGGGCCGTGCCGGAAGGCGCGGCGATGACGCTGGATGGCTTGAGGGAAGCCAACATGCCGGTGTTCGCCTACGGCAATTTCATCACCATCCTGATCAATTTCATCATTCTGGCGTTCATCGTCTTCATCATCGTCAAGCAGCTCAACCGGCTGAAAAAGGAAGCCCCGCCGACAGCGCCCGCGGCCACGCCGGAAGATATCGTGCTGCTGCGTGAAATCCGGAACAGCCTGAAAAAGTAGGGCGCTGCGTGTTGCAAAATGGCAATCGGCAGCCTGTAAATTCGGCGCCAGCTCAGTGCGCCGTTTCCCAGTTGTTGCCTACCCCCACGCCAACGCGCAACGGCACCTTGAGCGCGGCAACATTGCACATGTGCCCAGGCAGTTCGGTACGCACGCGGTCAAGTTCGTGCTCGGGCACTTCGAGGATCAATTCGTCATGCACCTGCAGCAGCAGGCGGCTGGCCAGCTTTTCGCCATCGAGCCAGCCCTGCACCGCGATCATCGCCAGCTTGATGAGGTCGGCGGCGGTGCCCTGCATCGGCGCGTTGATGGCGGCGCGCTCGGCGCCCTGGCGGCGCTGGCCGTTTTTGGCGTTGATTTCGGGCAGGGTCAGGCGGCGGCCGAACACGGTCTCGACGTAGCCCTGGCTGCGGGCGGCCTCGCGCGTACGCTGCATGTAGTCGGCCACCCCGGGGTAGCGCGCGAAGTAGCGGTCGATGTAGGCCTGCGCGGCGGCGCGCTCCAGGTTGAGCTGCGCCGCCAGGCCGAAGGCCGACATGCCGTAAATCAGGCCGAAGTTGATCACCTTGGCCATGCGCCGCTGATCGCTGCTCACCTCGTCCAGCGGCACGCCGAACACCTCGGCAGCGGTGGCGGTGTGGATATCGCGGTCCTCGGCAAACGCCTTTAAAAGGCCGGGATCGTCCGACAGGTGCGCCATGATGCGCAGCTCGATCTGCGAATAGTCGGCCGACACCAGCATGTGCCCCGGCGGTGCGATGAAGGCCTCGCGGATGCGGCGGCCCTCGGCGGTGCGAGCGGGAATGTTCTGCAGGTTGGGTTCGGCGCTCGACAGCCGTCCGGTGACGGCAGTCGCCTGCGAATAACTGGTGTGCAGGCGCCCGGTGACCGGGTGGACCATCTGCGGCAGCTTGTCGGTGTAGGTCGATTTCAGCTTGGCCATCCCGCGGTAGTCGAGGATCGCCCGTGCGATGGGGTGATCGAGTGCCAGCAGCGCCAGCGTCTCCTCGTCGGTGGACGGCGCGCCGCCGGGGGTTTTTCTGACCACCGGCAGGCCTTTTTGCGTGAACAGGATGTCGCCGATCTGCTTGGGCGAGCCGAGATTGAACGGCTGCCCGGCCTCCTGATAGGCGCGCTGTTCCAGTTCCAGCATTTTCCTGCCGAGCTCGCCGCTTTGCACCGCCAGCAAATTCCGATCGAGCAGCACGCCGGCGCGCTCCATGCGGAACAGGATCTCCGCCACCGGCAGTTCGATGTTGCGATAAACGAAGCTCAGCTTGTCGGAGGCGGCGAGCTGCGGCGCCAGCGCATCGCGCACGCGCAGCGTGACGTCGGCGTCTTCCGCCGCATATTCGCTGGCGCGCTCGATGTCGACCTGCTCGAAGCCGATGCGCGACGCGCCCTTGCCGGTGACGTCGTCGTAGCTGATCGTCGCCAGCCCCAGGTGGCGCGTTGCCAGGTTGCCGAGCTCGTGCGACAGATGGGCTTCGAGTACGTAGGACTGCAGCAGGGTGTCGTCGACCACGCCGCTGCGTTCGATCCCACCAAGCGCGATGCCGTGGTTGGCAAAGATGTGGCGGTCGTATTTGAGGTGCTGGCCGACGATCCTGGGTGCCGGATTTTCCAGCAGTGGCTTTAACTTCGCCAGCGCAGCGGCGCGGTCCAGTTGCGCGGGCGCGCCGGTGTAATGATGCGCCAGCGGCAGGTAGGCCGCTTTGCCGTGGGCGATGGCGAACGAGATCCCGACCAGTTCGGCCTGCATCGGGTTGAGGCCGGTGGTTTCGGTGTCGAGCGCGAACGCCGGCGCCGCGTCCAGTCTGGCGATCCAGGCGTCGAGCGCGGCCTCGCTGAGGATCGTTTCGTAGTGGGCGCGATGGTCGCCGCTGCCGTCCTGTTCCGGCAAGACCGGCGCATCCGATTCCGTTCCGTCTTGCGCGATCCTGGCGCGGGATGGGGGGGCGTCCTTTTGGGCTGCCGGGGCGCCGGCGCTATCGAGCTCGCGCAGCCAGGCGCGGAACTCGTAGCGCTCGAAAAACGCCCGCAACGCATCGATATCGCGCGGCTTCAGCACCAGGTCGTCGAAATCGAAGGGCAGCGCCACATCCATCTTGATGGTAAGCAGCGCGCGCGCCTGCGGCAGCCAGTCGCGGGCGGCGCGCAGGTTGTCGCCGACCACACCCTTGATCTCGTCGGCGTGCGCCAGCAGCTCGTCGAGGGTGCCGTATTCGGTCAGCCACTTGACGGCGGTCTTGGGGCCGACCTTGGCGACGCCGGGCACGTTGTCGACGGTGTCGCCGATCAGCGTCAGGTAATCGACGATGCGTTCCGGCGGCACGCCGAACTTGGCGGCCACGCCGGCCGCGTCGAGCGTCTCCTCGCTCATGGTGTTGACCAGCGTCACCCGGTCGTTGACCAGTTGCGCCATGTCCTTGTCGCCGGTGGAGACGATGCTGTGGATCCCCCGTTGCGCGGCATGCTGCACCAGGGTGCCGATGACGTCGTCGGCCTCGACCCCGTCGATGATGACGAGCGGCCAGCCCTCGGCACGGATCAGCGCGTGCAGCGGTTCGATCTGGCGGCGCAGATCGTCCGGCATCGCGGGACGGTGGGCCTTGTAGCCGGGATAAAGGTCGTCGCGGAAGGTCTTGCCCTTCGCGTCGAACACACAGGCGATATAATCGGCAGCATGGTCGCGCCGCAGTTTGTGGAGCATGGACAGCACGCCCTTGATCGCATTGGTCGGTTCGTCCGCCTGGTTGCGAAAATCGGGCAGCGCATGAAACGCGCGATACAGGTAGGACGAACCGTCCACCAGCAGCAGGATTTTTCCAGCTTGATTTACACTAGATTCGTTCACGAGGCGCTCGAAAATGCACTTTGATAAATTGCCTGCCGCCGCCGACCCGCAGCGCACCGCCGAGATCAACTATTCGGCGCGCGAGTCGTGGCGGATGCTGGGGATTATGGCAGAGTTCGTCGAGGCGACCGAACGGCTGGCGTCGATTCGCCCGGCCGTCTCGATCTTCGGCAGCGCACGCACGCCGCTCAACCATGCGAACTACATGCTCACCGAGGAAATCGCACGCAAGCTGTCCGACGCGGGGTTCTCGGTCATTTCCGGCGGCGGCCCCGGCATCATGGAAGCCGCCAACAAGGGCGCGTATTTCGGCAAGTCGCCCAGCGTCGGCCTCAACATCCAGCTGCCGCACGAGCAGAGCGCCAATACGTATCAGGACATCAGCCAGACCTTCCGGCACTTTTTTGCGCGCAAGGTCATGTTCGTCAAGTTCGCCGCCGCCTATGTCGTCATGCCCGGCGGCTTCGGTACGCTGGACGAGCTGTTCGAGGCGCTTACCCTGGTGCAGACCGGCAAAATCGCGCCCATTCCCATCATCCTGGTCGGCTCGGCCTACTGGGCGGGACTGGCCGACTGGGTGAAGACCCGGATGGTGGATGACGGCATGATTTCGCCCGATGACATCAACCTCATGCGTATCATCGACAAACCCGAAGAGGTTGTCGATGCCATCTTTGGCCATTATGAGAAACGCGGCTTCATGCCGTCGCCCGCCGAGCGCGAAATCCAGTTCAATCTGTAGCGTGCCCGAATGCCTGTGATCCATATGTCATTAGTTTTTTCCTGGAGACTGTCATGCGTACCTATGTTTTGCTGTTGACCCTGCTGCTGAGCGGCCTCGCCGTTGCCGCCTCGCCGTCCGACCGTCCGCCCGACCTGCAGCCGGTCCCCGATGGCGCACCGGGCCCCGATGATGCCCCGCCGGTGACGATCAAGCCGAGCAGCGCGGGACGCATCGTCGAATACCGCGCCAACGGCAAGCTCTACATGCTGAAAGTCATCCCCAAGTACGGCAAGCCGTATTACCTGATCGATCAGCGCGGTGACGGCCAGTTTGCGCGTCAGGACAGCCTCGATTCCGGCATGCGGCCGCCGATGTGGGTGATCAAGGAGTTCTGAATCTTTGCTTGCGCGTCGGGTAAAATCTGCCGCATGACTTCCGCATCCAATCAAGACATCCCGCGCAAGGTCGCGGCCAGCCAGGGTTTCCAGTGGGTGGCCGCAGGCTTTCGCCTGTATCGCAAGACTCCCCTGCTGCTGTCCGCCGCCTTCGCCATGCTGTTCGGCGTGGTGATGGCGCTCGGCCTGATTCCCATGGTGGGAGGTGCGTTGTCGGAACTGGCTTCGCCGCTGATGGTGGCCGGTTTCCTGGCGGCGTATCGTACGCTCGACGGCGGCAATGAACTCGAACTGCCGAATTTTCTGGCCGGCGTGCAGGGCCCCGCGATCCCGTTGATGGCGGTGGGCGCGGTGCAATTGCTCGGCACCTTGCTGATCGGCAAGATCATGCTTGGCATGGGTTTCGATCCGCAGGCCGTCATCACGGCGGCACAGTCGCAAAAAGATCCGGCCGAAATGCAGGCGCTTCTGAACCAGGCCATACCGGCAGTACTCACCGGGCTGGTGTTGTTTACTCCGCTGATCATGGCCACCTGGTTTGCCCCCGCGCTGATCCTGTTCGGTGGCGCCCGTCCGGCCACCGCGCTGGGCGTGAGCTTGAAGGCCGTCGCCAAAAACTGGGCGGCGATGACGGTGAACGGCATCGCGCTCGGCCTGCTGCTGTTCCTCGCCGCGCTGGTGCCGATGCTGCTTGGCCTGCTGGTGGCGATGCCGGTGCTGTTCGGCTCGCTGTACGCCTCGTATCAGGCGATATTCGCGGTGTGGGCGGAGGACAGCGCGCGACCTCCCAGTAACGTGGTATCCCTCTAAAAAGTGGATTCAGGCCGGCGCCAGCTTGGCGTAAGCCAGCGCCAGCCACTTGCTCCCGACCTCGCGGAATTTCACCTGCACCCGCGCATCGCTGCCGCGTCCCTCGAAGTCGATGATGATGCCGGTGCCGAACTTGGCATGGATCACGCTCTGCCCCACCGTGTAGCCGGTATCGTTGCCCGTCTGGGGGGCACGCGGGGCCGCTGCCGGCGCGCTGTAGCCGCCAGACGGATAGGCCGACTCGTTGCGGCGGTTGAGGTTGAGCAGCACCTGCTCCGGCAGTTCGCCCAGAAAGCGCGACGGCAGGCTGTAGCGGATCTGTCCGTGCAGCATGCGCGACTGCGCGTGCGACAGGTATAGGCGCCGCCGCGCGCGAGTGATCGCCACGTACATCAGCCGCCGCTCCTCTTCCAGACCGCTTTCCTCGTTCGCCCTAAAGGACTCCGATCCACTACGTGCTGAAGCACGTGTGGAGTCGTATGCACTCTGCTCGTGCGGGAACAGCCCTTCCTCCAGCCCGGTGATGAACACCGCGTGAAACTCCAGCCCCTTGGCGGCATGCACCGTCATCAGTTGCAGCGCATCATGACCGGCGCCGGCCTGATGCTCGCCCGCTTCCAGCGCGGCGTGGGCGAGAAAGGCGTCGAGCGTCCCGACGGATTCCGCTCCACCAGGCGCTGAGGCGTCGACGGCGTCGTAGGTTGCCGCCTCGGATTCCCCGGCAAACAGCGTGGCTGCGTTGACCAGTTCGTTGAGGTTCTCCAGCCGGTCGGCGCCTTCCTTGTCGGCGCGGTAGTAATCCGCCAACCCGCTGGCCTCGATCACATGGTCGATCGCCTCGGCAAGCGGCAGGTCGGCGGTGACCTGCTTGATGTCCTCGATCAATTTGGCGAAGCCGGCCACCTTGCCGCCGCCGGTGCAGGCCGCCTGCCACAGGCTCGCGCCCGCGCGCGCAGCGCCGTCGGCCAGCTGTTCCAGGGTGCGCGCGCCGATACCGCGCGTGGGGAAATTCACCACCCGCAAAAACGCGCCGTCGTCTTCCGGGTTGGTCAACAGGCGCAGGTAGGCCAGCGCGTGCTTGACCTCCTGGCGCTCGAAGAAGCGCAGCCCGCCATACACCCGATACGGCACGCTGGCCGAAAACAGCGCGTGTTCCAGCACCCGCGACTGCGCGTTGGAGCGGTACAACAGCGCCATGTCGGACAGGTTCATGCCCTCGCGGTTGAGCGCGCGCACCTCGTCGACCACGAAGCTCGCCTCCTCCTGGTCGGAATAGGCGTGGAACACGCGGATCGGCTCGCCGTCGCCCTCCGCCGTCCACAGGTTCTTGCCGAGGCGGTGCGCGTTCTGCGAGATCAGCGTGTTGGCGGCGGTGAGGATGTTGCCGTAGCTGCGGTAGTTCTGCTCCAGCTTGATCACGTTGCCGTGCGCGAACTCGCGCTCGAACTCGGCCATGTTGGCGGTGTTGGCGCCGCGAAAGGCGTAGATCGACTGGTCGTCGTCGCCCACCGCGAACAGCGCCGTGCGCGGGCCGGCAAACAGCTTCAGCCAGCGATACTGCAACGTGTTGGTATCCTGGAACTCGTCGACCAGGATGTGGCGGAAGCGGTCCTGGTAATGCTGCCGCAGCGGCTCGTTGCGATACAAGAGTTCATAGGCGCGCAGCAGCAGTTCGGGGAAATCGGCCACCCCCTCGCGCTGGCATTGCGCGTCATAGGCCTCGTACAGCTCGGTCATGCGCATCGAATATTCGTCGAACGCCTCGACGTCGCGCGCGCGCAGCCCGGCCTCCTTGTTGCCGTTGATGAAGCGCTGCACCTTCTTCGGCTCGTACTTCTCGGTGTCGACGTTCATCGCCTTCATCAGCCGCTTGAGCGCCGACAGCTGGTCCTGCGAATCGAGAATCTGGAACGACTGCGGCAGCCCCGCCTCGCGGTAATGCGTGCGCAGCAGGCGGTTGGCGAGGCCATGAAAAGTGCCGACCCACATGCCGCGCGTGTTGATCGGCAGCATTGCCGCAACGCGCGTCATCATTTCCTTCGCCGCCTTGTTGGTGAAGGTCACCGCCAGCACCCCCAGCGGCGACACCTGGCCGGTCTGGATCAGCCACACCATGCGGGTGGTCAGCACCCGCGTCTTGCCCGAACCGGCGCCCGCCAGAATCAGCGCGGATTCGTGCGGCAAGGTCACGGCAGCGCGCTGTTCGGGGTTGAGGCTTTCCAGCAGATGGGCAGACATACGGGGGTAAAATCGGGGGCAATCAATCAGACATTATAAAGGCCTCACCATGGTGAAAATCCTGTTCTTCGGCGACCTGGTCGAAACCCTCGGCATGGCCTCCGATGAGATCGCCCTGCCGCCCGACGTGACCGACATCGAGCGCCTGCTGTTCGTGCTGTCCAGACGCGGCGATATGTGGAAAAAAATGCTGCTCGGCAACCCCAAGCTCAACATCACCGTCAACAAGCAGTTCGCCGAAAAATCCGCGCCGGTCAAGGACGGCGACGAGATTGCGCTGGTGGGGTTTTCGGTGGTTTGAACGTGCGGGCGACACGCTTTTGCATCCTGGATGAAAATCGCCCTGGTCGGTGAAGTCGGTTGATCTTTCGCGGGCGGATCGGTGCGCGGCGGTTGAAGTCGTTCTGTACACCGAATGACGCCCGAAGGTGCACGGAGTGCACCCTACCCAAAGCCTCTCGCCCTGAGGATCACCCCGGGTTGATCGCTACGAAATCCTGACCTCGGTTCCCACTTTCACCAGATCGAACAGTTCCGCCACATCCGCATTCTTCATGCGGATGCAGCCGTGCGACGCCGGGGTGCCGATCCTGTGTTCCTCGTGGGTGCCGTGGATGTAGATATAGCGGTTGCGGGTGTCCACCGTGCCGCCCTGGTTCTTGCCCGGCTCCAGCCCTTCCAGCCACAGAATGCGGGTCAGGATCCAGTCGCGCCCCGGGTTTTCGGCGTCCAGTTCCGGCGTCCAGATTTCCCCGGTCCATTCGCGCGACTTGAATGCCGCACACAGCGGCGCGCCCGCACCGATCTTCTCCGCAATACGGTGTCGCCCGCGCGGCGTGCAATAGCTGCCGGTCTGCTCTCCCGCGCCGTTGGCCGCGGTGGAAACCGGATACTGGCGGATCAACATGTCGCCATCCGGAAAAGGCTCCCACAGGTATAACTGCTGCAGGCGGATATCCACCTCGATCATCAGGCCGCTCATGGCATCGCTTCCTTCTTCTGCTGCCGGCGCGCCTCGAAAAAGCCCGAGATCATCGCCGCGCATTCGTCCGCCAGCACCCCGCCGACGATTTCACAATGGTAGTTCAGGCGCGGCTCGGCAAACACATCGATGATGCTGCCGTGCGCACCGGTCTTGTATTCGCGCGCACCGTACACCACCCGCGCCACCCGCGCATGCAGAATCGCCCCCGCGCACATCACGCACGGCTCCATCGTCACATACAGCGTGCAGCCCACCAGCCGATAGTTGCCCAGGCGCGCTGACGCATCGCGCAGCGCCATCACCTCGGCATGCGCCGTCGGGTCGTGGCTGGAAATCGGCTGGTTGTATCCCTGTCCGACGATTTCCCCGCCGCACACCACCAGCGCCCCCACCGGCACCTCGCCCGCGTCCCAGCCCTGCTGGGCCAGTTCGAGCGCAGCGCGCATGTAATCCTCGTCTGTCATAAGTCCAGCGGGCTTGTCACCCCAAGCCCACCCTTGTTCATGACGTGCGTATAAACCATCGTCGTCGCCACATCCTTGTGGCCCAGCAGCTCCTGGATCGTTCGGATATCCTGTCCGCGCTCCAGCAGATGCGTGGCGAACGAGTGTCGTAGCGTGTGCGGCGTTGCCGGCTTGACCAGGCCCGCCGCCTGCACCGCCCGCTTCATCGCCCGTTGCAGCAGCTTTTCGTCCAGATGATGCCGCCACTCCTCGCCACTGCGCGGGTCGATCGAATAACTGCCGGATGGAAATACATACTGCCAGCCCCACTCCGTCGGCGCATTCGGGTACTTGCGCGCCAGTGCATCCGGCAGGTAAACCGAGGCCTTGCCTGCCTGTAAATCCCGCTCGAACAATTCGCGCCGCCATGTCAGATGCGCGAGCAAATCAGCCTTCACCGATTCGGGCAGCATCGTCACCCGATCTTTAGCCCCCTTGCCATCGCGCACCACGATCTCGCCACGCGTGAATTCCACATCCTTCACCCGCAACCGGATCACCTCCATCAGCCGCATCCCCGTTCCATAAAGCAGCCGCGCCAGCAGGCCGTACACTCCCTCCATTTTGCCCAGCACCGCCCGCACCTCGTCGCGCGTCAACACCACTGGCAAATGCCGCGGGCGCTTGGCGCGTGTCACCTTGTCCAGCCAGGGCAACTCGATACCCAGCACCTCGCGGTACAGAAAAAGCAACGCCGACAAAGCCTGATTCTGCGTCGCCGCCGCCACATTGCCCTCCACCGCCAGATGCGTCAGAAACGCTTCAACTTCCGGCGCGGAGAGGTCGCGCGGGTGACGCTTGCCGTGGAACAGAATAAAGCGTCTAATCCATTGAACATATTGCGTTTCTGTACGGATGCTGTAGTGCTTGACCCGAATCCGGTCACGCACTTGGTCGAGCAGTTTGGGGGCAGGGACGAAAGGTGTGTCTGCTGGCGGCATATATCCCCCTATTGATAACGGGAAGTCATACAAATCAAACAGATCATGAAACACATGCCGGCTTTATACACCTTGTTTGAAGCTATATATACACCTTCTAAAGTGTATATTGCACGTTAGGCCCCACCTCATGTTCTTCGAGAATTGGCTAGAAGATCTTCTCCCTACAAAATGGTCGCGACGCCTTGCCATGGCAACGGTGTTTCTTGCTGGGTCTGCGTTCGCAGCACCATCAATTCTCCCAGCGTCATTTCTTCCGGCCCTGCCTGAGCAAGTTTTCCTCATCCGGCTAGTTTTGCTTTTGCTCACCACAACAGTTGGCTCAATCGCGGTTTCCATCTCTGTTGTTCGCGCGTATCACGCGCAAGCGGCAGCACACCAACTCGCGATTCAGGCCATGGAGCGCGCGCATGCAGAGGCGTCTGGGTCCAAAGCAAATCATGATTTGTACAAGCCTATCAACTATCCTTCGCTGGGCATCACGAGGTAGTGGGCCCTAACCACTCATTCGAGGCGGACGGCTTCGCCGCCGCTCAATTCCAGCGTTAGGCTACAAAATTGGAGGTCGTATGCTGTGCCGTATTATCCTTGCAATACTCGCGTGGGCAATCATTACAGGTGTAGCGTTTATTCTCATTCAGAAGTTCAAGTCTGAACGAGCGTCGATGATTGGTGGCGCAATTTTCTTGGCCGGTGCAGTCGCGGCTGTCCTCCTGCTGCCTGTGTTCCTCGGCGTTCAAGCACAATGCACCACAGATCAGTGCGTGCAAGGCAAAGAAATGGCGAGTGCCTTGGTTACGCTCTTCATCATAAGCTGGGGCGCGTTCGGAGCCAATGTGCTGTCAGCGTGCATTAGCCACAAATAGCGTAGCCATTCGTTCAGGTGGACGGCTCCGCCGCCGACCAATTCAGGAATTGCGTTGCTCCAACCTTCGTCGCAGGCCTCATATGACATGCATTGAGATCATCACGAAAGTGATAGAAATACTTGTCGCATCATTAGCAACCCTAGCTGCTGCATACTTCGGCGCAAAGTATGCATTCAAGCTTCAGAACGAGAAAGATAAGCGCGCCTCTGATGCGACGGATGTAAAGGCTGCAAATTCTGTGATCTTCGAACTTGCGAGAACGTTCAATAAATTCACCGCCATAAAGCGGCAGTTTGTTGACGAACACAGAGATAAGACGGAGCGTCATCTGATGATCATGCCCGTTGCCGGCATGTCATGGGAGCCACCAAAGTTTAACTACGACACCATATCCTTTCTTTTCAGCTCATCAGATCCAAATCTCCTCGGGACGCTATCTCTAGTAGAGCAGGAAATCGCCTCGACACTCGATGTCATTAAACAAAGATCGACTATGCATGTGGAAGTACTTCAACCCACCGTTGAGCGACTTTCGCAACAAATTGGCGAGCAAGTCACTCTCCAACAGATTGAGGCTGCTTTGGGGCAGCGCCTGGCAACGACGCTACAAATGAGCACGACTTTCATGGTGGAAGGGATCGACAATGTACTTGCGGGATGTAAAGAGCACATCAACAAGATTAAGTCTGAAACACAGAAGCTCTATCCCGGACACAGCATAATTGGGATGGTTCCACCGGCCGAAGTAGGGAGCAACAATGCACCCGCAGCCTAACTAGTAGTTCAAGCCGACCACGTTCCGTGGCAGCGGAACATGGCGTTAGGCTTTAAATGAGATCGTGTCGATGTCGAAAAGAATGAGCATTCGCGCTGCTGTGATAGCTGCCGCGATCACGGCAATCGGGTCCTTGGGGCTCCTTGCACTCTCCTTGTCAGCAGGCCTTAACCTGCTGGCATGGTCCAGCAAGCCATGGTTCCTTCCTGTCACGATCTCGTTAAGCGCTTTTTCTGTGCTCATAGTGCTTATGGCTAGCAAGCGCCAGCACAAGCCTAACCCGTCGTCCAAGCGGACGCGCGAAAAGCCGCGCGCCGCTTAACTCTAGCGTTAGCCAGCATGAGCACCGTATCACGTGGCCATTTTCAACATGAAGTGTCTTGTCGTAGTCGCCCATCCAATTGCCGACAGCCTGTGCCATTCCTTGGCCCGATCCGCTATCCAAGCGTTGACCGAATCCGGACACGAAGTACAAGTCGAAAATCTCTACGATACCGAATTCTCGCCTTCGCTTACTG
>DATKUP010000027.1:0-1556 GCA_035530575.1 Thiobacillus sp. | reverse complement strand
GCTTCTCACGCGCAAGCGCCGTTTTCTCCACAGTTCCGCCCATAGTACACTCCTCGGGTAATGATAAAAAGAAGCCTAGCATAAAATGACGAGAACGTCAAGAGCGCTGTAACCGCAAAGAATCACGCGCCGTGGGACGTGGGACGTGTTACAATGGATAAATAATGCTCGATACTTTACAAAAATTAGCGCCCTATAGAGGGGCGGTGATGACACCGCGCTAGTAGATTTTTGTTCTGCAGTTTGTTGTGTAGTAAGTAGTTACGAGAGGACCTTAGTATTTTCCCCCAATCGACAGGGGCGATTTTACAAAAAGGGCATTAACACATATATGTGTTATCTCGAAAAGGCGAAATCACCCCTGTCGATTGGGTAAAAATACTAAGGTCCTCTTCGTAATTCACTGTACGGTAAGGATTTATCGAGTATATTTTTGTAAGCGGCGCTTAGCGCACTTCACGAAACTGCGCCGAGTACCTTTTTGGTGCGTCGTTATAGGTTGGAGTCTAAGAAAGATAAAGAAAATAAATAGATAGCACTACCCTACAAGCTACCTTAAGGGTTTAGGTGTTTCTCCCATGGCGCGCGTCGTACCTGCGGTTGTTCTGTTGTACACCGCGCGTTGTACCTCGTACCTGCGGCCTATTAGATTGTTCTGTTGTACGACGCGCGTCGTACCTGCGCCTGTTCTGTTGTGTGCCGCGCTATAAACCTGTCCTGGCGCGCGTCGTACTCTCGACCTATTAGATTGTTTGACGTTTATGGAGATATTATTGATATACATCATATATCATACATCATACATCATACATCATATATCATATATCATACATCATATATACATATATACATACATCATACATATAACATATAACATATAACATATAACATATAACATATAACATATAACATATAACATATAGCATATAGCATATAACATACGACGATTGATATAGTGCAGATATTAGAGACATTGGATATAGTATGGCCCTTGGACAGTCTAGAGATGTGTGCCACGCGCGCCCTAATTCTCTGATAGTAGGAAAGATATGTATTCCTTATACAGTAATACGATAAGCACGACGATCGACAAGTAACAAACATCACGCATCGTGGCACCAAATAATAATAAATATGGCATAAACATCACGCATCGTGGTAAGTTCGTTCAAAAAGGTACTACGCGCAGCAAAAAATACCGCTTAGAGCACTTTTTATTTCTTATACTGATAACATGAACTAACTTTACCCCTTGACATGTATCACATATAGGTTGTGAAATACCAAATAGTATGTTATAATATAGATATGTGGTGGAAGATTTTCAAGCGACGAGTGTCGCCTATAGTTCTGCGGGAAACCGCGCAAGAGGAGATAAAGCACATGTTTTCATTCTTAAAGCCCGTTGAAAAGACTGTGGAAAGTGAAGTTCAAAAGTTTGCCAAGGATATACATAAAGATTGGCTCGATATTTGTGTTGCTCTAGAAGGTGCTGGTGGTACTATTACGGAGGATATCGCTAAGAAGTTTGAAGCGCTTAATGCGAAGATTGAAGC
>DATKUP010000026.1:0-1134 GCA_035530575.1 Thiobacillus sp. | reverse complement strand
CGGGCGCACCATCTTCCAGTACTGGTTGCCCTTGTCCAGCCAGTCCTCCACCCACGCGCCCACTTCGTCCACGCCGCTTTTCACCCGCCGGCCGATGACGCTCAGGCCCACCTTCTCGTCCAGCCCGTGATGGAACAGCGCGGGCACCGTCGGGTACTCAGTCAGCCCCAGCCACGTGTCGGGCGTGAAGTAGTCGCCTTGCAAGTCTTTCGTCTCCGCGTTGCCCCACAGGGCGATGTAGCCGCCCACCACGGCGCCCTCGTCCTCGTCGCGCAGGAATTTGACGGCGCAGGTGTTGGTATCCTCGCCGGGCAATTCGTCAGCGCCGATGGCCTTCCCCTCCTGCGCCTTCTCCCACATGGAGTTGCACACGGCCACAGCCTCGTCCTGCTCCTTGCCCTCGTCAATCAGCGCAGGGATGCACCGCGCAACGAATTCCTTTTGTGTCTCTCCTGCTTTTGGTTCTGGCACTTATGTCACCTCCTGAAACGCAAAAACGCCGCTTGCCCGGCGGCGGTGGGTTTCCCCACTGCTGCCAGAAAGGCGGCGTTCCTATCGGACTGCCTGGTATGCGGTTGTTACTTCAATGGGCGATTAGATCGGTTCGCCCTCAAATGTCGTTACGAAAGCGTCGGATTTCTGCTTCGGCAGATAGTCGATGTGGAATTCTTCATGGTTGCCCGCATCCGAGGAGGCAGCGAACTGTTCCAGCGCCTCCAATTGTGCCAATGCCACGGGCATCTGGTCCGTCCAGAATACTTCCCCGGTTGTGAGTCGTAACCATTGCCACGTGCCTACCTCACCGTCTTGGTTCCAGCCGTGCCTGATGCCATACAACACTTCGCACTCCCTTCTAGGGTTGCTCCCTACGCTCCCGCTTCATGTCCTTCCGCAGCTCCGCCGTCCGTGGCGTCACGTCCAGTTCGCGCTCCAGGGCATCCACGATCATCAGGAACGCCTGGCGGATGAGCATCCACGAGGCCCGGCTGAAGGTGATATGCTGCGATTCATCGGCCATGTCTACTCAGTTCCCTGGAGATCCCGTGCCAGCCTTTTCGCTTCGCCGTCCAAGGCCCGCAGGATCAATTGGTGCAATTCAAGGGCTTGCGGCTTGGGATATTCATTGTTTATCGC
>DATKUP010000025.1:0-1197 GCA_035530575.1 Thiobacillus sp. | reverse complement strand
GCATTCAACAGACTACTGAAAGGAGTTTAACATGGTCGATACGCCTGGAGGCGGGCAGGCTCAAAAACCCGTAGCGCCCGGAGTCGGCGCAGGAAACCAAGGCACGGGGGGTGCTGGCGATCCCACGCGGATCACCGCACCGGCCGCCCCGAGCCCTGGAAGTGGCACTCCCTCCCCAGACGCGGGGAGTCAAAACGCGCAGCCCGTTCAGTCGATCAGGATCGGTAATAACGTATTCACCACCGCCGATATCGAGGCCGTTATCAAAGCAAAAATGGGTCTCGATGCGACGAACAAGGACCTGAAAACCAAGCTCGACGCAGCCGAGGCGAAGGATCTGAGCGATAAGGAGAAGGCGGAAAAGGAGAACGTGACCCTCAAGGAGGAGAACCTGAAACTCAAAGCCGCGAACCTGAACGCGAAAATCCAGCGCAAGCTCGACGAGAAGGGTGTGAAGTTCACGGCGGAAGCATGGAATCACGGAATCACCGAGGAAAGCCAGATTGATGAAGCGGTGCAGAAACTCATCAAGGAGAACCCCGGGATCGTAAAGGCCGCCGGTCCGGCCGCACCCGGGACAGTAACGCCCCCCGTGGGCTCTGCACCGCCAGTCGAAACGCCCGGCGCCGGAAACTTTGAAGCCGAACTCATGCAGAAGTATGCCAAAGCGCAGACGCCGGCCGAGATCGCTGCTCTCGATAAACAGCTTTACGATCTACGCGGCCAGAAGCCCCCGGGAGGTGAGCAGCCTATATAACACGGGGGTGAAAAATGGCAGTAATGGGATACACCGAGCTGTCGGATCTCGATCAGACCCGATTCAACGCGAAAATCCGGACGGCCGCCGCGGCGATGGTGATCCATCCTCAGTTCTTCGATCAGGAGAATATCGAGGAGAAGAGCCGCGTCGCGACATTCACGATTTGGGATAAGCTCAGTTCCGGCGCAACCGATCACCTACTGACCGGCACGTACGACCTCACGGATCCCACACCCGAGACGATGACCGACAGCCAGATTTCCGTGACGGCGTATGAGTACGGCAATTTCCTGGCATCCATGCAGGGAATCCGCGAGACCGCGATCCTCGGTGTCGTCGAGGTGAAAAACAGGCTCATCGCGATCAACGCCGCCGAGACGATCGATAACATCTGCGCCTACAAGCTCTACAGCGCCTTAACGGCCACAGAGACCGTA
>DATKUP010000024.1:0-3257 GCA_035530575.1 Thiobacillus sp. | reverse complement strand
GGCCGCGCGCTCGGCGGCGACCAGGTCGCGTGTGGTCTCGTACAATCCGGCGCGGTGTGGTGTGACGACTGCGACGTGGGCGACTCTCACGATGCTACCCTGGGGTGCCACTGTCGCAGATGCGGCACAGTGGTGGCTCGCAGACTGACGGGTTGGCCGCCGGCGGTGGAGTAGTCGACTGTGAGAATTGGTGCGCTGGAGGGGTCGGTCCAGTAGTTGTGGGCGCGCCGGTGCGCGCCGGTGTCACTTCCGTCGTCCTCGACGAAGAGGACGCAGTGGTCGTTTTGGGTCCAGTAGGCCTCGTTTACGAGGGCCTGGATCAGGGCGGTGATGTCGGCTGTGTTGTATGTATTGGTGTCGACCCAGTCTGTGGTAAAGTCCCAGGTCACGCTCGTGGCGGACCTGGTTCGGGCCTCGAATGACGCGTAATCGTCGGCGGAGAAATCGGCAGGGTCGTCTGCGTCCTGATAGTGTATGTTGGTGCGGACGGTGTCGGTGGACAGGTTTTTGTTGGCGGTGAAGGTGATGTAGGCGTTCGTGATGGTGGCGGCCGGCGGAATGTTGAGTTGCACTCGGAGGGCGGCGTGGTTCCAGTCCGAGTCGTTCCCGATGTAGTGACCGTCGGAGTTGGGGCTGGCAAAGATGCCGGGGGGGTAGGTAAGAGCCGAGTCGTAATTGGATGATTCCTGGGGCGTGACGGTTGGCATGGTGTGTTTATCTTTGTACCCACACTGTGACGGTTACCGAATCGTTGGCGTTGGCCTCGGCGATGGTGGCGACCAGCCGGCCGTGAACGACGTAGGGCGTGTACCATCCGGTGAGGTCGTTGTCGGCGCTGTCCTGTGCCAGCCGCCGGGGATAGATGACGAGGTCAGTCGCGGCCGGTCCCAGGTCGACGATGGATTCGTCCGGTAGATTCTCGTCGTACAGGTCGAAGAGCGTGGTCCCGGCCGGTGGCGTGTCCACGTACTCGACTTTGGCGGCCAGCACCTGTCCGGAGACGTGGGGGCTGTATGCGGTGGCGGTGGCCGAACCGTTGGCTCCGACGGCTGGGCCGGTTGAGAATTGTATACGGTCGATCATAGGTCCTCCAGTGTGAGTTGCTGTGGGCCTCGGTGGGTGGATTGGCGGTCATTGAGCAGGTCGCGGATGGTTTTCTCCTCGGTGGCCCAGTCATCGTCACGTTCGTGCTCTGGGACGCTGTAGAGTTGGATAAGGCGAGCGATTGCGTCTCCGTGCGGCACCCAGTGGCCGGGTTGGTATACGATCATGCATCCTCCTGGGTGAAACAATGAAAGGCGAGTGTGTCGGCGGTGGCCAGGTCCTGGTACGGCCTGGCTGCCAACGTGGCCCGGGCGATTCGGAACGCCCAGACGGGCGGACAGTGACAGGATAGGGCGATACGGAAGTAGAAGCCGAGTAGGTCCGCGCCGTGCATCTTGTGGGACTTGGCATAGTTCTGGTCAGGTCCGCCGACCACGGCCTGCGCGCCAGCCTGTAGGAGTGCCTGGAGCATCGGGCTTTTCTGGATCCCGTCCTCTCGCTGTTGAAACGTGTGGCAGTTGGCGACGAAAACGATGGTGCGGGATAGGTCCAGCTTGTCTATAGTGTCGGTGTCCAGGGCGGTCTGCCAGTGGTCCCCGTACCAGAACGGTTGCCCCGGGATGCCGTGCAGTTTCACGTACAGCAAATCCGGCTGGTCCAGGTGCGCCGGCGTGATCGTGTCTTTGGTCCAAGGCGGCGCGAGCAGAGGCTCTACCCCCGCCGCCTTGGATACGCTATCGCGGAAACTGGCCGCGCAGTACGCTACAACTTTCATCGTGGGTTCAGGAGTTGTCCGACGTGGCGATCTCGAGCCAATCCGCGCCGTCCCACATCAGCGTCAACGTGTCGTCGTTGCCGAGCGCGACGTCGGCGGTGAGGTGCGTGTTGGCGCCGTTCTTGATGGTGATGGCGTCGGAGGCGTTCTCGTTGACCAGGACGAGGATCTGGCCGTTGACGACACCGTCGGCGATGGCGGTGGTGGCGGAGGTGGTGAGGGCGGTGGCGGACGTGATGGGCTGGTAGGTGCCTGTGGCGACGATCGTACTGCCGCTGGTGACGACCTCGGCGGTCTGTTCGGCGGCGGTCGTGAATCCTCCGATGACCCACGTGGTGTCCGTGGCGTTGGAGAGCGTCTCTCCGTTCGTGCCTCGGATCTCGGCGCCTCCGCTGTCTATGACTGCGTTGTTGGCGTCCAGGATGTAGTCGAAGTCTGCTCCGCCGTCGGCGTTCCAGTCGCCGGACTCGGCGGCGAAGGCTGCCCCGATGTCGCCGTTTCCGGTTTGTTGGTTGTTCAGCACGAACACGCCATAGTGCAGGTCGCCACCGGCGGCGTTGTTCCAGGCCTCGTTGTAACTGATCGCCGATGCGCGTCCGCTGACGCCGGTCATATCCTGCGCCAGTTCGACGATGTTTCGTTCGGCGGCGAAGACACATCCTCCGCCGGTGGCACACACGGTGACCGTGCCTGAGGCCTTGAGGACCTCGGCCCAGTTCATTGATGCGGCGATGGTTGAGGCGTCCTGTACCGTTGCGGTGGTGTCGACTGTGGCGATTCCGTAGACTCCGACGAGGTCGCCGGTGGTGCCGGAGGTGCCTTGTGCCTTACCGCGCAGGGCGCGGGCTGAGGTGGTGCCGTTGCTGGTGATGGTGGAGTATACCTGGCTTCCGGTCCCGGTCTGGTCGACCGTGACAGATCCGTCGATGTCGACGACGCCGGAGTTGTTCACGGCGAAGAGGTCGGTTCCGGCGGAGGTCTCGACGACCAGGAGGTCCGGGTTGTTCGATTGTGTGCTGTGACCCTGAACGGTGAGTTGCACGGCGTCCGCGGCCCCGTCGACCATGGCGTTATCGGCGATGGTGACGGCGCTGTCGCCGTCGGAGATGTTGCCGGCTATGGCGACGGTGCTGGCGAAATCGGCGGTAGAGTCGAAATCGGCGGCTCCGTCGACTTCGAGGAATCCTTCGATGTAGGCGTCCTCTCCGTTGAGGGTGCCGTCGGGCGTTTCGTCGCCGACACGCAGGTTGCCGGTCGAGACCCAGAGGAATCCATCGGATGCGACGGTCGCGGTGATGGAGCCGTTGGTTGCGTTTGAGAGAGTCTCGTCGTTCTCCAGGGTGATGTCGCCGTTGACGGTGAGGGTGCCGTCGATGGTTTGGTCTCCGGTGAAGGTCTCGTCGCCGGTGTGGGTGACGTCGCCGGTGAGTGAGACGTC
>DATKUP010000023.1:0-3295 GCA_035530575.1 Thiobacillus sp. | reverse complement strand
CGGCGCGGCGAACACCTGGGTTTCTGGCACTTCCTGGCTGTGGGCGCACCGTTGACACTGGTTAACCTGCTGGTCTACCGGCTATTCATTTGATGCAGCGTGATTGCCCCGAATTTGTTACAACACATTACCCTTGTTGTTCCGGCAACCTTCAACCCGCTACAATGCCGCATTCATATTGACCTGCCCGATATTCGCCGATTCGCCCCACATGGACAACGCCTCACCCGACACGCCTGACGGCTTCGCCATCAAGACATCCGCGCTGACCCGGCGCTTCGGCAATCTGACTGCTGCGGACAGTATCGAACTGAACATTCCCTATGGTGAAATCTACGGCCTGCTCGGCGCCAATGGTGCGGGGAAAAGCACCCTGATCAAAATGCTCACCACGCTGCTGTCGCCAACATCCGGCTCGGCCGAAGTCGGCGGATACGACATCACCAAATCTCCTGGAGAGGTCCGGCGGCGCATCGGCTATGTGTCGCAACTGGTATCGGCCGACGGCGCGCTGACCGGTTACGAGAACCTGCGCCTGTCGGGAAAACTCTACGGGCTGCCGCCGAAAGTCAGGAGTGAACGTATCGCCAATGCTCTTGAATTCATGGGTCTCGCCGATTCTTCGAGCCGGCTGGTGCGCACCTATTCGGGCGGCATGATCCGCAGACTGGAGCTTGCCCAGGCGATGCTGCACCGCCCCGCCATCCTGTTTCTCGACGAGCCGACCATCGGGCTGGACCCGGTTGCGCGCCGCCTGGTGTGGGACCGCCTGCTGAGTCTCAGGCACGACTACGGCATGACCGTCCTGATCACCACGCACGACATGGAAGAAGCCGAGACGCTATCCGACGAACTGGCGATCATGCATAGCGGCCGGATCAGCGTGGTCGGCAAGCCGGCCGAATTGCGCGCGTCGCTCGGCGCCGAACTGGGCAGGGACGCAACGATGGATGATGTGTTCGTGCATTACGCGGGCGGCCTGATACACGAAAGCGGCTCCTTCAGCGAGGTCGCCCAGACCCGCCGAACCGCGCGGCGGCTTGGTTGAAGATGACGGGCTGAGGGACGACAAAATGGAACGGCTTATCCGCGAAAGCGCGGCAATTGTGCAGGTCGAAATGGTCAAGCTGATTCGCGACCCGACCGAAATCATCTCCCGCGCAATACAACCGGTGCTGTGGCTGGTGGTGTTCGGCCAGGTACTCGCGCAGGTGCGCGGTATCCACACCGGCCAGCTGAGCTACATCGCCTTCATTACCCCCGGCATCCTCGCGCAGAGCGTGCTGTTCAGCGCGATCTTCTACGGCATCGCGGTTATCTGGGAGCGCGATCTCGGCGTGGTGCACAAACTGCTGGTGAGCCCGGCCCTGCGTTTCTCGCTGGTGTTCGGCAAGGCAATCGCGGCCGGATTTCGCGGCATACTGCAAGCCGTGGTGATATTCCTGCTCGCGCTCGTGATGCATGTTTCGCTGCGGGGCGATCCGCTCGCGATCCTTGCGGTGCTGGCCGCCGTGATGCTCGGATCGGGAATATTTGCCACGTTCTCGCTGATCATCGCCTGCATCGTGAAAACCCGGGAACGATTCATGGGCATCGGCCAGCTGATGACCATGCCGTTGTTTTTCGCGAGCAACGCGATCTACCCGCTGGACCTCATGCCGCCCTGGCTGCGCGTGGTCGCGCAACTCAATCCGCTCACTTACCTGATCGACGCGCTGCGCGGACTGATGATCCGGGGCGGTGAAAGCGTGCACGGCTACGCCGTCGATTTTTCGGTATTGCTCGGCGTGTTCGCGTTGATGCTGTTCATCGCGGTGCGGCTGTACCCGACGCTGGCGGAATAGATTCGGGCCTCCGACGCCGGAATTTTTTGCCGGGCAACCGGTCCGAATTGACTATCCGATTCCGCCCCCGTATATTCTCGTTCCATGAACACGCAACAACTCATCGCTGCAACATCCATCCTCTCCAAACGACTGTGGCGCGGGAAGCTATCCCAATACCGCAGCGCGCTCCCGTACTAACACAATCAATTTTTAACCGGGCAACTGCGGGTCTGATCCCAGGATTCCGTCGGGGAATTCGATCAGGGTTTCGTTTGGCCGCAATGCCTCATGTTTGCCCAAGACCCGCACCACACCATTTCAGGGTCCAGATCATGGCAACTTCGGCAACATGCGTTTCAATCAATCGCGATGTGATACTCGGCGTGATCTTTGCGCTGCTTGCTGCGGTCGGCTTTTCGGCCAAGGCCATCCTGGTCAAGCTGGCCTATCTCGACCATGTCGACGCGATCACCCTGCTGGCACTGCGCATGGCATTCTCGGTGCCGTTTTTCATCGGTGTCGCGATCTGGGCCTGGCTGCACCACGCCGAACCGCTCGGCACACAGGACAAGCTGCTGGTGCTGGCCCTTGGTTTGGTCGGCTACTACCTGTCCAGCTTCCTGGATTTTCTCGGGCTGCAATACATCACGGCGGGTCTCGAACGGCTGATCCTGTTCCTCTACCCGACCATGACGGTGATCCTCACCGCGCTGCTCTACAAGCGCCCCATCGGCGGCAGGGTGCTGGTCGCAATGGCGCTCAGCTATGGCGGAATCGCGCTGGTGTTCGTGCACGCTGCCGGGGTGCGCGAGGGCGGCAGCGTCGTGCTGGGCACGTTGCTGGTATTCCTCAGCACCCTGTCCTACTCGACCTACCTGGTCGGGGCCGGCCATGTCATCAAGCGCATCGGCACGGCCCGTTTCACCGCCTATGCGATGGTGGTGGCGAGCGCCGCCAGCCTGTTGCAATTCGGCATCACGCGCCCGCTGAGCGCGCTCGATTTGCCGTTGCGGGTATACGAGCTCTCGATCGGGATGGCGCTGTTCTCCACGGTGCTGCCGGTGTTCCTGCTCTCCTACGCGATCCGCCGCATCGGTTCGGGCAGCGCCTCGCTGATCGGCTCGATCGGGCCGGTCAGCACCATCGGCATGGCCTATGTGTTCCTCGGTGAGCAACTCTCGCTGCTGAAAATCATCGGTGCGGCGCTGGTGCTGGCAGGCGTGCTGATTGTCAGCATGAGCAGCAAACGGCAGTAGAACGAAATTGCGCATGAGCCGCAGCTTAAACGCTGCGGCGAATTGGGTTAAACTCGCGCATCTTCCAACTCATTCTTTCCAATTCTATTTCGAAGGTCAAACAAGGCGGCGACGAGCGAGCGACGCTGACAGTACAAATAGTACGGCTAGGAGCGAGCAAGGAAGCCAACGCAGTTTCACCGATGAAAAAGGATTGGAATAAATGGCCCAATA
>DATKUP010000022.1:0-1039 GCA_035530575.1 Thiobacillus sp. | reverse complement strand
CGTGCCAATGAGCGTGATATCATCTCCTGGCGTAACCGGGTCGGTCAGGCGTCGGTACCAGCTCTTGTTGTATCCGGCCTCATAATCGCCGCCGGTTTCAAAATCATATTCCTCGAGCATGATTCGTCCTTCGCCTGCCCCGGCGACTATGACTGGACGGATCCGTCTGTTTGGCGATCGGGTCATCATGTTAGATTCCACGAAAACAGGAGTTTATACGACCCAACAATAGTTGTCTTTGTGACGACGCATTGTATCGCAACATGGGTCGCGCCCGCATAGGCAATGGTTCTTGAAAAAACATCGCTATCTGCGTTCCCGGATTCGGCGTTGGAAACGACGTACCTAATGGAGGCATTCTGCGAGGTCTTGGTTACGTACAGCGTCGCAGATCCGACCTGTGGGGCCGGGCTTGGCCCAGAGTAGAAAAGCAGCTTCATTTCAGAAGTACCAGTCCATGCACCAACCCGGTCCGTAACGGACCGGGTTGAGACAACCGACAGCGAAACGGGGACGACGCTGCAATAAGTTGTCAGGCTAGGCAACGGGCCACCGGTGATGGCCACCCGGTCGCCGACGACTGTGGTCGGGCCGCCAGTGGGGTTGCTCGCGGATATGGCCGGCAGCGCGTAGGCTACGCCCATGCCCGCCCCGGCCTCCAGGACGATCGGGCGGATGGGTATCGTGTCCAGCCTGCGGCCGTGGTTATATGCCGTGTCGCCCATTCGTGGCGTCATGTTACTCTTCCTGGTCTTGCTGGTCCTGCCACTTGCCCGGCCTTTCCCGCGCCTTCTGCTCTGCGGGCGTCTCCGGCGCCATTGCGCGCCGCTCAGCGGGTGTCAGCCCTTCGAGGCCGCGCTGCTTTTTGATTCGATCGTGGTCGAGCTGGTTCCGGGCCTCGCCCGTGTGAATGCCTCCGGGGCTTTGGTTTTCTTCGTACCTCATCCTGTTCCACCCGCCCGGGTCCTCGGGCGTATAGATCTTGCTGCCACGGTTTGAAACCGCTTGTGTTGGTGCCGCCTTCGTAGCCCCTGCCGGG
>DATKUP010000021.1:0-5275 GCA_035530575.1 Thiobacillus sp. | reverse complement strand
GGAGGGAGGAAGTGCCTGCCGCTCCTATTGGCGATTTCGGTCTAGGATGCCCTATTTATGTCAAGACCCAAAAAGCTAACGAACATAGCCGTAGAGGAAGTCAGTATCGTGGACGAGCCAGCAACCCGCCGGCAGTTTATGTTCTGGAAGGCCGCCGACGCCGCCGCTAGTTCTGCGTTTGAGAAGAAGTTCAAATCGCTGCGGGTCGAGTTCGAGAGCGATGGTACGGCCGAGGGCAGCTCGCTGAGCATCAACGGCAAGGCCATCGCCGACATGGAATCGTTTACCCTGTCGGCCGCCCCCGGCGGCGAGTCCGTTAATCTTTATTGCGTCTATACCCAAGGGGCCGCAGAATCCGCTGACGGCTTCAAACCCTCACACACCTATGCCCTATACAAGGCCCTGAACGAAGAGGCGGCTAACGTCTCCGTGGCCAAGGCCGCTAATCATATTGACCCTGACGATATTAGCACCGTGCAGGCATACATGGATGAGCTGCCGCCGCAATTGCGGAGGAGCGTGGAGAATCTGATCGGAGCGGCCCAGGCATCCCCGGGCGAGCCGGTCGCCAAAGAGGAGGGCGCAACCGTGCCAGAGCAAGTCACTCAGGACGGGGTTGTTCCGCCGGCACCGACCGTGGACCTAACAGAGGTCACGAGTAAACTGGACAAGCTGGTGGAGGCCATGGGTGCGGTGGCCGGTAAGGTCACGGCCCTGGAAACGGCGGACAAGCAGCGCCAGGCGGCTGCGGACCAGGCCGCCAAAGAGGCCGCGCAACACGAGGCCGCCGTGGCGGCCGGTGACGAAGTGAAGTTCGAAACAGAAGACGACGCCCTGGCTGCCATAGCCGCCGAGGCTAATGAGGATGCGGTCAAGGAAGCCGACGAGGCGCCCTAACAGAGGAGACCAGAAATGACGTATTTCATGAAGAAAGCCGACTTTGATCGGCGCAAAACCGCGATTAAGGCCAAGATTGCTAAGGGTCTTACCACGGTCCACACGGCCGACGCCCACGATGGCAGCATGACCGTCGCGGACGACTCCGAAATCAAGCTCACGGCCGAGAACGTCAGCATCGCCAAGTACATCCGTGGCGGTTGCTTCGGCATTTGGAAAGGCGCTGATCTGGAGAAGCGGGTCTGGCAGAAATACCGCAACTACGCCAAGGCCCTGGGCGAGACCAGCGAGAGCCGCGGCGGGCTGTTCGTGCCGGACGTCATTATGACGACCCTCATTCCCCGGCTCCAGGCCGAGTCGGTGTGGCGGCGGCTGGGATGCTCGGTCCAGGCCTCCAGCGGGTTTAAGAAGCTGTCCTACCGCGTCCAGGGCGCCGCGCCGACGGTCACGCACGACGGTGAGAACGACACCCTGACTGCCAACGACACTAAAGACTACGACAAGGGCACGATTGACTCGCACCGCATGTCGGTGCTCGTGTACGCGTCCATTGAACTGAGCATGGACGCCGACATCAACATCGAGGACGAGATTCGCACCGACATCGTCACTCAGATCGCCTTGGACGAGGACGCGCAGATTCTCCGAGGCCTTGGCGGCACGCAAGCGCTGGGCCTGCTGTACCAGCCGCGGGTCAACAGCACGGACCTGTCGGGCGAGATTGACCAGGACGACATCGCCAACGCCGTCTACCAGGTCCGCGCGGTCAACGGCCGCGTCACCCGCTGGGTGAGCGACCCGGCCCTGGGCTGGAAGATCAGCAAGCTGAAGGATGCCGAGGGTCGCTACCTATTCCCGCAGACCGGCCAGCATGGCAACCTGGGCGACAACGTCCTGGACCTCGGTGGTATCCCGCTGCTCCAGACCACCACGGTCGGTGTTGGCACCTATCCTGGCAGTAACGAGACGTACCTGATCGGTGGCGATTGGACTCGCTACAAGGTCCTGGAGAGCGCTAACCTGATCGTCGAGGTCACCCGCGAGGGCGGCGACGCCTGGACCAAGGGCCAAATTGGTATCCGAGTGCTCAAACACTTCGGCGGCGGCCCCATGCTTCCGGCCACGTTTGTGGTCATCAAGGGCATCAGTGGTACTTAATAAAGGTGGGTTGATAGGGGCGAGGAGCGCCGAGCAAAATACCGGCCTTGTACCGGAGCTTCGTGTGGCCCCTCGCCCCAATCGACTAGAACAATGCAAGGAGAGATAAAATGCAGAAATCATTGAGCAGCAAACTGGTGAAAAGCGCATATCTTCCGACCGCCACGGCTACTACCAGCGACGTTATCACAACCATTTGCGATATGGGAGATTGCCAGAACGCTACGGCCATTGTGTCGTATGAGTACACTTCGCACTCGCTGGCCAACCTGTCGTTCTGGACGTCGAGCTCAGACACCTGTGGCGTGACCGGCACGACGCAGACCGCTACGACCAACACCGTCGCGGCAGTGGTTACCAGCGACGACGACTCGCTCCAGGCTTGGAACGGTAACACCCGGGTCACCAACCTGAGTATTTCCAGCAACAAGATTTCATCGCTGGCCCAGGACTGCGTGGTGGCTGTCGAATTGCCCAATATCCGGCGTTACCTGTATGCCCAGTGGGACGCCGCAGGCGGCACTGGCAGTACGATGAGCATTACCTTCATCGGTCGCGATCCGAGCGGCAGCGACCGCCCGTGGACCGCTGCCCGGACGGCGTACTAGCAGTATGGGGTAGGACTGGGCGGAGCGGGCCGGGGACTTTCCTCCTTTCGACTCGGCCCGTTCCTCCTAGGATAGGGAGGACCAAAGATGCCTGATTATACGACAATGCCCGGAGATAGGGGCAAAGCCCGCGTTGGGGGTCCGATTGAGAAATGTGTAGACTCCGCATTTGTTCGCGATTCAAATCCCCTATATTTTGGTAACGACGGCGACATATCTATCATCTGGGACTCGACGAACTCCCGTGCGAAGTTGACCGGGTTTCCTGTCGGTATCTCGGATGTGGACCCCGGGCTGTCCGATGCCCTATTCTTAGTTAGCGATGCGACCAGCGCGAAGTACCTGCTGGCTATCAGTGCTGGTTAAGGCACAGCCGGTTAGAAGGCGTGGGACTCTGGCGACTACCCGCCCACGCGGCTAGGACGGCTGATGGGCCTGGGTTAGAGGAGAACAATAATGGCGACTACAAGTATTGGCGCAGATAGGGGACAGACCGACGGCGGCGGGGCCGCGATGGAGCGGTACGCTGACGCCGTCATAATGCGCGACGACAAGGCCTTGTACTTCGGCAACGACGGTGACGCCAAGATCGAGTACGACGAGGACGGCAACGATGTACTGCTTATCAGCGGGGCCGACTGGCGGTTCAGTGATACCGTCCAGCTCCAGTTTGGTGACAGCGGCGACGGCGTCATAGTATTCGACGGCGATTCATTCAACATCTCCGGCCTGGCTGTGGAGGTATCGGCTGGGGACATTGAGTTGAGTGACACCACTGAACTGCGGTTCGGCGACGCCTCCGACATACGGATGAACTGGGACGGCACTAACTTTGAGATCGAAGGTAGCGGGAGCGGCAAGACTGTAGTGTCGGGCACGGACATTGAATTGAGCGATACCGTCCAGCTCCAGTTGGGGGACGCCCCGGACTTCACTATCGCCCATGACGGCACCAATACGAACATCACCAATGCTACCGGCAAGATCACGGTGGCTGGTGCCGGGGCCGATATCGAACTGAGTGATACCGTTGAACTTCAGTTCGGAGATGGCGCGGACACTACGGTTACGCACGATGGAACAAACACGGTCATTAATGGCGGGGCCATCCTTGTCAAGGGCGGAGACATTCAGCTCAGCGATACTGTAGTCCTGCAACTGGGCGACCTCCCTGATTTTACCATTACCCACGACGGCACCAATACGAACATCACCAACGCGACAGGTAAGATCACGGTTGCCGGGCTCGGCGCGGATATTGAGCTAAGCGACACAGTTCAACTCCAGTTCGGTGACGACAATGACACCGCTATCACCCATAACGGCACAAACACCACGATCACTAACGCAACCGGTAAGATTATCGTATCGGGTGCGGGTGGGGACATCGAGTTGTCTGACACCGTTAAGCTCCAGTTCGGTGACGGCGATGACGCTACCGCTACGTGGGACGGCGCTACTTTAGCGCTCGGAGGCACATGGTCCCTCAGCGGGGCGGACCTCAAGTTGTCTGATACCCAGGCGCTTCAAATGGGTGACAGCGCTGATTTCGTTATCACCCACGATGGCGCTAACACGGCCATTACCAATGCTACTGGCAAGATCACGGTAGCCGGGCTCGGAGCGGACAT
Source organism: Thiobacillus sp. (assembly GCA_035530575.1). GTDB lineage: Bacteria > Pseudomonadota > Gammaproteobacteria > Burkholderiales > Thiobacillaceae > Thiobacillus. The sequence goes on along the minus strand of DATKUP010000021.1, from coordinate 981 downwards.
TGAGCTAAGCGACACGGTTCAACTCCAGTTCGGTGATGATGCGGACACCTCTATTACCCATGACGGCACAAATACGGTCATCGATGGCGGTGCCATTCTTGTTAAGGGTGGAGACATCCAGCTCAGCGATACCGTGGCCTTACAAATAGGTGACGCTCCAGACTTCACAATCACCCATGACGGTACGAATACCAATATCACCAATGCGACTGGTAAGATCACCGTAGCCGGGCTCGGGGCAGACATTGAGCTTAGTGATACTGTCCAGCTTCAGCTCGGCAGCGAGAGCGACGCTACTATCACCTGGAACGGTACAGGCGTGGCCCTTGGGGGCACCTGGTCCCTGAGCGGCGCGGACGTTAAGCTATCTGATACCCAACAGATCCAGTTCGGCGACGGCGCCGATACTACAATTACGCACGACGGCACTAACACCATCATCAATGGCGGCAACATTCTTATCAGGGGTGGGGACATCCAGCTTAGCGATTCGGTGAACTTCCTCTTCGGCGACCTTCCCGATGTGTATATGCGATGGGATGGCACGGGCTTGAAACTGATCGGCCTGCCGTCCGCCTCGCCGAGCGATGCCGGTAGTTACATGTTCCTCAGCGACGCCTTTGGCAGTACGGTGCGTATCACCCCCGCATAATGAAACGTGGTTGACGCTGCTCGCCGCCCAATGACGGGCGGGAGAGGTCAAGGAGATAGAGAGATGCATCGATTCAACCCAGACGTGGAACCGGCAACGGTTCAGATTGAGGTCAATTCGCGGCGATACGCGACAGTAGGCCGGGTGGACGATAAAGCCAAGCTTCGCAAGCGGCCAGACGGTCGGGATGACACGATCATGGTTTTCGTTCAAGGTGCTGAGCCCGGCAAAGAGAGCCGGATGTGGGTGCCGCCCAGGATCGCGAATGACCTTACGGCCCAGCAGCCAGCCGGTAGCGAAGGCAGTATGCCGCCGGTGGCCCGCATCAT
>DATKUP010000020.1:0-2206 GCA_035530575.1 Thiobacillus sp. | reverse complement strand
TGCGCCGTGACTGGCGTGCCGGGGAATGGCGCGTGTTGTTGCTCGCGCTGGTGCTGGCGGTGGCCAGTATCTCTACGGTCGGCCTGTTTGCGGACCGGGTGAGGCTGGCGCTGCAGCAGGAGGCAACCAGCCTGATCGGCGCGGATCTGCGCATTTCCTCGACGCGGCCATTGCCGAAGGAATACCGCGATGCTGCTCTGCAGCGCGGGCTGCGCGTGATCGCGTCGGATGCTTTTCCCAGCATGGTGGAGGGCAAGAATGAGAATCTGCTGGCGGACATCATGTCGGTGGAGCAAGGGTATCCCTTGCGCGGCAAGATCATTATCGACGATGGCGCGCAGCATGTGATCCGCAACGAAAACAGTACCATCCCCGCGCGCGGCACGTTGTGGGCGGGTGAGCGCCTGATGCAGCGCCTGGGGTTGGAACTGGGCGACGAGGTGGGCATCGGTGCGCTGCATTTGCGGGTGGCGGCGCGCGTGGTGCGTTTTGTGGACCAGTCGGTCGGTTTTGCCAGTTTTGCACCGCGCGTGATTCTGAATGCGAAAGATTTGCCCGCCACCGGATTGATACAGGAAGGCAGCCGTATCGGTTACCGTTTGATGGTGGCAGGCGATGCGAAGCAAGTGGCCAGCCTGCGCAGCTGGCTGAAAACCCGGTTGACGCTGGGCGAGAAGATGGAGGATGTGCGTGACGCGCGGCCGGAGATACGCAGTGCGCTGGATCGCGCCGAACATTTTCTGGGGCTGGCCGCGCTGACCGCGGTGGTGCTGGCGGGTGTCGCCCTGGCGCTGGCCTCGCGGCATTTCATCTCGCGCCACCTGGACAGCTGCGCGATGATGCGCTGCCTCGGCGCGGAGCAGTCCCAGGTGTTGCGCATTTTCCTGTACCAGTTTCTGCTGCTCGGGACCTGTGCTGTACTGCTGGGGGAACTGCTCGGCTATGTGTCGCAGGCCGCGCTGGTGGAATCCATCGCCTCGATGCGTGCCGCGGGTTTGCCCGCACCCGGCTGGACGCCGGTGTGGCAGGCTGCCGCAAGCGGCATGGCGCTGTTGCTGGGCTTTGCGTTCCTGCCGCTGTGGCAACTGAAAAGTGTCTCGCCGTTGCGCGTGATCCGCCGCGAACTGGGTGCGCCGGAAGCGGGTGCCGGCTTGTTGTATATGTCGGGTGGTGCCGTGCTGTGCGGGCTGTTTCTGTGGCAGGCCGGCTCGCTCAAGCTGGGGCTGACCGTATTGGGCGGATTGGTCGCCGGCTTGCTGGTGTTCGGTTTGCTGGCCTGGCTGATGGTGCGCGCACTGGCCAAATTCGGCAGCGCTACTTTCTTGAATCTGGCATTTTCCAATCTGGCGCGGCATGCGCGCGGCAACGCGGTGCAGATCGTCGCGCTCAGCCTGGGCGGGATGGCCTTGCTGCTGCTGACCTTTGTGCGCGCCGACCTGATGGACAGCTGGCGTTCGAGTTTGCCGCCGGATGCGCCCAACCGCTTCATCGTGAATATCCAGCCCGACCAGCGCGCTGCAGTGCTGGATTTTTTCGCTCAGCAAAAACTATCGCGGCCGGAACTGTTCCCGATGGTGCGCGGCCGGCTGGTGGGGATCAACAATCGCACGATCAGCGGTGACGATTATCCCGATCCGCGCGCACGGGCACTGGTCGAGCGCGAGACCAACCTGTCCTGGCTGGATCATGTGCCAACCGGCAACGTATTGGTCGAGGGTAAATGGTTTGGCCCGGAACGGAAGGCGGATGGCACCGGACCGAAAGTCGGCGAGTTGTCGGTGGAAGAGGGCATCGCCAAGACATTGGGTATACATGTGGGAGACGTGCTGACCTATGACGTGGCGGGTAACAAATTCAGCGCGAAGGTGGTGAACCTGCGCAAGGTGGAATGGGATTCGATGCGGGTGAATTTTTTCGTGATCGCCGCGCCCGGCATGCTGGACAATTTTCCGGCCAGCTACATCACCAGTTTCTATCTGCCGCCGGACCGGGCGCAGGCGATGAATGCGCTGGTCAAAACCTTCCCCAACCTGTTGCTGATCAATGTTGAGGCGATGATAGAACAGGTGCGCCACATCATGGGCCAGATTTCGCAAACCATGAGCGCGGTGTTCATGTTCACGCTGCTGAGCGGGGTGGCCGTGCTGTATGCCGCATTGCTGGCGACGCAGGACGAGCGCATCCATGAGGCCGCGATCCTGCGCAC
>DATKUP010000019.1:0-31014 GCA_035530575.1 Thiobacillus sp. | reverse complement strand
TGCTGCCATGACTGATCGGAACATCCCACCGAATCGGTTCGGTAAGTTGCAAATCATGAATTGAAAACGGCGTGGAAATTCCACGCCGTTTTTTACGTCGCCAATTTGGCTGAAAAGGGGTTTTTCTACAGCGTCAACGTTAAAAACCGCAGTTGACCGCTTATCACCCTCAGGAATTCCCCGTGAATGCTTGCTTGAGTGCCGTCGATCAGGTGCACCTGTTGGGCGAGCGCGTCCAGCTGCGGTTTCTAGGTTGAATTGAATTCCTGATAGACAATTCCGAATAATCCGATTAAATATCGCGCTTGCGCCAAAATCAGGGCCAGGGATAGCGCCTGTTCAGGACCGCATGTATATTTGACGCGCGTCGACAAGCTTGGGTAACAGCTTTTTTACCCTGCCGCGCGACGGCACAAATCGGCAGGAGCAGTTCAATGGAAGACAGCTTGCAAGGCAATCATGTTGATGGAAGACTACGAAGTGGACACCATAACGGTGCGTCGCGCCCTGAAGGGATTGCATGGGGGAAATCCGCTGGTGCGGCTTGAGAACGGTAAGGAAGCGCCCGGTTACCTGCGTCAGTCGGGCCGGGTCATGCCGTGCCTCATCCTGCGCGACCTCGATATGACGGCGGTGATGCTCACCACTTCCGAGGAGTTGCAGGACGGGTTGGCCAGCTTTGATCCCGGCGCGACCGGCTACGTCGGCAAGCCGGTTGACTACCCGCAGTTCGCGGAAGCGACGCGCGCCACCGACCCCTGCCGGACGTCGAGCGAGCTGCCACAATGAGCCCCGTCATCGTGCGAGTTCTACTAGTCGAGGACGACGTCGTTGATCGCCTCGCCTGCTGCCGCGCGCTGGCGGCGCAGCCCGGTTACGTATTCGAGGTGGAGGAGGCCGACACGGCGCGCGCCGGCCTGCAGCATGCGCGCGCCGAGGCGCCGGACCTGATTTTGCTCGACTACCGCCTGCCGGACATGGACGGGGTGGAGTTTCTCGACGAGCTCGCGGCGGATACCGGGAAAATCATGGTGCCGGTGGTCATGCTGACCGGTGCCCAGGACATCGCCATTGCGGTGGACGCCATGCGCCGCGGTGCGCGCGATTATCTGGTCAAGGACGACAAGGGCGACCACCTCAAGCTGCTGCCGACAGTGATCCATCGCGTGCTGCGCGAGAGCCAGGCGCATGCCGACAAGCGCGCAGCAGAAGACCAATTGCGCGCCGCCGAAGCCAAATACCGCAGCCTGGTCGAACAGATTCCGGCGATCGCCTTCACTGCCGCGCTGGATGTGCCGGGAAACCTGCTCTACGTCAGCCCGCAGATTGAACGTCTGGGGTTTTCTCCGGACGAATGGCTGGCAAACCCGGACGGCGTGCTCCACCGCATTCACCCGGACGACCAGGCGCGGGTGCACGCGGCCTTCGCCCGCAGCTACGAATCGGGCGAGCCGCTGCGCTGCGAATATCGCCTGCTCGCGCGTGACGGTGCGCCGCATTGGTTCCTTGACGAAGCCCACGTGGTGCACGATGCGGCCGGCGAGCCGCTGTGCTTGCAGGGCGTGCTGATCGACATCACTGAAGACAAGCAGCGCGAGGCGGAGCTCGAGTTTCACGGCAGCTATCTTGAGTTACTGGTGGCGGAACGCACCGGCCAACTGGAAAAACAGACCGAGATGCTCAGATCGGCCAACGTCAACCTGGTGAAAGAAATCGACGAGCGCTGGCAGGCCGAGCGGGCTTTGCGCGCCAGCGAGACGCGCTTCCGCCTGCTGCTCGAATCGGTCGATGAGGGTATCTATGGACTCGATACTGAGGGACGCTGCACCTTCGTGAATAAGGCCGCGTTGACGATGCTCGGCTATGCCCGCGACGAACTGCTGGGGCGCGAGACCCACAGCCTGATGCACCCCACCCATGCCGATGGCAGCGCCTACCCGGCCGGGGCATGCCCGATCTACGACGCGTTTCGCACGGGCCGGCCGTCCCGGGGCTTGGTGGAACTGCTCTGGCGCAAGGACGGCAGCTCCTTCCCCGCGGAATATTCGGCGCAGCCGATACGCGAGGCGGGACGCGTGACTGGCGCGGTGCTGGTGTTCCGCGACGTCGCCGAAGCGCAGGCCCTGAGGCATCTGCTTTCGTACTAGGCAACGCACGACATGCCCGCCGGCCTGGTCAATCGTCAGGAGTTCGAGCGCCGGCTGGATCGGGGGTCGACCAGCCACTGGGAGACGGTGAGGAATACGCGCTGCTCTATCTCGATCTCGACCGGTTCAAGATCGTGAACGACACCTGCGGTCACCCTGCGGGCGACCAACTGCTGTGACAGATCACTGAGCGTCTGCATGAACGCCTGCGCGACCGCGACACGGGCGGCGACGAATTCGGCGTGCTGCTCGAACATGCCCATTGGACCAGGCGCTGCGCATCGCCACGGCGTTGCGCGATGTGGTGCAGGACTATCGTTTCGCCTGGGAGGGCAAGCCGTTCCCGGTCAGCGTGAGCATCGGTCTGGCACCGTTGTCCGCAATCGTCGGCGGCGTATCCGCCACACTCGCCGCCGCCGATGCCGCCTGCTACGCGGCGAAGGAGCAGGGCCGCAACCGGATGCACCTCTACCAGCCGGACGACGCCCTGCTCGCGCAGCAGCACACCCCAAATGCAATGGGTGTCGCGCCTGACCCATGCCCTCGACACCAACCGCTTCCGCCTCTATCAGCAGGTCATCGCGCCGCTCGGTCAGCACGGCCAGAGCCGCCCGCACCACGAGGTGCTGCTGCGTCTGCTGGACGAAGAGGGGCGGATGAAGCTGCCGGTGGACTTTCTCAAGATCGACGGCAACTTCATCCGCACCATGGTCGAGGGCAGCCTGACGCGGGCCATGGCCGATGCGATTAACCGGGCGGCACACGTGATGGCGATCGAAACCGTGGCTGATGGCGCAGAGAGCGCATCGATTCTTGCCCTGCTCAGGGAGCTCGGCGTGGACCACGCCCAGGGCTCCTGCCGCTGCCAGAGGCGGACGCGTCCGTACCTGGCGCCGATGGGTACGGACGCAATCCGGCACACCGCCCGTGACTTATCTCCAAGCGCAAGGACAGTAACGAGTCAGGCCTTTTCGCCGGTCGCCAGCAACAAGCCGCCCCACGGCAGCGCAGCGGGCATGGCCTGCTCCAGGCAGCGGGCCGTGCGTGTGGCCGAAGGCGGAAAAATAGCCGAGCGCAATTTCAGCTTGCGCTCGGCCTTGTATTCCTGCCAAAAGGAAAAGACGCCATTGATCAGGATGACGCCGACGATGGCGACCCCCAGCCACGCCATGCCCTGGCCGGCATCGAAATATTCGGCCAGCAACGCCAGCGCCGCCCCACCCACAAAATGATGGCGAAGAAGTGGGTAAACCCGCGGGCGACGCGCAGCAGTAAACGCTCGGGTCTCGCCTCCTCGACATGGTTCGGGCCGAACTCTGCGGGGCGTCGCTGCGCCTCGGCCGAAGCCAGGCCAACGGCTGAGGTATGCAGGCTGGCACGAGACTGCTCCGCAGTGAGGCTCTGGATGTGCACAGGGAAATGGGCGACGTTGCCTGCTGTTAAGCATGGGCGGCATAACGGAATGTTTGCGTCTTGAAATATCCGGATGCGGAGCTAAGTTGAGTGTGTAAGTGTAGCCGCTATGGCGACTAAGCCTTTATCCAGAAAACCTGCTTTAATCGGAGAAAAAGTCATGACCAAGCTTACGCGTTACGATCCGTTTAATGTCGCCCGCGTCGATCCGTTCGGCGACATCGATGACCTGTTCAAGGGTTTCTTCATGCGTCCTGTTGTCATGGAGGGTCAGCCCCAGATGCAGATCAAGATGGACGTTAAGGAAGATGGCAACGCCTATATCGTGCACGCCGACATCCCAGGCGTGAAGAAGGAAGACATTCAAGTCAGCATCGAAGGCAATCAGGTTTCGATCAGCGCCGAATCGAAGACTGAAAAGGAAGAGAAAAAGGGCGAAAAAGTCCTGCGTTCCGAGCGCTATTACGGCAAGGTGGCGCGTAGATTCACCCTGGCGAACGACGTGGATGAAGCCAAGGCCCACGCCAAGTACAATGATGGGGTGCTGGAACTGACCTTGCCGAAGAAGGCCACCACGTCGGCCAAGAAACTGGCGGTCCAGTAATTTCCCGCAACGCTGGCAAAAGCGACGCCCTTCCCTTGGCGTCGCTTTTTTGTCTGCGTGAAATGGATATCCAGGCCGGCATCGCCCATGATCCGATGGCATGCGTCTCGACTCGGCAGCCAATGACCACTCAGTTCCGTTAAGGAGACGCTGATTAATTTGTCATTGCGAGGAGCGCAGCGACGCGGCAATCCAGAAATGCCCGCTTAATCGATACGCTGGATTGCTTCACTGCGCTCGCAATGACGGTCATATCGAATTAACAGTGCTTCCTTAAGTTTTTCAGACGGAATCAAGTCATGGAAATCCTGCTCCTAGCCGCACTGATTGTGCTGAATGGCGTGTTCGCCATGTCGGAAATTGCGCTGGTGATCGCCCGGCGCGCGCGCCTGGCGCATATGGCCGAAAAAGGCAGCCTCTCGGCTGCCGCGGCGATGAAACTGCACGACGAGCCAACGCATTTCCTGTCGACGGTGCAGGTCGGCATCACCTCGATCGCCATCCTCAGCGGCATCGTCGGCGAGGCCGCGCTGGCCGGGCCGCTGGCGCTATGGTTGCAGTCGGTCGGGATGGAAACGGAAGCCAGCCGCATCGCTTCGACCGCGCTGGTGGTGGTCATCATCACCTATGTCACGATCGTTGTCGGCGAACTGGTGCCCAAACGCATCGCCCAACTCGATCCCGAGCGCATTGCCTGCCGGGTGGCGCGTCCAATGCAGCTGCTGGCGCAGTTGGCGCAGCCGTTCGTGTACTTCTTGTCGTTGTCGACCGATGGCCTGCTGCGGTTGCTGCGCATGCGCCCGCCCGATCAGACGGACATCATCGAGGAGGAAATCCACGCCCTGCTGCAGGAAGGCTCGGACTCCGGCGTGATCGAACAGGAGGAACGCGAGATGGTGCGCAACGTGTTCCGCCTCAACGACCGCCTGGTCGAGTCGCTGATGGTGCCGCGCGCCGACATTGTCTATCTCAATGTCGCGCTGTCGCTGGACGACAACCTGCGGCGCGTGGCCGGATCGGAGCACACGCACTTCCCGGTCTGCCGCGGCGGGCTCGACGAGGTACTGGGCGTCCTCAGCGTCAGGCAGCTGCTCGATGCGATGCTGGCCGGCGCGCCGCCCAGCCTCACCCAATCGCTGCAGCCGGCCGTGTTCGTACCGGAACGCCTCAGCGGCCTCGACCTGCTGGGGACGTTCCGTGCGTCCGACACCCACCTGGTGCTGGTCGTCGACGAATACGGCGAGATCAACGGCCTGGTCACCCTGCACGACGTGCTGGAAGCCATTGCCGGCGAATTCAAGCCGCGCAGGCTGGACGAGGCGTGGGCGATGCGGCGCGAGGACGGCTCCTGGCTGCTAGACGGCCTGATCCGCATCCCCGAACTGAAGGACAGGCTGGGGCTGAAAAGCCTGCCGGAAGAAGACAAGGGCCGCTACCACACGCTGAGCGGTCTGGTGATGTGGCTGTCCGGGGCTTTGCCGCAGACCGGCGATGTGCTGATCTGGGAAAACTGGCGGCTGGAAGTGGTCGACCTCGATGGTAAGCGTATCGACAAGATTCTTGCCACGCCGATTGCGCCCGCCGAAGCCGCGCCGCCGGACACGCCTGACGGGTCGGGTTGATGTCCTCGCCGCGGCGAATCAGGCCTTTTCGCCGGTTGCCAGTAGCAGCCCGCCCCACGGCAGCGCACCAGAGATGGCCCGTTCCAGGCAGCGGGCCGTGCGCGTAGCCGAAGGCAGAAAAATGGCCGAGCGCAATTTCAGTTTGTGCACTGGCAAGCCGGTGAACAGCGCGCGCACTTCGCCAGCGGTATGCCAGCGGGCGCCGCGATAGGCGCCGCTGCCGCCCCCCCGGCCCTTTTGCCAATACAGCAGGCTGCTCCGGTTGAGCCAGCCGATGGCAAAGCGGTGACGCGTCACCCGTACGGTCTCGGCCACGGCCTGGCGCTCGTCGTCCACAAAACAGAGCGCGGCGATCGACAGCACGCGATCGAAGCTGGCGTCGGCAAACGGCAGCGCGCGCGCATCGCCTTCCCCCCAGTTCGATGCCGGGCTGCCGTGGGTGCGCGCGTAATCCAGCCAGCCGGCATTGAGATCGAGCCCGGTGGCGACGAGCCCGTCTGCCGCGGCGCGGCGGGTGAACCAGCCGGTGCCGCAGCCGACGTCGAGCAGGCTGTCGCCCGGTTGCGCCGCGAGCAGGCGCGCGGCCAGCGCATATTCGGTTTCGCCGATCCAGCGCCCGCGCGGGGTGGCGTACCAGGTGTCGTAGTCGGCGGGGTTCATGCTGCTGCCGCCAGCCGGCGGGATTGTCGTTCGATGCCGATGACCGCAATCAGCGCGGCCAGCAGGAGGGGCACCACCGCGAGGTTCAGCGTCACCCAGCCGAAGCGGTCGTAGAGCCATCCTGCCGACAGGGTGGCCGTCGCCGCCAGGCCGAAGACGGCGAATTCGTTCACCGCCTGCACCTTTAGCCGCTCGCCGGGCTGGTAGGCCTGGGTCAGCAGCGCGGTGCCGCCGATGAAGGCGAAGTTCCAGCCGACACCGAGCAATATCAGCGCCGACAGGAAATGCATGAACTCGACGCCGGACAGGGCCAGCACGACGTGGCCGAGCAGCAGGACAAACCCGGCCTGCATGATGCGCGGCGCACCGTAGCGTGTGATCAGGATTCCGGTGAAGAAGGACGGCGCGAACATCCCCACCACGTGCCACTGAATCACCGGCGTCACGTCCGACCCCGGCAGGCCGCAGCCCAGGATTGCCAGCGGCGTCGCCGTCATCACCATGATCATGACGGCATAGCCGATGGCGGTGCCGAAGATTGCCACGCGCAGAGCGGGCTGGGCCAGGATTTCACGCAGCGGACGCGCGACGCCGACGTGGGTGACGGCCACTTTGGGAAGGTGCAGGCGGGAGAGCAGAAGCAAGGCGATGAAACTCAGGACCCCCTGCGCCAGATAGGAACCGACAAAGATCTGCCCGCCGATCCAGTCGCGTCCCCATATCCCGAGCTGGGGGCCGAGGAAGGCCGCGACCACGCCGCCGGCCACCACCAGGGAAATGGCCCTGCCGGCATGGGCCGACCCTGCGGCCTCGACGGCGGCGAAGCGGTAGTAATTGGCGAAGCCCTGGTAGCTGCCCAGCAGGAAATGCCCGATGACGAAGACGACAAAGTCGCTCCGGTAAAGCGCCAGCGCGCACAGCAGGCTGCCGCCGACGCCGAGCAGCGCGCCGAGCAGAAAACCCGGCCGGCGGCCCGACCGGCGCATGAGCATGGCCGCCGGCAGCGAGGCGATGGCGGTGCCGATCACCATCGCCGCGACGGGGAGCGTCGCCAGCCCCTTGTCGGGGGCGAGCATGGCGCCGAGGATCGCGGCGAGCGCCATCGACAGGACAATGGCGGACAGCATCAGGGCCTGGCTCAGCACCAGGATCAGGATGTTGCCGCGGGGTGAGGCTGGCATCAGGGTTGGCATGATTCTAATTTGGGTGGCTTGTTGCGGGCAGCGGATAACGCGCATGTTTCCATCGTTATCCCCCAATGACGCTTTTCAACAAAATGTAGCTGGCGACGAACAGCAGGAACACCGCGAATCCGCGCTTCAGGGCGTCCTGCGAGAAGCGGTGGGCGATCCGGGTGCCGGCGAAGCTGGCCACCACGGTGACGGCAGTGAACCCGCCCATCAGCGCCCAGTCGATGGGCACCGCGCCCATATAGCCTGCGAAGCCCGCATAGGACTTGACGGCGACGATGGCGAGCGAGGTGCCGACCGCGATCTTCATGGGGATGCGCGAGAGCAGCACCAGGGCGGGGACGATGAGGAAGCCGCCGCCGACGCCGACGAAGCCGGTGAGCACACCGACGCCGACGCCGTGCAGGGCCATGTGCGCCATGCACGGGGAGAACAGGCCGGTGCAGGGCAGCACTGCCGCATTGCCGGAGAGCGTGGTTGTTGCCGCCCCTGCGGCATTAAAACCACGGCCTACCCCTTGCGGGTGCATCGATACATTTCCGGATGCGGGAACGGCGAGCCGGGCCGGCTTGAGCATGCGCCAGGCCGCCGCAACCATCACCAGGGCGAACACCACGAGCTGGATGACGACGGGGGTCACCACGCCGAGGCGCGCCCCGGCGTAGGTGCCGACCACGCCGAACAGGCCGAACACCGCCGCCACCGACACGTCCACGTTGCCGCGCTTCCAGTTGTCCAGCGCAGCGATCGTGGCGGTCACCGCAACGATGCCCAGACTCATGGCGATGGCCGACTTGGGCGCCACGTCGAGCAGATAGAGCAGCGCCGGGGTGGCCATGATCGAACCGCCGCTGCCGAACAGACCCAGCACGATGCCGGTTGCCGTGCCGGCGAGGATCACAAGGATGTCCATATCAACTCCCGGTCAAATCAATCTAAAAAACTCACCACAGAGATATGTCCCGCAGGGACGGTATCCCTTGGGACACAGAGGCACGGAGAACAGCAGGAAATCAATCGGTTGCCGATCGATCAACCAGCCCTCACCCATCGGGTGGGCGCGCGCGCGTGGGCCTCGAAGCCGCCCTTGGCTTTCCAGCCTTCGATACCGTCCTGCAGCACCTTCACGTTGTCGTAACCGAGCAGGCGCAGGGCGAACACCGCCTGCGCGGATAGCGAGCCGGAATTGCAGTACATCACCGCCATGCGGTCTTTCGGCAGTTCGCTGCGTCGTGCCACCGACTGTCGCCAGTCGATGTTGACCGCGCCGGGGATGTGTTCTTTGGCGAACCGGTCGGCATCGCGCGCATCGACGATGAAGACCTTGTTCCAGTCATCCTGCGGGATCTGCTCCGGCCAGATCAGGCTGCTGCTGTATTCGGCGAAGTCCATGTATCCGGAAAGCGCATCGACGACGGCGGGACTGTTTTCCGCATGGGCCGGTGCGGCCAGCAGGGCGAAGCCGGCAAACAGTGCAATCAGGGTTTTGTTCATGAAGGTTTCTTGGCGAGAAAGATTATGAGAAGTTCAGGATTCGGCCAGCGGCAAACCCGCCGCCTGCCATTCCGGCGTGCCATCGGCGATCTTCTGCGCGCGGTAGCCGTGCTCTTTCAGTAGCGCCACGGCCTCGGCGGACATCATGCAGAAGGGGCCGCGGCAATAGGCGACGATTTCCTTGTCGGCGGGCAGCTCCTTGATTCGCTGCAGAATCTCGTCGAGCGGCATCGAGCGCGCAAACGGCAGGTGACCGCTTGCGTATTCGTCAGACGGGCGCACGTCGATCACCACCACGTCGCCGCGCCGCGCCTTCTCCATCAGCGAGCGCCGCGTTTCGGCATTGAGATTTTCCGGCGCGGCGAAAATCTGCTCCATCGCCACCTTGAGCTCGACCAGATGCTCTTCGGCCACCGTGCGCAGATTGACCCAGAGCGCACTCACGTCGTTGCCGGACAGGCGATAGGCGATGAAGCGCCCGTCGCGCTGTGCCTCGACCAGTCGCGCCGCCTTCAGCACCTTGAGGTGCGCGCTCGCCAGCTTGATGTCGATTCTGGCTTCGGCGGCCAGGGCCTCAACGGTTTTCTCGCCCTGTGCCAGAATTTCCAGCAATTCCAGCCGCTTGGGGCTGGAGACGGCCTTGCCGATGCGGGCGACCTGTTCGTAGAGCAGGTCCTTGGTGTGTCGTTTGATCATGCTTCATATATTCTAACGATTATTAGAATGTGTCAACTGACACAAACCAACCATGGCCTTGAGCAGGCATCCAGCTTGCAATAGCTGTTGATGTTTGCCTTCTCTGCTCAGCCGGCGCGCGGGGTGGAGACGGCCCGGCTAGCCGCGGTAGATGCAGCCCGAATCGTGCGTTTCCATCACGCTCACCTGCGACAAACCGGGTAGCACAGGCCTGATCTGCTGCCACAGCCACACGGCCAGGTTTTCGCTGGTGGGGTTTTCCAGCCCGGCGATGTCGTTGAGGGTGCGATGATCGAGCGCCGCATGAACCGGTCGCCAGGCCGCCTCGATGTCGGCGAAATCGAGCACCCAGCCAAGCACCGGATCGACTTCGCCGCTGACGGTGAGTTCGACCCGGAACGAATGACCGTGCAGACGCGAGCAGGGATGGGATTCGGGCAGCGCGGGCAGGCGGCGCGCGCATTGCAGGTGAAAGATGCGGAAGACGTCCATGCGGCATTCTCGCGCAAGTCGCAGGTGCTGACCATGACGGCAGGCAGCGGAATTAATGCGATCGGTGGTCCGCAGTCCCGGCAATATCCTTGCAGCTTATGAAAACCAGCGCAGGAAGGCCGCCGCCGTCAGGGCTGGCGCCCAGCGCGGCCAGGCCCAGGATGGTGCACTTCACGCGCACGCGATTTATAGATAGTCGATCCGCACAGCAACCTGCTGCCATTCAACCCAGCGCGCGGATCGACTGCATCGGTGGCACCCGGATGATATGCCGTGTGGTGAGCCAGCCGCTCATGCCGACCAGCAGCGCCCCGCCCAGCGGTAACGCAAGCCACAGCCAGGGGTGCAGGCGCAGCGGCAGTTCGAACAGGCGATCGGCGATCAGCGCCATGGCGATTTCGGCACAGGCGCTGGCGAGCAATCCGGCCAGCAATCCCAGGGCGATGAATTCGCTCCATAAGCCCTTGGCCAGATAGGCGCGCTGGGCGCCGAGGGTGCGCAGCAGCACCGCTTCCTGCTGCCGCGCGTCGAGGCTGGCCAGCAGCGTGGCGACGACAACGGCCATGCCGGCAGCAAGCAAAAAGCCCAGCAGCAGCTGGATGGCGCCGATGATCTGCGCGAACACGGCTTCGATATTGGCGATGAGCTTGTCGAGCGCGAGTACGGTGATGCCGGGGAAGGCCTTGACGAAGCCGGGCAGCACGCCGGTGGCGTCGGGCGGCACGTAGACGCTGGCGATGAAACTGGCGGGCAGGGCGTCGAGTTGGCCGGGAGCGAAGATGACGAAGAAATTCGGTTGCATCGAATCCCACTTCACACTGCGGATGCTGGTGATGCGCGCGGCGATCGTCTGGTCGCCGATCTGGAAAGCGAGCTGGTCGCCGATCGCAAGATTGAGCCGCTCGGCCATTCCGGATTCGACCGAAAGTGCTGCGGAAGGGTCGCTGCGCAGCAGCGGGGCACCCGCCGGCGTGCCCTTTACGGGTGCTGCGGAAGGGTCGCTGCGCAGCAGCGGGGCACCCGCCGGCGGTGTCAATTCCGCATCGGCTTTAGCCGATAGCGGATTGCCTACCTTCGGCATACCCTTTACGGATGCTGCGGCGCTGCGCTCGCCGTGCCACCGCCCGGCCAGAATGGTGTTATTGGCGGGCAGGGTGGCGGTCCAGGTGAGGTTGAGTTCGCGCCGCAGGGTGTTGCTGTCGCGCGCGTCCTCGGGCAGCGTCTCGGCGATGGGGGTGCCGTTCTTGCTGACCAGGCGGCCGCGCACCATGGGGTAGAGCGCGGAGGCCTTGAGGCGATGCTGCGACAGATACGCGGCCACCGCCTGCTGCTGGTGTGGCGCGATGTTCACCAGAAAATAGTTGGGGGCTTGCGGCGGCAGTTGCTGCTGCCAGCCGGCGATGAGATCGCTGCGCACCAGCGCCAGCAGGGCCACCAGGAACAGCGCCAGGGTGAAGGCGCCGAGCTGCAGGGTGCTGTCGAAGCGGTGGCGCAGCAGCTGCGCAAGACCGAAGCGCAGCGGGCCGTGGGCCATGCGCTGCACGCCGCGGCCGGCCACCAGCGCCAGCCGCGCCAGCAGGATCAGCACGCCGACCAGCGCGGCCAGCGCGCCGACAAAGACGCCGACCAGTTTGACGTCGCCCGCATACCAGGCAATCAGCCCCAGCAGTGCCGATCCGCTGACCGCAGCGCCGAGCCACGCCGTCACCGGCAGCGGCGGCAGGTCGCGCCGCAGCACGCGTAGCGGCGGCACCCGGATCAGGCGCATCAGTGCCGGCAGGGCGGCGCCCGCCAGCGCCAACAGGCCGCTGGCGACGGCGACGCCCACCGGCGCCAGGCCAAGTGACGGCAGTCGGGTGACGGCGTCGGGCAGAATCAGCCCCGCCAGCGCCTGTTGCATCAGTGCGCCGATCACCACGCCGACGAGGCTGCCCAGCAGCCCCAGCGTCAGCAGCTGGACGGCATAGAGTGTGCGCAGCTGCCCGGTGGTGGCGCCGAAGCAGCGCAAGAGCGCCGCCTGGTCGTAATGGCGCAGCGCGTGGTGATGGGCGGCGATGGCGATTGCGGCCACCGACAGCAAGAGGCTGATCAAGGCGGTGAGCTGGATGTAGCGGTCGGCGTTGGCGAAGGCGCCGCGCAGGGTTTCGATGCCTTCGCGCGAGCCGATGAGGCGCTGGGTGCTGTCGAGCGTTGGCTTCAATGCCGCGCCGAATGCGGCGAGTCGATCGGGCTCGCCCGCAAACTGATACAGGTAGGTGAGGCGGCTGCCGGGCTGCAGCACACGGGTGCGTTCGACCTCGTCGGCGCGCAGGAACACGCGCGGGGCAAGGCCGAACACGCCGCCGAGCTGGCCCGGCTCCTCGGCCACGAGGCCGGCGATGCGGAAGGTGGCTTCGCCGATCTGCACGCTGTCGCCGACGCTGGCGGACAGCAGCGGCAGCAGCGACGGCTCGACGTAAATCGCGCCGGGCGGCGGCTGAGCCGGACGCGGGACGCCCGGTTCAAACGGGCGTTCGGCGATACGCACCACGCCGCGCACCGGATAATTGGCGTCGACCGCGCGCAGCGTGGCGAGCTGGAAGGCGTCGCCACGGCTCACCATGCTGGCGAATTCGAGCGCCCGACTCGTGGCAAGCGAACTGCCTGCAAGCGTGCCGGTTGCAGCGGCGGGGGCAGGCCAGTCCTCGATCGGACGCGGGCTGGTGACGAGCAGATCGGCGCCGAGAAAGCCGGCGCCCTGTTCGCTCATCGCGCGCTTGAGGCGGTCGCCCAGAAAGCCGGTGGTGGACACGCTGCCGACGCCGATGATCAGCGCCAGCAGCAGCACCCGCCATTCGCCGCTGGCGCGTTCGCGCCGCAGCAACCAGAGGCCGAGCCGGATCACCCGTAAAGGGTATGCCAAAGGTAGGCAATCCGCATCCAGCCTGCGGCTGGGCGGAATTGACACCGCCGGCGGGTGCCCCGCTGCTGCGCAGCGACCCTTCCGCAGGAACGTCATGCGAGCGCTGCTTCGCACACGCGGCCGGCGACCAGGTGCAGCCGGCGCTGGCAGCGCGCCGCCAGCGCCTCGTCGTGGGTGACCAGGATCAGGGTGGTGTGGGCGGAGGCGTTGAGTTCGAACAGCAGGTCGATGATGCGCGCGCCGGTTTCGGCGTCGAGGTTGCCGGTGGGCTCGTCGGCGAACACGATTTCGGGATCGGTGGCAAAGGCGCGCGCGAGGGCGACGCGCTGCTGCTCGCCGCCGGACAGCTGGCGCGGCGTGTGCGCGGCGCGGGTGGCGAGTCCGACGCGGTCGAGCCAGTAGGTCGCGCGTTCGCATGCGCTCCCGTAAGGGGCAGGCCGCGGCTGTAAAGCCGCTGAAGCGGCAACGGCCACACTCTCGGCGCGGCCGGTCAGTTCCAGCGGCAGCAGGATGTTCTCCAGCGCGGTGAGCGCGGGCAGCAGTTGGAACGACTGGAACACGAAGCCGATACGACCCGCACGCAGCCGGGCGCGGGCATCCTCATCGAGGTCGCCCAGACGCTGACTGAGCAGAAATATTTCGCCCGAGGAGGGCTGATCGAGCCCCGCCAGCAGGCCCAGCAGGGTGGATTTTCCCGAGCCGGAGGCGCCGGTGATCGCGAGTGTCTCGCCCGCTTTGACCGCAAGCTCGACTTCGCTCAGGATGGCAAGCGTTCCGTCGGCGGTGGCCACACGCTGCGACAGGGCGCGGGCGACGACGGCGTTCTCTCCCGCTTGCGGGGAAGGGGGCGAATGCGAGGCCGAATTCGATTTGGCGGGGAACTGGGCGTTGTCCGGGGGCGTCATTGAGGGGGGTTTGGATTAAGGTGCATGAATGGATTATCGCGTATGGATGTTGCTGCTGGTGCTGTGGCTACCGGGGTGGGCGCTGGCCAGCCCGTGCACTGTGTTGATTGTCGGCGATAGCCTGAGTTCCGGCTACGGCCTTGCAGCGGGGAAAAGCTGGGTGGATCTGCTCGATGCGCGCCTGAAGAAGGCCGCGCCGTCATGGCGTGTGATCAACGCCAGCGTGAGCGGCGACACTACGCAGAACGGCCTGCAGCGCCTGCAGCCTGCGCTCGATCGGCAACGCCCGCAAGGCGTGCTGATCGCACTCGGCGGCAACGATGCCTTGCGCGGCACGCCGCCGGCGACGATCCGGCACAATCTGGTCACGATGATCCGCCAGGCCAAGGCGGCGGGTGCCTGGGTGGTCTTGCTTGAAGCGCCGGTGCTGCCGAATTACGGCAAATCGTATGCCGATGCGGTGGCGAAACTGTATGTCGACGTCGCGCGCGAGGAGAAAATCGTGCGTGTGCCGTGTTTTGTCTGCGGCGTGGGCACCGCGCCCGGAATGATGCAGGCCGACGGCATCCACCCGAACGAAAAGGCCCAGCCCCGGATGCTCGACGCCGTGTGGCCGTACATCCAGCCGATGCTGCGTTGCCCGGTGAAAAAGCCATGAGTGGGGCAGCCTGTCCGTGCGGATCGGGACGCATGCTTGAAGCCTGCTGCGGGAGATTCCATGCCGGCGCGCCGGCCCCGGATGCCGAGGCCCTGATGCGCTCGCGCTACAGCGCCTATGTGCTGGGACTGGAGGGCTACCTGCTGGCGACCTGGCACCCGGCGACCCGGCCCGCTGCGCTTGAACTTAACGCCACGTCGCGTCCGCAATGGCTGGGGCTGGCGGTGAAGTCGCACATGCCGCTCGACGCGCGCCAGGCGACGGTCGAGTTTGTCGCCCGTTACAAGATCAACGGCCGCGCGTTCAGGCTGCACGAAACCAGCCGCTTCGAGCACGCGGGCGGGCGCTGGTTGTATGTCGATGGAGAGATCCGGGAATGAACGGGTGCACGCAAGGGATGCACGCAAAATGAACCAGGCCCGCTTGCGCGGGCCTGGTTCATTCGTGCAAATAGATGGGGTGGACGATGGGGCTCGAACCCACGACAACAGGAATCACAATCCTGGACTCTACCAACTGAGCTACGTCCACCATTGGTGTCGTCGACAATTGCCGACAACGAAAAACTTTGGCCTGCCCGACAGGAATCGAACCTGTAACCCCCAGCTTAGAAGGCTGGTGCTCTATCCAGTTGAGCTACGGGCAGAGACACACTTCTCGGGCGACATTCTTACTACTTGGAACGATTGGGGGTGGTCGGGGTGAGGGGATTCGAACTCCTGACATCCTGCTCCCAAAGCAGGCGCGCTACCGGGCTGCGCTACACCCCGAAATCCTGTTTTTGTATTACGGCCGTATTTCGGAGAAGCGAGACTATACATGGCCGAATTGGCCGGGTCAATTTTTGCTTGAGTCGGATGAGCGGTTCCGGGAAAATCACTCTTTTGCTTCAGGGTTATCTTGATGAGCGCACGAATTTTAGACGGCAAGGCGATGGCCGACACCATCCTCGCAGTGATTCACGACAAGGTGGCCGAACGCGAGGCGCAGGGCAAGCGTCGCCCCGGTCTTGCGGTGATTCTGGTGGGCGACGAAGCTGCCTCGGCCGTATACGTGCGCAACAAGAAGCGCGCCTGCGAACGTGCCGCCGTCACCAGCGTCTCGCACGACCTGCCCAGTGCCACCACGCAGGGCGAACTGCTGGCGTTGATCGACACGCTGAATGCCGATCCTGCCATCGACGGCATCCTGGTGCAGCTGCCGCTGCCGGCGCACATCGACACGGAGACGGTGATCGAGCGCATCCGTCCCGACAAGGACGTCGACGGCTTCCACCCCTACAACATCGGCCGCCTGGCGGTGAAAATGCCGACCCTGCGGCCGTCCACCCCGCGCGGCATCATGACGCTCCTGCGCGCGACCAACGAGGAACTGCGCGGCAAGAATGCGGTGATGGTCGGCGCTTCCAACATCGTCGGCCGGCCGATGAGCCTGGAACTGCTGCTCGCCGGGTGCACCATCACCGTGTGCCACAGCGCCACCCGCGATCTGGAAAGCTTCGTGCGCTCGGCCGAAATACTGGTGGTGGGGGTGGGGCGGCCGCGCATGATTCCGGGCGACTGGATCCGCGAGGGCGCGATCGTGATCGATGTCGGCATCAACCGCCTGCCCGACGGCAAGCTGGTCGGCGACGTCGACTTCGACACCGCGGTGGAACGCGCCAGCTGGATCACTCCGGTGCCGGGCGGCGTTGGGCCGATGACCGTGGCGACCCTGCTGGAAAACACGCTCGAAGCTGCGCTGATGCACAATCCCTAAGGGAGCGCTGAACAATTCAACATGGCCGTCATTGCGAGCGCAGCGAAGCAATCCAGCGTATTGATTAAGCAGGCATTTCTGGATTGCCGCGTCGCTGCGCTCCTCGCAATGACAAATTAATCAGCGCTTCCTTAGGGAAAAACGGCTTCGGCCCGGAGCGGGTTCCCTTGTTCAGGGCCAGGGACCTGTGGGCGAGCCGCCCTCGCCACTGTTTTCGGGCTCAGGGTTTGCAGCAAGTGGCCATGTTGAGCAGGTCCGCCAGGTTGGCGGCGCCCATCTTGTGCATGACATGGGTGCGGTGGACTTCCACCGTGCGCGGGCTGATGCCCAGTTCCCGTGCGACCTCCTTGCTGGTGAGGCCCGACACAATGAGTGCCATGCACTCGATTTCGCGTGGACTCAAGCGGGCATAGCGCTGCTGGATG
The DNA here is from genome assembly GCA_035530575.1 of Thiobacillus sp. Lineage (GTDB taxonomy): Bacteria > Pseudomonadota > Gammaproteobacteria > Burkholderiales > Thiobacillaceae > Thiobacillus. The sequence continues at coordinate 14,048 of DATKUP010000019.1, read as the reverse complement.
GCCTGGGTGCGGCCCTGTGTCTGGCGCCATTCCAGATCCAGCGCCAGGGCCCGCTGCACCCGTTCGAGCAGTGCGGCGCCCTGAATGGGCTTTTCCAGGAAATCCACGGCGCCGGCCTGCACCGCCCGTACGGCCATGGGGATGTCGCCGTGACCGGTAAGGAAGATAGTGGGAATAGTCAAGCCGCGCGCGTTCAGCGCCGCCTGGACTTCAAACCCGGTCATGCCCGGCATGGCCATGTCCAGTAACAGGCAGCCGGGGCGGTCTGCCTCATGGGCCACCAGGAAAGCGGGGCCACCGGCGTGAGCCTCCACCTGCAGGCCGGCCGTTTCCAGCAACTGGGTCAGGGCATCGCGCATCGCGGCGTCGTCGTCGACTACGAATACGGTCGGGTTCATGGGGCGAAGGGAAGAACGAAATGGAAGATGCCGCCGGGAGTGTGGGGCTCGACCCACAGCCGACCACCGTGGGCCTCGATCAGGCTGCGGCTGATGCGCAGCCCCACGCCCAGACCATATTCCTTATGGCTGGCCAGCGGCTCGAACACCTTGTCGGCCACCGCCGCATCGATGCCGGGGCCGCTGTCGATGACGCTGACCTGGGCCATGTCCTCGAACCGCCGTGTCGTCACGGTGATGCTCCCGCTGCTCATGTTGGCGTCGCGGATGGCGTCGATGGCGTTGCGCAGCAGATTGAGCAGCACCTGTTCGATGTGCACGTCCACCGCCAATACCGGCGGCAGCGTTGTCAGGTCGAGCGCGATGTCGACCCCCCGGGCACGTGCCTTCGGCGCCATCAGGGTGCAGGTGCTGCGCGCCACGGCATTCAGGTCCGTGGGCACCGGGTCGATCCGGCCCCGCCCCACGAACGCGCGCAAATGCCGGATGGCTTCGCCGGCGCGCAGGGACTGCTGGCTGATCCGCTCCAGATTGGCGGCCAGCCTGTCGTGATCCAGCGGCATGTGGCGCAGGAGCTGTTTGCCCGTTTCGGCATAGGTCGCGATGGCGGCCAGCGGCTGGTTGAGTTCGTGGGCGAGCAGGGTCGCCAGCTCGTTGGCGGTCTGCAGGCGTTGCAGGCGGGAGGCTTCTTCCAGCGTTTCCCGCGCCCGGTTCTCGGCATGGCGCTGTTCGGTGATGTCGATGCCGGTGCAGATAATGTGTTGAACCTGCCCCGCCTCGTCCCGCAGCGCCGAATTGCACCAGCTGATCAGACGCATGGAGCCGTCCCGATGAAGCCAGTGGTTTTCGTGCCGGATATGGTCCTCGCCGGACCGTAGCCTGTCGTTGACGCGGCGCACCCCGTCCTGTTCGTCGGCGGGAATCAGGTTTTGCCACTTGGAGCTGCCCTGGAATTCGGCAAAGTCATAGCCCGTCGTGGTATTGCAGGCCGTGTTGAACCGGACCAGCCGTTCTTCGGTGTCGATCACGAGAATCATGGCGCCCACGGTATTCACGATGGCGTCGATGAAATTGCGCTCGTGTTGCAGTTGCGCGCTGTTCTCGCTCACCCGCTGCTCGAGATGCGCCGTCAGATCGCGCAGTTCCAGCTCGGCCCGCTTGATCTGCGTAATGTCGGTCAGGCTCAGCACCACGCCGCCGATGCGGTTGTCCGCGATTCGGTAGGGCGTGATGCGGCGCAAAAACCATTGCTCGCCGCCGCGCGACACTTCGCGCTCGCATGGCGCCAGAATCTGCAGCACCCGGTCGATATCCCGCGACAATTCCGGATCCTCGAAACGGGCGGTGATGTGGTCGATGGGGCGGCCGACGTCGGTGGCGATCAGGTTGAACAAGCGGGTGGCGCTGAGCGTGAAGCGCTGGATGGTGCGGTCCACCCCGAGAAACAGGGTGGCGTTGTCGACACTGGCCAGCAGATTGGTCATGTCGTTGTTGGAATTTTCCAGCTCGTCGACCTTGTCACGCAGTTGGGAGTTGACCGTGCTCAATTTCTCGATGGCACTCTGCAGCGCCTCGTAGCGCCGGTTGATCACCACGGCGGCGGGGGCGACGAAGTGCTGCACGTATTTGAGCAATTCCTCCGGCATCTGGCCGGGCGGCAGCACGTAGTCCGCAAGCCCAGCGTCGATGGCGGAGAGGGGCATGCCGTTGTATTCGGCGCTGGACGGCTCCTGCACCATGGCCATCCCGCCCTCGGCCTTGACGGCCTTAAGCCCTAGCGAGCCGTGGCTGCCGGTGCCGGTGCCGGACAGAATGATGCAGATGGCGCGTTCCTGCTGGTCCGCTGCCAGCGAGCACAGGAAGGGATCGATGGCGGTCTGGCCGGCCCCCCGGTCGGGGGGCGCGCTCAACTGGATGACCCCCTTGTGCAGGGTCAGGTGATGATTGGGCGGGATGACGTAGACATGGTCGGCTTCGAGACGTTGCCCGTCCCTGGCTTCCACCACCGGCATGGCGGTCTGCTTGTCCAGCAGCGGGGCCATCAGGCTTTCGTGCTTGGGGTCGAGGTGGGGAATGAGCACAAAGGCTATCCCGCTGTCTGCCGGCATCGCCTGGAAGAATTGCTTGAAGGCTTCCAGACCGCCCGCCGAGGCGACCATGCCCACGACCGCCTGGAGCGGCTGCGCGGTGGATTCCGTGTTTTCCGTATTCGGTGACGATGGCGCTGCCTTCCTGCGGTTGGCAGCGAACCTGGCGCGCTCGGCCCCGGCTTGGCCGGGTTTTTCCTGGGGTGCAGTCTTTTTGACGGGCATACGCTCAGGAAGCGGAATCGTGAAACATCAAGGTCATCTAATCTCCCCGGCAGCCAAGTCTGGAACAGGTGTTCGTTATCGTCATGAACAAGCCATGCCAACAGCAGGGATAGTAACAAATAATTTTGCGCGCGCGGGGCCGCCTGTGCGGCGGGGAGAGACGGGCCAGCCCTGAAAACTGCAGCAACGACCGCGCGCATGACGGACCCTTCCGGCCCGATCCGGAAACCGGATTCAAGCAGGCCCAGCCTGTTACGCATGCGTAGATCAACAGCAAAAACAACGGCATGCAATTGATTTTGCTTAAAGCGCTTTACACGCCTTTCTGCTTCGTGGGCGGGCTGTGCTCAACATCGTAGCCCCCCGTCAGGGCATGAAGCACGGCAAGTATCCTTGACAGCTGCGAAGACTCGCCGCCTGACATGCCCTCTTCTTCGGCGACGGCAAGCTCGCTGGCATCGTACGCCCAGCGGCGTAGCAGATCGATTTTCTGTTCCTGCGTCAATCCGCGAAAATCACGCAGCGCCTCGGGGCTGCAGAATACCGAACCGGGATCGAGCCGTGCCCTCTCGAGATCTATCTCTTATTTGTTTTCAGTCATTCGCGTGCCTGGCTCCATGAACGCGTCGCAGCATGTCATGACCATTGCCCGTCGGCATGCTGCCTCCAGTCTAAGCGGACGACACATGGACGGTGTGCGTCAACTTCAATGCTCAGAATAGACCCGGCAGGCCACTTATTCCGCATTGCCCATAATTTTCAGGCGTAGAGCGGGAATGCTTTCCCTCCGTGTCGCAGGCTCACATTACCAGGCCGCCACCCATGCCCGTCCACAACGCCGATATCGCCGCCGTCCTCGATGAAATCGCCGAGCTGCTGAAAATCCAGGGCGCCAACCCGTTCCGCATCCGCGCCTACCGTAACGCCGCGCGCACGCTGGACGAACTGCCGCCCGGCAGGAAATCGTTCTGGATATTCGTGACCGGCAATACATCGCCTGGCTGAAGCTGCCAGCGTTCCGGTTTGGAAGACTTCGCTTCAGCGTTCAAGTCGGCGCGCTAATGCAGCTCTTCGTCCTGATCGTGGTGGAAGACCAGTTCCGCCAACTCGACCCCGATCGGTTTGCCCAGTGGCTGCCCGTGCACATCCACCGCCTGAAACAGCCACCGCCCATCCGACAGCCAGCAGTAGCCGAACTGCTCCTGATAAAAACACTCCTTGGGTTCCATGGTTCCTGCCTTTCTGCTGGACCGACATCCCTTTGAGTCTGGCATATTATGAAAATGCTGCCAGCCGCCATTAAGGAGACGCCGATGAGCCCGGATGCGCTTTGCCTGTTTGCGCTTGACGCCAGCCGCCCCTTCGGCAAGCGGGTGGCGACGGCACTGGGGGTCGCGCTGACCCGCCACGAGGAAAGGGAATTCGAGGACGGCGAGCACAAGGCGCGGCCGCTGGAAAACGTACGCGGCAAGGATGTCTACGTGATCCACTCGCTCTACGGCGAGCCGGGCATGAGCGCCAACGACAAGCTGATCCGCCTGCTGTTTTTCATCGGCGCCCTGAAGGATGCATCGGCCGGCCGGGTCACCGCCGTCTGCCCCTATCTGGCCTATTCCCGCAAGGATCGCAAGACCAAGTCGCGCGACCCGGTCAGCAGCCGCTATGTCGCCCAGCTGTTCGAGTCGGTGGGCGCCGACCGCATGGTGACGCTGGACGTCCACAACCCGGCCGCCTATCAGAATGCCTTCCGCATCCCGGCCGAGCACCTCGAAGCCCAGGGTCTGTTCGTCGCCTGGTTCACGGCACGGCTGCAGGACGAGCCTGTGGTGGTGGTTTCACCCGACGCCGGCGGGGTGAAACGGGCGGAAGCCTTTCGCCAGGCCCTCAGCCAGACGCTCGGCCGCCCCATTGCCGCCGCCTTCATGGAAAAGCGCCGCAGCGAAGGCGTGGTGTCCGGCGAAGCGGTGGTGGGCGACGTCGGCGGCAGAACCGCCATCATCGTCGACGACCTGATCAGCAGCGGCACCACCCTGGCGCGCGCCGCCGCCGCCTGCAAGGCGCTGGGGGCAAACCAGGTTTACGCGACAGCCAGCCACGGCATGTTCGTCGGCGCGGCCGACGCGGTGCTGGCCGACCCGGCGCTGGACAAAGTGCTGGTCACCGACTCGGTGCCGCCCTTCCGCCTGCCGCCGGCACTGCAGGAAAGCCGGGTGAAAGTACTGGCAGCCGCCCCGCTATTCGCCGAGGCCATCTACCGCCTGCACAGCGGCGGCTCGCTGGTCGAACTGCTGCAGGTGTGAGCCAGTGGGGCTCGGGCCGAATGCGGGCGGCGGCGCGGTGCGGGCATTCGCGGCGAGGACGCCGGTGCGTGGTTGTTGCCGCTTCAGCGGCTTAGTGCATGGCTGTTGCTGCTTTAGCAGCTTACAGACATGGCCTCCCCCTTGCGGGGATAACCACGGCCTACCCCTTGCGGGTGCTCCCCGCATAAAGGCATCGAAGCACGGTTGAATGGTTTGCACGTCTCAGTTCCCGGCCGAGTCGGCATGCCGTTGCGCCCATTCGAGATAGTCCCTCGCCGTGGCAATCCATTTTTCCGGCAGATGCCGCCCGTCGTCGCGCAGGTGCCACAGGGCGAGCTTGGCGCGCAGCATCGCCCGGCAGCTCTGGTAGAAATGCAGCAGGCCGATGGGCGGCGCATCGCCACTCGCCTCGCCATATTCTTCCAGCAGCCAGCGGGCCACGTGCGGCGCGTGCAGCCGCTCGCACTCCAGCGCCAGATAGCCCAACTCGTCGGCCGGGTCGAGGATGCGGTACTCGCGCTTGAACTCCAGGCAGTCAATGACGACCGGTTGCGCCAGCAGGCACACATGTTCCGGCCGCAGGTCGCCGTGACCCTCGACGATGCGACCCGCTTGCACGCGCCGGTCGAACAGCCCCGCATGATGTTCCAGGAAGTCAAGCTGGAAGCAGGCGAGCCCCGCCGGCACGTCCCGGGGCAGGCCGAATTCCGGGCTGCCGAGTTCGCGCAGATTGTCCTCGATCCGCCCTGCCAGGGATTGCCGATACGCCTCGGGCGCGAGGGGTTCTGCGGGAAGCGCGGCGTAGAAGCGGGCAAGCCGGCGGGCCAGTTGAACGATTTCCGGCTGCCTGACCGCCCCGTTGCGGAGCAGATGGTCGAGCATGCGGTCCGCCGGCAGCCGCTGCATCCGCACCAGCCAGTCGACCGTCTCCCCTGCTCCGCCCAGGCTCAGGCGGCCCGCCGCGTCCAGCACCAGCGGGACCACCCCCAGGTAAACCTCGGCGGCCAAGCGGCGGTTGAGCCGCACTTCCACTTCGCAGTCCAGGCGCCGCGCCTCGACCGTGCTGAAGTCGAGGTAGTCGTAGCGCACCGGCTTTTTCAGCTTGTAGGCGTGGGTATCGGTGAGGAAAATCCAGGACATGTGGGTCTCCACCGCTTCCACCCGCGACGGCGCCTCGGGGTAGGCAGCCGGCCGCCCCAGGAAATCGAGCTTGGTTTCGAGGCTGGCGGCCTGTTCCGGCCGGATTGAAACGTGTGGAGGGCGGCTTTTGTCCATCCGTTAATGATAGGCGGGCCACGCACCGGGAAATGGGGGCAGCCTTGCCCGGGAAACCATCTGCTATACATTTAAACAGGAAGTGGTTTTGGGCAAATCGTCATATCTCCATGCGACACCAAATCAGCAGGAAACGCCATGATCCGTAATCCCATCGATGTTGCCAGTCGCGTCAGCCCAGGCTTGTCGGTACTGCTCGGCAGCCGGGTCAACAATCCGGAAAGCGAGCAACCTGTCACGCTCATGGCGGTGCGCCGCTTTCTCGCCGACCTGTTGCCGGACGACTTCACGGAGGCCGAGCGACGGCATCACTTCGATGTCGATATATCGATACTCGACGAACTGGATGCCCTGATCGAAGAGTTCGGCGGCGCCGCACTGGCCATCGATTTTGTGCAAGCCAGCGCCAGCGAATCCTTGTCGCGTGCGATCGAGACGGTGGTCGACGACGAGAACCGCGAGAATCCGCCCACGCTGGCCACCGTCAGGGACGCCATCCTGGCTGGCCTCGGCGCGCGACTGGTGGGTGACGGCGCCCTGGAGGACGACGAGGACGATACGCTGCTGCCGGAGATCGACGCGCTGATCGAGCATTTTGGCGCCGATACGCTCGCCGAAACGCTGCTGCGCTATGAGTAACCATCATCCGGCCTTGATCGGCGTGAGGGAGCTGCCGGCATGGTGAGGCATCGGCGTTCGAGGCGTGCGCTCGCCCTGTTTCTGGTGGTGCTGGGCGGCATCCTGATGTATCTGGCGCCCGAGATGTGGGGCGGACTGGCGGTGCTTGCGCTGGGGGTGGTGATCGAGCTGGTCGGCATTTCACTGGAACGTAAAGCCCCATGAAAGCCCTGATCGTCAGCGCCGACCATTTCGAGGATTCCGAGCTTCTGTTTCCGTTCTACCGGTTGCAGGAAGCGGGGCTGGTGGAGGTCGACCCGCAGGCGTACGACCTGCCCGTTCTTCCTGGCGGCAAGGCGCCCGCGACCCTGCGCAAGGACGCGGGCGCCATACCGGATCAAGCCTGTACCACACCCTGGCCGTGGCGTGCATCAAGGGCGTAAAAAGCGCACTAACGACAGAACGCCATGTCATAGACGGCGCCCTCCAGCGCTATGTCTATGTCGAGCTGGAGCCCTCGGTGGACGCGGATGAAATTGAGGCCACCATCGTTAACGATCCCCTTCCTCGATGAACAGACGCTGGTCTTCGCAGTGCCCAGTGTCGCCGCGCTGGCGAAAACCGACCATGGCGTGATACGGGAACGCCACGCCGCGCCGGAAGAAATCAGCCACGCCTCGTTCCTGCTGGAAGCCCGCTACGATGAGGCGGGGCTCGCGGCGCGAGTGATGCTTGCCGCCGCACGCGCGTTGCCGTTTCTGCCGGCGGGCGCCTATTCGCTGCTCGATCTGCCGCCGGGTGCGCTGTGGGACAGATCAGCGTCCTGTCGCAGAAAAAGAATGGCTGTAAGCACGGTTATTTTTGGTGTCATCAAAAGGAGCGCAAAATGAAAACCCGTTTCACTGACTTTCACCCTGTCCGGCGTGACCGTCTGATCCAGGAAAACCGGCACGATGCCTACAAGGCCAAGCACAAGCTGCCGGAACCCACGATATGTCCGCAATGCGGCGCCGTGTTCCACGAAGGGCGCTGGCAATGGCTGGCGAAGCCTGCCGAGGCCCACGAGGAAATGTGCCCGGCCTGCCATCGCATTCATGACGAGTTCCCGGCCGGCTATGTGAGCGTGGGCGGCTCGTTCTTCAAGGATCATCGCGAGGAATTGCTGCATCTGGCCAGGAACGAGGAAGCGCGGGCCAAGGCCGAGCATCCCCTGAAGCGGATCATGAAGATCGAGGATCAGGACGACGGCATCCTGATCACCACCACCGACATCCATCTCGCCCGCGGCATCGGCGAGGCGCTGCATCATGCCTGCCAGGGTGAACTGGAATATCACTACAACGAGCAGGAGAACCTGCTGCGCGTGGTGTGGGAACGCTAGCAGCCAGTCGAACCTGAAGGAAATCGGCTGCGAATCCGTCTGCCGGTTCACTGTCTCCTTTAAAACGGGCTCTCAAGGGAGCCCGTTTTTTTGTCGCGTAGATTAGTATCCAATACATTGAGGTCGTTAATGCCTGTATACATCCACCCATGAAATGGTCCATTGAACAAAAGGTGTTTACCGGCTTTGCCGTAGCGCTGGCTATTTTTGCCATCATCGGCTGGCTTGCCTATCAGTCGACGGTAAGCTTCATGCATGCGTCCACCCAGGCCACGCGCAGCCAGGAAACCATCACTGCCCTTGAAGAAATCTTCTCCCTGGCAAACCAGGCGGAAACACGGCAGCGCATGTATCTGATCAGCGGCGATGAACGCCACCTCGCCCCCCGAGACACCTACATCGACCGCATACATGTACTGTTCGGCAACGTCCGCGATGCAACGCTGGGCGATCCCGGCCAGCAGGCATTGCTGCGCCAACTGGACCAGCATATCGAAACACGTCTTGCGCTGCTGGAAGGCGTATTGGAGATGCGCCGCGAGCAGGGCTTCGAGCAGGCGCGCCTCAAGCTGATGGCCGGCGACGGTGAGCGGGAAATGGATGCCATTCATGATTCGGTGCGGAAGATGCAAAGAGGCGAAGCCGCCCGTCTGCAACAATCGGTGGACACCTCCCGGCAAAATGCCGACCGCATGCTGACCACTTTCTTTGTGGCGCTGGTTTTTGTCGCCCTCTTCTTCAGTGTGCTGTTCGCATTCATCGCTCGCGAAATGGCGGTGCGCAAGCGCAGCCAGGAGCAGCTCGCCAGGCAAGCCGAACAACTACGCGAAGGGGAAGCCCGGTTGCGCGCTGTGGTGGATACTGCGGCTGAGGGAATCATCGTCATCGACGAGCAAGGCATCGTCGAAAGCTTCAATCCGGCGGCGGAGCGCATCTTCGGCTTTACCAGAGACGAGGTCGAGGGCCGCAACGTCAGCATGCTGATGCCCGAGCCCTATCGTCAGGAACACGATGGCTACCTGGAACGTTATCGCTCAACCGGCGAGAAAAAAATCATCGGCATCGGGCGCGAAGTGCTTGGTCAACGCAAGGGGGGCAGCGTATTTCCGCTGGAACTCGCCGCGGCGGAAATGTATGTTGGCGGCCACCGCAAATTCACCGGCATGGTGCGCGACATCAGCGAGCGCAAACAGGCGGAGGCGCAGAAGTCGCGTTTGATGCACGAACTGGAAAGCGCAAATGAAGAGCTAAAAAACTTTGCTTATGTCGTGTCTCACGACCTCAAGGCGCCGTTGCGTGCCATCGGCTCATTGGCAGACTGGCTTTCCACGGATTACGCGGACAAGATCGATGACGAGGGCAAGGAACATATGCGCCTGCTGGTCAGCAGGGTACACCGCATGAGCGGCCTGATTGACGGGATTTTGCAATATTCGCGGGTGGGCCGGGTGACCGAGGCGGTCGTCGCGGTGGACCTCAACCGGCTGGTCGGGGAGGTGGTCGATCTGCTTGCCCCGCCGGCGAACATTACGATCAGCGTCGAAAACCCCTTGCCGACCATCATGGCCGAACCGACCCGCATCCAGCAGGTGTTCCAGAACCTGCTCTCCAACGCCATCAAATACATGGACAAACCCGAGGGCGAAATTCGTATCGCCTGTGGCGCCGAGGGCAAGCAATGGAAATTCAGCGTCAGCGACAACGGCCCCGGCATTGAATCGCGCCATTTCGAAAAAATCTTCCAGCTGTTCCAGACACTCGCCCCGCGCGACCGTGTGGAAAGCACCGGCGTGGGCCTGACGCTGGTAAAGAAAATCGTGGAAATGTACGGTGGCTGCGTCTGGATCGAGTCCAAAGTCGGGGCGGGAAGCACCTTTTTCTTTACACTCCCCAACACCGCTACAAGCACAAACTCAACCAAAGGGAAAAGAATGTGAAGATCATCAACAAACCCATTCTCCTGGTGGAAGACGACCAGGTCGACGTCATGACGGTCACGCGCGCCCTGAAGGAGCTCCACGTGACGAATCCACTGGTCACGCGGGAAAACGGCGAGGACGCCCTGAATTACCTGCGCGACCCCAGCAGCGAGAAACCGTGCATTATCCTGCTCGACCTCAACATGCCCATCATGAACGGCATCGAGTTCATGCAGGTGACGAAGCACGATGACGAGTTGAAAGCCATTCCGGTGGTGGTGCTGACCACGTCCGAGGAACAGCAGGACAAGGTAAACAGTTTCAATCTGGGCGTGGCCGGCTATATGGCCAAACCGGTGGATTACCGGCAGTTCGTCGAAGTCATGCGGACGATCAACGCCTATTGGACTGTCAGCGAAATGCCCTAGCTCCAGGAGCATTACTCGTTGTTTAACGACAAGATGGACTGGTTGTGACCAAGCCGAAAGTACACGTACTCGTCGTCGAAGATGACGCGGTGGACCGCATGGCCTGCCGCCGCGCGCTTACGCGGGACCCGGACTACGAATTCGTGTTGCTGGAGGCCGAAACCGGCCGGGATGGGTTGCAGCTTGCCCACGCACACAAGCCCGACTGCGTTTTGCTCGACTACCACTTGCCGGACTTGAATGGTTTGGAATTTCTGGCCGAACTGGCCGACGACACGGGCACGATCCCGGTGCCCGTAATGATGCTGACCGGCACGGACAACGCGGCAGTCGCGGTGGAGGCCATGAAGCGCGGCGCGCAGGACTACCTGATCAAGGACGTGGACCGGCAATACCTCGAATTGCTGCCTGCCGTCATCCAGCGGGTGCTGCGCGAGCGGCGGATGCTGACGGAAAAGAAACAGACAGAAGACAAACTGCTCCAGGCCGAAGCCAAGTACCGTTCCCTGGTCGAGCAGGTTCCGGCGATCACCTATGTCGCGTCTCTGAGCGAAACCAACCCGATCCTGTACATCAGCCCCCAGATCGAGAAAGCATTGGGCTTTTCCCAGGAAGAATGGCTGGCTGATCCTGAGCTTCACATCAGGCAGATTCATCCGGACGATCGCGTGCGCGTGGACGATGAACTGGCGCAAAGCCGCCTCAAAAGCAAGCCGCTGCGCTGCGAATATCGTCTGCTTTCCCGGATTGGAGAGGTTTTTTGGTTCCGCGACGAGGCCAGCGTGGTGCAGGATACGTCGGGGCGCTCGCTGTTCCTTCAAGGCATTTTGGTGGACATCACCGAAAGCAAGCGAGCCGAAGAAGAACGCCAGGCGTATCGCGCCCACCTTGAAGAACTGGTGGAACAGCGCACCGGCGCACTTGAGAATGCGAACAAGCAGTTGCGCCATGAGCTCATCGAGCGCAGGCGGACGAAAGAAGCCCTGTTCAAGGAAAAGGAGCGTGCCCAGGTCACGCTCGAATGCATCGGCGATGCCGTCATTACCACCGACGCCGCAGGAAAGATCGAATATCTGAATCCCGTTGCGGCACAGCTAACCGGCTGGAGCGTCGCGGAAGCGCAAGGCCAGCCGCTGCAGCACGTGTTCAACATCATCGACGAAACCACCCGGGAGCCGGCGGAAAGCCCAGTGGCCCGCTGCCTGCGCGAAGGCTACAGCATCGGCTTGACCAACCACAGCATTCTGGTGCGCCGCGATGGCAGCGAGCTCGCCGTCGCCGCCACGGCCTCGCCCATCCACGACCGGGAAGGGAAAGTGACCGGCGTAGTGATGGTGTTCCGTGATGTCACCCAGGCGCGCACGCTGGCCCAGCAGCTTGCCCACCAGGCCACTCACGATGCGCTCACCGGCCTCGCCAACCGGCGCGACTTCGAGCGGCGCCTGCAGCATGCCCTGGAAAATGCTCGTGTGGACGGCGGCGAACACGCCTTGTGTTATCTCGACCTGGACCGCTTCAAGGTGATCAACGACACCTGCGGCCACGCCGCGGGCGACCAGTTGTTGCGCCAATTGAGCGCCATGCTGCAGAAAAAGATGCGCAGCCGGGACACTCTGGCACGTCTCGGAGGCGACGAATTCGGCCTGCTGTTTGAACATTGCCCCCTGGGACAGGCATCGCGCATTGCCGAGGAGCTGTTGCTGGCCGTGCAGCAGTTCAGGTTTGTGTGGGAGGGAAAAGTTCATGGCGTCGGCGTCAGCATCGGCGTTGCCCCGATCACCGCTGCCAGCGAAAACCTGTCCTCCGTGCTGAGCGCTGCCGATGCGGCCTGTTACACCGCAAAAGGAAAGGGGCGCAACCAGGTTTATGTTTATCAGGTCGATGATGCCGACCTGGCGCAACGCGGCAGTGAAAAGCGATGGGTGGCGCGCATCGCCCAGGCGCTTGAAGAAGACCGGTTCGGGCTGTACTACCAGCCGATCGTCACGCTGGTGCCACAGGCCAGTAAGCTTGCCCATTACGAGATCCTGGTACGCATGCTGGAGCCAGACGGTCAACTAATCGAAACAGGCGCCTTCATGTCTGCAGCGGAACGCGGCAATCTGATGCCGGCCATCGACCGCTGGGTGGTGCGCCGGGTCATTTCCTGGCTGGCCGCCCTGCCGCCTGGGAGCGTACAGCGGGCTGCCCTCTATTCGATCAACCTCAGCGCCGCCTCGCTGGCCGATAACACCCTGCCGGATTTCATTCAGGAGCAACTGCTCCTGAATCAGATCCCGGGGGATGTGCTGGGTTTCGAGATTGCGGGAATGACAGCCATCGCGAACCTGACGCAGACTGCCCATTTTTTTCATGAACTCAAAAAACTGGGCTGCCGGACCACGCTTGATAACTTCGGTGGCGCCATGTCTTCCATCGCCGGTCTGAGCGTGCTGCAGATGGACTACATCAAGATCGACGGTACCTTCGTAAGGGACATCGCGCAGGACCGCGTCGCTCAAGTGTTGGTGGATGCCTTCAACCAGGTGGCGCACGAAATGGCCGCCAAGACCGTGGCGGGATGGGCGGAGAACCCGGCCATCCTGGGCAGCCTGGTGGAGATCGGCGTGGACGCCGCGCAGGGCTACGCGATCTCCAGGCCGCGGCCATTGGAAGAATTGGGAAAAGAACTGATGCACCACCGCCCCGAACCATGAAGGCTCTTTCATCGTTATTTATTGGTGTTGGGCGCCGCCGATAGGGGTAGAGAAAGGCTCTCGCCCTCCCCTCCCTCCGAACCGTGCATGCGGTTCTCCCGCACACGGCTCTCCAGTCAGTGGTTTCCTCATCGGGATTGGCTCGCCGACATTCGGGCTTCTGTCATGGTGAACAGCCCCAATGCAGCGAAGTAGGCATTTGGCCAGCGCTGGTGATCGGCGTGACATTTCCCAAATCCGGGGCGCTTTTCCTGCTTGCGCAGGATCGCCCGGAGTCTTCGACGGATGAATCCATCCAGCCTGGGAAATGCCCAGCGGCAGGCGTGCTTGAAGTAGCCATACCAGCTCCCGATCAGCGGGGTGAGGTCGGCAACGATCCGCGTCAGGCTGTCGCCTCGGGTGCGACGTGTCTTTTCCCATATCTTGTCCTTGAACCCTTGCAGGCTCTTTTTCCTCACCCAGCGCTTGCCCGCTTCAAACCGGTAGCCAAGAAACTCGAAGCCTTGTCCCTCTATCCGGCAATCCCCAGTGTGGGTCTTGTCGGGGCGCAGGGTCAGGCCGTTTTCCTCGACCCACGCTTTGACTTCTTCCAGTGCCGCGTGCGCTTGTTCCGCTCTTCAGCCTTGCGGTACGACGAAGGCTCTGACTCCTGATACGCGTCACCGCGCGCACAGGTCTCCCCGCTTATCTGGGGAACCGCTGATTAATTTCATTGCGAGGA
>DATKUP010000018.1:0-14025 GCA_035530575.1 Thiobacillus sp. | reverse complement strand
CTTGGTGTTGCAGAACGCCAGCGTGCTGACCGGGCGAAAGTGGTTCAGCAGCTTGGCAACCACTTCAAAGCGGGTGGGCCGGGTGACCTCGTAAAAGCGTTGTTCAATCAGGCTTTTCTCGGTGCTGTCGGCCACCGTGATCTGCTCGGGCGCACGCATGAACTGTTTGGCCAGCTTTTCAATGCCTTCGGGGTAGGTGGCAGAAAACAGCAGCGTCTGGCGCTCGGGCGGGCACTGTTTGGTGACGGTCACGATGTCGTCGAGAAAACCCATGTCGAGCATGCGGTCGGCCTCGTCGAGCACCAGTGTGTTGACCTGGTTCAGCATCAGCGTCTTGTTCTGCACATGGTCGAGCAGGCGGCCGGGGGTCGCCACCAGGATTTCGACGCCGGCTTTCAGGATGGGAATCTGCGTGTTGATGCTGACCCCGCCATATACCACCAGTGAGCGCAGCGGCACATGCTTGGTGTAGGCCTGCACGGCCTCCTCGACCTGGATCGCGAGTTCACGCGTGGGGGTGAGGATCAACGCACGGATCGGATGCTTGGCCGGCGAGGTGCCGGTGTTGGCGAACGGCAGCAGGCGCTGGATCAGCGGCAGCGCGAATGCGGCGGTTTTTCCGGTGCCGGTCTGCGCCGCGCCGAGGATGTCGGCACCCTGCAGCGCCAGCGGAATCACCTGCTCCTGGATCGGCGTCGGCGTGACGTAGCCCATTTCGTCGAGGGCACGCAGGATGTCGGGGGCAAGCCCGAGTTCAGCAAAAGTCGTCAATGTCTGTCCAGTTAAATCTCAGGTCCGATTAAATTTCCAGCTGCTCAAATCCGGATCCAGTCAAATCCCGTGGTCTGGCAGGCCACGCGCACCTCATCGTCTGCGCAGTTCAACACCTGGGCCAGCGCGCGCCGCGCCAGGGCGGCCGTATTGTTCTTGCGCGAAACATGCGCCGCCATCACGCATTGCAGCTTGTCGTGCTTCAGCCTGTCCAGCAAGGCCGCCGACTGGCCGTTTTCCAGGTGGCCGAAATACCCGCCCACACGCCGTTTGAGACCCGTCGGGTAGGGGCCGTTTTCCAGCATCGCCGCATCGTGGTTGCATTCCAGAACCAGCGCATCGACGCCGGTCAACATGGCCTCGATGTGCGGCGTGTCGCTGCCGGTATCGGTCAATACGCCGAGGCGGCGGTTGCCGTCGCCAAACACATACTGCACCGGCTCGCGCGCATCGTGCGGCACCGGAAACGGCTGGATTTCCAGTTCGTCCACCGCAAACGCCGCGTGGCCGTCGATCACCTGAACCGCCACCCCGGCAAGGTCCTGCGCCATCGCCAGCGTGCCGGCGGTCAGCCACACCGGCAGCCCGTGCCTGCGTGCCAACCGCCCCACCCCGCCGATATGGTCGCTGTGCTCGTGGGTCACCACGATGCCGGCCAGATCGCTGGCCTGCAAGCCCAGCCGGGCCAGCCGGGCCACGCTGTCGGCCAGGCCGAAGCCGCAGTCCATCAAAACACGGGTGCCTCCGGCCTCGATCACCAGGCCGTTTCCCCCGCTGCCGCTACCGAGGCTGGCAAACCGCATCAGGCGGATTCCCGCATCACTTCAGTTCTTTGTGCAGCAGGTTGAGGATACGGGTCCGCGTAGTGGCGTCGGCCGGCTTGCCTTCCGCACCGCTGACGCTGACCCGGCTCTTCTCGCCGGCCTCGCTCACCACGATCTGCAGTTGCGGCGAAGACTGATCCTTCTTGCTGCGCCAGAAGGCCAACTTGGCCAGCATGCCGTCATCGCGCTTGCTGGCGTTGTCGACGCCGGGATCGATATAGCGCACGAAATACGTGCCTTTGGAGCGGTCACGGTCTTCCACCGCAAAGCCTACGCGGTCGAGCGCAAGGCCGACACGGCGCCAGGCGCGGTCGAAATTCTCGTCCATTTCCAACACCGGTGCACCGGCTTCCTGAAGAATGCGTGCCTGTTCCGGCGTTGCCTGTTTGGCCAGCAGGGTCTCCGCGCGACTCTCTTCCACGCCGAAGCGCAGCATCAAGCGGCGCAGCATTTCGGCCTCGAGTTCAGGGTCGGCCGGGCGCGGCTGCCACACGGTCCGGTCCTGGTTCGCGGAATCATAGACTTCGACCATGCCGCGGTGGCTGAGGTAAATTTCGGTGCCGCCGTCCTTACCCGCTTCGATACGGGTGCGGAATTTGTCGCGCTCGGCGGTGGAATACAGGCCGTCGAGCACCTTGCCGAGCGTGCGGCGAATCACGTCCTGCGGGATGTTGGCGCGGTTTTCCGCCCAGTCGGTTTCGATCAGGCCGGTTTCGGGCGATTCCAGATTGACGATGAAACCGGTCTCCTGCCAGAAATCCTTGATCACCGGCCACACCTCCTGCGGCGTTGCCTGTACCACCAGCCAGCGCTGGGTGCCGGCGCGCTCGATGCGCACCTTGTCCTGCGCCGGCAGCAGCGTGGTCGACGCGGCCGGCGGCGCCTGGCGCTCCTGGCTGTAGGTCGACAGGGTGGCGGCGCCGCTGCCCTGCGCATCGGGAATGGCGTAGCGGTTGTCTGCCGCCGGCGCGGTGAGGTCGGGCGGTATTTCCAGCGTCGGCAATTTGCCGGCCGCTTTGTAGTCGATCTTTTTCGATTCGATCATGCCGCAACCCGACATGGTCAGGCTCAGCATCAAAAACAGGGGCAGCAAACGCATAAAGGTGTCCTAAATAAAACGTGGATCAAACCGGCGTGGCGCATTGCATTAAATTAAAAATAGCCGCAGCGCAGCGCTGGATTAAATTAACCGGATCAAATTAAATTGGCGTGGCGCAGCGCGCCGCGCAGGGTGTCGTGCAGTTCGGCCGACAAGGGGGTCAGCGGCAGCCGCAGGCCTGCGGGAATCAATCCCAGTTCGGCACACGCCCATTTGACCGGTATCGGGTTGGCCTCGACAAACAGCTTGCTGTGCAAAGGCAGCAACGCATTATTGAGTGCGCGCGCGCGCGCCAGGTTCCCGTCGAACGCGGCCACGCACATCTCGTGCATCAACTTCGGCGCGACGTTGGCGGTGACCGAAATCACGCCGTGACCGCCCAGCAGCATGAAGGGCATCGCCGAGGCATCGTCGCCGCTGTAAAGCGCAAAGTCCTTCGGCGCGCGGCGCAGCAGGTCGGCGGCGCGCTCCATGCTGCCGGTGGCATCCTTCAGCCCGACGATGCCGGGCACGCCGACCAGGCGCAGCACCGTGTCGTTCGACAGGTCGGCCACCGTGCGCCCCGGCACGTTGTAGAGGATGAGCGGCAGGTCGACTGCTTCGGCGATTTTTCTGTAGTGCTGGAACAGACCTTCCTGGGTCGGCTTGTTGTAGTACGGCACCACTGACAGCCCGGCCTGGGCGCCCGCTGCCTTCGCGCATTCGGTCAGCTCGATCGCTTCGGAAGTCGAGTTCGCGCCGGTTCCCGCAATCACCGGCACCCGCCCGGCGGCCTGTTCGACCGTGGTGCGGATCAGCAGACAATGCTCGTCGTAACTGACCGTGGGCGATTCGCCGGTAGTGCCGACGATGACGATGCCGCCGGTTTCCTCTGCGATGTGCCAGTCGACCAGGCGGCGCAGCGCGTCGAGATCGAGCGCGCCGTCGTCCGACATGGGGGTGACGATCGCAACCAGGCTTCCTCTGACCGTATTTATTTCTGCCATGTTGTTTCCGCTGCTCTTGTCGTTGCCGACGATATGACGATAAACCTCGCATTCTAATCTATCTGGTCGTGCCGGGTTTCTCTTAAATTCCGATTTGCGACACCAGTCCTGCTAGCCCTGGGGCGGGCGCGGGTTATGCCAACGTCCGCCGGCAAGCAGCAGATCGGCCTCGGTTGGGCCCCACGTGCCGGGTTCATAGGCATAAGCCGGATCGCGGCGCGAAAGCACAGGTTCCACCACACGCCATGCCGCTTCCACCGCATCCTGGCGCGCGAACAGCATGGCCTCGCCGTCCATGGCGTCACCCAGCAGACGCTCGTAGGCGCTCATCTCTTCCGGATAATTGTTGCAAACATAGAGTTCCACCGGCCGCCCGACCATGCGATCGCCCGCATTCTTGGTACGAGCGCCCAGCGCGATGGATACGGTAGGCGACAGGCGCATACGCAGATAATTGGGCGCCAGCGGCCCGGTCTCGGACAGCGCGAATACGCGCTGCGGCGGAACCTGAAACTCGGCACGAATCTCGGTGGTGGTGAGCGGCAGGTGCTTGCCTGTGCGCACGATGAAGGGCACCCCCGCCCAGCGCCAGGTATCGACGAAGAAACGCACGGCAGCAAAGGTTTCCGTGTCCGAACCGTGCGCGACGCCTTCCTCATTGCGATAGCCTTCGTACTGCCCCCGAATCAGGTCGCCAGGTGCCAGCGGGCGGATGGCCTTGAGCAGTTTGGCCTGTTCATCGCGAACCGCCTCGGCACTGGTGCCGAGCGGCGGCTCCATCGCCAGCAGGGCGAGGATCTGCAACAGATGGTTCTGCAGCACGTCGCGGATGGCCCCGACCGAATCGTAAAAGCGCCCCCGCCCGGCCACGCCGAAATTCTCCGACATGGTGATCTGGATCTGCCGGATATGGTTGCGGTTCCAGATCGGTTCGAGAAAAGAGTTGGCAAAACGGAAATACAGAATGTTCTGCACCGCCTCCTTGCCTAAATAATGATCGATGCGGAAGATTCCGGATTCGGGCAGCGCCTCATACAGCGTTGCATTGAGCGATTGCGCCGATTCCAGGTCGCGCCCGAAGGGTTTCTCCACCACCACGCGCGCGCCCTCGCTGCAGCCGGCTGCAACCAGCCCGCGCACCACCACGGGAAACATGGCCGGCGGTATGGCAAAATAATGCAACGGGTGCTGCCGGTTCTCCAGCGCGCGGCGCAGCGCCACGTACGTCGCCGGGTCTTCGTAGTCGCCGTTGATATAGGTCAGCAAGCTGGCGAGATTGCGGAACACCGTCTCATCCGCCCCGCCGCCAAACTCGTCGATGCCATCATGGGCGTGGGCGCGCAAGCGCTCAAGATCCCACCCCGGAGAGTTCGCCACGCAGACAATGGGCGGCAGCGTGCGGCCATGCCGCAGCATGTCGTGCAGCGCAGGAAATATCTTGCGACGGGCAAGGTCGCCGGTGGCGCCAAACAAAACCAGTGCATCTGAAATCGGGTTCACGATCACGGCATTAAGGTTCCAAATTGGTTTCAGATTGACGTTATAACAGTCACGCATGGCATGCCTGGGATTGACAATACAACATCATTTCTTGATAGCGATGCTTATCTGAGCCGGCCCAGCCAGCTCGCCAGCTGCTCGATGCCCAGGCCGACGCCGTGGGCGACCAGCGGCACCGCCCACACCCAGGCGGCCACCAGTCCCAGTGCGGCAATCCCCAGCCCGGCCGAGAACATATCCAGTCCCGGCGTGGTACGCGCCACGATGCCGAATGCCAGTTGGATCAGCAGCGCCAGCGCCAGCAGCGGCAGCGCCAGCTGCACCCCGGTGGCGAACAGCCAGCTGGCGGCTTCGGCCAGCTGGCGCAAGTCGGTGGTAGCGGGCAGGACGGCAACCGGCATGACGGCAAAACTGTCGCGCAGCGCGTCGACGATCAGCAGATGGCCGCTGGCGGCGAGAAATGCCATGGCCGCCAGCCATCCCGCCAGCGCGCGCCAGGCGGCATCTGCGGGCGCCGCCTGCTCGGCGGTCAGTGTCAGCAGGCCGCCGCTCGCGGTGTGGCCGGTCCATACCAGAATGGCCTCGACCGCAGCAAAAACCAGCCGCACGCAAAGCGCCAGCGCCGCGCCCCACACGCCTTCCAGGCCCAGTGCCAGCATGCCCTGCACGCTTGACGGGTTGACGGCATCGATCGCCAGACCCGGCGCCAGCACGGCCGCCAGCACGGCGGCGATGAACAGGCGCAGCGGCAGCGGCAGGCGGCCGGTCAGCGGATCGAACAGCGCCCACCCGGCGAGGCGGGCGAAGGCAAACAGCCAGACCGCCAGGCTCGCTTCTGTCAGCGGCATGGATGGCTCATTCGACAAGCGCCGGGAAATCGGTCAGCAAGGTGCGCGCAAAGTCGACCAGCTGTCCGCCCATCCAGCTGCCCAGCACCGCCAGCACGACCAGCATGACGATGAGCTTGGGAACGAAGGATAGCGTGGGTTCAAGAATTTGCGTGGCGGCCTGGAACAGGCTGATGGCAAAGGCGGTGAGAAGCCCCGCCAGCAATACCGGCGCGGCCACCAGCATCAACAACCAGAGGGCATCGCGGGCAAGGCCTTCCATCAGAAGCTTCCGAGCAGCGAACCGACCAGCAGATGCCAGCCGTCGACCGTGACGAATAACAGCAATTTGAGCGGCAGCGACACCAATTGCGGCGGCAACATGATCATGCCCAGCGCGGTGAGCACGGCGGCAACCACCAGGTCGATCACCAGGAAGGGCAGTATCACCATGAAGCCGATCTGGAATGCTGTCCTGAGTTCGCTGGTGAGGAAGGCGGGCGCCAGCGCCGCCAGCGGCACGCTCTCCGCCCCGTTTTGATTGACTGTAGCGGGGTCGATGGCCCTGTCGTCGCCGGTGAAGAGACCGAGGTCCTCGGCTCGTGTTTGCCGCAGCATGAAGCTTTTCAGCGGCTGCGCGGCTTTCCCGGCGGCGTCGTTGAAGCTCAACGCGCCCGACAGAAAGGGCTGATAGGCCTCGGCATCGATGGTCTTCAACGCCGGCGACATCACAAAAATCGTCAGCAGCACCGCCAGCCCCGTCAGCACCAGATTCGGCGGCGCGGTGTGGCTACCGAGCCCCTGCCGCAGCAGGAACAGCACCACCGCGATGCGGGTGAAGGCGGTGAAGGCCAGCAGCAGGGCCGGTAAAAACGGGAACAGCAGCAGCCACGGCAGGCTCGCGCCCGGCACGCCGATCACCTGCCCGCCCGCACCGGGGGTCACGGCGAGCAGCGGCACGCTGCTGTCCGCGCCCAGAGCCGGCACGCTCAGCGCCAGTGCCGCCAGCGTCAGGATCGTTTTCATCATGTGCGCTCCGCCAACGGGCTGCTTGAATCGGCGGGCCGGGGCAGGGTGTGCAGCAGCCGCACGTTGCCGCCCCCCACGCCCAAAAGCAGCCAGGTGTTGTCGACCTCGACCACCACCACGCGCTCGCGCGCGCCGACCGCGGTCGTCCCCACCACCTTGACTGCGCCTTGCGTGCGCATGCCCGGCAGATAGCGGCGGGCGAGCCACGCCACCGCGGCAAATCCGCCGAGGATCAGTCCCAGACTCAGCAGCACGGTGAGCATGCTGCCGGCGGTGTCGGGCGCGGCCAGCGCCGGAAACGGAATCAGCAGCAGCGCGCCTGCCGCAACGAACTTAAGCATGCCGTATCACTCCTCGCGCCCAGCGCGTCATATCGGTTATGGGGTGCGGCAACTGCACGGCGAGCGTTGCCTGCGTGCGGGCCGCCGTGAGCTGCCACGCCAGTGCGGCGGGCGGATCGGTCTGCGCGGCTTCATCCAGCCAGCACTCTGCCAGCAAAGCGTCCAGGGCATGGATCAAGGTATGCGGCACAAACGGGGTCGTGCCTATCACATGCCGGCCGCCGAGGCGGCGGACCAGCCACAGGCTGGCCAGCGCGGCATCGGGCTGCCAGACGGGGGACGCCGGCGCGTCGGCCGGCGCATCGGCTGGCATCGCCATCGCCTGCAGCGGCAGGCGCAAACGCGCGCTCAGCGTCGCGGCAAGCTTGCGGGTCAGCCGCGCCTGCAAGCTGTCGGGCCCCGCGGGGGGCGCTGCCAGAAAAGCGGTTTCCGCGGGCGTAAGTTCAAGCAGACGCATCAGCGTGCCCATCGACCGTCATCCTGATGATGCGTCAGCTCGACCAGTTCATCGTGCTCACGCTGCTCGCTGCGTCGTTGCTGGATCGCGGCCTGCGCCAGGTGGCGCTGCTCCAGCAGGCGCAGCGCCTTGACCCGTTGCTCGACCTGCATCCATTCGGCCAGTCGCGCCTGCCAGTCGCGGTGCGCAGCGTCGATGGCGGCTTGCGCGGCCAGCATTTCGGCGGCTTGCGCGTGCTGCAGGCGATTCATCTCCTGCAGCTGCGCCGCCGGCACACCATCGCGCAACTGGCTGGCCAGCTGCGCAACGTGCGCGTCGCGCAGCGTGGCCAGCTGCACCTGACGCCCGCGCGCACGGAGCCAGATGCCGTGCGCAAGCTTGACCGCGCGCGACAGGCCTTCGGCGCGGCGCTCGGCCAGCTGCAGAATGCGCGCGAGGGAAAACGGCTTCAACCGAGCACCTCATCCAGTCCGCTGCGTGCCGAGTCCAGCGACGCGCGTTCGCGCATGCCCTGCATCAGGTAGCCCTGCATTCGGGGATACAGCCGCACGCCTTCGTCCAGCACCAGGTCGGCACCCGGCACATAGGCGCCGACGGCCAGCAGGTCGCGGCTGCGCATGTAGCGCGAATAGAGATACTTGAAGCGGCGGGTGCGCTCCAGCGCCTCCTCCGAGAGCAGGTCGGGCTGGACCCGGCTGATCGAGGCTTCGATGTCGATGGCGGGGTAATGTCCGGCATCGGCCAGGTCGCGGGAGAGCACGATGTGGCCGTCGAGGATCGCGCGCGCCGCATCGGCGATCGGATCCTGCTGGTCGTCGCCTTCCATCAGCACGGTAAAAAATGCGGTGATCGAGCCACTGCCGCTACGGCCGTTGCCGGCGCGTTCGGCCAGCTGCGGCAGCTTGGCGAAGACTGACGGCGGGTAGCCCTTGGTGGCGGGGGGTTCGCCGATCGCCAGTGCCACCTCGCGCTGCGCCATCGCGTAGCGGGTGAGCGAATCCATGATCAGCAGCACGTGCTTGCCCTGGTCGCGAAAGTATTCGGCAATCGACATCGCATACGCCGCGCCGTTCAGCCGCATCAGCGGCGGATGATCGGCGGGCGCGGCTACCACTACCGCGCGCGCCATGCCCTCGGCGCCGAGGATGCAGTCGATGAATTCCTTGACCTCGCGGCCGCGTTCGCCGATCAGCCCCACCACCACCACGTCCGCATCGGTGTAGCGCGCCATCATGCCAAGCAGGACGCTCTTGCCGACGCCGCTGCCGGCAAACAGGCCGAGCCGCTGTCCGCGCCCCACCGTCAACAAGCCGTTGATCGCGCGCACGCCGACATCCAGCGTGTGCCGGATCGGCGCCCGTTCCAGCGGATTGATCGAACGGCTGTACAAGGGCACGCGATGTTCCAGCGACAGCGGGCCGAGGCCGTCCAGTGGCCGCCCGGCGCCATCGAGCACGCGCCCCAGCAGGGGTTCGCCGACCGGCACCTGGCGCACCCGATCCTGCGCGCGGCGGCGCGGGATATAGCGCATCCCCAAACGCGGCGGCTGCGCCACCATCGGGTTGTCGGGAATAACCCGCGCGCCCGGCATCACGCCGTAAATGTCGGTGGCCGGCATGATGAACAGGCGGTCCCCGGAAAATCCGGCCACCTCGGCCTCGATGCTCTGGCCGCCGGGAATCTGCACATGGCACTGGCTGCCCACCGGCAGCCGCAGTCCCACCGCTTCCATCACCAGCCCGGACACCCGTGTGAGACGCCCGCTGCTCGCAATCGGCGTCGCCCAGCTCACCGCACGCCGACAGTTGGCCAGGTATTCGCGCAGGCGGACGATGCGGTCCATTAGCCTGAAGTCCCTGAACCACAGAGACACAGAGGCACAGAGAAAACAAGCTGCTTGCTCCGCCTCGCGGCCCCGCCTATCGACGGGCTTCCAGCAAGTCGACAACCCTTGGGTTTCTCAATCATCTCTGTGCCTCCGTGTCTCTGTGGTGAGGGGTTAACGATCACTCGATCCAGCTCTTGTTGGAGCCGAGCACCTGCACCACCTGACGCCAGCGTGCGGGCAGCGTGGCGTCGAGATCGCCCTGCGCGGTTTCGATCAGGCAGCCGCCGCGCGCGATCCGCACGTCTTCCACGATGCGCAGGCGGTTCTTGTCCAGCACCTGGTCGAGGTGCGGCCGCACCAGCGCGGCGTCGTCCGGGTTCAGCAGCAGGCGCGCCTCGCGGCTGGTTTCCGCCATCTCCTTCAGCGCCAGATTGACCACATCGAGGATGCGTTCCGGGCGCACCGCCAGCTCGCCCGCCACCACCTGACGCGCCACGTCCAGCGCCAATTCCAGCACCATGTCGGCAAGCCGGAAATCGAGGTTGTCCAGGGTGGTCGAGAAGCTCTCGACCATCTGCTTCATGCGCCCGCAGGCCTGCTCCCCTTCCACCCGTCCGGCGGCCACCCCTTCGGCGTAGCCCTCGGCGCGCGCGGCTTCGCGCAGCTTCGCCAGCTCGGTCTCGGCATCCTCGGCGGGCGTCGCCACACGGCTTGCGGACGCAGCCAGCTCCACCACCTCCCACTGCTCGAATGCGGTGGTGTCGTCGTCTGTACTCATGCCGTCTCCTCTTGAGGGAACGGAATCGCCCCCTCCGCCGCCAGGCGCCGCAAGCTGGCGCCGGCTTCCTCCTGCGCCGCCTGGATCGCGGTCACCGGCAGCGCGCCCAGGGTATCGAGATCATCGCGCATGTGCTGCGCGGCGGTCGAACTCATCACCGCCGTCAACGCGTCGAGCACCCGCCCGTCGCTGCCCTTCAACGCATGCAGCAGGGTGCGCGCGCCAATGTTGCGCAAAAAAGTTTTGCGGCCGCCTTCAGGCAGCCGCGCCAGGTCTTCGAACGCGAGATGGCGAACGCGCAGGCGCGCGGCCAGCTCTGCATCGTTCTGATCGAGCTGGCTCAAGGCCGCCGCTGCGCTGCCCTCGCTCATCTGCCCCAGCAGGCTGGCGACAGCGGCCTCGCCCTGGGATGGCGCGACAGCTTCGAGGCTGGCCAGCCAGTCGTCCAGTTCATGCAGCATGTCCGGGTTGGGTGCATCGCTGTGTGCCAGACTCTGCAAGGTATCAGCGCGTGTTTTGCCGGGCAGGAGATCCAGCACCGCGGCGGCGACGTCGCGCGGCAGGTACGCCATCACGACGGCAATCAGCTGCGGCGGCTGCGCCTCCAGCAGGCCGGCAATCTCCGTCGGTTCGCGCCAGGCCAGTTGCTCCAGCGCCTGCGCGCCCGGCGCACCCAGACGCTGCAGCAGCGCCTGCGCGCGTTCCGGGCTGAGTGCAAGCCTGAGCGCCTCATCGAGGAAACGCCCGGTATCCGCGGCAAACCCGGTCTGCTCGGCCGCCTCGGCGGCGTAATCGCGCAGGATTGCGCGTACGCGTTCGCGCGGCAGCACCTCCAGCTCGCGCATGGCGCTGCCGAGGCGGCTCACCTCGAGCGGGCTCAGGTAACGGAATATGACGGCCGTGGCCTCTTCGCCCAGGGCGAGCAGCAGCGCGGCGGATTTTTCGATTCCACCCTGGCTCATGCGCGCATCCACAGCTTGACGACATCCGCTGTCACGCGCGGATCGGCCAGCACCTGGCTGCGCACCGCGTCGAGTTCGGCATCGAAATCCGCTGCTTCCGCCGCGACGACGGGCATCCGGCGGGTGCGCAGCCATACCGACAGCGCGAGCAGGATCAGCGCCGCCGCGGCCGCTGCCAGCGACCATTGCGGCAAGGCAAACGGACGGGGCGCGGCAGGCGGCGGGCTGGCCGGCCGCACCGGGGGAACAGGGGTGGGCGCCGCAACCTGCGGCGTGACAGCGGGAAGAGCGGCCTGCGGTTTGGGCGCCGCCCCGGGCAGCGCATAGACGTTCAGCCTGTCGCCGCGCGCCGGCTGCAACCCCAGTGCCTGGCTGGCCATCTGCCCGGCACGCCGCCGTTCGCCGGCACTGGCTTCGAAACCCAGAATCACGATGGCATTGATGCGCTGGATGCGGCCTTCCGGCATACGCGTGGTGCGTACGGTTTTTTCCAGCGGGCCCGCCCGCCCGGCCACCATGACATTCTGCACGCGCTCGACCGTCTGCCGGGTTTCGCTGTCTTCCAGAGTGGCCGTCACCTGCACGTTGACGTGGTCTTCGCCCAGCCACGGCGTCAGCACCGCCAGCGCCCGCCGTGCCAGATCCTGCTCCAGCACCTGACGCTGCGACTGTTCGGCTTCGGGCGCGGTGCCGCCCAGCAGGACGCCGCGCGGGTCGAGCACTTGCACCTCGACGCGCTTCAGGCGCGGCACCCCGGCGGCCACCAGGGTCTGGATTGTCGCCACCTGATCCTGCGACAACTGCGTCTCGTGGCGCAGCCGCACCAACACGGCAGCGGTGGCGGGCGGCGCATCGCGCAGGAAGGGCGAAACTTTCGGCAGGGCAAGATGCACGCGCGCGAGCTCGACTGTTTCCAGTTTCTGGATCGAACGCGCCAGGTCGATCTCGAGTGCACGCTGAAAGCGCTGCTGTTCCTGCAGCGACGATGCGCCGAATCTGGGGGCACGATCGACTTCGTCCTGTGCATCGTCATCGGATTTGGGCAGGCCGCGCGCAGCCAGGCGATAGCGCGCTGCGTGCAACTGGTCGGACGGCACCTCGATGGCGCCGTCGACAGCAGACAGGCGATAGGGGATGTCGAGCTGTTCGAGCGCAGTGATGACTTCGCCGCCGGCGCGGTCGGACAGTTGCGTATACAGCACACGATAGGCTGGCGGG
Organism: Thiobacillus sp.; assembly: GCA_035530575.1. Taxonomy (GTDB): domain Bacteria; phylum Pseudomonadota; class Gammaproteobacteria; order Burkholderiales; family Thiobacillaceae; genus Thiobacillus. The sequence continues at coordinate 1,405 of DATKUP010000018.1, read as the reverse complement.
TTGAACCACAGATAAGCGGCGGCCAGAGCGGCCAGCGGCAGGATCACCAGCAGGGCAAGCATGAAGCGGCGCCAGGGGCTCGCTTCTGCGATCAGGTCGCGCAGGCTGCTCAGCCAGCCCGGCACTGCACGCACCTCGTCTGCATCGCCGGGGTCAACTGGATCGCGTCTTGCTGATTAAGCTGGATATTCACACGGCGATTATAACCAGTCAGGTGCCGCCACCGCACGCAACACCACCTGCAACTGGCCCGCGCGCTCGCGACCCTGGAACCACCAGATGCTGCCCTTCTTCACCGTCAGATCGCCCGTCCGCCCGGTCAGCAGCCGCATCGCCACCTGCCCCAGCGTGGGTTGATGGCCGACGATCAGCACCGGATAGGGCGCGTCCGGCCAGCCTGCAGCGACCAGCACGTCTTCGGCGCTGGCCCCGAGCGTCAGCGCCGATACCCGTTCGTATTCGCGTCCCAACGCCTGCGCAGTCTGCCGGGTGCGGGTGGCCGGGCTCGCCAGAATGCGGATATCCGGTGGCAGCCGCGGATTGAGCCAGTCGGCCATGTGCGCGGCCTGCTTGCGTCCGCGGTCGGTAAGTTCGCGGGAGAGGTCTGGGGTCGTATCCTCGGCCTCGGCGTGCCGCCATAAAATAAGTTCCATCCGGCTTACCTCGAAAAATGTCTGATTTGAAATAGCTATTTCATCGTTATTTATTGGTGTTGGGCGCCGCCGATAGGGGTAGAGAAAGGCTCTCGCCCTCCCCTCCCTCCAAACCGTGCATGCGGTTCTCCCGCACACGGCTCTCCAGTCAGTGGTTTCCTCATCGGGATTGGCTCGCCGACATTCGGGCCTCCGTCATGGCGAACAGCCCCAATGCAGCGAAGTCGGCATTTGGTCAGCGGTTGTAATCAGTGTGACATTTCCCAGATCCGGGGCGCTTTTCCTGCTTGAGCAGGATCGTCCGGAGTCTTCGGCGGATGAATCCATCCAGCCTGGGAAATGCCCGGCGGCAGGCGTGCTTGAGTAGCCATACCAGCTCCCGATCAGCGGGGTGAGGTCGGCAACGATCCGCGTCAGGCTGTCGCCTCGGGTGAGACGTGTCTTTTCCCGTATCTTGTCCTTGAACCCTTGCAGGCTCTTTTTCCTCACCCAGCGCTTGCCCGCTTCAAACCGGTAGCCAAGAAACTCGAAGCCTTGTCCCTCTATCCGGCAATCCCCAATGTGGGTCTTGTCGGGGCGCAGGGTCAGGCCGTTTTCTTCGACCCACGCTCTGACTTCTTCCAGTGCCGCGTGCGCTTGTTCCGCTCTTCAGCCTTGCGGTACGACGAAGGCTCTGACTCCTGATACGCGTCACCGCGCGCACAGGTCTCCCCGCTTATCTGGGGAACCGCTGATTAATTTCATTGCGAGGA
>DATKUP010000017.1:0-1127 GCA_035530575.1 Thiobacillus sp. | reverse complement strand
GTGACGTGATGGCCCTGGGACCCGTCAGAGCCAGCGGTGTTCTTTAGATTCTACCGCCGAGGGTAGCGGCTACTGCGGTCTCGGTTGTGGTTGCGGTTTGATCGTGTCTTTTGAGCGTGGTTCGGGCGGTTCCCTGACGATTGGCTTTCCCGTGCAAAGCCGCCATAGTTGAACCCGGGCAAGCGCCGCCGTTCGATCTCTTTGCCCAGCACCTTCTCGATCTGGTGCACCAGCGGCTCATCGCCGTGAGTCACAAAGGTGAAGGCCTCACCGGTCTTGTAGACGCGGCCGGTGCGCCCGATGCGGTGCGTGTAGGCATCCACCGTGTCGGGCATATCAAAGTTGATCACGTGCGAGATATCTGAAACATCGATGCCGCGCGCAGCAACGTCGGTGGCGACGAGAATGTCGTACTTGCCGTTCCGAAAACCATTGATCGACTGCTGGCGCTGATTCTGCGACATGTTGCCTTGCAGCGCCGCAGCGCGATACCTCCGCTTCTCCAGGTCGCGGGCCAGGTTGCGGGCGCGGTACTTGGTTCGCGTAAAGATCAGTACGCGGCCCGTAGCCGTCTGTTCCAGGGTAGCCAGCAGCAGCGTCTTCTTGAGGTCTTGCGATACGGGATAGAGAGCGTGGGAAACGGTCTTGGCCGGGGCATTCGCGCCGATCTGCACGGTGACGGGGTCCTTGAGAATGCTGTCGGCCAGTTTACGGATACCCTCGGGCATTGTGGCCGAAAAGAAGAGCGTCTGGCGTCGCGCCGGCACGAGCTTCAGAATGCGACGAATGTCGGGCAGGAAGCCCATGTCGCACATTCGATCGGCTTCGTCCAAGACCAACATCTCGACGTGCGACAGGTCGATGCTACGGTCGCTGGCCAGATCAAGCAAGCGGCCCGGGCAGGCAACGACGATCTCTGCGCCGCGCCTCAAGGCCTCAACCTGACGCTGCCTGCTGACGCCGCCATAGACCGCGACGCTGCGCACTCGCGTTCCCTGGCCCAGATCCACACTCGCCTGCCGGATCTGTTCGGCAAGTTCGCGCGTGGGCGCCACGATGAGGGCACGCACGTGGCCCAATGGGCCTGTGGTCAAGCGCTGGAGAATGGGCAGGGCAAAGGCCGCGGT
>DATKUP010000016.1:0-7524 GCA_035530575.1 Thiobacillus sp. | reverse complement strand
CATTCATGCCGGCATTTTGCTGTGAACCATCCGGTATATCAAGCGTCATAGCTTTGTCTCCTTTGGATGCACGCCCATGGCCCGCTACAAACACATCGACACCAGCCCGCGCTTTCTTGCGGTCGACCTCGAACGGCAACTGCTGCCTGGCACCTTCGAGCACGCTCTGAACTACCTAGTCGATCGCGAACTCGACCTGCGCCGCTTTGATCGCCGCTACAAGAACGACTACACCGGCGCCAGCGCCTACCCACCGGCGATGTTGCTCAAGGTCGTGCTGTTCGCCTACAGCCGGGGTATCGTCAGCTCGCGCGGCATCGAGCGCGCCTGCCGCGAACAGGTTACCTTCATCGCCCTGTCCGGGGACAGCGCCCCGCACTTCACCACCTTTGCCGACTTTGTCAGCACCCTCGGCGCCGAGATCGAGCCGCTGTTCAAGGAAGTCCTGCTCATCTGCGACCGCCAGGGGCTCATCGGCCGCGAGATGTTCGCCATCGACGGCGTCAAGCTGCCGGCCAACGCCAGCAAGGGCAAGAGCGGTACCCGCGCCGACTTCCTGCGCCAAGCCGACAAGATGGAAGCCGCCGCCCGCGCCATGCTGGCCCGCCATCGCGAGAACGACGCCATGGCCGTCGAGCCCGCGCTCGCCGAGAAGGAAGTCCGCCAGATCGAACGCCTGACGAAGGGCGCAGCCCAGATGCGTTGGTGGCTCGCCGCCAATCCACATGATCGCAAGGGCGCCAAAGGCAAAGTCATCAAGAGCAACCGCACCGACAACGAATCGGCCAAGATGGCCACCAGCAAGGGCGTGATCCAGGGCTACACCGCCGTGGCCGCCGACGACGCCCCGAAGGAAGTCCCCTTGGGGGACGACCGCCACCAGATCATCGTCGCGGCGCAAGCCCATGGCACGGGCAGCGAACAGGCCTTGCTGCTGCCCGTGGTCGAAGCGGCCACTCCGCTCTGTACGGTCGATACCCTGATTACTGCGGACGCCGGCTACCACAGTGAGCCCAATCTCAAGGCGCTGGCCGAACAGGAGCGACCGGCCCTGATTGCCGACAACCTGATGCGCAAGCGGGACGAGCGCTTCAAGGATCAGGTCAAGCACAAGGCCAAGCCCGATCCACTTTACGACAAGGCCCATCCGAAGAAGGCGGCGCGGCATTACCGCCCGGCCGATTTTGTCTACGACGCCAAAGCCGGCACCTGCATTTGTCCGGCCGGGAAATCACTCTACCGGAACGGCGCCAACTGCATCCACAACGGCCGCTTGGCGGTGAAATTCCAGGGTGCGCTACGGGACTGCCAGCCCTGCAGCCAGCGCGACAAGTGTCTGAGGAAACCGCAGACGACCCCGCCCGGCAGGTCTGCTTCTTTCGCGGCAAGGCGTCCGGCGGCGCGGTGAACTACACGGCAATCATGAAGCAGGCGATCGACTCGGAACGCGGGCGTCGGCTGTATGGCGGACGTTTCGCCACGGTCGAGCCGGTGTTCGGCAACCTGCGCTACAACAAGGGGCTGGACCGGTTCACGCTACGTGGGCAGAGGAAGGTCGATGCGCAGTGGAAACTTTACTGCCTGGTGCACAACATCGAGAAGCTGGCGCATCACGGGTATGCGGCGTAGAAGAAATGGGCAAGCGCGGCCCTGTCCAACGGGCATGTCACCGGCTTGACGCGGACGTCCGCGTCGTCGGCACGGCGAAATCAAAATCGGGTGGTGAAATGACAAATGGCGCGGAGTAATCCACGCCGTGTGGGGCGGCCGTCGCCGCGTGAAATGGCGTTTTTCTACAGCTTCAACGTAGAAGTAACCGGCGCTGCGCTGCCTTATCGCGCAGCGTCCGTGTTGACTGCCGGGTTGGGCATCACGTTTTCTTCTCCATGACTCCCCTGATTCGCTCAAGCTCCTCGACAATTGGGTCGCGCTCGCCTTCGGTACCAATGTACGGCCTGAGATCAATTCGGTTCACTTCGACGACCTCTTTTCCGAAAAACTCATAGGTAGCTGTGACGTTGAACTGCGTAGGGCAAACGGCGGGGCCTGCGTTCTCGCCAAAAATGACCGAGCCCGGACCGAGAGAAAAGATAAGGTCGGCTCCGGGAGGGAGACTATCGATAGGCGTTGAGAACGCGCTCTTGGTTCGGAGATTATTCTCTGCACGATTTTTCTCACCAAACTGGAAAAAGTCACGATTAAGGCTGAGACGGAGATTTTGCGCTCCCATTCTTCCGGCATTTTTCACGCGAAGATAGAGGAGCGTCGTATGGGGCCGAATGAATGGTGCAACGGTAACGTAGGGACGCGACATGGCTTCTGATTGATCGCGCATTGCCTCCACTGACGCTTCGCTCGCCTTCGCCATGCGGTGCGTCAAATAGGCGTAGACGGCCGTAATGAATGCAAGGATGGCGGTGAGGTACTCGATTACCATGCGGCCTCCTGTGATGCCCAACGTGATGTGTACGTCAAAAGGTGTCTAATCCGGAAAACGGGTTTGGCGCATAACTCCTCGCCATGTCCTCCGGAGCGGCGAGGTGCCTTCGGTGTGTCTGGTTATACGCCGACATCCTCGCCTCCGTCTGCACCCGCAGCCCCCGCCCAAGCTCCTCGATCAGGTGCCCGGCCTGATCAGACCAAAGTACTACAGCATACCCACCGCAACCGGGTATGTCCAACGGGGATGGGTTGCCCGGGTTTTATTGACGCGCGGGGCGCACCGCGATCGCCACGCCGGCGCCGGCGAGCGCCATGCCGGCCAGCGAGAGCGGGGAGAGCCTCTCGCCGAAGACCAAGAAGGCGAGCAGCGCCGTGCATGGCGGGGTGAGATAGAACAGGGCCGACAGCCGGGTCGCCGCGCCGCGTCTGATCAAGAGATGCAGCAGCGAGATGGCGCCCAGGGAGAGGACGAAGATGAGCCAGGCCAGGGCGAACACGAACTGGCCGCTCCAGTGGATGCGCATGGTCTCGAAGGCCAGCGCGAAGGGCAGCAGCACCAGGCTGGCGGCGATGAACTGGATCACCGAGCCGCTCCACAGGTCGAGCTCGGCGCAGAAGCGCTTCTGGTAGACCGTCCCGAGGGTGATGCTGACCAGGGCGAGCGCGGAGAAAGCCAGCCCGGCGCCGCTGGCGCCGGACAGTCCGAGCTTCTCGAACACCACCAGGACGACGCCGCCGAAGCCCAGCACCAGTCCCGACCACTGCCGGGAGCTGACCCGCTCGCCGAGCATCTTGGCGCTCACCAGAGCGGTGAGCAGCGGCTGGATGCCGACGATCACCGACACGATTCCCGCGGGCATGCCGGTGTGGATGGCGAGAAAGACTCCCGAGAGATAGCCGCCGTGCAGCAGGATGCCGGCGACGGCGATGTGGAACCAGAGTATCGGGCGGTGCGGCCAGGGCCGGCGCAGGATGATCGCCGCGGTCAGCAGCAGCACGATGACGGCGGCGAAGCGCGCGAGCAGAAAAGTCAGCGGCTCCGCGTAGGGCAGCCCGAGCTTGGCGCCGATGAAGCCGCTGCTCCAGAGCAGGACGAACAGGCCGGGCGTGACCGACAGCCAGAGCCTAGATGGGGGAGTGCCGGTCATTCTGGGTCCGTCGATGCTTCAGGAGTTCAGTGCAGGCGTACCCCGACCCACTTGTCGAGAAGGGAGAGATCCTGGAGCTGAATTCCGCTCTCGGCGCTATGCACGACGCTGCCGCGCTCCAGTACCAGGCAGCGATCGGTCAGGCGCAGGGCCTGCTCGACGTGCTGCTCGACCAGGATCAGCGCCTGGCCCTCTTGCTTGACCATGTGCGCGATCGCCGCGCACAGCTCATCGACGATCACCGGCGCGAGTCCTTCCAGCGGTTCGTCCAGCAGCAACAGCCGGGGATTGAGCATCAGCGCGCGGGCGATCGCGAGCATCTGCTGCTCGCCCCCGGACAGCTCGTTGCCCCAGTTCTTGCGCCGCTCCTTGAGGCGCGGGAACAGCGCATAGACGCGCGGCAGGTCCCATTTCCCCGGACGGGAGGTGACCATCAGGTTTTCCTCCACCGTCAGCGACGCGAATATCTCCCGCTCCTGGGGTACCCAACCCAGACCGATGCTGGGACGCTGATGGGTGGGGATCTCGGCCAGGTTCCGGCCGAAGCAGTGGAGCGAGCCGCGCTGCACCCGGGTGTGGCCCATCAGGGTCAGCAGCAAGGTGCTTTTGCCGACGCCGTTGCGCCCCAGCAGCGCCAGGCTCTCGCCATCTTGCATCGAGAACGAGCAGGCGTCCAGGACGATGGCTTCGCCGTAACCGGCGAAGAGGTTTTCTACGGTGAGCATCTCAGACATGGTGTTTGCCTAGATAGACTTCTTGGACGCGCGGGTCCGCGGCGATCTCGGCCGGCGTCCCCGACACCAGTTCCGCGCCGCTGACCAGCACCGTGATCCGCTGCGCGAAGCGGAAGACCAGCGACATGTCGTGCTCGATCAGGAGAATGCTGATCTCCTGCGGCAGTTCCGCGAGCACCGCCAGCAGCTCGTCGCTCTCCCCCTCGGGCACGCCGGCCGCGGGCTCGTCGAGCAGCAGCACCTTGGGCCGCACCGCCAGCGCCAGCGCCATCTCCAGCAGGCGCTGCTTGCCGTAGGCGAGCTCCCGCGTCTGGCGCTGGCAGTCCTTGGCCAGGTTGAGGCGTTCGAGCAGGGCGTAGGCCTCGTCGATCTCCTTGCTGCGGCGGGTGAGGCGGAAGAAGCGCCGGTCGAGCAGGCTCAGTTTCTCCTGGTCGCGCTCGCAGATCGTCGCGGTCACGGCTTCCAGGGGGCTCAGGTGCGGGAACAGGGAATTGATCTGGAAGGTCCGCGCCAGGCCGCGCCTGACCCGCTTGTAGGGCGGCAGCGCGGTGATGTCTTCGCCGTCGAGCCAGATGGAGCCGGAGGAGGAGCGCAGCACGCCGGTCAGCTGGTTGATCAGCGTCGTCTTGCCGGCGCCGTTCGGGCCGATCAGGGCGTGCCGGGCGCCCGCCTCCAGCGACAGATTGAGGTTCTGGGTGACCTTCAGGCCGCCGAAGGACTTGCACAGGTCCGTCGTTTTCAGCACCGGGTTCATGCCTGGGCTCCCTGCCGGCGGCGCGAGAGGCGATGCAGCAGACTCTTCAAGCCGCCCAAGACGCCGCCGCGCATATAACGGGTGGTGACGATCAGCAGGATGCCGAGCCAAAACAGCCAGTATTGGGCGTTGAGGGTGGACAGCCAGTTCTGCGCGAGCAGGAAGACTGCGGCGCCGACGAAGCCGCCGTACAGGGTGGCGGTGCCGCCGACCAGCAGGATGATCAGCAAATCGGCCGATCTCTGGAAGCTGAAGACGTCGAGCGCGACGAACTGCGTGGTCTGGGTCAGCAGCGCGCCGCTGATGCCGGCGATCACCGCCGCGAAGGTGTAGATGTTGGTCAGCCGCGCGCGAATCGGGATGCCGATCGCCACCGCGCGCTGCTGGTTCTCGCGGATGCTGCGCAGCGACAGGCCGTAGGGGGCGGTCATCAGGGCGCGGACCACCGCAAAGATCAGAAAGCAGACGACCAGCACGTAGAGGTAGGCCGTCTTGCCGTACAGGTCGAAGTTGAACAGCCCCAGCACCTTGCCGGCCACCATGCCCTGCAGCCCATCGACGCCGCCGGTCAGGTCCGTGGCCTGGTTCGCGGCTTCATGGAGCAGCAGGCCTATGCCCAGGGTGATCATCAGGCGCGACAGATCCCGGCCGCGCAATACCAGGAAGCTCGTCAGGTAGCCGAAAATGCCGGCGACCGCGCCGGCTGCCAGGAGGCCAAAGACCGGCTCGGTGTAGCCGACCGTCGTCAGCAGTCCGGCGGTGTAGGCGCCCAGGCCGAAAAATACCGCGTGGCCCAGGGTGACGATGCCGGCGTAGCCGAGAATCAGGTCGAGCGACACCGCGAACAGGCCGGTGATCAGGATCTGCGCGGCGAGCATCAGCGAGTCGGGCAGCAGAAAGTAGACCGCGACCAGCGCCAGCCAGAAGGCGATCTCGTACCTGCTCCAGCGTTCCCGGGCGGCGAGCGCCAGCAGATAGTGGGGCTTCGGGTCGGTGCCGGGATTTTCGCGGGTCTTCATATGTCCTTTCTCCGCCCCATCAGTCCATGCGGAAATATCAGCAGCAGAACGATCATCATCACGTAGATGAGGAAGGCGCCGGTCTCGGGAATGTAGTACTTGCCGGCGGTGTCGGCGACACCCAGGAGCAGGGCGGCGCTCAGGGTGCCGATGATCGAGCCGGGGCCGCCGACCACGACGATCAGCAGAAAATAGACCAGATACTTGAGCGGGAAATTGGGGTCGAGCCCCAGCACCTCGACGCCGAGGGCGCCGCCCAGGCCGGCCAGGCCGCTGCCCAGGGCGAAGGTGATCTGGAACACGCGTTCGACCGGGATGCCCATAGACTCGGCGGTACGCGGCCGCTCGACCGATGCCCGCACCTTGGCGCCGAAACGGGTGCGCTCCAGGCCGAACACCAGCCCCAGGGTGATGACCGCACCGAGCGCCATCAGGAACAGGCGATAGCGCGACAAATCGAGGCCGCCCACGGGCAGCTGGCCGGCCATCCAGCCGGGTATGTTGATCGGCTGCTGTCCCGGGCCCCAGAAATAGGTCGCGCCGGCGACCGCGACGAAAATGATCCCGACCGTGAGCAGCACCTGATCGAGGTGCGTGCTCTTGTACAGCGGCCGATAGAGCGTGCGCTCCAGCACCAGGCTGACCAGCGCGACCAGCACGAAGATGATCGGCAGGGCGGCGATGAAGCCGATGCCGAAGCGTCCCATCAACAGCACCAGCAGGTAGCCGCCGATCATGGCGAAGACGCCGTGCGCGAGATTGATGAAGCCCATCAGGCCGAGGGTCACCGACAACCCGACCGAGATCAGGAAGAGCAGGGTGCCGTAGGCCAGTCCGTCGAACAGCAGGCCGAGGAAGTGCAGCATATTTTGTCTCCGTCGCCGGGACCTGCGTGCTTGGGTCCTGACGTTGTTTATCCGGTCATACCCGGCATTTCGGCTTCTGCCGCCATGCCGCCAAATCCGGCGATTGTATCGTGGGAACGGCTGGCTTGGTCTACCCGGTCGACTCGGGCGCCGGCCGAGTTCGGCGATCGCACCGCCGAAAGAAGGTTAAATGGAGATCAAACAATTTGCAACCAATCAATATTGATCTTAATCAAGAGAACGGCAAATCCCCGGCGATACGCCGAATTTTCGGCGGCGGAGATATTGTTTTCCCGATTGCGTCGTGATAACTTTTAAATGAATGAACGATCATTCGGTTTGCGGCCGAGGGTTTGCGACCGGGTGGCCGGCGGCGATGGGGCCGTCAATGGAGGAGAGGGGCAGCGATGGGCAAGGGAGTGTTTGACCAGTTCAAGTCGTGGTACGAGAACCGCCACGACTACGCCCGCGCCTGGAAGGCGCGCACCGGCGGCCAGGCGGTGGCGACGATGTGCACCTACACGCCGGAGGAGCTGCTGATCGCCGCCGGCATGCTGCCGG
>DATKUP010000015.1:0-2774 GCA_035530575.1 Thiobacillus sp. | reverse complement strand
CACTGGAGCTCCGCCATTCCGCCTTCCAGCATCACCAGCGCCCGGCTCAACCGTTCCACCTCCTGCGCTGTGAGCTGCCGCTGCTTTCCGAGCTGCGCCAGTCGCGCTTCCAACGTTTCGCGGTCCATGTCAGATCCTTTCTAGCGGTCATGCCCCACATAGATATAATCCACGTCCACGGTTTTCGACGCCGTGCCGTCCCCACAGGCGATGATCGTCGCGTACAGGTTGACGTCCGGGCTGACGCCCGTGTCGGCTGACAGGGTATCCACCAGCGTCCCGTCGATGTAGAAGTTGATCGTCGCCCCGTCCGCGCTGACTTCCATCCGCAGCACCTGGTAGGTGTCTGCCACCGGCGCCGTGCCCAGCGTGGCGTTGCCAGCATCGTCCACATCACCGTCTACCGCAGCCATCCACCACTCGTCTGTGGTGGCGTCCATATCGTACAGGAACCCGGCCGCGTCGGTGGCGTTGGAGGTGAGCACGTCCGCCGCGTTGCTGAACGCCTCCTCCAGTGTGGTGACGTCCGTCAGGCCGGCGAATACCGATACATTTGTGATAGCCGTGTTGATGTGCAGCCGCGTCTCGAACACAAGGCCGCCGCTGTCCGCTTGAACCGGGATATGGCAGATGATCTGCGTCGCGTCTACCGCCGTCGCGCCGGTATCATCGCCCGTGGTCATCAGCAACACCCCGCGTTCTGCCGCGCTGATGGCCGGGTCGATGGCTTGCCCGTCACTACCTGAATTCAGAATCCAGGGCGTATCAGCCTCGGTGAACGTCTGTTGCAGGAAGTCGTCGAATATCTCGAACGCATTCCGCGCATTGAACCGCGCCGTGCCCACCAGCGACGCCTCCCCGCGAAAGTCGAACTGCACATAGTTCGAGCTGGTCTGGTCGCCAATCTGCCACACGTCACCCGTCGCGCCCAGGGCGATGGCCCCGGTGCTTGCCGCCGGCGAGTAGATGTATAGGGTACTATCCCGCACCTGGATGCGCGTGGACGTGCCCATCGTCAGGGCGCCTTCCAGCGTGACGGCCTCCTCGTTATAGTTGACGAGAACCTTCTGCCAGTCCGCGTTGGCATTGTTGCTGGCGACCTTCATGTACCACTGCGAGTAGTCGTCCGTGGTGCCCGGCCTGACGTAGATGCTGCCTTTCGTCGCGTCGGACTGCGGCGCAGATGCCCCGGCCGGTTGCTCCGTGTTGACGATGATATAGATCGGATTGGCCCCTGACGTGTCCTGCCAGCAGCCCTCGCTTCTCAGTGTCCATTCTGGCGAAATTGCCATAGGTTACTCTCCCTTACACAATCCATTCTGATGTTGCTATCGTCGCCACCACCGCATAGCCCCAGCCGTCCCAAAAGTTCGGCGTCGCCTCCAGCGTCCAGCTCGTCGTGTTGTCACACACGGTTTTGATGCCGGCGTTCAAAGTGTCTGCCATCGCCGTCGTGTCAGACCAGCGTTTCGCGTGCGTGCCCTGGGCCAGCGCCCACATGGCGACCACCACCCGGCAGCGTAGCTTCCGCTCGCCGCCCGCCCCCTTGGCCCTGGCCGGCGCTTCCTCTACCGCGAACGAGTCCACCCACTTGCACGGCAGCTTGGCCGATGTCAGGTCCATCGCCGTCGGTGGCGCCCCCAGGTTCCGCACCCCCTTCAGCACCAGATCCCGGTACGTGTCGTGAAACGTCGCCAGCGTGGTCATCAGTCTTCAAACTCCACGTTCACCCACATAATCCAAGCTGCCAGGCGAATCAGGCACACGCCAAGGAAGACGCGCCATCTCCACTGTCTGGCGTTTTTCAGTTTCACGTCTATCGTGCATCGCGGTGCAAAGTCTTTGACGTCCATCGTGATGATTGTCGGTGCGACTAATTCTGCCATATTCCCGCCTTTCCTATCACAGCCCCCGCCTCTTGTACGCCTTTACCGCCAGGCTGACCGTCACCGGCACGCCCTGCGGCACCGTCACCGCGCCCGATTCAGGGAACATCGTCACGTCGCCGTCTGTCGAGTCCTTGTTCAAGTACAGGTACTTGGCCAGCTCCAACGTCGCCTGCACCACGTTGACCATTGGCCGGTAGACATAGATGGTCACGTCCTGCACGTGCGCCGCCGCCGTCGTGCCGTTCGCGCCCCGCACCACCGTCAGGGTGTTGCCCGTGGCGTTGACCGCCGTCACATACACGTACTCGTCGCCGATCTTGAGCAGTTGGCACTCCTGAAAGCGCGGTTTGTCGCCGTACAGGTCCGCCCCGTCGGCATCGTTCACCGTGATGCTCGTGCCCGCCGCCGTCAGCGGGTTGTTCTCCACCTCGTCGCCGCTATCCTCCCAGGCGTTGTCCCAGTCCTCGTGATAGCCCCAGGTGCCCGTCACGGCGTTGGCCTTCTGCATCGTCCCGCTGAACGACAGGTGCGATTGCGTGCTGTTCGTCTTGAGCACGATCCGGTCGTAGGGCGTCAGGCCGTACACCCCGCCACACATCAGGTAATAGTTGCCTGACGTGATTTCCGTGTCGGCATTCTCGGTGGTGAACGTAGCCACGGCCAGCAGGTCATCGTCCACCTTCAGCCGCGTGGTGTCCTTGGGGTGATCGTAGTAGCGCGTATCCGTGCGCGGGTAGAAGCGCCGGCCCAGGCACCAGCGGTCGAACTGCCGGCTGGCCACCTCCGCGAATAGCCGCACCAGCCCGGCATCGTCGTGGCTGCTGTCCTGGCCTAGATATTCGCGCAGCTCGTCAAATGTGACATATTCGTTCACGTCATGCCTCG
>DATKUP010000014.1:0-2325 GCA_035530575.1 Thiobacillus sp. | reverse complement strand
TAGGAATCCCAACCCGCAACCGGGAGCCGATGCTTGGCAAGACGCTCAAGGCCCTACTGGGGCAGTCGCTGCCGCCCAGCCTAGTCATTATTGTCGATAACAACGACAAGCCCAACACCGGCAAGGACAAGGTCGGCGATACCGAGTTCATCCGCGTGCCGTGCGATTTTCGCATGCCCGGTCCGGAGCAAGGACACCAGACCGTGCTAAGGCACGCGGCCCGCCGCGGCTTTGGGGTGGCCGTCCGGTGGGACGATGACCTGGTGCCGGAGAAACAAACCATGGAGGCCCTTGTGCGCCGTATCGGGGTGGACAAATGCGTGGGCGCCGGGGGCATGTATCCCAAGCCGGGCGAGGCCCGCAAGAGCGGCCCGCAAGGCAGCGGGGACGGCAACCCCCGCCACCTTCAGTTCTTTGCCTGGGACCACGAACCGGGCGGCTATCCGGTGATCGAGAGAAAGCACCTGTACTCGTCGTTCGCCTACAGCGTGTCGGCCGCACTGCTGGCCGGGGGGTTCTGTGTGGAGTACAGCAGGTTCGGCCAACGTGGCGAGACCGACTTCTCATTGAGGTTGGCCAGGGAGGGCCGACTGGTGGTGGATACAGCGGCCCTGGCCTGGCACCACTGGGCACCGGGCGGTCGGCGCATGGACGACGAGGAAATGATCGCGCTGTCTGCCATGGATGAGGACCTGTTCGTACGGCGGATGATAGCGTACGGCATAGACCAGAAGGCGTGGTGAGATGACTAGAATCGACAGGATGGGCCACCATCCGATGGACCTCGACTCGGTTCCTGAGCGGCCGTTCGTGATAGACGGCGGCGCGGGATCTGATGATTCCCACCATTACCTGAATCGGGTGTTCGGCGAGCGGCCGGAGGCCCACGTATTGTGTATCGAGCCGATGGCGGCTGAGGCCGCGATCCTGCTCAACACGGAATGGGCTAAAGCCGGTAGGTTATGGGTATGGCAAGCATATTTGACGGCTTCTCCGATGATCAGACCGTGCTATCACTGGAACGAGCACCGGCAGTGGAGTAGGGTTACCCGCCTGGAGGAGTTCAGCCAGAAGCCTGCCGGGTCGGTAGACGTTATGCCGGTGACACTAGAGGCCGTGCTAGCGTGCTCGCCCAGGGTAGATGTGCTTAAGCTGGATATTGAGGGCAACGAGGTGGAGTTGTTGGAGGGCGTATCTAAGTATGCCCTGGCCGCTATTGGCCAGATAAACGTAGAGTGGCATCCCGGCGTAGACCGAACGGCGGCTACGGCGGCGGTCATGGCTTGTGGATGTTTTAAGACCTACGAGGAGAGTTACGTGACTCTGTTCTACCGATGAAGATAGCAATAGCGGCATGTCCGACGTTTCCCGTACCCCCGATTGATTATGGCGGTACGGAGCGGCAGCTGGATATCCTCGCCAGAGGGCTGGCCGTCCGCGGCCACGCGGTGACGTTGTTGTGTGGGCCGGGCAGTGAATGCCCTGTGCGAAGGGTGATGTCATCATCGCGGTCGGTTCAGGCCGAATGGGAAAACGTCGTTTGGTTAAGGGGCCATCGAGCAGAGTGGGATGTGTTGTTTGATGCTACGACGTTTCATTATGCTAGTTGCCCGGCTGGTTTACCACCAGGAAGTCCTACCGTGGCTGGGATGTTTGGTGATCCGTATCGGATATATCCCCACAATGAAGTAAGAAATCGTGTATACCAGAGCCAGCAATTCGCCGAATTTTGTGGTTGTCCAGACCATCCGGTGGTCGGGTCGGTGATACACCATGACCCAGTCTCTGTGCCGATAGGCGATGGCCATGGCGGGTATGTCGTGTATCTCGGCGCAATTCGACCAGAGAAGGGCGTATATGTAGCGGCTACGGCCTGTCGTCGGCTAGGGATGGTTCTCAAAGTAGCTGGATTAGCACAGTCGAGATGGCGGCCATATTGGGAGTCGTTCCGTGGTGTGGTGGACTTTATTGGGCCGGTCGGCGGCGACGCCAAGTGGCGGCTTTTGGCCGACGCGGCCTGTTCCGTACTGCCGGTGGATTGGTGCGAGGCCGGGCCGCTAACCGTGAGGGAAAGCCTACTGGTGGGCACGCCGGTAGTGGCCTGTCCATTAGGTGGTTTGTTGGGGGACGTTCGGGACGGTGAGAACGGGGTATTGGTATCACGGGAGGAATTTGCGATTGGTTTGGATAAGGCACTGAACACAAAATGGGACAGGCAGGCCATACGGCGGAGTATAATAAGTTCAGTGGATCCGGATCAATGGATAGAAGGGGTGCTGGTCCTGTTGAAGCGCGCGGCGGCGGGCGAGAGCTGGTGAGGTGTCC
>DATKUP010000013.1:0-1466 GCA_035530575.1 Thiobacillus sp. | reverse complement strand
GCCAGCACCCGCCGGAAGCGGAAATCAAAACCGGTAATAAACATCACATCACCGGCAGCCAACCCAACCGAGTCGCTGTGATCACCGAGACGGAAAACGGCCTGATCAAACCTGATGGGATTCTCGCGGTCGCCCGGATAGGCCAGGGCGGTGAAGTCGTCCGCGGTGATCTCGGCCGAATCCCACACCTTGGAGTGGCAAATCACGCCGATTTCCTCGGTCAGTTCCAGCCGCCCCGCATCAGCACCGCCGCTCAGCCGCCACTCGAACGCCTTGTTCGAGGGCCAGGTCTCGTAATTCGTGCCGCTCTTGTTCATCGCGAAGCTGAAAAACAGGCTTTCGAGGTCGTCGGCCGGGTCCACCTGCGCCAACCAGTCATCCTGATCGGGGGTCTGTTCTGACGGCGTGCTGTAGTTGCTGCCGACGCCGAGGGCATAGGCCATCAAGCGGCGGTCGTTGTAACGCGCGACCTGGATGATCCGCCCCTCGCAGTTGATCGGCCCCGTCGCCGTGGCATCAGCCCGCGGCCAAGCCTGATCACTCTCGTTGATCCACACCGGGGGCGCGTCAAGATTCGCGTTCGTCCCCGGCAGTACTAATATCCCGTCGGTCGCGGGGGTGAGCGAAACGGCTGTGCCCCATTCCGATCCCGGCGCGATCCCGGCGAGGATTTCATGTCCTTGTGGTGTAGCCATTACCTTTTGCTCCTCTTGCGCTTCTTCGGCGCCCTGGTCACCGGCGCCGGTTTCGGCTCCGGGGGTTTGCTTTTGGGCGGGAAATCAGTTGACCAGCGATAATTGGGATCTCCCGCGTGTAAAAATCTTTCGGCCGTCCGGCGGTTGGTTGCCATGATCCGTTCGCCGGGCCTGACCATCCGCCCGAGTAGAGGTTCCCACTCGCGCACGTCCCGGTGTGTCAAAATTACCATCATCTCGCCCTCGGATATTGCAGCACCAGATCAAGGTCCAGCGCCAGCCAGTCGGCCGTTGTGAATTTATTAACATCCCAGCGCTCGACGCGGCAACCGTCCTGGTCACCGCCGCCCGTAGTCAATGCGTTGACCAACGTGTCGGCCAGATCCCACATATCCTGTAGCGCCTCAAGATAGGTTTTCGCGGTGTTGCTCGACGCCGACCAGCAGCGCACAACCCTGACCCGCACGCGCAGATCGTTGTAATCACAACCGGGGGCCTGCAGCAGTCCGTTTTGTTCGTCGACCAGGCAGTAGCTGTTGTTCAGCGCCGAGAGCGGCTCCTCTTCCTGGTCAAAAAGGTTGCCGGTCGCCGCGTGCAGCCCCGCCGTATTCAACGGCGTCAATACATAGGTTGTGATCGCGGAGTTGGTAGTGGTCATTAAACCCTCGCGGTTCTGATCTCAAAAACGCAGGTTTCCCCGTCGGGAGTCGCGTCGTCGGTCTCGCTGTAACTGAGCGCCATCTGCTCCCAGAGCGCGGTCAGCCGCTCATG
>DATKUP010000012.1:0-3711 GCA_035530575.1 Thiobacillus sp. | reverse complement strand
TCGATGTCCTGCCGCCGACCGAGCAGATCATCGCCTTCCGACGCGAACAGTGGCGACAGATCCAGGCGGCACAAAAAGCCGCCCACACGCCGCCGCCAGAAGACCGAGGCGACTGGCTCAACACCGGAGGCGGCAAGTGGGTGTGACGCACGGACGGCACCGACAACACCCGATGCTGAGGAAAGGACCCGGCGCATGAACATCTATGTGGCTTCGTCGTGGAGGAACGAGTACCAGCCGTCGGTCGTCACGGCGCTGCGCCAGCAGGGGCACGAGGTCTACGACTTCCGCAACCCGGCCCCTGGCGATCATGGATTCCACTGGTCGGAGATTGACCCCGAGTGGAAGCACTGGACGCCCGAGGCGTTCCGCAGGGCCCTGGCGCACGAAATCGCCCAGCGGGGCTACGCCCGCGACCGAGAGGCCATGCGGCGGTGCGACATGGCGGTGCTCGTGCTGCCTGCCGGGCGATCGGCGCACCTGGAGGCCGGCTGGCTGTTGGGGAGCGGCCGCCCGGTCGTGATATTCAGCCCGACGCCGGTCGAGCCGGAACTGATGTACCTGCTCGCCGGGGCCGCTCCGCGCGAGTGGTTCGCCTGCACCTACAGCGACATGCTGATTTGCGTCAACAAGGCCGGGGAGAAGTTGGCCAAGCGGGGCGTGGGTATACCCAAAGGCGCACCACAATGAGGTTCGACACGATATCGGCGAGAAAGGCGGCGGCGCTCGCCACGGCTATCTGCGTCGGCGAGGCGTGCGACGCCTGCGGCTGCTCGCTGGACGGCAAGCGGCGGAGCCAATTGGAGCACGGGGGCAAGCCGACCCGCCGGCGTCTCTGCCCGACGTGCAGTGCGGACTGGCAGGCACAGTGGCGGAGGCGGCCGACGTGACCCTTGTCATTCGACCCAGGCCGCGAGATCGGGACAACCCCGATTTCCTCACCGAGCGGATGCTCGACTGGCCGCCCGATGCGGTCAGCGCCTTTCGCGACCGGACCGACCACCAGTGGCAGTTCCGCACCGTCGCCGACGTACTCCGCGAAAAGCGGGAACGCATGGAGGCCAGCCTGCGGCACAAGCGACGGTCGGGCGTGGTGAGCCGACGGGCGGTGCATGTCTGGAGCTTCTTCACGCCTGGCATCCACGGCGGCTTCTACATGGGCTGGTGGATGTACCTCCGCGGCATCGGCGGCCAGACGCTGCCGGGCGGAGGCCGCAAGGGCTGCCTCGGCGGCGACCTGCTGCGGCGGGTCCGCGAACTGTTCCCCGTGCCCGGCCAGGACATGCTCTTCGGTCCGATCGGCAGTAAGGACTATGCCGAGGCGTTCGCCTCGACGTACCGACGGGGAACACACTGCGGCCGACCGCAAGGCCTTGCCGCCTGCTGGGCACAGATCGACGAGTGGGGGCATCTCGTAGACATCGAACGTCCCCGCAAGAGGCCGACGTGACAGACGCCCCCGACATCCTGCGCGTCGCGGCGGGGGCCGGGCCGCTGTTTGGAGAGAGAAAGGCAGAGTAGCAATGAACGCGGATGAACGCGGACAGATCGAAGCGGTGCTCGCCGGGACGGAGCGGGCGGCGGTCGTGTGCGCCGACGTGCTGACGGGGCTGGCGGCGATCGGCGACGGCGCGGTGGACTGCATCGTCACGTCGCCGCCGTACTGGGGACTCCGCAGATACTCCGGCGTCGAAGGCGGCGAGTGGCCCGAAGTGACCTACCAGCCCATGAGCGGCATTCCGACGATCACCGTGCCGGCCGAGCGCTCGTGCTTCGGCCTGGAGTCCACCATCGAAGCCTACGTCGCCCACACCGTTCTGATCGGCCGCGAGCTTCGCCGCGTCCTGGCGGACCACGGCACGCTCTGGTGGGACATCGGCTCGTGCTACTGGAGCGGCGAGCCAACAGAAATGGTGCTGCGAGAGGACTTGACCGAAGAGGAACGGGCCTTCGTTCTACGGGAGTTGGCAGCGTGCAAGCCCTTGTGACATTTGCGGCAGACGACCATCAGGTTATCGGGGTGGTGGTTCGTCTTGCTGAAGTCCTTGTGGTGAAGGTCTGGCGTGCGGTCATATCGCTTACCGCAGACATCGCACCGCCCCTCCGATCGGGCTCGCATCTTGTCCTTGAACATCCGACCCCAGCCGGGGCCGTAAGGCGTCGCCTTGTCGTGTCCCTTGTAATTGGGGTTCTTCTCCCCGGACAGGGCCTCCGCGATCTTGCGGAGCCAGTCAAGGTTCTCGGCGGCCAGAAGCCCGCGAACGCGGGCGGCTTCTCGCATAGCAGGCGTCCAGGCGGCACGCTGTTTGGACCTCGTTTCGACTGTGTGCTTGTGGCCAAGGAATGCAGTGTTGCCCATCTTCGCCTTGCTCATCTTCGCGCGACTTTCGGGCGTTCTGACGTAGCTAGGCTTTCCGAGCATTCGCGCTTGTACTGCTGCTCGATATTCGGGCGTTTTCTGGACCTGAGCATAGCACGCCCGGCACATTGCGGAGGCAACGTCCATCGACTCGCCGCACTGGGGACAAGGCTTCTTCGGCATAAACTGGCTCCTACTTTGGGTTGTCGTGGTCTACTACCGGATATCTTACCATGAGACACCATTACCCCGCAAGCACAATTCCGCCGCATCTGCGGAAGTACTTCAGGCCAGCCGGCCTGAAACCACTGGATGATTGCCTGATCCCGCAGCGTGTGGAGCTGGCGTTCCAGGCGGACGGGTGGTTCATGCGATCCGAGGTCGTCTGGGCCAAGCCGAGTTGTATGCCGCAGAGCGTTCGGGGGTGGCAGTGGACAAGGTGCAGGGTGAAGGTGGCCGGACGTCTATGCTCCGACGAGCTGAAGGTGGGCGCCCTTGGCCAAACGCCAGTATGGAGCTTGGGTTCGCCTGGCGATGCCCGTGCTCAATGGCTCCCCTGCCCCGGCTGCGAGAAATGCCGCGACAACGACGGCTGTGTGCTGTCGAAGGGCTCCTGGCGGCCGACGACGGCACACGAGAGCATCTTCCGCCTGGACAAGTCCGGCGAGCCGCTGATGCTGCTCGCCAAGACGCCGGACTACTTCGCCGACGGCGAGGCGGTGAGGGAAGAAGCCAACGGCGGCGTACAGCGCAGCCCTGCCGGATGGGACACGGCGGCTGGGGCGCACGGAACGGTTCATCGAACGGGCCGCGAGGAGGTTGTGGCTTATAGCGAACTGGGCGGCGGCCGCAACCCGCGAACGGTCTGGACGATCGGACCCGAGCCGAACAGCGAGGCCGTCTGCGCCGACTGCGGGGAGACGTACAACAAGGCATCCCTCAAGACGCTCCCCGTCGTCCGCGTGGACGGGGCGAAGAAACGCAAGTGCGAGTGCGGCTCGACGAACCTCATCGGACACTACGCCGCGTTCCCGTCCGAGCTGCCGCGCCGCTGCATCCTCGCCAGCACGGCCGAGGCCGGCTGCTGCTCGAAGTGCGGCAAGCCGTGGGCGCCGAGAGTGGAGAACAGCCAGCTTGTCAAGGCGCAGAACTGCGAGCCGGAGCGTTATGGTGGCGGTCGCGACGACAGAGGCGGCTCGTGGACGGCGGCCGTGACCGTGCAAACGGTGAGGTCCTCCCGCGTCCTCGACTACCGCCCGACGTGCTCCTGCAACGCCGAGGCACGGCCCGCCGTCGTCCTCGACCCGTTCGCCGGAAGCGGAACGACGATCCTGGAGGCGCTCCGACTCGGA
>DATKUP010000011.1:0-1131 GCA_035530575.1 Thiobacillus sp. | reverse complement strand
CGCGGCCGACGAGGAGAACCTGGAAGGGGTGGCCGACGCCCTGGCCGCGGCCTGGGGGGACCTGCAGACCAACAGGGCGGTCGTGCGCAGGGCCAACCGCCGCCGGGCCGAGGAGGAGTTCAACCCGGAGCGGGCGGCCCGTCGGATGGCCGATCTGCTGCGCGAGATATTGTCTACCCAATCCAGGGTATCTACTGGGGCGGGCTTGGCGACTGTAAGTAAATGACAAAGGAGGCGTGCCATGAGAAAGGTTATGTTGGGACTGGTGGCGGCGCTGGCGGTGCTGCTGGTAGGGTGTAGCCATGGGGAGATCCACGAGGCCTACCGCATCCCAACGGCCCGCAGCACGGTGACTGGCGCAGGCCACACCGAGAGCGTTACGGAGGTCTATCCGCAGCAAAACCCTATGGTGCTGTGGACGCCGGACGGCGGCCGAACTTGGTATCTAATTGCGCCAACGCAGACAGTGCCGGTACTGGGAGGTGCCCAATGAAATCTTTGACTCCATTTCTGATGTCTAGCCTGTTGGCCGGGTGCCTGTTGGGGTGCGATGAGCCGATGCAGGCCGGGGCCGCACAGCCGCCTGCGGGTTATCGTATTGTGCAGAAGGTGGATACGCCGGGCATCACGACCGTGGAGACGCCGGGCAAGGAGATCACGCGCGACGTAGTGATGACGCGCATCCTGTCCCCATTCGGCGAGTCACCCGGCGCGGTACTGATGGCCCAGAAACCGATGAGCGTGGGCGAGAGCACCACGCCAGGCCTGAACATGACGGCCGAAGGCGCCATACAAAGTGTCGGTACACAAGGCAAGTTCATCGGCGGCGCGGGCGGCGGTACCTGGTATCAGATGCTGCTGACCAAACTCAAGGACTACGCGCTCATGCTCGGCGGTGGCCTTGGCATCCTGCTGGTCGGCGGCGCGGTGTTGTACTTTATGGTGCCCGCGGCAAGGCCCATCATCAACAGCTTCTTACGGGGTATCGCGTCGGTGTTCCCGGTGCTAGGCAGCGCGGTGGAGAGCGCGGTGGCTAAGGCCAAGGTGGCCACGGTCCAGAAGCCGCTTGAGGAGGTCATCGACACGATCCAGGACTTCAAGAAACGCATAGGCAAGGAGCCGACCTTCACG
>DATKUP010000010.1:0-41739 GCA_035530575.1 Thiobacillus sp. | reverse complement strand
CGCGAAGACCTGCAATCCGGCCTGCAGGGCACTGTATGCCCGCTTGAAAGCACTGGGCAAGCCGCCGAAGGTCATCAACGTCGCAATTGCGCATAAATTGTTGAGGCAGGCCTTCGCGGTGGCAACGACCAATGCGCCTTTTTCGACAGAATATGCTTGACGAGAAGCACAGTTCATTTCATTGCGAGGCGCGCAGCGACGCGGCAATCCAGAAATGCCTGCTTAATCAAAGCGCTCGCAATGACGGCCATATCGAATTAATCAGCGCATCCCTAAAGAGTGAGTTTCAGTCGGGCGCAGGCGGTTCTTCGCGCTTGTCCGACATCACCAGCGCCATACCCACGGCCGCCAGCACCATCCACAGCACCGCCGCCCAGATCCCCAGGGCGTCCGACAACGGCCCCATAAAAAACAGCGTCAGCATGGCCACCACCAGCACCGCATTGCCGATCCAGAAGTTGTGACTGCGTTTGCCGATATTCAATTGACGCTCCAAAATTCCTAAGCCTGTCCTGCCACCCAGTGGCAGCGGACCCAATGCCCGTCGCCCAGCTCGGTCTGCTCGGGGTAGGTTTGCCGGCATACTTCCATTGCATGCGGGCAGCGCGGGTTGAAATGGCAGCCATCAGGGGGGTTGAGCGGCGATGGCTGGTCTCCAGCCAGGCGAATGATGCCCGGCCCGGTCTGCGCCTCGATGCGCGGCACCGCACTCACCAGCGCCTGCGTGTAGGGATGGCGCGGCGCGCGCAGCACGTCGGCCGCGACGCCATGTTCGACGATGCGCCCGAGATACATCACCGCCACCTCGTGCGCCAGATAATCGACCACCGCGAGGTTGTGGGTGATGAAGAGGTAGGCCAGCCCCAGGCTGTCCTGCAGATCCTTCAGCAGGTTCAGGATCTGTGCCTGCACCGAGACGTCGAGCGCGCTGGTCGGCTCGTCGCAGATCACCAGCCGGGGCGACACTGCGAGCGCCCGCGCGATCGCGATGCGCTGCCGCTGGCCGCCGGAGAACGCATGCGGATAGCGGCCGCCGGCATCGTCCGGCAGCCCGACCTGATGCAGCAGGCGCGCCACCGCGTCGCGGCGGTCGGCGGCCGCGCCGATGCCCAGCGCGTCCATGCCCTCGAGCAAAATATCCGCCACCCGCATGCGCGGATTAAGTGAGCTGAACGGATCCTGGAACACCATCTGCGCCTGCCGCCGCAGGGTGGGGACATTCTTCGCGATCATGGTCTCGCCGCCCAGCACAATGCTGCCCGCGGTCGGCTCGATCAGCCGCAGCAGCGCCTTGCCCACGGTGGTCTTGCCGCAACCCGATTCACCCACCAGCGCCAGCGTGCGGCCCGCCTGGATGTTCAGCGACACGCCGTCGACTGCGCGCACGTGGCCCACGGTGCGCTGGATCAGGCCGCGCCGGATCGGAAAATGCACTTTCAGTCCGTCCACCTGCAGCAGCGATTGTGCAGCCTGTTTTACCGAATGTGCGGTGCGTTCGCGCGCGCTGCGCGCAGGCAAGGTGCCCGCCAGGTGGCAACGCACCCGCTGATCGTCGATC
This sequence comes from Thiobacillus sp., assembly GCA_035530575.1. GTDB lineage: Bacteria > Pseudomonadota > Gammaproteobacteria > Burkholderiales > Thiobacillaceae > Thiobacillus. Next base: position 40,181 of record DATKUP010000010.1, on the reverse strand, counting down.
ACCTGCCAGCCGGGCGATTCAGCGCGGCAGCGCGCAAGCGCAAACGGACAGCGCGGCGCAAAGCGGCAGCCGCGCATCGGACCGTCGAGCGGCGGCACCTGGCCGGGAATCGTGACCAGCCGGCCGCTGTCGCCGGGGCGCGGCAGCGCCTCGAACAGCATGCGGCTATATGGGTGCTGCGGGCTGGCGAAGAACGCGTCGCGCATACCCTCCTCCACCAGCTCGCCGGCATACATGACGCCCACGCGATCGGCATTCTCGGCCACCACGCCAAGGTCATGCGAGATCAACAGCATGCCCATCCGCTGATCGGCCTTGAGTCTGCGCAGCACGTCGAGCACCTGCGCCTGGATGGTTACGTCGAGCGCCGTGGTCGGCTCGTCGGCAATCAGGAGTTGCGGCCGGCCGGCCAGCGCCATTGCGATCATCACCCGCTGGCGCAGCCCGCCCGAGAGTTCGAATGGATAGGTGTCGAGCCGGCGCACCGCGTCCGGCACGCCCACCGCATCGAGCAGCCCCCGCGCAGCGTCGCGCGCAGCCTGCCCGCTGAGGTTCTGGTGCAGCGCCAGCGCTTCGCCGATCTGTTCACCGACCTTGATGACCGGATTCAACGCCAGCATCGGCTCCTGGAAGATCATCGCCATCTGCCCGCCGCGCACGCGCCGCATGTCGCGCTCGGGTAGGGCCAGCACATCGGTTTCGCCAAGCTGCACGCTGCCCGAAATCACCCGGCCGCCATCCGGCAGCAGCCGCATCAGCGACAGCGCAGTGATCGACTTGCCACAGCCGGATTCACCCAGCAGCGCATAGGTTTCGCCTGCCGCAACCCGAAACGACACGCCATCGACCACGCGCACCCGACCGAAGCCGGTAACGAGATCGCGCACCTCGAGCAGAGGTTTCATCGACGTCCTCCCAGACGCGGGTCGAAGGCATCGCGCACGCCGTCGGCAAACAGGTTGGCGGCCAGCACCAGGGTGAACATGAAGGCGAACGCCGCGCCGAGCTGCCACCAGACGACCGGCTCGCGCGCCAGTTCGAGGCGCGCGCCGTTGATCATGTTGCCCCAGCTGTACATGGCGGGATCGACGCCGACGCCGATGTAGGACAACACCGCTTCGGCCAGCACCAGGCCGGAGAAATCGAGCACGATGGCGATCAGCACCAGATGGAACAGGTTGGGGAAGATGTGGCGGCTGATGATGCGGGCGTTCGATACGCCAAAGGCACGCGCCGCCTCGACGTAGTCCAGCGTTCGCAGCTTCAGCGATTCGCCGCGCAAGAGACGCGCAAGACCCGTCCAGCTGGTCACGCCCATGATGAGGCAGAGCGCCAGCAGGCGGATGTCGGCACGCGCGGCAGCGGTATCGAAAATGTCGGGATTGGATTCGATATAAACCTGCACGATGAGCACCGCCGCGGCGATCAGCAGCACGCCGGGGATCGAATTCAGCACGGTGTAGAGGTACTGGATGACGTCGTCCACCCAGCCGCGAAAGTAGCCGGCGGCGATGCCGAAACCGATCGCCAGCGGCAGCGTGACCAGGGTGGTCAAGGTGCCGATGACCAGGCCGGTGCGGATGCTCTTCAGGGTGATATAGAGCACGTCCTGCCCGACCTTGTCGGTGCCGAAGACATGGTAGCCGGAGGCCAGCTGCGCCAGCGTGCCGCCGAGCACCAGCAGCAGCGCCACCATGAGAACAAGCGTCCGCCCCGGCCAGTTCAGGTCGCCCTGTCGCCACGCCGCCAGCCACGCGCCCACTGAAACCTGCGTCCGCCGCGCCCGCCACCCGGCCAACAGGCCGAACAGCAGCAGGCTCGCCAGCCCCCCCTGCGTGGCGCCGACGAGCGTGCGGCGGGTGATATCCGGCAGTCGCTCATCCGCGTGTTGCAGGTGCGCGCCGCCGTATTGCAGGCGCGGATAATCGCGCACCGTCGCGCTGTCGCGCTCGACGAACTCCTTGGCGTACAGTTGCATCGCCAGCGGGGCCGAGTAGGTTTTTTCCTGCCGCGCACGCAGCTCGCTCGTCAGCGCGTCGAACACGGACAGCACCTCGACCGAATAGTGCGGCGCATCGGCCGGGCTGTCGGTCAGCTGCGCCCGATAATGCAACGAGTCGAGCAGGCCGATGACCACGAACACGCCCAGCACCAGTGCCGCCCCCATCGCCATCGGGCGCTGCGCCACCATCCTCCACGGCGCCAGCAAATGTTCGTGGCGGCGGATCAGCCACACCAGCGCCAGCACCACCGTCAGCAGCGCGAAGATCAGCGCATCGGTCCACAGGATAACGGGCTGGATGGTCATCTTGAAGAAAGCCCATTAACCACAGAGGCGCAAAGACACAGAGGAAAATCAAAGCAATGCAATGCCTTAACACCCTTCTCTGTGCCTCTGTGTCCCAAGGGATACCGTCCCTGCGAGACATATCTCTGTGGTGAGGGGTTCATACTCATTGCAGCCGAACCCGCGGATCGACCCACGAATAGGAAATGTCGGTGAGGATCAGGCCGACGATGTAGAGGAAGGAGCCGAGGAACACCATCGCCCTCACCACAGCGAAATCCTGCGCCTGGATGGCGTCGATGGTGTAGCTGCCCAGCCCCGGAATGCCGAAGAAGGATTCGGTAATCAGGCTGCCCATGAACAGCAGCGGCAGTACCACCACCGCACCGGTGAGGATCGGGATCATGCCGTTTTTCAGCACGTGGCGAAACAGCACACGCCCCTCGGAGAGCCCCTTGGCGCGCGCGGTGCGCACGTAGTCCTTGCCGATTTCCTCGAGGAAAATTGTGCGGTACCAGCGCGAGCCGCTGCCGATCCCCGCCACCACACCGACCAGCACCGGCAGCAGGATGAAGCGGATGCCGTCGATGCCGCCGGCGAATCCCGAGATCGGCAGCAGGTTCCACAGTTTGGCAATGAAATACTGTCCGGCGATGATGTAAAACAGCCCAGATATCGACATCAGCACCACGCAAAGCACCACGCCCCACAGATCGAGATAGGTGGTACGGAAGAACACCATCAGCAGGGCGAAGCTGACGTTGACCAGCAAGCCGATGACAAACACCGGCAGCGCAATCGCCAGGCTCGGCCCCATGCGGGTACGGATTTCGTTGCCGATGTTGCGTCCGTCATCGCCCTTGCCGAATTCGAACACGAACATGGCAGCCGAGTGCTTGAAGAAAATCGTGTCGGTGAGCTGCGCACTGCCGGTAGCCTGCGCATTCAGCAGCAGCGGCTTGTCGTAGCCGTGCTCGACCTTCCAGCGCTCGATCGCTTCAGGCGTCACGTGCTTGGCGCCGAGCTGTAGCCGCGCCATGTCGTCCGGCGTGTTGACGACGAAGAACAGTGCGAAGGTCAGCAGGTTGACCCCGATCAGGATCGGGATGGCGTACAGCAGGCGGCGCAGGATATAGGCCAGCATCAGGCGGTTTTCCTCTCATGCCGCCGCCAGCCGATCACCGCCGGCGCGATGACGGCCATCAGCGCTGCGACCAGCAACACGATCGGCCACAGCACCGGGTGATTCCATTCGGCGCGCCGGCTTGTGCGCAGGTCGGGGTCGATGCGGCGATACTTGAGCGTGTTGTTGGCCATCAGGTTGGGCTTGACGTTATGTACCCAGCCGTGGCGCAGGCCGAAGGACTTGGGGTAGTAGGCGAAGATCCACGGCGCGTCGCGGCGCACGATCTCCAGCATGGCGTCGATCACCTGCTGACGCGCGGGGCCGTTGTCCATGTCCTTCATGCGCTCGAACAAAAAATTGAATTCAGCACTGTCGTAGTTGGCCGCATTCTCGCCGCCGCTGCCCACCTTCTTGTGCGGCCCGTACAACAGGAACAGGAAGTTCTCCGGGTCTGGATAGTCGGCGTTCCAGCCCCATTCGAACAGCTGCGCGTTGCCCTTGCGGATCTTGTCCTGGAAGCGGTTGTAGTCGGTGCCGCGCACCACCAGCTGCACATTGAGCTTGTCGAGCTGCTTCTTCATCCAGTCGAGCCGCGACTTGGCATCAGGCCCGCTCGCCATGGTGTCGAAATACAGCACCAGCGGCTCGCCCGTCTTCGCATTGCGCCCGTTCGGGTAGCCCGCCTCGGCCAGCAGTTTCCGGGCGTCTTCGATCGGGCGGCGCTGGATGCTGCCGTCGCGCGCTTCGTACACGTAGGGGTTCAGCCCGGCCACGCCCTCGACATAGCCGAACAGCCCCGGAGGGATCGGTCCCTGCGCAGGGATGCCGCGGCCATTGAGAAAAATCGAAATGAATTCATCGTAGTCGAACGCGATGGAGAGCGCCTGCCGCAATTTCTGGCGGTCTTCGCCCAAACCCCCCACCACCGGATCGAGCATGTTGAAGCCGACATACCAGAGCGAAGCCGCCACCGCGGTGATGAGGTGGATGTCCTGCTCGCGCATGCTGTCGGTCAGCTGCGGATCGCCGCCGGACGTGAATTGCACGGCCTGGTCGAAGCTGTCGGAGCTGATCCCGGAGCTGTCGTAGTAGCCCTGCAAAAACTTGCTCCAGTAGGGAATGGTTTCCTTCTCCAGGCTGTAAATGGCTTCGTCGACAAACGGCAGCGGCTTGCCGGCGTCGGCCAGCCGGCCGGCACGGCGGTCCTCCTCGCTGCCTTCCCCCGGATAGGTTTCGCCGTGGAAGTGGGGATTCTTCTTCAGCGCCATACGGCGGTTGGGATCGTTCTGCGCCAGATAATAGGGCCCGGTGCCGACCGGCTGCCAGTCGAGCGTGAGGTTCTTGTCGGCCATGCCGGGCTGCGCGTAGAACACCTCTGCTTCCCACGGCACCGGCGCAAAGAACGGCATCGCCAGCCAGTAGATGAACTGCGGGTATTTGCCCTTGATGCGGATGCGGTAGGTGTGGCGATCCACCACTTCGGCCCCTTCAAGCGGGAAGTCGTCGAGCTTCAACGCCGCATCGGGATCAGCCTTGGCGACTTTTTCAAGCATTTCGCCCAGCGCCTTCAGGCCGACGATGTGCTCGCTCATCAGGCCGAAAATCGGCGAGCTGAGCCGGGGGTTGGCCAGCCGCTTGATCTGGTACACGTAATCCGCCGCCACCAGTTCGCGCGTGCCGCTGTGCTCGAAATCCTGGATACGGGTATGTTTGGCGATATCCGCGGCCGTGAGCGCGTGGTAGCGGTAGCGTCCCGCCGCATCGCGCGCAAACGCCGGATGCGGCTGGTAGCGGATACCGGGGCGGATGCGAATTTCGTACGCGGTCTCGGCGATCGACGCTGCCGGCGCATCGTCCGGCAGCGCTTTCCCGGCGGCGTCGAAATAGCGCGGTCTGGGCACTGCCTCGGAGGTCAACGGGACCAGCGTGTAGGGACGTTTGAGGAAGTGGTATTGCAGCGGCGGTTCGTAAATCTGCCCGGTGAACTCGATCTCGTCGGCGCTGTATGAGCGTGCCGGATCGAGATGCTTGGGGCGCTCGGAAAATGCGCTGTAAAGCACATTGGCGTCAGCCTGGCTGCCCGGATAGGGGTTATTCCAGTTGTCGGAGCAGCCTGCCATCAGGCCTAGCCCCAGCAGGCCCATCCCCAATAAAATCGCCCCGATGCGCACCATCTCGCAAGTGTACCCAAGCACGCCGCCAACGTCAGCCGTTATAATCCCGTGCTACATAACTTTCTTCGAGACCATCATGGGATTTCTTGCAGGAAAACGTTTGCTGATCACCGGCGTGATATCCAACCGTTCGATCGCGTACGGCATCGCCACCGCATGCCAGCGCGAAGGCGCCGAACTGGCCTTCACCTACCAGACCGATCGCATCAAGGATCGCGTCACCGAATTCGCCCAGGAGTTCGGCTCCAGCCTGGTGTTCCCGTGCGACGTCGGCAGCGACGCGCAGATCGACGCGCTGTTTGCCGACCTCGGCAAACACTGGGACAGCCTCGATGGGCTGGTGCATTCGATCGCGTTTACACCGAAGGAAGCCCTCACCGGCGATTTCCTCTCCGCGGTCACCCGCGAAAATTTCCGCATCGCCCATGACATCAGCGCCTACAGTTTCGCCGCGCTGGCCAAAGCCGCTCTGCCGATGATGGAAGGCCGCCAGGCCGCACTGCTGACGCTGACCTATCTCGGTGCGGTTCGCTCCGTGCCCAACTACAACGTCATGGGACTGGCCAAGGCCAGCCTTGAATCCGGCGTGTATTACATGGCGCAAAGCCTCGGCCCCAAAGGCATCCGCGTCAACGCCATCTCGGCCGGTCCGATCAAAACGCTGGCCGCCAGCGGCATCGCAAACTTCGGCGAGAAGCTCGACATCGCCGCCAAGAACGCGCCACTGCGCCGCAATGTGACCATTGACGAGGTCGGCAACGTCGCCGCCTTCCTGCTGTCCGACCTGGCCTCAGGCATCACCGGTGAAATCACCTACGTCGACGCAGGCTTCAACACCACCGCCGGCGCCGAAAGCTGACTCGTTTTTTTCATCCAATAAAAAACGCGCCTCGGGGCGCGTTTTTTATTGCTTCCCGCAACCCGGTTTATCTGCCTTCGATCGCATTGGGCTGGATTTTCACTTTTTGCCCGACGGTAATCAGCGCGACCATCGCCTTCATGTCCGCACGCTGCTGCGCCTGCACGACGCCGGACTCGATCGATGCCAGCAGCATGGGGTCGAGCGCAGGCGCCTCCAGCACGCGGCTCACCCGCACGATGCGATAAATGCCGTCAGGGCGAGTAAAGCCGGTGTAGGCCGGCAGCTTGTCGGCGCTCACCCGGAATACCGCCTTGGCGCCGGCGGCATCCAGCACAGCCGAAGCCTGACGCCCGACTACCTGGAAATCCGACCAGTTCAAGTTCGCTTCCTCGCCTTTGGCCAGAACCTGGACCGTAGCCTCGCCTTTTTGCGCCAGCAGCCGTGCGCTCTGCGCGGCACGCAGTTTGGCCTCGATAGCCACCGACACTTCGGCTAGCGGACGCAGCCGCGCCGGGCGATGCTCCACGATCCGCGCAGCCACCAGGGTGCCGGGCTGAACCTCGATGGCCTCGGTATTCTGCCTGGATTTGATTGATTCCTGGCTGAACAGCGCGGCCGACAGTGCGGGATGATTGAATGGCGACGGTGCATTTTTTGCGGTCATCCAGCCGCTTTGCTTGACGGTCAGCTTGGCAGCTGTCGCTGCGGGCTGCAGGGAGGTCGCATTTTCGTACACCAGATTGCTGAAGTTCTCGGCCAGATCGGCAAACATCTTCTGCGCCTGCTGCCTGCGCAACTCGTCCACAACCGCCGCACGCACCTCGGCCAGCGGTGCGGTCTGCGCAAGCTCGACGCCATCCAGGCGGATGATGTGATAGCCGAAATCGCTTTCGACCGGGCCACGGATTTCATTCGGCTTCATGCTGAATACGGCATCCTCGAAAGGCTTGACCATCATGCCGCGGCCAAAGCTGCCAAGACTGCCATCCTGTGCAGCCGAGCCGGGATCCTGCGATTCGGTGCGCGCCAGCTCGGCGAAACGCTCCGGTGTTTTCTGCAGGGCTTGAATCAGTTCGGCTGCTTTTGCCTTGGCCCGAGCGCGCGTTGCGGCATCCGAATTTTTATCGACGGCAATCAGAATATGGCTCGCACGACGCTGCTCGGGTTGCCCGAACTGCGCAGCATTGGCCGCGTAGTAATCCGCCACCGCCTGCTCGTTCACGGCAATGCCCGCTGCCACACTTGCGATGTCCAGCACCAGTTGCTCGGCGCGAATCTGCTCTGGCTCGGTGAATTCGGTCTGGTTGGCCGCGTAATACTGTTCCACGTCGGCGGTCGTCACCTGGATCTGCGACGCCACCGTAGAAGCCGGCAGATCCGCCCAGGCGATCTCGCGTTGCTGCGCCACCAGGTGGGCAATCTGCGTCAGCGAGGTATTCGAGGGGAAGGCCGCGAGCGAAACCGGACTGGTAATGGCCTCGAGCATGAAGGCCTGGCGCAATTCATTTTCAAACTGGGCAGGCGCGCGGCCGTTCTGACGCAGCACCGCCTCATAGCGCTGCTGCGAAAATGTGCCGTCCTGCTGGAAGGTCGGAATCTGCCCCAGCACCGATGCAACATACGCATCCGGCGCCAGGAACCTGAGCTTCTGCGCTTCCAGCAGCAGCGCCTTGCGCTCGATCAGGTTATCGAGCACCTGTCTGCGAAAGTCGGCTGTTTCGGTGACGGCGGGATCAAATGCGGGGCCGCGCGCCTCGCGCATGCGGTCACTCTGCGCCTGGATTTCCCGCGTCAGCTCTTCACGCGAAATCCTCACATCCCCGACCTCGGCGATCTTGCCGCCGCTTTTGTCACCCGATATGTAGGAATCCACGCCGAACAGGGCGAAGGTAACAATAATCAAGGCCAGTATGACTTTGGCCAGCCAGCCCTTTGCATGCCTGCGGATTGCTTCGAGCACGGTCTTCTACTCCGAAAAAAATCGCCAGCGCGAATTTTCGCGCACTTTGCGTCTCGCGTCTCGCCTTGCTGTGATGAAAAGACGCTGTATGAAATGAAAAAAGGCGAACTTGCGTTCGCCTTTTAGATGTTGGCGGAGTGGACGGGACTCGAACCCGCGACCCCCGGCGTGACAGGCCGGTATTCTAACCAACTGAACTACCACTCCCTGATGCTACAAAAAAACGTCGGTGAACACCGTTTCACTGCATAAAATCGACTGCTTGTCCTTGATCCCCGCTGGTGGGTGCTGAGGGGCTCGAACCCCCGACATTCGCCGTGTAAAGGCGACGCTCTACCAGCTGAGCTAAGCACCCGACGAAGCCAAAGATTCTACAACAGATTCCCGACCTTGCCAAATGCAAACTGCATTTTTTATTAATTGATGGCGTCCTTCAGCCCTTTGCCTGCACGGAACTTCGGCACTTTGGCAGCCTTGATCTTGATGGCAGCACCGGTACGTGGATTGCGGCCCATGCGTGCGGCGCGCTTGCCAACATAGAAACTGCCAAAACCCACCAGCGTCACCATGTCTCCTTTCTTCAGCGCTTTCTTGACCGCTTCAACCGTTGCATCCAGCGCACGGCCGGCAGCAGCCTTGGAAATATCAGCCGAGTCGGCGATGGCATCAATCAATTCGGATTTATTCACGTGTTATCCCCTTCGCTCAAGTGGTACAGGAAAACCCCTGTGGGGGCTTTTATAGCAACCCGCAAAACCTTGTGTCAAGCGGTTTTCCGGGTAGGCACAAAAAAACCCCGCGACTGGCGCGGGATTCCGGGGAGCGATTAAAAAAACACTCAGTGCTTGATTGCCGCGGCGGTGGTTTTTTGCTCTTCCGGCACGGCAATTGCAGGCGTTTCCGCTTCAGGCTCATCCTGCAAGGGCTCGGGCGCATGTTCCAGTGCCAATTCAAGAACCTGGTCAATCCACTTGACCGGATGAATATCGAGCTTGTTCTTGATGTTGTCGGGAATCTCGATCAAATCCTTGACATTCTCGTGCGGGATCAACACCGTCTTGATGCCGCCACGATGCGCGGCCAGCAGTTTTTCCTTCAGCCCGCCGATCGGCAGCACTTCGCCCCGCAACGTAATTTCGCCGGTCATCGCCACATCGGCACGCACCGGAATCCCGGTGAGGACCGATACCATCGAGGTGCAGATTGCGACACCCGCCGACGGACCGTCTTTCGGCGTTGCGCCTTCCGGCAGATGAATGTGGATGTCGCGCTTTTGATAGAAGTCGTCCTGGATTCCCAGCTTGCGCGCACGCGAGCGCACCACGGACAGCGCGGCCTGAATGGATTCCTGCATCACCTCGCCGAGTTTACCGGTCGTGATCGTCTTGCCGCGACCCGGCAGCGAGACCGCCTCGATGGTCAGCAGTTCGCCGCCCACCTCGGTCCACGCCAAACCCGTCACCTGCCCCACCTGGTTCTTCTGTTCGGCGACCCCAAAGCTGACGCGCCGCACCCCGAGGTATTTCTCCAGATTGCGCGACGTGACCGAGATTCGGGTCGATTGCTTCTTCAGCAACAGGGCCTTGACGGCCTTGCGGCAGATTTTTGAAATTTCCCGCTCAAGGCTGCGCACGCCGGCTTCGCGCGTGTAGTAACGCACGATGTCGCGAATGGCCGATTCGGCTATAACGAGTTCGCTTTCCTTGATGCCATTGACCTTGAGCTGCTTGGGCACCAGGTAGCGCATCGCGATATTGATTTTCTCGTCCTCGGTGTAGCCCGACAGGCGAATCACTTCCATCCGGTCCAGCAAGGGCGCGGGCAAATTAAGCGAGTTGGCGGTGGCAACGAACATTACGTCGGACAGGTCGTACTCGACCTCGATGTAATGATCCTGGAAGGTGTGGTTCTGCTCGGGGTCGAGCACTTCCAGCAGCGCCGAAGACGGATCGCCGCGAAAATCCTGCCCCATCTTGTCGACTTCATCGAGCAGGAACAGCGGATTTCTCACCCCGACCTTGGTCAGGCTTTGCAGGATCTTGCCCGGCATCGAGCCGATATAGGTGCGGCGGTGACCTCGAATCTCGGATTCATCGCGCACCCCGCCCAGCGCCATGCGCACGAACTTGCGGTTGGTCGCACGCGCGATGGACTGGCCGAGCGAGGTTTTGCCGACGCCGGGGGGACCCACCAGGCAGAGGATCGGCGCCTTGACCTTGTCGACGCGCTGCTGCACCGCAAGATATTCGAGGATGCGTTCCTTGACCTTGTCGAGGCCGTAGTGGTCTTCGTCGAGCACGCGCTCGGCCTTGACCAGATCCTTGCTGATCTTGGTTTTCTTCTTCCACGGCAGGCCGACCATGGCCTCAATGTAGCTGCGGATCACGGTGGCTTCGGCCGACATCGGAGACATCATGCGCAGCTTTTTCAGCTCACCCATGGCCTTGGCTTCCGCCTCCTTGGACATGCCGGCCTGCTTGACGCGGCTTTCCAGTTCCTCCAGTTCGGCGCCTTCCTCGATGTCGCCCAGTTCCTTCTGGATCGCCTTGACCTGCTCGTTCAGGTAGTACTCGCGCTGACTCTTCTCCATCTGCCGCTTGACGCGGCCGCGGATGCGCTTTTCCACCTGCAGAATGTCAAGCTCGCCTTCCAGCAGGCCGAGCAGGTGTTCGAGGCGCTTGTTGACGCCGATCATCTCCAGCACTTCCTGCTTCTGTTCCAGCTTCAGCGGCAGGTGCGCGACAATGGTGTCGGCCAGTCGGCCGCCCTCGTCGATGCCCGACAACGAGGTGAGGATTTCCGGCGGAATCTTCTTGTTCAGTTTGACATACTGATCGAACTGCGTCAGGAGGGCGCGGCGCATCGCCTCGACTTCCACCAGTTCTTCGCCCTCGGCGGGCAGGATTTCGGCACGTGCGGAGAGATGGGTCTCGGCATCGGTGACTTTCAGCACGCGGGCACGCTGATTGCCTTCGACCAGTACCTTGACGGTGCCGTCCGGCAGTTTCAGCATTTGCAGGACAGTGGCCACGCTGCCGGTGTCGTACAGGTCTTCCGGTGTGGGGTCGTCCTGGGCGGCGGTCTTTTGCGCGACCAGCAGGATGCTCTTGCCGGATTCCATCGCGGCTTCCAGCGCCTTGATCGATTTGGGACGGCCGACGAACAAGGGAATGACCATGTGGGGGAACACCACCACATCCCTAAGCGGCAACAGCGGTAGATCGACCTGTTCCTTGGATACGTTGTCGCTCATCATGATTTCCTGGTAAGAGTTGAGGAAAGGATGCGCGGCATTCAACCACGCTCTACCCGTAAAGGGCAGGCCGTGGTTGTCCCCGCAAGGGGGAGGCCGTGGTTGTAAAGCCGACAAGTCGGCAACAACCACGCTCTAAAGCCGAAAAATCGGCAACAACCACGCTCATCCATAACTGGGGGGCATAGGTTGGAATTCAAGATGGCTGACAGGTTCCCCGTCAGCCATTCGATATTCAGGCTCCGGCGGCCAGCGGTTGCTCGCCCTGGTCCGAGTAAATCAGCAAGGGCTTGCCGTCGCCGCCGATCGTTCCGTTGTCCACCACAACCTTGCTGACGCCCTTGAGCGATGGCAGGTCATACATGGTATCGAGCAGGGAATGCTCGATGATCGAACGCAGGCCGCGTGCACCGGTGCGTCGCGCCAGCGCACGCTTGGCGATGGCATTCAGCGCGTCCTCGCGGAATTCGAGTTCGACGCCTTCCATTTTGAAGAGCTTGATGAACTGCTTGGTCAGCGCGTTCTTCGGCTCGGTCAAAATCTGCACCAGCGCGGCCTCATCCAGTTCGTCCAAGGTTGCGACCACCGGTAAACGTCCGACAAATTCCGGGATCAGGCCATATTTAATGAGATCTTCGGGCTCGACCTGGTGCAGCAATTCGACGTCGCGCTTGGTTTCGTCGACATTCTTGACCTGCGCACCAAAGCCGATGCCACCTTTTTCAGTACGGCCGCGAATGACCTTTTCCAGCCCGCTGAATGCACCGCCGCAAATGAACAGGATGTTGCTGGTGTCGACCTGCACGAATTCCTGGTTCGGATGCTTGCGTCCGCCCTGCGGCGGAACCGAAGCGGTAGTGCCTTCGATCAGTTTCAGCAGCGCCTGCTGCACGCCCTCGCCAGACACGTCGCGGGTAACCGAAGGGTTGTCGGCCTTGCGCGAAATCTTGTCGATTTCATCGATGTAAACAATGCCCTGCTTGGCCTTCTCGACATCGTAATCGCATTTTTGCAGCAGCTTCTGGATGATGTTCTCGACATCCTCACCCACATAACCGGCTTCGGTCAGCGTGGTGGCGTCGGCAATCACGAACGGCACGTTCAACGTGCGTGCCAGCGTTTGCGCCAGCAGGGTCTTGCCGGAGCCGGTCGGGCCGATCAGCAGGATGTTGCTCTTGGCCAGCTCGACTTCGCCAGTGTCGGCGTTGCTGCGCAGGCGCTTGTAGTGATTGTAGACGGCAACCGCGAGCGCTTTTTTCGCCGGCCCCTGGCCGATCACGTATTGATCGAGCATGCCGCTGATTTCGTGCGGCGTCGGCAAGCCGGAACCACCGCTCTTTTGGGTGTCGGCCTGCTGGATTTCTTCACGGATGATGTCGTTGCATAGTTCGACGCATTCATCGCAGATGAATACCGACGGCCCCGCAATCAGCTTGCGTACCTCGTGCTGGCTTTTGCCACAGAAGGAGCAGTAAAGAAGTTTGTCGCCCGAGCCTTTGTCTGCCATACCCGTTCCTTGCTTAATTGCCTGATGCTTCGTTGCGGCTGATCAGCACCTTGTCAATCAGACCGTAATTCACCGCCTCGTCCGCGCTCATGAAATTATCGCGGTCAGTGTCGCGCTCGATCACCTCCATGCTCTGCCCGGTGTGCTTGGCCAGCATGTCGTTGAGGCGCGCTTTCAAATAGAGGATTTCCTTGGCGTGGATGGCAATGTCCGACGCTTGCCCCTGGAAACCGCCCAGTGGCTGGTGAATCATCACGCGCGAGTTCGGCAGGCAGTAGCGCTTGCCATGGGCGCCCGCGGTGAGCAGGAATGCGCCCATGCTGGCCGCCTGGCCAATGCACAGGGTGGACACATCCGGCTTGATGAACTGCATGGTGTCGTAGATCGCCAGCCCGGCCGAAACCGATCCGCCGGGTGAGTTGATGTAGAAAAAGATGTCTTTGTCGGGATTTTCCGACTCCAGGAACAGCATCTGCGCAACCACCAGATTGGCCGTGCCATCGTTCACTGGACCCACAAGGAAAATGACCCGTTCCTTGAGCAGGCGCGAATAGATGTCGTAGGCGCGTTCGCCGCGACCGCTTTGTTCGACGACCATGGGCACCAGCCCCAGACCTTGAGGTTCGAAGGACTGCGAATTGGAAATACCGCGTTCAAAATCAATGTGCATCAGGCACGTCCCATCAATTCTTCAAAGGAGGTTGTCACGTCTTCCACTTGGGCCTGACCTGCAACCCATGCTACCACATTCTCTTCCAGCGCCAGGGACTCGATCTCCTGCATTCGTTCCGGGCTCTGGTAGTACCACTGCATCACCTGCTCGGGCTCTTCGTAGCTTTGCGCCTGCTCCTGAATCAGGGCCCGAATCTGCTCGGGCTGTGCCACCAGCTTGTGCACCTGCACGATCTCGGCCAGGATCAGCCCCAAGCGCACGCGGCGCTCGGCCTGCCCGGTAAACATATCGGTAGAAAGTTTCACAGTCTGAACCCCACGCGACTGCATATCGGCTTCGGTCATTTTCATCAGGCGCTCGGTTTCCATCGCCACCAGGCTTTGCGGCAGATCCAGCGTGCTCTTCTGCAGCAGCAGCTCCATCACCTGCTCTTTCAGTTTTGCCTGCACGCGACGTTTGGCTTCACGTTCCAGGTTGGTCTTTACCTCGGCCTTGAGTTTTTCGACGTCGCCGTCTTCGATCCCCAGCGCCTTGGCAAATTCCGCGTCCACCGGCGGCAGCACGGGGGCCTGCACGTCTTTGACCTGCACTTCGAAATGCGCGACCTTGCCGGCGAGGTCCTTGGCAGGGTATTCAGCCGGAAAGGTCAGATCGAAGCCCTTGCTGTCGCCGGTCTTGATGCCGATCAGGTTCTGCTCGAATTCTTGCAGCAGACGGCCTTCGCCGATCACCGCGGCGAAGTCTTCGCCGTTTCCGCCGTCAAATGCTGCGCCATCGACTGTGCCCTGATAATCGAACTTGGCCAGATCGCCTTCCGCCGCCGCCCGATCGGTGGATTCGAATGTGCGACGCTGCTTCTGCAGCACTTCCAGCGTCTTCGCCACATCGGCCTCGCCCAGGTTGACGACCGAACGGCTGATCTTACCCGCGCTCAGGTCATCGATCCTCACTTCGGGATAGACCTCGAAGCTGGCGCTGAACGTCATTTCCGTCGTGTCAGTCTGCTCCGTTTTCGGCTCGAATCGCGGATAGCCCGCAATTTTCAACTGATGCGTCTGCACCGCCTCGCCAAAGCGGGTCTGCAGGGTTTCGCCCAGCACTTCCTGACGCACGCCGGAGGCATGCCGGAGCGCCACGGCGGCGAGCGGCGCCTTGCCGGGACGGAAACCATCCATCTTGACGTTGCGTGCCAGGCGCTTGAGGCGGCCCTGTACTTCGGTTTCCAGCTGGTCCATGGGCACACTGATGTCCAGGCGGCGGACCAGTCCTTCGAGAACTTCAAGATTTGCTTGCATCAAAATGCTTCCTGGCTGAATTTAAAGGATGGGTGAAGAGCAAAAAAAACGATGGTGCGAAAGGGGGGACTCGAACCCCCACGCCTTGCGGCGCTGGAACCTAAATCCAGTGCGTCTACCAATTCCGCCACTCTCGCGGCGTAGCCGCAAAACTATCGACTAATAAGTGTAATATAATCAATACGATGCTGTCACCCAAGCGAACCCGGCATCCCACCTAAGTCATTATTCTCATTCCGTTTTTTTGTTGCCGGTGCCGGTCGATCATTACGAAAACTTCCCTGTTGCGTCCTGGTTGCTGCCCAAACGGCTGCGCCAGCCGGTCGAAGCCATCTACCGGTTTGCTCGCAGCGCGGACGATATTGCCGACGAAGGCGATGCCCCCGCAGCCACGCGCCTGGGCCAGCTGGCAGCCTATCACGCCGAACTGGACCGCATCGAGCGCGGCGAGTCTTCCCGCCATCCGGTTTTTGTTCCGCTTGCGGCAGCCATTCGCGATTACGCCATCCCACTATCGCCGTTTCGCGACCTGCTGTCAGCCTTCGTGCAGGACGTCGAAAAAACCCGTTATGCCAATTTCGGCGAAATCATGGACTACTGCCGCCGCTCGGCCAACCCGGTGGGACGCCTGATGCTGCACCTGTACGGCGACCGCGACCCGCGTCACCTGGCCTATTCGGATGCCATTTGCAGCAGCCTGCAACTGATCAACTTCCTGCAGGATATTTCGGTCGATTACCGGAAAGGCCGCATCTACCTGCCGCAGGACGAGCTGGACGCGCACCGCGTCAGCGAGACGCAGATTGCGCAGGGCGACGCACGCGGCCTGTGGCACATGATGATGCATAAGCAGATCGAACGTGCCCGAAAGTTATTGCAGGCCGGAGCACCGCTCGGCCGGCAGATCAAAGGGCGCATCGGGCTGGAACTACGCGTGACCATCCTCGGCGGCGAAGCCATCCTGCGCAAACTCCACGCCGACCCCGGCTGCGTGTTCCACAACCGTCCGGTGCTCACCAAAAAGGACTGGATCGTCATGCTCGGACGCGGGATTTTTTGAACGTGGATGCCCATCGGTATTGCCAGGAACGCGCTGCGGCCAGCGGCTCCAGCTTCTACTACAGCTTCGTCCTCCTGCCGCCCGAGGCGCGACGCGCGATCACCGCGTTTTACGCCCTGTGCCGCGAACTCGACGATGTGGTGGACGAATGCCGCGACCGTCAGGTGGCCGAAGCCAAGCTCGACTGGTGGCGCGGGGAAATCGCACGCTTTGCTGCCGGCGCGCCGGAGCATCCGGCGACCCGCGCCCTATTCGATACCCAACAGGGCTGCAACGCGCCCGCCGCCCTGCTGCTGGAAATCGTCGATGGCATGGCAATGGATCTCGATTGTCTGCGCTATCCCGATTTCAAGTCGCTCAACCTTTATTGCTACCGCGTGGCCGGCGTGGTCGGCGAAGTGGCGGCAGCGATTTTTGGTGGCCCGCGCAACGAGGACGACCGCGACATTCGCCGTTATGCGCATGAGCTGGGCCTTGCGTTCCAGCTCACCAACATCATCCGCGATGTCGGCGAGGATGCGCGGCGCGGACGCATCTACCTGCCGCAGGATGAGCTGGCGCGCTTCGGCGTCGCCGAGACCGACATTCTGAATGGCCGCAGCACGCCCGAATTCCAGGCGCTGATGCAGTTCCAGTTCGAACGCGCCAGCGCACATTACGCAAGCGCCTTCGCTGCCCTGCCCGCACGCGCGCGCCGCGCGCAGCGCCCGGGGCTGGTGATGGCGGCGACTTACCGCACCCTGCTGGACGAAATCCGGCGCGCCGGATTTCCCGTGCTGAATGCGCGCATCTCGCTCACGCCGCTGCGCAAGCTGTGGCTGGCCGGCAGGACCTGGCTGTTCCCATGAAGTCGCGTGTGGCCGTCATCGGCGGCGGCTGGGCCGGTTGCGCCGCCGCGCTGACGCTGGCCGAAGCGGGCGTCGCCGTCACGCTGTTCGAAGCCGGGCGCACCCTGGGCGGACGCGCCCGTTCGGTCGACATTGAAGGCCAGCCGCTCGACAACGGCCAGCACATCCTGCTCGGCGCCTATGAACAGACCCTGCAACTGATCGACCGCCTGCGTCCCGCCGCCTCGCCCGATGGCCTGTGGCGCCTGCCGCTTGCCCTTAACCAGCCGCCGGATTTCAGCCTGGCCTGCCCGCGCCTGCCGGCGCCGCTGCATTTGCTGGCAGGCCTGCTCGGCGCCCGCGGGCTGAGCTGGCGCGACAAGCTGGCCGCCGCCCGCTGGGCACATGGCCTGCTGAATGGCACGGATACGTCAGCCCACCTGAGCGTCAGCCAGCTCACCCGCAGCCAGCCCGAAAAACTGTGCCGCCTGCTATGGCATCCGCTGTGCGTATCCGCGCTCAACACGCCGCCGGACATGGCCAGCGCCAAGGTCTTCCGCGACACGATTCACGCCGCCTTCGGCGGACGCAACCGCCACAGCGACCTGCTGCTGCCGCGTCGCGACCTGACCGCGCTGTTTCCCGCGCCCGCAGCCGCACGGATCATCGAACTCGGCGGTGAAGTGCGTCAGTCCTGCCGGGTAACCACGCTCGACGCCGCAGCGGACGCCGTCAGCGTCGGAACGCGCGATGCGTCGATGGCCTGCAGCCACGTCGTCATCGCCGTCGCGCCGCAGCATCTGGAGGGGCTGGCTGCTGCGATTCCGCAACTCGAACCCGTGTTGCATGGGGTGGCGGCCTTCGCCTACCAGCCGATTGCCACCGCTTATTTCCAATACGACCCGGCCTTTCGACTGGAAAAACCGCTGTTCGCCCTGACGGATGGCCCGGCACAGTTCGTTTTCGACCGCGGCCAGAGCCATGACCAGCCGGGATTGCTGGCACTGGTTGCCAGCGCCGCGGCGAACCTGCCGGCGGACTGGATGGATCTGGCCGCCGCCCAGTTGCAGCGGATTGCCTGCCCGGGTCCACCACGCTGGCGCAAAAGCATCGTCGAAAAACAGGCGACTTACGCCTGCGTGCCGAACATGGCACGCCCCACCGTCCGCACCGCGCACCCGCGCGTTTTTCTGGCGGGCGATTACACTGCCGGGCTTTACCCCGCCACCCTCGAAAGCGCAACACTGAGCGGAGTACAATCGGCTCGCACCTTACTCGAACAGCTATGAAAGACTATTCTCCCCGTCCCGACCTGCTCGCAGGCCGCGTCATCCTCGTCACCGGCGCCAGTTCGGGCCTCGGCCGCGCCGCCAGCCTGGCATTTGCGCGCCACGGCGCCACCGTCGCCCTGCTGGCACGCAACGAAGCCAGACTCGAAGCGGTATACGACGAAATCCTGGCCGCAGGCGGTCCGGAACCGGCGATGTTTCCGTACGACCTCGCCGCTGCCGACGACCGCAGCCTGGAAGCGCTGACCGGCACCATCGCGCAACACCTCAAGCGGCTCGACGGCGTGCTGCACAGCGCACACCAGTTCTACAGCCTGACCCCGCTGGAACTGCAGACGCTGGAACAGTGGCAGGCCCTGATGCGAGTCAATCTGATCGCGCCGTTTGCGCTGACCCGCGCCTGCCTGCCGCTCCTGAAACAGGCTACGGACGCCTCGGTGGTGTTCACCGGCGAAACGCACGGCCATCAACCCAGCGCGTACTGGGGCGGCTATGCCGTGGCCAAGTCGGGCCTGGAAACGCTCACCCGCATCTGGGCCGACGAACTCGGCCCGTCTGCAAGCCCACGCATCAACACCCTGATCCCCGGTCAAACCGCGACCACCCTGCGCTCACGCACCCACCCCGGGCTCGCTCCCGAAACCATACCCAGCGTCGACGATCTGATGCCGTGGTACCTGTACCTGATGGGTGCGGACAGCCGCGCGGTACGTGGCCAGATTGTGGAATGCCAGACCTGACGCTCGCCGTCCCTATTGTGAAAATCGGCCGCCACGAAATTCTCGATGAAGTGGGCCAGGGTGCGATGGGCACCGTTTACCGGGCACGCGATCCGCTGATCGAGCGTACGGTTGCCATCAAGACGGTGCCTTCCTGCCGCACTTCACACCTGCGGCTCATCGGCATTGGGCGTGCTGATCGCCGTGACGCTGCCGATCGCAGGCGGAATCATCGTCATTGACCACTTCATCGCTTCCTCCCAGCAACCGCCACTCACTCCCACGCCGCCTGCCACCAACACCTCGCAGGGTGTCGCTTCACAGCCGGCTGAAGCGGGGGTATCGGACAAGCAGCCTTCATCGATGCTCGTTGAAACCGACAGCCCTGCGTCCAAACCGTCTATCGAACCGGATGAAGACCTTGCCGGCCTCGACAAAAAGCAGGTTGAACTGCGCATCAAGCGCACCGAACTGCTGCTGCAATACACCGAACAGCATCCCGACGTGGTGCAAATCGACCGGCAGCTCGAACAACTTCGCACCAAGCGCCGCAAGTATCTGCGGCAACGGCAGAAAGGCTGGGAAAGCCTGCCGGACTTAAAGAATCGGGCTGTCAGGCTCCTGAGCCGGCTACCAGTTGGTCTCACGCTCGGCGGTCGCCGACACTTTGTGAATGCTCAGATCGGCGCCGGTGAATTCCGCTTCCGGGTCCAGCCGCAAACCAATGGCACGCTTCAGAATGCCGTACACTACCAGGCTGCCGAGTGTGGCCACCGCCACGCCGCCCAGGGTGCCGATCAGTTGCGCAGCCAGACTGACACCGCCCATGCCGCCCAGTGCCTTGGCCCCAAAGATGCCCGCGGCAATCCCGCCCCACGCGCCGCACAAGCCGTGCAGCGGCCACACCCCCAGCACGTCGTCGATCTTCCACTTGTTCTGCGTGACCATGAACATCCGCACGAACAGTGCGCCAGCGATCGCGCCGGTGGCGAGCGCACCGAGCGGATGCATCAGGTCCGAACCGGCACACACTGCCACCAGACCGGCTAGCGGGCCGTTGTGGATGAAGCCGGGGTCGTTGCGGCCGATCACCAGCGCCGCCAGCGTGCCGCCCACCATCGCCATCAGCGAATTCACCGCCACCAGTCCCGACACCGCCTCGATCAGCTGCGCCGACATCACGTTGAAGCCGAACCAGCCCACCGTCAGGATCCACGCGCCGAGCGCCAGAAACGGGATGTTCGACGGCGGGTGCGCCGAGACCAGACCGTCCCTGGTGTAGCGCCCACGTCGCGCGCCCAGCAGCAGCACGGCAGGCAGGGCGATCCAGCCGCCCACCGCATGCACCACCACCGAGCCGGCAAAGTCGTGAAAGCGGGCGCCCAAGCTCACGGCCAGCCAGTCCTGGATGCCGAAGTTGCCATTCCAGACGATGCCTTCATAGAACGGGTAAACCAGCCCCACCAGCGCGAACGTGGCGGCCAGCTGCGGGTTGAAGCGTGCGCGTTCGGCAATGCCGCCCGACACGATGGCGGGAATCGCCGCCGCAAAGGTCAGCAGGAAAAAGAACTTGACCAGTTCGTAGCCGTTCCGGGCCGACAGCACCTCGGCGCTGGAATAGAAGCCGACGCCGTAGGCGACGCTGTAGCCGATGAAAAAATAGGCGACGGTGGAGACCGAGAAATCGGTGAGGATCTTGACCAGGGCATTGACCTGGTTCTTCTTGCGCACCGTGCCGAGTTCGAGAAAGGCAAACCCTGCGTGCATGGCCAGCACCATGATGCCGCCGAGCAAAACGAACAACACATCACTGCCTGATTTCAACGCTTCCATGCCCGGCTCCCAATTGAATTGGGACAAGCTGAAGCAAATAGCATTCCGACTGCTTAAGCCACTGAGTTCAAACGGTTTTACGTTTAACCACCGGCATGGGTGGCACCACATGAGTGCCTGGCGGCGCATTGCGCACCGCCAAGGTGCATCATTTAGGGTCGCGTGACCCGGATTCAGACTGGCCGGATTCGATGCGATCGAGCTCGGCCTCCATGTCGGACTCGGACATGGGCGTGTAATCCGCTTCGGCTTCGGCTTCGGCTTCGGCTTCGGCTTCCGGCTTGGGCTTGGTGATCATCGAGGCAACGACAATGCCCAGTTCGTACAGAACCCACATCGGCACCGCAAGCATGAACTGCGAAATTACGTCGGGCGGGGTGAAAATCGCGCCAACGACGAACGCCCCGACAATGACATAGGGGCGGATTTCACGCAGTTTTACAATCGACACCATGCCCATCTTGACCAGCAGCACCACCGCGACCGGCACTTCAAAGGTAATGCCGAAGGCAATAAACAAAGTCATCACGAAGTCGAGGTATTTGCCAATGTCGGTCATCACCGCCACGCCTTCCGGCGCCACCCCGACAATGAAACCGAACACCACCGGAAACACCAGGAAATAGGCGAACGCCATCCCCAGCAAAAACAGCACCACGCTGGCGATCACCAGCGGCACGCCGAGGCGTTTTTCGTTCTGGTAGAGACCGGGCGCGACGAACGCCCACATCTGATAGAACACCCATGGCAGCGCCAGCAGGAAGGCGGTCATCATGGTGACCTTGATCGGCACGAAGAACGGCGTGGTGACCTCGGTGGCGATCATCTGCCCGCCTTGCGGCAAGGCGGCCAGCATGGGCTTGGCGAGCAGTGCATAGAGATCCTGCGCCCATGGAAACAGCAGCACAAACAACACCACGATCGCAATCACAGCGCGCAGCAGGCGGTCACGCATTTCGACGAGATGCGAGATAAAGGTGTCTTCCGGATTGTTCATGTGGATTTTCCGACGGCTTCGACGTGCGCCTTTTCCGCCACGGACGGCGCGGGCGTTGCGGAATTCTGGTCGGGTTCTTCGAGCGGCAGGCTCTGCTGCGATGTTTGCGACGTCTCGATCTGCTTCATCGCGGGCTCAGTCACCGGACGCTCGCCTTCGGTCTCCGCCATCGCCGCAACCACTTTTTTGACGCTGCTCGCCTCGTCGCGCAAATAGTCGTCGACTGCCGTCGCCTGTTGCTCGACACCCGACACCGCCGACTCGACCGACGCCTTGAAATCCTGCCCGACACGGCGCATTTCATCCAACTGGATTTCGTTACTGATGTCAGATTTCACGGACGACACATAACGCTGCATGCGGCCATACAGAAGCCCGGCCGTGCGCGCCACCTTGGGCAGGCGCTCAGGGCCAATGACGACAAGCGCCACCACACCGATAGTGACGAGTTCAAGAAAGCCGAAATCGAACATGGGTCAGATACAAGATTCAAGCTGCAAGCCGCAAGGAAAGTCCTGGTAACTTGCATCCTGCAAATTGACGTTTAACTCTTCTGTTTGTCCTTCACGACTTCGACGTCGATGGTCCGATCGCCCTGATCGGCGCTGTCGCCGATCTTGGGTGCGTCGTCCTTCACGCCTTCCTTGAAACCCTTGACCGCACCACCCAGATCGCTGCCGATGTTGCGCAACTTTTTCGTGCCGAAAATCAGCAGCACGATGACCAGAACAATCAGCCAATGCCAGATGCTAAAACTACCCATGGCGTTTCTCCTTTTGGTTTTAACTGCGCTTGACGGGGTCCCCACCGCCAAATACGTGAACGTGAATGTGAAACACTTCCTGACCACCGCCGCGCCCGGTGTTGATCAGCGTCTTGAAACCGGCGTCGAGACCCTGCTCCTTTGCCAGACGCGGCGCCAGCAGCAGCATCTTGCCGAGCAGTCTCTCATGCTCGGGGGTGCAGTCTGCCAGCGTCGCGATATGCAGCTTCGGAATGATCAGGACATGCACCCGCGCGAACGGATGGATGTCGTGAAACGCCAGCAGCTCGTCGTCTTCGTAGGCCTTGCTGCACGGCAACTGGCCGGCAGCGATTTTGCAGAAAATGCAGTCACTCATGTCGACCCGCCTTTTCAGCCAGCCCGGACAGACCCTCGCGACGGGCCAGTTCGTTCAGCACATCCGCCGGCTTGAGTCCCTTGTGCGCCAGCAGCACCAGGGTATGAAACCACAAATCGGCGACTTCGTAGATGATCTTTTCGGGCTGGTCGTCCTTCGCCGCCATAACAGTCTCGGTTGCCTCCTCGCCGATCTTTTTCAGAATGGCATCGGTGCCTTTCGAATAGAGCCTGGCCACATAGGAGCTGTCGGGTGACGCCTGCTTGCGTGCCTCCAGCGTTTCGGCGAGACGGTCGAGGATGTCACTCATTTTCGGTAAATCTCGTCGGGGGTTTTCAGCACCGGGGCGGTCGTTACCCAGCGATTGCCACCTTGATCATCTCTGGCCAGCTTCTGGAAAAAGCAGGAGCGCCGGCCGGTATGACACGCAATCCCGCCAAGTTGTTCAATTTTCAACAGTACCACGTCGCTGTCGCAGTCGAGCCGGATTTCGCTGACGGTCTGCACGTGGCCGGATTCCTCGCCCTTGCGCCACAGCTTGTTGCGCGAACGCGACCAATAAACGCCGCGACCGGTGCGCGCGGTTTCCTCCAGCGCCTCGCGGTTCATCCACGCCACCATGAGAATTTCACCGCTGGCGGCATCCTGGGCGATTGCCGGCACCAGGCCTTGTGCGTCCCATTTGACGGTATCGAGCCAGTCACTCACAGCCGCACCTCGATACCGTGCTGCTTCATGTATTTTTTCGCCTCGTCAATGCCGTATTCGCCGAAGTGGAAAATACTCGCCGCCAGCACCGCATCGGCATGGCCTTCCTTGACGCCGTCGACCAGATGCTGGAGATTGCCGACGCCGCCGCTGGCGATGATGGGAACGTCGACCGCGTCGGAAATCGCACGCGTCAGTTCCAGGTCGAAGCCGCTCTTGGTGCCGTCGCGGTCCATCGACGTGAGCAGCAGTTCGCCTGCCCCCAGGCTCGCCATTTTCTTCGCCCACTCGACCGCATCGAGACCGGTGGCCTTGCGTCCGCCGTGGGTGAAGACTTCCCAGTGATCGCCCACCCGCTTGGAATCGATGGCCACCACGATGCACTGGCTGCCGTAGCGGTCGGCTGCATCCTTCACCAGCTGCGGGTTCACCACCGCCGAAGTATTGATGCTGACCTTGTCGGCGCCGGCGTTGAGCAGGCGCTGCACGTCGCCCACCTCGCGCACGCCACCGCCGACCGTGAGCGGAATGAACACCTCGGCGGCCACCTCCTCGATGATGTGCAGGATCAGGTCGCGGTCGTCGGACGACGCAGTGATATCGAGAAAGGTCAGCTCGTCGGCGCCCGCCTCGTTGTAGCGGCGCGCGATTTCGACCGGATCGCCGGCATCCTTCAACTCGACGAAGTTGATACCCTTGACCACGCGGCCATGGGTGACGTCCAGACAGGGAATGATGCGCTTTGCAAGCATGGCTGTCCTAATTCAAATCAGACGCCGAACACGCCGCCCGCAAGTTCGTCGGCGAGCTTCTGCGCTTCGACAAAATCGAGCGTGCCCTGGTAGATTGCGCGGCCGGTGATCGCGCCGATGATGCCGTCCTTGGCGACGGTGGACAATGCCCTGACGTCGTCGAGGTTGGTGACGCCGCCGCTGGCGATGACAGGAATCGACAGCGCCTGCGCCAGTCTCTGGGTGGCTTCGATGTTGACACCGCTCAGCATGCCGTCGCGCCCGATATCGGTGTAGATGATGGCTTCGACGCCGTAGCCTTCGAAGCGCTTGGCCAGATCGATGACATCATGGCCGGTGATCTTGGACCAGCCTTCTACCGCGATCTTGCCGTCACGGGCGTCGAGCCCGACCATCACGTGGCCGGGGAAGGCATCGCAGGCTTCATGCAGGAAGCCGGGGTTCTTTACCGCGGCGGTGCCGATGATGACGTAGCGCACGCCGTCGTCGAGATAGCGCTCGATGGTGGCGAGGTCGCGGATGCCGCCGCCCAGCTGCACCGGCATGTCGTCGCCCACCGCATCGACGATCGAGCGGATCGCCGCACCGTTGACCGGCTTGCCGGCAAAGGCACCGTTGAGGTCGACCAGATGCAGACGGCGCGCACCGAGTTCCTTCCAGTGGCGGGCGGTCGCCGCCGGGTCCTCGGAAAACACGGTGGCACTGTCCATCTCGCCTTGTTCCAGGCGCACGCAATGGCCGTCTTTAAGGTCGATCGCAGGAATAATTAACATAGCTGGTCAGCAGGGTCGCACAGAAAAAATTAGGCGCAGGCAGCGCCGGACATGTCGCGGGCAGAATCGATCTCGCCCGGATTCCAGGTTACAAAATTGCCGAGCAGCGTCAAACCGTCATTCTGGCTTTTTTCGGGGTGGAACTGGACGGCAAATATATTCCCGGACGCCACCGCGCAGGTGAACGGGAAGGGGTAATGCGAGAAGCCCGCAATCACCTCGGGCGAGGTCGGCTGCACGAAGTAGCTGTGGACGAAGTAGAAGCGCGCGTCTTCCTCGATCCCCGCCCACAGCGGATGCGGGACCGCCTGGTGGACGTTGTTCCAGCCCATGTGCGGCACCTTGAGCTTGCTGCCGGCCGCGTCGACCATCGCCTCGTGCGGAAAGCGCTGCACGGTGCCGGACAGGATGCCGAGGCACGCAGTATCGCCTTCCTCGCTGTGTTCGAACAATACCTGCATACCCATGCAGATGCCCAGAAACGGCTTGCTGCGTGCGGCATCCATAATGACCTGACGCAGGCCGCGCGCGTCGATTTCACGCATGCAGTCGGGTGCGGCGCCCTGCCCCGGAAACACCACGCGCCCCGCCTCGGCAATCACCGCGGGATCGGAGGTGACCACCACGCTCGCCGCCGGCGCGACATGCTCGATGGCCTTGGACACCGAACGCAGATTGCCCATGCCGTAGTCGATGACGGCGATATCGACGCTCACAGCGCAGCTCGCTTAATCTGCGATGCGCTCACAGCGCAGCCATGTTTAAATTGAGGTGCGCTCACAGCGCACCTTTGGTCGACGGCAGCGCATCGCCCATGCGTGCGTCGGCTTCTACCGCCATGCGCAGCGCGCGGCCGAAGGCCTTGAAAATCGTCTCGGCCTGATGGTGCGCGTTGATGCCACGCAGGTTGTCGATGTGCAGCGTCACCCCGGCATGGTTGATGAAGCCGCGGAAGAATTCGAGGAACAGGTCGACGTCGAATTCGCCGATGCGCGCACGAGTGTAGTCGACGTGGTACTCCAGCCCCGGCCGTCCCGACAGGTCGATCACCACGCGCGACAGCGCCTCGTCGAGCGGCACGTAGGCGTGACCGTAGCGACGGATACCCTTTTTGTCGCCGAGCGCCTGCGCGAAGGCCTGCCCCAGCGTGATCCCGGTATCTTCCACCGTGTGATGGGCGTCGATGTGCAGATCGCCCTCAGCCCGGATGTCCAGATCGATCAGGCCGTGACGTGCGATCTGGTCGAGCATGTGGTCGAGAAACGGCACGCCGGTGGCAAGCCTGGATACGCCCGTGCCATCGAGATTGAGGCTGACCGTGATCCGGGTTTCGAGGGTATTGCGAGTGACTTGTGCAGTGCGCATGGCGTCGGTAAATAAGGCTGTAAAAGGATTCTAGCAGTTCACGATGGCTTTCAACGCGGCGAGCAGCGCGTCAATTTGTGCATCGGTGCCGACAGTGATGCGCAGGAACGGCGCGATGCGGGCCGGATTCTTGAAATGGCGCACGATGATGAGGCGCTCGCGCAAGCTCGCGGCAAGTTCGGCGCCATCATGCGACGGATGCCGGGCGAAAATGAAATTGGCCGTTGAGGGCAGTACCTCGAAGCCCATTTCGGCCATCGCGGATGCCAGCCGGGCACGGCTGGCCATTACCCTGGCGCAAAGGGACTCGAAATAAGCGTGATCCTCGATCGAAGCCAGGGCGCCGGCCTGGGCCAGGCGGTCGAGTGGATAGGAGTTGAAGCTGTCCTTGACCCGCTTGAGCGCCTCGATCAGATGTGCTTGGCCAATGGCATAGCCGACGCGCAGGCCGGCCAGCGCATGCGATTTCGACAGGGTGCGGATGACCAGCAGCTGCGGATAGCGCGCGACCAGGCCCACTGCCGATTCGCCGCCGAAGTCGATGTAGGCTTCGTCGATGACGACGACCGAGTCCGGATTGCCGTCCAGCAGACACTCGATTTCCGACAGTGCCAGCAGGCACCCGGTGGGCGCGTTGGGGTTGGGGAAAATCACTCCGCCGTTGGGCGAGAGGTAATCGCCGACCCTGATCTCGAACGATTCCGTCAGCGGAATCTGGCGATAGGCGATCTCGTACAACCCGCAATACACCGGATAAAAGCTGTAGCTGATATCCGGAAACAGGATCGGCCATTCGTGCTTGAGCAAGGCCAGAAACGCATGCGCCAACACCTCGTCGGAACCGTTGCCGACGAACACCTGCTCGGCGGCGACGCCATGCAATGCAGCAATAGCCGCGCATAGCCGGTCGGAACCCGGGTCGGGATACAGGCGCAGCGTGTCGGCGGCTTCCGCACGCACGGCGTCCAGCACCCGCGGGCTGGGGCCGTAGGGGTTTTCGTTGGTGTTGAGCTTGACCAGGTTGGTCAGCTTCGGCTGCTCGCCCGGCACATAGGGCGTCAGGTCGTGCACCACGGCACTCCAATAGCGGCTCATCGGAATAGCGGACTCACTTATGAATCAGGCGATACTCGGCGGAACGCGCATGCGCCTGCAGGCCCTCGCCGTAGGCCAGCGTGGCCGCGATCCGCCCCAGCGTCTGCGCGCCGGCCTGCGACACGTTGATCAGGCTGCTGCGCTTCTGGAAGTCGTAGACGCCCAGCGGCGACGAGAAACGCGCGGTGCGCGAGGTCGGCAGCACGTGATTCGGCCCGGCGCAGTAGTCGCCCAACGCCTCGCAGGTGTTCCTGCCCATGAAGATCGCACCGGCGTGACGCAGCCCGGGCAGCAGCGCATCGGGGTCGGCCACCGAGAGTTCCAGGTGTTCCGGTGCAATGGTGTTCGAGATCATTACCGCATCGTCGAGGTCGCGCGTCTTGATCAGCGCACCGCGGTTGGTCAGCGAGGTGCGGATCACTTCACTGCGCGGCATCTCTTCGATCAGCCTGTCGATCGCCGCCGCCACCGCATCGAGGTAGGCCGCGTCGGGTGACAGCAGGATCGACTGCGCCATTTCGTCGTGCTCGGCCTGCGAGAACAGATCCATCGCCACCCATTCCGCGGGTGTATTGCCGTCGGCGATCACCAGAATCTCGGACGGACCGGCGATCATGTCGATGCCCACGGTGCCGAACACGCGGCGCTTGGCCGCCGCCACGTAGGCATTGCCGGGGCCGACGATCTTGTCGACCTGGGGCACGGTCTGGGTGCCGTAGGCCAGCGCTGCCACCGCCTGCGCGCCGCCAATGGTGAACACGCGATCGACCCCGGCAATCGCGGCGGCGGCGAGCACCAGCTGATTGTGCTCGCCGCCCGGCGTCGGCACCACCATGATGAGCTCGCCGACGCCGGCGACCTTCGCCGGAATCGCGTTCATCAGCACCGACGAGGGGTAGGCGGCCTTGCCGCCCGGCACGTACAGGCCGACGCGGTCGAGCGGAGTGATTTTCTGTCCCAGCACAGTGCCGTCGTCCTCGGTGTAGGTCCACGACGCCTGGGTCTGCCTCTCGTGATAGCGGCGCACGCGATCCGCCGCAGCTTCCAGCGCCTGGCGGGTGTCAGCCGGCAAGTGCTCGAGCGCGGCGCTGAGCTGTGCCGCGCTGAGTTCCAGGCTGTCCAGCGAGGCTGCCGGCAGGTGATCGAAACGTGCGGTGTATTCGAGCACCGCGGCATCGCCGCGCTTTTTGACGTCGTGCAGGATCGCGGCAACCGTCTGCTCGATGGCGGCATCGGCGGCGTCGTCGAATTGCAGCAGGCGGGCGAGGCGTGCCTGAAAATCAGGCTGCGCACTATCGAGGCGGGTGAGCGTAACCACAAGATTCCAGCTTCAAATTAGGATTGCAATGTGATCCCAATTGTACCGTTATTTGGCGTTTCACCGCGTCCGCTTAGGTCTTTCAAACTGCCGCACCGCGCTCCGGCAGCAGGCACTGCCTTGCCAAGACAGGCCATCCCCCCCATACTGTCAGACGCATTAGTCTTTTGGTTTGTCCCTCCGGCCCCTTGCGGGCATCTTGTCGGCTCTCCTCATTCGCAGCCGCGCCGCGCAACCCCGGCGCGGCTGCCGCAGTTCCCGCTGAGACTTTCGCACACACCCACGCCGGTGCACGCTTCGTCGTGCCATCGGCCAAGCATGAGGAATCGAAACATGGCAAAAGAAGAACTTGTAGAAATGGAAGGCGTCGTCAGCGAAGTGCTGCCGCAAACTCGCTTCCGCGTCACCCTGGACAACGGTTTTGAAATCACCGCTTACGCCTCCGGAAAAATGCGCAAGCACCGCATCCGCATCCTGGCCGGCGACAAAGTCACCATCGAAATGTCGCCCTACGACCTCACCAAAGGCCGCATCAACTTCCGCCACAAGGACACCAACTCAGGTCCACGGCCGGCCGCCATGCAAAGACGCTAGAAAAGCGCTGAACAATTCAGTACGGCCGTCATTGCAAGCGCGACGAAGCAATCCAGCGTATTGATCAAGCGTGCATTTCCGCTGCGCTCCTCGCAATAACGAATTAATCAGCGCTTCCCCAGACCCAATCCTGCAGCGCAAACGCAACGTCCTTGCGCATCCGGCTGATCGAATCAAAGTCATTTTGCGGCGCCTGCCGCATGGCTCGCCGCAAGCGGCCACGCATGCCGCTTCGCCCTGAGCCCCTTGACGCACTCAGGACAGAGCCTGTCGAAGGGTTAATCCCAGATTGTTCATCAGACGATTTATCGCGCGCAGGGTGCACTCTGTGCACCGATTGACGCCCTTCCGGGCCCGTCGCCAGACCGTTCAGTTTCAAGGTGCATAGCTGCGCCAGGGTGGTATGCATCATCATCTTCGAATTCCTTATTGGTAGTAGTCAGGGCCACGCACGTGGACGTGCTCGGGACTGATCCAGTCGCCAGCCGTTGCCGGCGTGTTCTGATCGCGGCTGTTGGTCAGGATGTCGCGCACATGGCGGTACTGGCAGGCGCCGATCTGCAAGGCCAGCGTGGAGGCTGCCTCAAGCCGGGGCTTGCCGTAGCGCCTGGCCAGCGACAGCAGCCCCAGGCAGGCGCGGTAGCCGTGCTCGGGATGCCTGTTCTCCGCCCTCAGCCGCGTCACCGCCTCGGCCGCGGCCGGGCCGATGCTACGCCCCCAGTGGATCAGGTGCTGCGGCGTCCACTCCATGTGGACGCGATGCGCGGCCAGCATGTGCGCGGCGGTGATGGTGAAGCCGTCTTGCCGGCTATTGCGGGCGTGGCTGGCCACACGCTGCCCACGATGCATGATCTCGACCACCGCTGTCGTGACGCGCGCTTCCAGCACCTGGCCCGCCAGCGAGTGCGGCATGCTGTAGCGGTAGCGCTCCACCTCGACGTGGCAGTCGATGTGCGCCTTGACGGTCAATCCCGAGCGTGACGCCATCATAAAAACGCATTTGGCTGGTAGCGATATTCAACCGTTGGCTATATGACCGATGCAACAACTACCTTGACACGCGCCGGAACGTCGGCCGCACGCTACGCCCCTTGATGGGCTGCGTGCGTCCACTTTCTGGCAGGCCGCCTTATGCGTGCTCTCAGCCATGAGCAGTCATCTCAGTATTTCTCCCACTGCAAACGTTCGGACCGGCTTATCATTACATATGCGGACAGACAGCCTCGACGAACCAGCCATGAATCAAGCAGTTACTGCACATCAGCATGTTCTGCGAATTTTAATCATTCAGACCGGTCGGTCTGTTGGAGCACGGCTATACATAACTTGCTCTTAGCTGAGCCAATCCGTACACCATGAGCTCAAACCTCGACGAACACGACACGCCGGCTCGGTGTAAGTCACTGGGCGAACGCTCGCTCGCAGAACTGGCCGGCATGTCGCCCGCGTATTTCGGTATGGTCATGGCGACGGGTATCGTCTCGCTCGCCGCTCACCTTCTGGCCCTGCCACGCATAGCGCAAGCGCTGTTGTACCTCAATATCGTCGTCTACGCTGCGCTGTGCCTTCTGACCGTGCTGCGCATGGTTTGCCACTCTCGCCTGTTCTTCGGTGACATGATCGATCATCTGCGCGGCCCTGGGTTCTTCACCACTGTGGCCGCGACCAGCGTCCTCGGGGGCCAGTTCGTGTTGCTCGCGGCTGACTATCGCGCGGGCACCGTGCTCTGGGTGGTGGCGATCATGCTCTGGATTGGGCTGACCTACACGATCTTTACGGGCTTCACCATCAAGGAAGATAAACCGACCCTCGACAAGGGGATCAACGGTGCCTGGCTGCTCGCAGTCGTGGCGACACAATCGATAGCGGTTCTCGGTGCGCTGCTCGCTGCCCACATCGATCAGCCTGGGAAGTTGGAGATGAACTTCCTCGCGCTCTCGATGTGGCTGTGGGGCGGCATGCTGTATATCTGGATGATGTCACTCATCTTTTACCGCTACACTTTCTTCCGGCTTTCTCCCGGTGATCTGACACCACCGTACTGGATCAATATGGGCGCAATGGCGATTTCGACCCTGGCCGGATCGCTGCTCATCATCAACGTGTCCGATGCGCCTTTCCTGACCTCGTTGCTGCCGTTTATAAAGGGGTTTACGGTTTTTTATTGGGCGACAGGCACCTGGTGGATTCCCATGCTGTTGGTGCTCGCCCTATGGCGCCATGTGTACAAACGCTACCCGATGAAATACGACCCTCTTTACTGGGGCGCGGTTTTTCCCCTCGGCATGTATGCGGCCAGCACCGACCGGATGATCGAAGCGATGGGGTTCGATTTCCTGGGGTTCCTGCCGCCAGTCTTTCTATACATCGCGCTTGTCGCATGGACGGCAGCATTTATCGGATTTTTCCTGGACCTGCTGCGCCGCGTACGCACATTTGGATCTTAGGTAGTCGCCCCTGCAAAATTCATTTGACGCCGCCATCAGCAACGCCAAGCGAGAGCCCTGCCGCCGGATGAGCTTGCTGGAGAGGATTCGTGCGCAGGAACGTTGCCAACAGCGCCAGAAATAACGGGCGCAGCAAGAATCCGCTTCAGGCGGGCGCGGAAAGAGTTTTGCAGGGCCGACTAAATAGAACTCACGCTTATTCAATGAGGCATTTTTTGATATATTTTTGAACGGTTACTACCATAGAAAAATAGGTGACGGTCACCAGCGCGCGCAAATATGGGGAACCGTCGCCAAGACAATCCGATTCTATGCGGATATTGGTGCGCTTATTAATGTTGAATATCAGCTTTCCGAAAGGACTTGACCGGTAAATATGTAGTGCCCCGCGTCTTGCTTGACTACTGCGCCCGACTGACTTCCAGATCATTGCCACTCAATGCTTCCACCATTGAGAGTGCATGCGCCAGCTGTTCTTTGCAGTGTTTTAAACAGAGTGGCTGGCAGGCGCTTTGAAATAATTCGACAATCAATTCAAAATCATCCGCAGTTTCTTGCGCAATGGCTGAATCTTTCGTTAACTCGGCCAGCACGCCACGGGCAGTCGCGATGTTTACCCGACACATTACGGCCAGATGAATCGGCAATTGCTGCTCCTGACACACCAGCAATGCTTTCTCGTAGGCTCTTATCGCTTCTTCCAGGCGCCCGGTATTCTCCTCCGATTCGCCTAAATGATGTAGTGCGGCACCGCGATTATTATGGGTAGCCACTAACTCCATGGCATGATTGTCCGCATCGAATACAGCCAGTGCATTTTTGTAGGCGACAACGGATTTTTGTAAAGTGCGATTACCTTTAAGAAGCATGCCATGCGCATGTAAAGTAGCACCCAGTTGATGCATGGTGGTTGCCCATTCCAGCGGCATCTGTTCCCGGGTCCATACCAGTAACGCGCTGGTATAGGCATCAGCGGCTTGTTTCAATAATTTCGGGTGACTCAGTTGCCTGCCCAGCGCTTGGGTTGCAGTGCCCAGGCCATATTGGGCTGTGGCCCAGGCCACAGGCGCATTTGCCTGATCCAGTTCTTCAAGCGCACTGTTAAACGACTGGACTGCCTTTTTATACAATTCCTCATCGCGGTGCCGTTGTCCCAATGCAGCGAGTAGATTACCAAGATCGACCTGTGTCGCCGCCCAATCCAAAGGCAGTTGCCCTCGGGTTTGCTTGGCCAGTTCAGCCTCGAGTAGCGCGCGTGCATTTTCGAATATATTTGAACCGTAACGGCGCTGCTCATAATTGCCGCGCGTGTGGGTAAAGTTATCCGGCACGGTTACTCGGGTATCGGGGTCAGATTTTCCGGCTATAGGCTCGGAAGTTAAGCTTATAGCGCGCGTAATGGCCCGTTCCAGCACCTTGTTGTCTGGATAGAAAATATAATTATTTGAGAATTTCATGGATGTCCGGGTCGGCACCCACAGCGCCACCGATGTCTATCTCTTCGTCAGTGGCGTCGCGAACTGTCAACACTTCAAGCGTAAAAACCACATCTCTTCCGCAAAGCGGATTATTCCCATCCACGGTCACTGTCTTGTCATCAACCCGGGTTACAATAAAGTCTCTGGGCTCACCTTTTGCGTTTTCCATCGTGATGGTGATACCGACCTCCCGGTAATCCTCCGGCACATTCTCAATTTGATCGACAAAAACAAGGGATTCATCTCTGGGCCCGTATAATTTGTCACAATCAATCGGCAGGTCGATCGTGTCGCCGACCATTTTGCCCTGCAATTCAGACTGCACTTGTTCGGATAAAACATCATTGGCGCCATGGACGTAGCCCAAAGGAAATTCAATCGTGGAGAGGACAATACTGGTTCGTTTATCAACAACCCGGTAGTTTAATTCTACAAATTTATTGTTTTGTATGGTGTCGGACATGGCAAGTTAAAATATAGTTGCCCCGAATATTCTTACCTTGTCTTTCTCATAACCCAGGACCAATCTGCCCAGCCATTCGCCTTCCATTTTGGTGTTTTTTTGTTTGTAAAGCACCGTGACATGTTCGCCACGGCGTATCATGCCGAGGTAGACAGCGTCACTGGACAGGTTTTTTGTCAGTTGGGACCTGGCAAATTGTTTACCCATTTCTATCTCGTTTGCACCCCGAAGCATTTCGGCGGAAAAATGTCTTGTAAACGCACCATAATTCTCTTCATTTGAGTATTTAATAAGGTCGGCCCACATGGGATTGGCAATCTTTAATATCTCTTCATCACTCTGATCAATTATATTCATGACAACGCTTCATTAAGAGACATTACGTATTTCCCAGAATCTCTATCGGAGCAATGTTTTCACTCACAATAGTCAAAAAAAAGACCAACAATTACAGGCCAGTCTTTTTTATGTAACAGACACCACACTCACACCGTTTAATTTACTCTTCGTCATCACCAACCAGATGATAGCAAGGCGCTTTCTCCATTGTATATTCCCCGGTCTTGCGGTCACGATGAGAAACGGTTAATACATGCCAGTTTTCGTCATCCAGCTTCATCGCATCACCACGGTAGTAGTAGCCGGGCCAGCGCGTTTCCTTGCGGAATAAAGTATGATGGAACACACACTCGGAAGTACGCGTGCGGTGTTTTAATTCCCAGGCACGCAACAGCTCGTGTATATCTTTTGCTGCGACATTCTCCAGGTCTTCCTCAAGCAGTTTGATCTTCTTGAGGCCGATATTCAGAAGTTTGTCGTTAGTCATGTAGTTAACGCCAAAACCACCACAATATTCATCCATCAGTTTCTGCAAGCGATCGAGGCCCTGTCTTGGGTTGATGAAGTTGGGATTAACCGTCCCTGCAACGACTTCGTTACTGTACACGGTATACGTTTCCAACGGCTTGTAAATCTTGGCTTTAAGGTCGGTAATTTGCTTGTCTGAAACCACTATGCCTTCGGCCTTGCCATCGTCAATGTATTGACAGGCCGCTTTTGCCGCCAGCCGTCCTTCCGTGAAAGAGCCGGATGAGAATGCGTGAGGTGTGCCGCCAATGGCATCCCCGGCACCGAACAAACCTTCAACGGTCATCATGCGGTTGTAACCCCAGAAATATTCCGGAGGGGAAACATCTTCAGGGCCTGACGCCCAGCCACCGCACCCCGTGGCGTGCGAACCCATCACATAAGGCTCGGAGGTTGTTAATTCAGGGTTTTCATATTTTGGGTCGACATTGGTTGCGGCCCACAAAACCGCCTGGCCAATGGTCATGCCCAGGAAGTTTTCCCAGCCCACTTCTTCCAGGTGCGGATCCTGGAAGGCTTCCATGGTCACCATGTAGATAGGACCGCGACCGGCATTCACTTCGGAAATAAATGCATGGTTACGCAAACAGGTCGGGATCGGCCGGTGGGTCCTGTGCGACGCTTCCGGATCCAGATATTCCTTGCCTACCATTTCCTGCAGTTGCGGAAACCATTTGGATTCGTACTCTTCACCGTTACCGTTTTGCGTATAGGTCTTGAGGTGCAGGAAGTAGGCGCCCACCGGACCGTAACCGTCCTTGAACCGTGCCAGTACGATGCGGTTTTCCATTTGGGTCATTTTTGCGCCGGCTTCAATCAGGAGCCCATAGGCGGAGCCTGATGACCACGGCGCATACCAAACGCGACCCGCCCCTTCACCGACCGAGCGCGGCTTGAAAATGTTCGACGCCCCCCCAGCGCCAACGATGACGGTTTTGGCCTTGAAGACGTGATAGTTGCCGGTACGCACATTGAAACCGACAGCGCCGGCGATGCGGTTTTCTTTCGCTTCATCGAGCAGCAGGTGCGTGACACAAATACGGTTAAACACCTTGTCGGCTGATTTCTTCGCTGCTTCGGCCACGATAGGCTTGTATGATTCGCCATGAATCATGATCTGCCATCGCCCTTCACGTAGATAAGCGCCAGTCTTGGGATTTTTCATTATCGGCAAACCCCACTCTTCAAACTGGTGCACCGCTGAATCAACATGACGGGCCATATCGAAGGCCAGATCTTCACGAACCATACCCATCAAGTCGATACGTGCATATCGGACGTGATCTTCCGGATTGTTCTCGCCCCAGCGGGTGCCCATATAACAGTTGATCGCGTACAGGCCTTGGGCGACCGCGCCGGAGCGGTCGATATTGGCCTTTTCCGCAATAACGATCTTCTTGTCGCGGCCCCAATACCTCGCCTCATAAGCAGCACCCGTACCGCCCAAGCCTGCACCCACGACAAGAATATCGATATCGTCTTCGTAAATTGTCTTGTAGCTCATTAGTAGTAGACCCCTTCCTTGAGTTTCAAGCCGGCAGCCTTAAGCGTATGTAAGCCACCATCATCGAAACGGATATTATTCGGCTCAAAACACAATAACTGGCTGTCTCGTATTTCCTTGCCTGGCTCAGGCAATTCAGCAAGTTTCGGAATTGCCGAACCCCAAGGTTTGGTCGTAATAGGCGACAGGAAATTCTTTTCACGTCCATCCCTGAACGTTATCTTCCAGGCAATTGTGCCTTTCTCTTCTTCGCGCAGGACGCGGACACTGTGCCCAAGTGGCGCAAAGTCGGCATAGCCACGTACATCGATCGCGTTCTGAGGACATGCCTTGACGCAGGAGTAGCACTCCCAGCACATGTCGGGCTCGATGTTATAGGCACGTCGGTGTGTTTCATCGATGTGCATGATGTCAGATGGGCAGATATCCACGCAGTGTCCGCAACCATCACAACGGGTCATATATACGAAAGTTGGCATATTCTCGCTCCGTCCTTGTCTAATTAAATTAGATAAAAGCTAGTAGTGGTTGGGTCTTTCACGTTTGATACCAAGCCCCATGTTCAAGGGTGCGTCTTTCAGCAATTCCATCGAATGCCTGTCCCTATCCCTGGGATTTGTTCTGTCAGCCATTTCAGGCAAGTTCTCTCTCGAGCCATCGGCCCGGGTAACCCGTTTCTGAAAAGCGGCGGCTGGCTTAAAGAACATGTGGGCGAATTTGGACCATAGAACGCTGCCAAAAAGCATGGTGCTGGAGACGATGAACAAAACAAAGAACAGGGTGGGCCATCCGGCAAGGCCTTGCGACTGGGTAAACGACCAAATTAATCCGAACGTCGCGGTCGTGAGCAGCGAGACGATAAACAAATCCGCACGCTCGAAGCGATACCACGAAAGGCCTTCCGCAGACACATCAACGCGGATAAAAAACCAGAACCAGTATCCACCCACGCAAAGCATCAGCGCACCGATATGCCAGAGTTGCGGCAGGATGGGGGGGGTAGGCGTCGCCGGCGTTGGGTAGCCAAAAATCATAATGACGGTAGTCACGACGAATATGATGAAGCCGTACATGGTCAACAGATGCGAAAGCCTGCGCCTTGTATTACAGAACTCGCCAGACGTGAGCACTTCGTTCGCCAATACCTGAATTGCAATCGATGCTTTTTCGCCGGTACCCACCGGCCGTTTTGCGCGTTTTTTCGCTTTTTTTGCATTCTCGAAAAAATACTGGGCGCTTTTCTTGTGAACCATGTCAAGTATTGTCCCGCCGACCACCAGCAGGACCATCAAGACGATATAACCCTGCATGATTGAGGGGGATATCGACGCCGAAAGCACGGAAAAGGGGTTGCTTATGAACATTGCGTTGTCCTCAAGTATTTTGGTCGCCAGAGTGCGTTTACAACCAGATCGCCATCGAGTACAGAAAAAACGGATCAACTCAAGTCTAGAACATAAATGGGCAACGGCAACGGTGGGGTCGCAACACCTTGCACACCCCGCGTCCGGGCGAAACAATAGCTTTCGCCATCGCCGTGTAGCGGGCCTTGAGTCGCAACACCTTGCACACCCCGCGTCCGGGCGAAACAGCAGCCCGTACTTCCTGCAATGGGACAGTGAACCTCAAAGCCATCTTCCCGGAACGCACATGGTCAACGAGGCCGCGCAGCTGGCGGCCCGGAAAAGCAAGCAACGAGGACACGGCCGCAAGCGGCTGAAAGGCGTGCAAAATAAATGCCAGGACAATCGATCCCGAAAGACTTCAAACAGCCCCGCAGCCGTTTCGGCGAATGGGCAGTGGCCCACACCAAGTCCGGCAGGCGGAGGGTTCAGCGAAGCCGGCGGCGGCTAGCCGAAAACGCTCTGGATCAGCCAGATCAAACCACCGGCAAGAGTCAGGCAGATCAGGCAGGCGAGCAGGATCTTGACGGATTTTGGCATCTGTTATCGGCTTGTCGTTGGCTATCTGGCGCCGCCGGCCGGATAGCCAACGGACTGCGCGAGGATGATGCGTCGATGGCGGCCCAGTCCCAGGGTTGCGCCCAGGGCATCGCGATCAACCAGGCCGCGTACCACCGCCGCCAAACCGGCTGACGCGCAATACAGGTACACGTTCTGGGCAATGAAGCCAGTGTCGGTCGCGCTGTAGAACACCTTGTCCTCCGCGCTGGCCTCGCTCATCCGGTCCAGGTCGGCCACATACACCAGGTTCACCGGTGCGGCGGCCACAAAGTCCTGCACGCCCGTCAGAGGGCGAATGTCGCCAGTCGCCACGCGTATCAGGGTATGGGTGGGTGGGTCGTAACGATACGCGCCGTCTGCGGTGGTCACGACCACATCGATCTCGCGCCAATCGCGGGCCGAAGGCGCGGTGCGCTGGCCCGACGCCGGCCGGTTCACCCCGCTTGCCGCCCACAGCAGGTTCGACAGCACCTGCGGCGGCAGCGGCTTGCTGTCCAATTCACGCACCGAGCGCCGCGCCTTCAGCGCCTGCATCAAGGACATGCCGCCCTCCGTTTCGGGCGGCGGCAGCTTGATCGCCCCGCTTTCCTGCGCCAGTCCCGTTCCCGTCATGTTCATAACAATCCCTCCATATCATCACCCGCCCAGCGTCGATTTTTCCCACGCAGAGAACGCGCAGTCCTTATCAATCTAGACCTGTAACCATGCGGGGCAAGCCCTCGTCTTCGGCCGGCCTGTGGCCCGATGCCAGCTGATCTATACAAATAGTGTCGATGCAGAACGCCTTGTTTCTTGATTTCACATGAGGAGAACGACGATGGCTGTTGTGAATATTGGTCACTACTATGCCGAGTGGATGCCCTCCGGCTCGCCCGACAAACCCGGCCGCGGGCGCATCATCCTGCGCAGCGCTACCAACTTGGGCTCGGAGGACTACCGCAACCTGCGCCACATGCTGCAGACCGGAAAGCCCGTGTTCCGGGACAGCGAAGCGGGCTGGCTGCGAACCGCGCATCCGCAGATGCACAATGCCGAGCCGGTGGGGGAACAGGAAGGAAACGGATAAGCACAGGGCTCGGCATTGCGTCCGGCCCCGAACGCGAGCTCACTGCAGGCTGGAGACGAAACGCTATGCCCCATGGCGCCACCCGCCCGCCTGCGCTGCCATCACGATCCGCGCGCACGCTTCGGCATCCGAATCCGCCTGGTGATGCCGCAGATCGATGCTCAGATGGCGACACACATCGGGCAGCTTGGTCGGGCGAAGATCCCAGCACGCCCGTGCCAGCTTCACCGTGCACACGAAAGGCAGCGTCGGCGCCGCCAGACCGTAGGTCTCGCAGCAGGCGCCCAGTACGCCCTTGTCGAAAGGCGCGTTGTGCGCCGCCAGAAACGCCACCCCCGCCAGCTCGCGTGCCAATCCCGCCCACACCGCATCGAAGCACTGCGCGCCCTTCACGTCATCCCACGACAAGCCATGGATATGGGTAAACAGAAACTGACGCGACGGTGGGCGGATCAGCGCCGACAGACGATCGACGATGCGACCGCCCTCGACGATCACCACCCCCACCGCGCACGCGCTGTCACGGGCGTTGTTGGCAGTCTCGAAGTCAATGGCGGCGAAGCGGGTCATGGGTGGGTTGTTCGGTCTTGTATAAATATTTGTCAGGAATCGTCGCGATGCGCGACCTAATCCTTCTCAGGAAGGTCTAATTAATTCGATACTGCTGTCATCCTATGCTTGCGCCAACTCGTTTTGAATAGGATATTCGAGACGAGCCAGGAGAAGGGTCTGAAGCCGAAGTTGTCATGAGTCGTTCGAGGCTGTTCGCAATGGTGGTTGCCCTTCTCCGCCCTTACTGATTCC
>DATKUP010000009.1:0-1181 GCA_035530575.1 Thiobacillus sp. | reverse complement strand
TACTCAATAATCTTTGCAACCACACCCGCACCGACAGTACGACCGCCTTCGCGAATCGCGAAGCGCAGACCCTCTTCCATCGCGATCGGGTTGATCAGGTTCACCGTGATACTGACGTTGTCCCCCGGCATCACCATCTCGGTGCCGGCCGGCAATTCAACCGCCCCGGTCACGTCGGTGGTGCGGAAGTAGAACTGCGGACGGTAGCCCTGGAAGAACGGGGTGTGACGCCCACCTTCATCTTTGCCCAATACATAGATCTCGGCAGTGAACTTGGTGTGCGGGGTGATCGAACCCGGTTTGGCCAATACCTGGCCGCGCTCGACTTCTTCACGCTTGGTGCCGCGCAGCAGTACGCCTACGTTGTCGCCTGCCTGACCCTGGTCAAGCAGCTTGCGGAACATTTCCACGCCGGTGCAGGTGGTCTTGAGGGTGGGCTTGATGCCGACGATCTCGAGTTCTTCACCGACCTTGACGATGCCGCGCTCGATACGGCCGGTTACCACGGTGCCGCGACCGGAAATGGAGAATACGTCTTCTACCGGCATCAGGAACGCGCCATCCAGTGCGCGCTTGGGCTCGGGGATGTAGCTGTCGAGCGCGTCGGCCAGACGAAAGATGGCCGGTTCGCCGATGTCGCTTTGGTCGCCCTGCAATGCCTTCAGCGCGGAGCCTTTGATGATCGGAATGTCATCGCCGGGAAAGTCATACTTGGAAAGCAGTTCGCGCACTTCCATCTCGACCAGCTCCAGCAGCTCTTCGTCGTCAACCATGTCGCACTTGTTCAGGAACACAACAATATATGGTACGCCAACCTGGCGTGCCAGCAGAATGTGTTCGCGGGTTTGCGGCATCGGGCCGTCGGCTGCCGAACAGACCAGGATTGCGCCGTCCATCTGCGCGGCGCCGGTGATCATGTTCTTGATGTAGTCGGCGTGGCCCGGGCAGTCTACGTGCGCGTAATGGCGCTTCTCTGTCTCGTATTCAACGTGCGCGGTGTTGATGGTGATGCCGCGCGCCTTTTCTTCCGGTGCCGCATCGATCTGGTCATAGCCTTTGGCTTCGCCGCCAAACTTCTTGGCCAACACGGTCGTGATCGCCGCGGTCAGCGTGGTCTTGCCGTGATCCACGTGGCCTATCGTGCCTACGTTGACGTGCGGTTTGGTGCGCTCAAATTTGCT
>DATKUP010000008.1:0-1133 GCA_035530575.1 Thiobacillus sp. | reverse complement strand
CTCGATGAATCGCCTCTTCATTTCGCCACGCCTTGACTCTTCAACGCCCCGTCGTAGGCTGCGCACTCGATCGAGCAATACGCCTTCTTGCCGTCGGGGAAGTCATCGGGGACCTCGACCCATTGCGTCCCGCGGGCTTGATCAGACTCGTGATGCGCCCGACGGGAAGAACAACCAGGGCCGGAACACTTGACCTTCTTCATGATGCCTCCTGATCATTTCGTTGGTGTCAACAAGATGATCCAGACCATTTTGTTGACGTCAGCAAAATGGTCCTGAAAAGTGGTAGCGCGGGTGGGATTCGAACCCACAAATACAGGTTCCTAAAACCTGCGCCGATTCCAGTTAGGCTACCGCGCCACTAAAAAATCTCGCCCCTGAACTATACTACCGCGCCGCCGTATAATCCATCCATGAAAAGCGAACGGTCGTTCTTGGAATTCAAAATCCTCGTCGTCCCGAGAGGTGCTACCAAGGGCTGGAACGAAGAGCTGGAAACGATCGAGGAATGGACCTCCATCTTCGAGGCGTCCGTGATAATCAAACCCAGCTTTCCCCATCAGGCGCGTTCCTGCGCGACGCTTGTGGGGTATCGGATCAAGACGTTGTCCAACTTCAACGCCAAGGTAGATGCCCCCGACTTATGGCGGCCCGCTGCTCCGCATTCTCCGGATTACGTACG
Organism: Thiobacillus sp.; assembly: GCA_035530575.1. Lineage (GTDB taxonomy): Bacteria > Pseudomonadota > Gammaproteobacteria > Burkholderiales > Thiobacillaceae > Thiobacillus. The sequence continues at coordinate 451 of DATKUP010000008.1, read as the reverse complement.
CGCGCTTTCCGGGATCAGATCAGTACGCGCGTTCATCCGCGAGTGGTTTTTCTCAAAACGAGACGAGCTTTCACCGCTAGGGCCCTCTTCTTTGCCGTCGCCTTTGCGACGCAAACCCAAGCGAACAGCCGCTTGGCGCCGCGAGCGCCGCGAGCGCGCCGAAATGGCGCAGGGCAAGCGACCCATCGGCCGCCTGCTGGCCCTCGCCCTCGACCGCTGCAAGTAGGCACGGAAGGAGCCGGGGGGCCAGGTGATCCCCAGGCCCGGCCATACAGTCAAAGGGGGACGGAATGGCAAATCACATGAAGGCTTGCAGTTGCCGCGCCTGTAGGCGCGGCCTGCGCACTCCGAGCGGAAGCGCGGAAGTCCAGCGCGGCATCCGAAAGGCGAGACACGCGGCGAAGCAGGCGCTTCGCCGGGGCGACACGCCCGATCCGGCCTTCTCCATCGG
>DATKUP010000007.1:0-3047 GCA_035530575.1 Thiobacillus sp. | reverse complement strand
GGCTACATCGGCCTCGATCATCGCATGAAGGAAACATACACCGTCTGGCAGTGGCTAAAGTGATGGGGTGACATAGGTCATCCTGTCATGGTAAGTTGCATCAAATAACTTGAGGTTCTGCTAATGGCACTCCCCCTGATTCTCAGCCTACTCGGCTCCGGTCTTGCTGGCGCAGGCGCGCTTGGTGGCTTGGGTATCCTTGGAAGCCCGCTTATCGCCGGTGCCATCGGTTCGGGTCTGGGTACGGCTATTCAGGAAAAAGACCTCGGTGCGGGTATCCGGTCAGGACTTACTGCGGGCTTGCTTGGCGGGCTTGGCGGAGCTCTTGTTGGTGGTGGGTCGGGCTTGCTTACAAATCCAGCGACTGCAACGGCCGGATCGACTGTTGGCAATGTAGCGGCAAATGAGGCCGCGAAAACCGGACTTCGCGGGATGATGTCTCGTATGCCATCTGGCTTTTCTGGTCCTACGGACCCGACGGCGTTCAACAAGTTTATGGCTGCCCGAGGAACTTCGGAGGCGATGGCGTTCCCGTTCCGCGATGTTATGCGCGAAGGTCTCAACCAAGGCGTCCTCACCGGTGCTGGTATAGGCGCTGCGCTGCCCGGTGCTATGCAGGCCATGACACCAACCATGCCCGAATACGAAGCGCCGTCGGGCCCCGGCCGCGAGCCGGTGCCGTTTAACCGCAAAGCACGCAGGGCCCCTGCAGGGTTCCGCCCCGGTATTGATCCGGAGTTCCAGTACTTCCGCCCGACAAGTGTCCCTGTGCCGCGTCTCGCTGCCGGTGGTATGCTCAACTACACCCCTGCAGGTATGGACCAACCCATGCGTATGCAGGCTGGCGGCATCGCCGACATGATGCCCGGTGCAGAGCGCGAAGCGGCACCCATGAACGACAAGGACATCGTAGCTGAGTCGATCCGGGCTATCCGGGGTGAGCTGCCAGAGCAGGAGGCCGCCATCGTGCTTGGCCAATTCCTGCAGACCTACGGCGAAGAGGCGTTCCGCAAGCTGGTGGACGACGTACAGTCCGGCCGCGCAGGCGCAGGCGGCGACATGGAAGGCACCGTGCAAGGTCCGGGCGATGGTATGGACGACCTTGTACCCGCTACGATGGACGACGGCAGCCAAGATGTTTTGCTGAGCGATGGTGAGTTCATCGTTCCCGCCGACGTAGTCAGCGGCCTTGGTAATGGCTCGACCGATGCAGGCGCAGAAGAACTACACCGCATGATGGACCGGGTTCGCCAAGAACGTACTGGCCGTACTGAGCAGGCACCGAAGGTCGCCGCCGGAGGCCTGATGCCCGCATGAAAGACGTCGTACAGCAGCTCCAGATCACAGTAGTGCCGCCAGCGGTAGTTGACATTGTGTGGCCCGATGCCAAGGAGATGCTGCTGCGCGCGGTGGAAGCCACCCGCGGCGTCTATGATATCGACAGTGTAGAGCGCGGCCTCGCTTCGGGTGAGTTTGTGCTCTGGCTGGTGCTGGACGGCACCAAGCCGATTGCGGCGCTGACTACACGGATTTGTGACTACCCCAACGGCCGCGGTCTGGCGCTTGACTGGATCGGCGGCGAGCGCATGCGCGAGTGGTTACCTATGGCGCAAACCGTCATGGAGCGGTATGCTAAGGACAACGGCTGCACTCATCTCGAAGGGTACGGTCGCGAAGCATGGGGGCGGTGGCTCCAGAAATACGGGTGGAAGCCCGCCTATATAGCTTACAGGATGGAGCTAACCGATGGGTAAGGGTAGCAGCGCACCTACTTCGCAGAATATCCAGCAGACAAACCTGCCCGAATACGTTCGGCCGCAGTTTGAACGGCTGCTGGGCCGCGCAGAAGATCTGACCTCTGCCGAGTATACCCCGTTTACCGGCCCGCGCGTCGCCACCCAAGGGGTTGGCGACATCAACCAAGCGTACGACATTACGCGCGGCGTTGCAGGGTCAGGGATTGCAGGTCTTCCAGAAGCGGCTGGGGTTCTTGCTGGCAACGTTCAGGCCGGACAGCAGGTCGCGCAGCAGGCGGGGCAGCCGTTCCAGTTTACCCCCGCAGGGCAATTTACCGGCGAAGCGGTTCAGCAGTACATGTCTCCGTACATGCAGGCGGTGGTCGATGAACAGTCTCGCCGCGCTATTCAGCAGTTTGAGGAGCAGCGCGGGGGTCGTGCGGCTCAAGCGGTGCAGGCAGGGGCCTTTGGAGGTTCCCGTCAGGGGGTCCAAGAAGCTATTGCGGAACGCAGTCTGTCAGAGCAACTGGGCGGTATTCAAGCGCAGGGTCTTCAACAAGCGTTCCAACAAGGCGCTCAGCAGTTTGGCGCCGACCGCGCAGCTCGTATGGCCGCAGAACAAGCGCAGGCTGGTGCCGACCAGCAGGCTCGACAAGCGCAGCTGCAGGCCCTTGGGTTTAGCGCCGAGCAGGCGCAGCAGATGGTTGGCCTCGGCGGGCAAGAACGCGCAGCCAGTATTCAGGACGCGCAGCTGCTTGAAAGCATCGGCAAGTCTCAGCGCGCCTTCGAGCAAGAGGGTCTCGACATCGGCTATCAGGACTTCCTGCGTCAGCAGGCGTTCCCGGAACAACAGCTGCAGTTCATGTCGTCTATCTTGCGCGGCGTGCCGGTGCAGCCTTCGGTTACGCAAACAGCATATGCGCCGTTTAATCCACTTCAGCAGCTTGCTGGTGCGGGTCTGGCGGGGATTGGTCTCTATAGGGGTATGCAGTGATGAACCTGTTCCAACTGCAAGAGCGGATTAAGGACTTTTCCAAAGACCAGCTGGTCCGGGAAATGCAGCAGCCCTCCGGGGCTGTTCCGCCGTTTTTGGTGTTGTCAGAACTTCAACGCCGCACCCGGATGGAGAAGGCGTTTCAGGCCGATCAGGCTCAAGGTCAGCAGAGCACCGTCGCCCAAGACGCTATCGCCGCCGCAGGTGTCCCGCAGGGTGGCATCGCCGACATGGCACGTGCCATGGCCCCGCAGACCGACATGGCCGAAAATACTGGCGCAATGCCCGTCCAGAATATGCAAGAGGGCGGGGAAGTT
>DATKUP010000006.1:0-1059 GCA_035530575.1 Thiobacillus sp. | reverse complement strand
CTAGAGCGTTTTTCGCTCGAATAGAATCAATTGGGATTCCTCCGAATCGACAAATCTGATTCAAGATTCGGGCTGGTGAAGGAGGCCAGCCCGAATGGCGAAATCTCTTTCAAACGATTTGCGGGAGCGTCTTGTTTCGGCGGTTGATGGCGGCATGTCGCGGCGGGCAGCGGCGAAACGCTTTGGTGTGGCGGCGTCGACTGCGATCAAGTGGGTCGATCAGTGGCGGCGGACGGGCAGTGTCGAGCCGCGACCGCGCGGCGGCGATCGCCGCTCAGAGCGGATCGAGGCCCATGCCGATGAGGTGTTGGGGCTCATCGGCGAGACGCCGGACATCACTCTGGAGGAGTTGGCCGGGCATCTGGATGAGGTGCATGGGTTGCGGGTAGCGCCCAGCACCGTCTGGCGTCTGCTCGACCGCCGCGGCCTGACATTCAAAAAAAACCGCGCACGCCAGCGAACAGCAGCGGGCTGACGTTCTGCGTCGTCGTCGGGCGTGGTTCGAGGCTCAGCCCGATCTGGAGCCGGAGCGGCTGGTCTTCATCGATGAGACCGGGGCCTCGACCAAGATGGCCCGGCGTTATGGCCGGTCGTTGCGTGGTGAGCGCTGCCGGGCGCCGGTGCCGCACGGGCACTGGAAGACGACCACCTTCGTTGGCGCCCTCAGGCTGGAGGGCATGACCGCGCCCATGGTGCTCGACGGCGCGATGCACGGCGCCGCCTTCCTGGCCTATGTGGAGCAGGTGTTGGCGCCAACGCTCTCGCCAAGCGACATCGTCATCATGGATAACCTGCCCGCACACAAACCTGCCGCCGTGCGCCAGGCCATCGAAGCCACCGGCGCGGAACTGCGCTTCCTGCCACCCTATTCCCCCGACTTCAATCCCATCGAGATGGCCTTCTCGAAGCTCAAGGCCTTCCTCAAAAAGACGGCCGCCCGAACCGTCGACGACCTCTGGGACGCCATCGCACTCGGCATCGAAACCTTCACGCCACAGGAATGCGAAAACTACTTCGCCGCTGCAGGATATGACTACGAATGATCGGAAAACGCTCTAG
>DATKUP010000005.1:0-4429 GCA_035530575.1 Thiobacillus sp. | reverse complement strand
GATCCGCATGGCCAAGCACACCCGCCAGGCGATCAAGATACCGTTCCAGTTCGTCTTCGACTTCCATGACATCGCCCTCAGTAAGGAAGATGTTCTGAAATATAGGCAAGTTTCAGAATTTAGTGACACAGTCAGACTAATACATCCCTGTTTCCTCCTGGTTACGGTTCCACTACGTGGTTTCACTGAGTGTCCGCACGAATGATGCCGCGGCGCCATGATCGGTACTCTTTGCCTGTCGACTGAGCTTGTCGAGTGACCCACCGTCGCCGGTGCATTCTGGCCGACTTCGCTATCGGGCTTGTCAAATCAAAAGATTAAAGAGGAGAGGGTTATGGTCAAACATATCGAACCGACTACCTTGGATTTCGCGCTGGAGATCCGGCAGCTTTCAAGCGGGGTATGTGCCTTGCCCTCGACCGCCCCCCGCCATCCTGTACGGCAATTCCAGATCGGAGGTGAGCATGTGGCACGATAACTTTCATGATCCCGAGACGCATTACCGCGCACCGGAAAGCGCCGTCGATACCATCGATATCGATGCGCCGCAAACCGGCGGGAAGGCTACAACCGGGACTCATGACGAGGACGAGTACGCCCTGGACATCACCCAGCGCTATTTCGAGGACATCAGCCGCCTGCGGATATTGAAGGCCGACGAGGAACAGGCATACGCCCGGCGTATGCGTGACGGCGATGAAAAGGCACGCGAGGTGCTGATCACGCATAACCTCAGGCTGGTCGTGTATGTCGCCAAGCGCTATCTGGGACGCGGCCTGCCGCTGCTGGACCTGGTCGAGGAAGGTAATCTGGGGCTGATGCACGCTCTGGAGAAATTCGACCCGGATCGCGGCTTCCGGCTGTCGACTTATGCCACCTGGTGGATCCGGCAATCCGTCGAGCGCGCCCTGATGAACCAGTCGCGCACCATCCGCCTGCCCGTGCATGTGGTCAAGGAACTCAATGTCTGCCTGCGTGCCCGCAGCAAGCTGGACAAGCTGGGCGTGTCGGATCCGGGGGCGGATGCGATCGCCCACCTCACGGGCAAATCCATCGAGGCGGTGCGCAGGGTCATGCAACTGAACCGGCCGCCTGTTCCCCTCGATGCCCCCCTCGACATCGACCCCGACCTGACACTGGGCGAAGCCATCGCCGACGAGCGTTGCGTGCCCCCCGACGAGCATCTGTATCAAGCCCAGCTTGAAGGGTTCGTGACGGAGTGGCTGGCCAAACTTTCGGACAAGCATCGCTGGGTGATCGAGCGGCGTTTCGGGCTGAACAATCAGGACGTGGCCACCCTGGAAGAACTGGCCAAGGACCTCAAGGTCACGCGCGAGCGGGTCCGGCAGATCCAGGTGGAGGCACAAAAAGAACTGGCCATCGGTCTCGGGGAAAAAGGTGTGTTTAAAGAGAACTGGCTGCCATGACGTCCCGCGCGAACAAAATCCGGGAGGCCGTCAGACCATGAGCCGCATACTGATTGCCCTGCATGGCCATCTGGTCAAACGGTCGGTGCTGAATGCCGTCTTCGAATACTGCATGAAGATGAAATTCAAGGTCAATGTCCTGTTGGTGGACGATGAAGATGCGCCGTCGCCGGTACTGGCGGATTTCGTGGCCCGATTGAAGCAGGCCGGATTGAATGGCTGCCTGTACCGGCAGGCGGGATGTCTCGGTCAGGCTGTGCTGAAACATGCGAGTCGTCACAAGGACATTCGCCTGATCCTGGTTGACAGCATGAAGAACTGGGGCTCCAGAGTCCCCTTGAGAGCCCTGTCGCAACCCGTTGGCCTGTTCAGCGGCGTTGTGGCTTCCTGATGGCGACCGGCCAACTGGAAGCGGGGCAACGGAAAGGCTGCCATTCAATCCGGCCTGGTTCGGCGCGGGCCCGGTCAAGACGGCACGACATTCGGGGCGAGGGCGCCCCTCCCATGGGTTCTCGGCAAGATTCTAGAAGCCGGCTAATGTTTTTACTGGATGGCGGCACGGAGGAAATTTATGCAGGACAACCATATCTGGGCGGTGGTGCTGGCGGCGGGTGAAGGCAAACGCCTTGCGGCACTGACGATGGACGAAGCGGGCAGGCATGTGCCCAAGCAATTCTGCTCGCTTCACGGCGGATCCTCGCTGTTCGGACTTGCGCTGGCGCGGGCAAGGGCCGTCGTTCCCGATGATCGTGTCTGTGCGGTCGTTGCAAAAGAGCATGAGCGCTGGTGGCGTGAAAACCCCCATGACATCCGTCCGGACAACCTGATCGTCCAGCCGCGCAACCGCGGCACAGGCAACGGCGTGCTGCTTGCGCTCGCGTACATTCTCAAGCGCGATCCCCTGGCCCGGTTGATCTTCCTCCCCGCCGACCATCACGTGCTGAACGAGGGAACCTTGATTCAGGCCATGTCTTCCATGCTTGCCGGAATGCCGGCCCGGGCCAGGGAAATCTTCCTGCTGGGGATCGAGCCTGCCGATGCAGACCCGGAACTGGGCTACATCATGCCGCAGAAGGCGACCCGACAGGATGCGCAAGGGGTACGGCATTTTGTCGAGAAGCCGTCCCGCACCGTGGCGGGCAAGCTGATCCAGGAAGGCGCCTTGTGGAACAGCGGTATTTTCGCCGCGGCAGGCGACCTTCTGCTGGAATTGTTCAAGATGCGCTTTCCGAACCACGCCCACAGCATCGACACCACGACGGCGAGGATAGCCGACCCCGCCAATCCGTCATGGGCACTGGGCCATCTGTATCAGCAGATTCCAGACGTCGATTTCTCGCACCACATCCTGCAGCTCCAGGTCGCGGATTTGCGGGTGGTTCCGGTGCCGCAATGCGGCTGGTCGGATCTCGGCACGCCGCACCGGGTAAGCGAACGGCTGAATCTGATTTCCAGCAACCGCTTCAGCGCCAACGACTCTTTTGGCGATGCGATTTTCCTCGACCTGGCGAACGCGGCGATCGGGGCAAACGAACACGAGCGCGTTACCCGGGCGGCAATTTAAGCTGATTGCCCATGGGCGCGATGAACCGCTGAGCCCATCATGAGTGCCCCAAGCGATATCTCGTCGGTCTGGGAAGAACTTGCCCGCGCCGGCGGCCGCATCGTCCTATCTGGTGCTGGATGGCGCCGGCGGCCTGCGCGACGGTGCAAACGGGAAGACCGCCCTGGAAATGGCCCGCACGCCGAATCTCGACCGGGTCATGCGCGACTCGGCATGCGGGTTGCTGGAACTGGTCGGTCCCGGCATCACGCCCGGCAGCGGCCCCGGCCAGCTGACGCTGTTCGGCTACGATCCGCTACGTTTCCGTCTGGGCCGGGGCGTGCTGTCCGCGCTCGGTGTCGACTTCGACCTGCGTGAGGGCGCGATGTGGCGGCGCGCATCAACTTCGCCACCATCGACGGCGAGGGCCGTGTTACCGACCGTCGCGCCGGCCGCATTTCCAGCGAAACCAATCGCCGTCTGTGCGACAGGCTTCGGGGTGCCGTCCAGCTGGATTTCGACGGCGAGTGGTTTCTGGAGACCGTCGCCGAGCACCGCGCCGTACTGGTGCTAAGAGGCGCCAATCTGGCGGGAGATATCCAGGATACGGATCCACAAGCCACCGGCGTTCCCCCTCGCGAACCGATGGCCCTGTCCGCCACGGCACGGCCGACGGCGGAACTGGCACATGCCTTCATCGGGCAGGCGCGCGACGCGCTTGCCGGCGAAAAAAGCGCCAACGCCGTCCTGCTGCGCGGATTTCAGCGCCATGCACCCCTGCCGACCTTGCAGGCGCGCTTCGGCCTGAAGGGGCTGTGCCTCGCGCACTATCCCATGTATCGCGGCCTCAGCCGGCTGCTCGGCCTGGACGTGGCGACGGGACCGACAAGCACGGCGAGGATGGGAATATGCAGGGCAAGGTGGCCGTCATCGAGGCGGTGGACCGGTTGCTGCCCGGCCTGCTCGATCTGCAGCCCGATGTGCTGGTGGTGACCGCGGATCATTCGACCCCGGCTGTGATGGCCGCCCACAGCTGGCATCCGGTGCCGGTGCTGATCCGCGCCGGCGGGCTGCGCCCCGGCCTGCATCTCATGGGCTGGCACTGGCCCATGCCGGCCGGCTGAACAAGTTCGGCGCCTGAATAAATCGAAATAAAAGAGCGACGATTCAGGCACTTTCACCGTGACATACGATTCCACATGGGCTTCAGCCCATAGTGGATCGGAGTCCTTCAGGGCAATCCAGAAAGTCTGCTTAATCAATACGCTGGATTGCTTCGCTGCGCACGCAATGACGGCCGTATTGAATTGTTCAGCGCTTCCCTAATCTGACTGTGTCACTAAATTCTGAAACTTGCCTATATTTCAGAACATCTTCCTTACTGAGGGCGATGTCATGGAAGTCGAAGACGAACTGGAACGGTATCTTGATCGCCTGGCGGGTGTGCTTGGCCATGCGG
>DATKUP010000004.1:0-17554 GCA_035530575.1 Thiobacillus sp. | reverse complement strand
TACAATCGGAAGCGGCTGCATTCGACGCTCGGTTACAAATCTCCGACACTGTTCTTGCAGGACTGGCTGACCGCTCAGCAGATGGAAAAACGGGTAGCATGAACACCGCTCGTTGGAAGACGAAAAACCGAGGGAAGGTCACCCAGGGCCGGTGCCGGAAAACAGCTGGTTTTGCCCGTGCTGCCTGTACGCTCATTGAAGGGCGCTGTGCTATGCTGATGGCCATTTTCAGGGGGTCTGCGTGGGCAAAATCCTGCTGCTTATCATTATTGGTCTGGTGGTTTATGCGCTGATCCGCAACTACCAGCGTTCGCTCGACAAATCCGCCGCACCGGCGCACGAACACACCATCGAAAACATGGTGAAATGCGCGCATTGCGGGGTGAACCTGCCGCGTAGCGAAGCGATTTATTCCGGCGGCGACTTCTTCTGCACCCCCGAACACAAACAACTCGGTAAAAAATGAGCGCCCCGGCGGCTGCCCTGCCCCGTCCTGCCGCACAGGGCTATTTCGCGTCGCACTGGCGCAGCCTCGATTACTTCAACCTGTATCGCCTGACCCTGGCAGTGGCGCTGGTATTTACCGGCATCCTGTTCGACGAGTCCGACCTGTTCCTCGGCACGGGCGCGCGCTTCCAGAGCTTTGCTTATGCCTACCTGGTGATTGCGGCGCTGTTCGTTCTGGGCATCCGGGCGCGCTGGCCGGAATTCCAGATCCAACTCACTGCACACATCACCGCCGACATCCTGCTGGTGGTGTTGATGATGTCGACCAGCGAGCGGCTGGCGGGCGGCATGGGCTTGTTGCTGGCGATTTCCATCGCCTCGGGTGGGCTGGTCGGCAGCGGCCGGCTGACCCTGCTGTATGCCGCGATGGCGTCGATCGCCGTGCTGCTGCAGCATGGCTTCAACATTCTGGGCGGCAACCAGGGGAGGGAAAGCTTCTTCCAGGTCGGCCTGCTGTGCGCCGGCTATTTCGCCATCGGCTGGCTGGCGCATGCGCTGACGCAGCGCGCGCTGCGCTCGGAAACGCTGGCACAGCGGCAGGCGGACGAGTTGGCGCTGCTGAACCGCATCAACGCACTGGCAATCGAGAACTCCCCCGACGGCCTGCTGGCGGTGCGCGGCGACGGCGTCGTGCGCCATATCAGCCCGCGTGCGCTGGGGCTGCTTGGCATCACGATGCCGGTGACGCCGGGGGTCACCCGGCTGCGGGACTGCTCGCCCGAACTGGCGCGCCTGGCGCAGCATTTGCGCGCCGGCACGACACCTGCCCTGAGCACGCCGACTGCGCAGCTGCGGGTACGCTGTATTCCGCTGGAGACGCCGGACGACAGCCGGGTGCTCATGCTGGAGGATCAGAGCCAGGCCGAGCAGGCGGCGCAGCGCCTGAAGTTGGCCGCGCTGGGGCGGCTGACCGCCAACATCGCGCACGAGATCCGCAATCCGCTATCGGCCATCAGCCATGCCGCGCAGCTGCTGTACGAGGAAGCACGCGACCCCGCCCAGGCCAGGCTGACCGCGATCATCGAAAACAACGCACGGCGTCTCGACCGGCTGGTGGAAGAAGTGCTGACGCTCAACCGGCGCGACCGCCTCAACCCGGTCAGCTTCGATGCCGCGGCGCTCGCCGCCCTGATCGATGAGTTGCGGCAGACTGAAGAAATCCCGGCAGACGCCGTCATAGTCAGCATGCCCAAGTCCCTGCATTTCCAGTTCGACCCCGACCATCTGCGCCAGATTGTATGGAACCTCTTGCGCAACGCCTGGCGTTTCAGCCGCAAACACACGGGCAGCCTCCGTTTCAGCATGCAGATGTCAGGCAGCAACCTGCAGTTCGAGATCAAGGACGACGGCCCAGGATTATCGCAGGAACACCAGGGCAAGTTATTTGAACCGTTTTTTACCACCGATGCCCAGGGCACCGGACTCGGGCTGTTCCTCGCGCGCGAGCTGGCCGAGGCCAACAATGCGGTACTGACCTACGTGCCGGGCACAAGCGGCGCCCACTTCCGCCTCAGCCTGCGCGGGAGCGAGTGACCATGACCGTTTCCCCGCGCATTCTGCTGGTGGACGACGAGCCCGACCTGCTCGACCTGATGGAGCTGACGCTGGTCAAGATGGGGCTGGAAACCGACCGTGCCGTCAGCATCGCCGAAGCCCAGTCCCGGTTGAAACAGACGCACTACGATCTCTGCCTGACCGACATGCGGCTGGGCGACGGCGAAGGACTGGAGGTGATCGCCGCCGCCGGCGCGCTGGCGTCACCGGTTCCGGTGGCGGTCATCACCGCGTACGGCAATGCCGGCAACGCGGTGGCCGCGCTGAAGGCGGGGGCGTTCGATTACCTGGCCAAGCCGGTTGCGCTCGACCAGCTGCGCGCGCTGGTCAAGTCCGCGCTGAAAATCCCCGAGACCGCACAGGCCGACGGCTCCGCACGCGACCTGATCGGCCAGTCCGCCCCCATGCAGGACATCCGCGCACGCATCGCCAAGCTCGCGCGCACCCAGGCGCCGGTGCACATCGCCGGTGAGTCCGGCAGCGGCAAGGAGCTCGCGGCGCGGCTGATCCACCGTCTCGGCAACCGCGCCGACAAGCCCTTCGTCGCGGTCAACTGCGGTGCCATTCCCGAGACGCTGATGGAAAGCGAGTTTTTCGGTTATCGCAAAGGCGCATTCACCGGCGCCGACGCCGACCGCAACGGCTTTTTCCAGGCCGCCGACGGCGGCACCCTGTTTCTTGACGAGGTGGCCGACCTGCCGCTGTCGATGCAGGTGAAACTTTTGCGCGTGCTGCAGGAAAAGAAGGTACGCAAGGTCGGCGCCACGGTCGAAGAACCCATCGACGTGCGTATCGTCAGTGCCACCCACCAGAACCTCGCCGTGTGGGTAGAGTCCGGACGCTTTCGCCAGGACCTGTATTACCGTCTCAACGTGATCGATCTGCTCATGCCCAGCCTGCGCGACCGTGCCGAGGACATCCCCGAAATAGTGCGCTTCCTGCTCGGCAAGCTGGGCGGCAGCGACGTCCGGCTGGATCGCGACGCCGAAAAGGCGCTGTGCGCCTATGCCTTCCCCGGCAACGTGCGCGAACTGGAAAACACCCTGGAGCGGGCGCTGGCACTGTGCGAAAACCGGCACATCAGCGCGGCCGACCTCAGCCTTACCCCCGCCCTGCCCGCTACCAATGGCGCGCCCGGCAGCAAATACCCGCTGCAGGATCACCTCGACCAGATGGAGCGTACCGCCATCCTCGAGGCGCTGGAACAGACGCGCCACAACAAGACCGCCGCCGCCCGCGTCCTCGGCGTCACCTTCCGCAGCCTGCGCTACCGGCTGGAGCGCCTGGGGATCGAATAACGCGTCGCCTGCGCCCGCGTCGCGCACGTTAAAAAACCCGTCGAAGGCGGGTTTTTTAACGTGCGATAATGATTGGTGCCGCTTGTCGGATTCGAACTGACGACCTACCGCTTACAAGGCGGTTGCTCTACCAACTGAGCTAAAGCGGCGACGGGCGACATTATAGCGATGCCGCGCGCTTGATTGAGCGAATTACTTGACGACTTTTAGCGAGGGTCTGCCCTTGGGCGGGGGCGGCGGCTCGTCAGCCTGGGTGGACGGGGCCTGATCAGGCGGCTCTGGCGTGTCGACGGGTTCGAAATGCAGGCCCTGGCCGTTCTCGCGCGCGAAGATGGCCATGACCCGGTCCACTGGAATGGAAATCTCGTGCGAGACGCCGCCGAAGCGCGAGGAAAACTGGATCCAGTCGTTGTCCAGAGTGAGATTTCGCGTCGCCCCTGCGCTGATGTTGAGCACGATCTGGCCGTCCTTGACGAAGCCGGGCGGCACGCGGGTGCGACCATCCACTGCAACCAGGAGTTGCGGGGTATAGCCCGCATCTGCACACCATTCATACAGCGCACGGATCAAATACGGCTTGGTTGAAATCTCGGCCATCAGCCTGCCTTATTTGCGCAATGCCTTTTCGGTGGGCGTCAGCGCGCTGATGAAAGCGGGACGGCTGAACAGGCGCTCGCGGTACTTGAGCACCGGCGCGGCCACTTTTGGCAGTTCGATGCCGTAATGCTCGAGGCGCCACAGTAGCGGGGCGATCGCCACGTCCAGCATGGAGAACTCGTCGTTCATCAGGTATTTCTGCTTGGTAAGGATGGGCGTGAGCTGCGACAGGCTGTCACGGATTTCCGTACGTGCCTTGTCCGACGACTTGCCGAGGCCGTGCTCAAGCGTGTTGACATGGGTGAACAGGTCGTGCTCGAAGTTGAACAGCACCAGCCGCGCACGCGCGCGCATGACGGGATCCGGCGGCATCAGTTGCGGATGCGGAAAGCGCTCGTCGATGTACTCGTTGATGATGTTGGACTCGGTCAGGATCAGGTCGCGTTCGACCAGCACCGGCATCTTGCCGCTGGGGCTGATGCTGGCGATTTCTTCCGGCTTGCTGTGCATGTCGACATCGATGACTTCAAAATCCATGTCCTTTTCGAACAGGACGATGCGGCAGCGGTGGCTGTACGGATCGGTGCTACCGGAATACAAGGTCATCATGGCGGGGGCTCCCTAAGGTGTTGCGTGTATTTGATACGTAAAATGCCAACAGCCGGACACAGTCCGGCTGTTGGCAAAAGGCGCGACCAGGATCAGTGGATATCTTTCCAGAATTCCTTCTTCAGATAGTAGGCCACGACGAAGAAAACAGACAGGAAAATCAGGACGATGATGCCAAGCTGCTTGCGCTGAAGCTGGGCGGGCTCACCCATCCACACCAGGTAGTTGACCAGATCGCCCACCATGGCATCGTACTCGGCCAAGGCCATGCTGCCGGGCTTGACCAGTTCGAGCCGCTCGATCACCTGATGGCCGCCTTCCGTCTTGTAGCGTGGCGCCATTTCACCCTGCAGATCCGACATCACGTGCGGCATGGCGGCGTTGGCGAACACGACGTTGTTCCAGCCAGTGACCGTCGTGCCATCACGGTAGAAACTGCGCAGATAGGTGTACAGATAGTCGGCGCCGCGAGCACGGGAGATCACGCTGAGGTCGGGCGGGGCGACGCCGAACCAGGCCTTGGCGTCTGTAACGGCCATGGCGGCATTCATGAGTTCACCCGGCTTTTCGGCGGCGAACATCAGGTTGTCCTTGATCTGGTCTTCGGTCAGGCCAATGCCCTGCATGCGCGAGTAGCGCATGGCACTGGCACTGTGACAGCTAAGACAGTAGTTGACGAACACGCGGGCGCCGCGCTGCAGGGATTCCTGATCGGCCAGGTTGACCGGCGCTTTGTCGAGGTGAACCGTGGCGCCGGCAGCAAAGGCCACGACGGGAGCTGCCGCCAGCAGGAAAAGAAAATTCTTCAAGCGTTTCATTTAGCCAGTCACCCTTTCCGGTTCCGGTTTGGTTTTGTCAATCGATGTGTACCACGGCATCAACAGGAAAAACAGGAAGTAGATCACCGAAAATATCCGGGCAAAAGTCGTCGCCACCGGGGAAACCGGCAACAGACCCAGATAGCCGAGGCCGATGAAAGACACGACGAACAGGGCCAGCATGATCTTGTAGATCGGGCCGCGATAGCGGATCGACTTGACCTTGCTGCGATCGAGCCAGGGCAGGAAGAACAGCACGACGATCGACATGCCCATCGCGATCACGCCGGGGAACTGCGAGCCGAACAACGGCGGCACCGCGCGCAAAATCGCGTAGAACGGGGTGAAGTACCACAGTGGCGCGATATGCAGCGGCGTCTGCAGCGGATTGGCCGGAACGAAGTTGGCCTGCTCGAGGAAGTAGCCGCCCATTTCAGGCGCGAAGAATACAATCGCCGAGAACACCATCAGGAAGACGATGACACCGACGATGTCCTTCACCGTGTAGTAGGGGTGGAAAGGAATGCCGTCGAGCGGAATATGCGTCACCGGGTCTTTGTGCTTCTTGATTTCGATGCCGTCCGGGTTGTTGGAGCCGACTTCGTGCAGCGCCACCAGGTGCACCACAACCAGCGCGAGCAGCACCAGTGGCAGGGCGATGACATGGAAGGCGAAGAAACGGTTCAGGGTGGCGTCGGAAATCACGTAGTCGCCGCGAATCCAGATCGACAGGTCTTCACCGATGAAGGGTACGGCGGAGAACAGGTTGACGATCACCTGGGCGCCCCAGTAGGACATCTGGCCCCACGGCAGCAGGTAACCGAGGAAGGCTTCGGCCATCAGCGCCAGATAGATCAGCACGCCGAATATCCAGAGCAGTTCGCGCGGTTTGCGGTAGGAACCGTACATCAGGCCGCGGAACATGTGCAGGTAGACGACGACGAAAAACATCGCGGCGCCGGTTGAGTGCATATAGCGGATCAGCCATCCCCACTCGACGTCACGCATGATGTACTCGACGGACAGGAAGGCGAGCGCCGCGTCCGGCTTGTAGTTCATGGTGAGGAAAATGCCGGTGACGATCTGGATCACCAGCACCAGCATCGCCAGCGAACCGAAGAAATACCAGAAATTGAAGTTCTTGGGTGCGTAGTACTCGGACAGGTGCGCCTTGTAGGTTGAGGTGAGGGGGAATCGGTCGTCGATCCAACCCATCATTTTTTGCAGGGCAGACATTTATTTAAGCTCCTTTTGCGTCTACACCGATCAGCAATCTGGCATCGCTGAGGTATTGATGAGGCGGAATCACCAGATTGGTCGGGGCCGGCGCACCCTTGAATACGCGCCCGGCAAGGTCGAAACGCGAGCCGTGGCAGGGGCAGAAGAAACCGCCCGGCCAGTCGCCGCCGAGGTCGGCCGCGCCGATGTCACTGCGGAAGGTGGGCGAGCACCCGAGGTGGGTACAGATACCCACCGCAACCAGGTATTCCGGCTTGATCGAACGGGTCGCATTCTTGGCGTAGTCGGGCTGCTGCGGCATTTCGCTGCCGGGGTCGGTCAGCTTGTCGTCGTGCTTGCCCAGCAGGCCGAGCATTTCCGGGGTGCGGTTGACGACCCACACCGGCTTGCCGCGCCATTCGACCGTCAGCAGCATGCCCGGCTCGATCTTGTCGATATCCACTTCAACCGGTGCGCCTGCCGCCTTGGCGCGCGCGCTGGGCATCATGCTCATCACCAACGGCACTGCCACGCCTGCCGCCGCGACCCCGCCCAGAGCGCTGGTCGCGGCGATCAGGAATTTTCGTTTACGTGCGTCCACTTTTTGCCCATCGACTTCCTGGCTCATGTTTACCTGACCTGAACGTGTTTCGATAAAGACGACATTCTAATCAATTTTTCGCACTTACTGGAAGCCCCCCCGCGTAGCATGGACGCGATGCACCGCCCCCTGGGTTATAATTACGCGTGGCGGAACTACGCCAAGTCCATGAATTCAATCAACATGCGCAAATTATGGTTGCTTTTCGCCCAATCCGCCACGGTGGCACTGGGCGTACTGTTCATCATCACCCTGTTCAAGCCCGATCTCCTGGGCTGGCAGCGGCAACAGCAGGGCCTCACCATCCAGCAGGCGCCGCAACCCGCGGCGAACGCAGTCTCCGTGGGCGAATCCTTCGCCCCGGCAGCGCAAAAAGTAATCCCGTCGGTGGTCAACGTCTTTACCCAGCAAAAGATACGCACGCCGGCACATCCCGCACTGCAGGACCCGATCTTCCGTTATTTTTTTGGCGACCGGCTGGATGAGCGCCCGCGCGAAGTGTCCAACCTCGGGTCGGGGGTGATCGTCAGCGCCAACGGCTATATTCTCACCAACCACCATGTGGTCGAAGCCGCCGACGAAATCCAGGTGGCGCTGGCAAACGGCCAGACCCTGCCGGCGCGCGTGGTGGGCGCCGACCCCGAGACCGATCTGGCAGTGCTGAAAATCGATGCCAGTGACCTGCCCGCGATCACCTTCGCCCAGATCGACAGCCTCAAGGTGGGCGACTGGGTGCTGGCGGTGGGCAATCCGTTCGGTGTCGGCCAGACCGTCACCGCAGGCATCGTCAGCGCGCTCGGCCGCACCCATCTCGGCATCAACACCTTCGAAAATTTCATCCAGACCGACGCCGCCATCAATCCGGGCAACTCGGGCGGCGCGCTGGTCGACGCAGCAGGCCATCTGGTCGGCGTCAACAGCGCGATCTATTCGCGCACCGGCGGCTCGCAAGGCATCGGCTTTGCCATTCCGGTCAGCATCGCGCGCCAGATCATGGAACAGATCATCAAGTCCGGCAGCGTGACGCGCGGCTGGGTCGGCATCGAAGTGCAGGACATCACGCCCGAACTGGCCGAATCCTTCAACCTGAAAAACGTCGATGGCGCACTGATCGCGGGCGTGCTGAAAGGCGGTCCGGCCGACGCCGGCGGCATCCGTCCAGGCGATATTTTGCTGGCGGTCAACGGCAACAAGGTGACCAACTCTGCCTCGTTGCTGAACCTGATCGCCGCGTTGAAACCGACCGAAGTCGGCCGCCTCACGGTGGCGCGCAAGCAGCAAGTGCTGGACCTGAAAATCCAGGTCCAGCGGCGCCCCCTACAGCGCACGCTGGAGCCGGCGCCGGAACCCGAACCGAACTAAAAAATCCGTTGGGATGCGGGCTGACTGCGCGCCCCCTGAACGCATCACGCGTCCGGCGGCACTTCTGTCAACACGCGGACGCGGGTGGGGTACGTATACGTATCCTGCTCCATTGCCGACACGCGCCAGCCGGCGGCAGTACGTGCCAGCCGCTGCAGCGTGGGGTCGCGCAGGCGCAGGCTGGCCAGAATCAACACATCGGATGGCGAATACAGCGCGCCATCGGCCAGCGCCGGTTCGGCCTGCATGGTGGCCAGCAGCGACCGCGCTTCGTGTTTCCACCCCTTCTCGTTCCAGAACAGTTGCCAGGCGACCTGTGCAATCTGCCGCGCCTGCTCGCGCGATGGGCCATTACCGGTGGCGTCGGCATGGTCGAGCAGACCCTGCACGACATAGGCGTAATCCTCCAGTTCGGCATCCGGCAGCACCTTCCCGCGCGCCATCGCCTTTAGCAAGCGACCGTCCCTGGCCAGCCGCGTCAGCAGGAATTGCTGCAGGCGGTCGGCGTGCAGACGGTAGGCCGGATCGAGTTGAATGGCTCGACTGTGAACGCCGACAGCGCCAGGCCATTGAGGCTGGCGTTCAGCTTGTCGTCCTTGGGCAAACTGCGGGCCTGGCGTACGGGGCGCAGAATGCGCACGGCGGTGGCCAGCAGCCGGCGCTCGTCGGCCGTCGGCGTGCGGTATTCCGCAGGCAGATAGCCGTGATCGAAGCTGCGCGGCGCATCGAGTCGCCACACTCGCCGCGCCGCAGCAAAAGCCTCCGGCGGCAGGCGCCGTTTCAGTTCATCGGGTTCCCACAGATAGGCCGCACCTTCCCGACCGGCGGCGTCAACCGCCGACGTGCTGCTGTAGAGGCCGCCGCCCGGGTCGAGTAATTCGTCCTGCATGAAACCGAGCGTACCGCGCGCAATCTCGCGGTAACGCGGCTCATCCAGCACGTCGGCGGCGCGGGCGGTGCGAGCGGCCGTCAGCGGCGCGCGGTCGGGCGGCTGCGCGGGCGGGGGCGCCGCCTGCCGCGCCAGGCGGCGAATCCCGGCGGGGTCTGCCGCCCAGCGTTCGGCGAGATGGCTCAACAACTTGCGAAAATCATCCGGCGGCGCATACAACACGACAAACGCCGGGAAACCCTCGGGCGTGACAAAGGCGTTAAGCGGCCAGCCGGCGACGCCGTTCAGCTGCGCCGAGAAAGTCTGCAGGGCATCGTCCAGCCCGCTGTTGAGTTCGCGGTCGACCTTGACCGGGATGAAATCGCGGTTGAGCAGTGCGGCAATCTGCGCGTTCTTGTAGCTTTCGCGCTGCATGACGTGACACCAGTGGCAGGCGAAGTAGCCGACCGACACGAACAGCAGCTTGTTTTTGCGCTTGGCGCGGGCGATGGTGGCGGCATTCCATTCCTGCCAGGCCACCGGATCGCTGCCATGCAGCGCCAGATAGGGCGAAGGGTGGTTGACCAGCTGATTGACCGGAGCGGCCGCAACTGCAACAGGCAGCAGCAGGCTCAACAGCAGGGTGGCGAATGCTGTGTTGCGCTCAAACCCTGACATAGGTCCAGCCTTGCTGGAGCCGGGTGACGATTTCGCCGATGGCGGTGGGCGCAGTCTGGGTGGCGGGCAGCAGGACGATTTTTTCGCCCTCGTTCGCGAAACGGGCAATGGACTGCCCGCACGCCACCCAGTGCAGGTTGGCATGGCGCTGCTTCATGCGTGCCATGCGCGCCGCATGGGGGCTGACCCCGGCGCGCAGCAGGTCGATACCACGGCTGTTGGCGATGACTTCGAGCTGCATCGCCCGGCCCTGCTGTTCCGCTTCATCAAGCAGCCGCTCGGCCTGATCCAGCACCGACTGCATCTTGTCGGGCGCGGCACTGTCGAGATGCAGGATGACCCGATTCGGGTCGGTCACGCGTGCCAGGCTGACTGGCTGAAAGCCGCCGGCGACGACGGCCGGAACGGTGGCCACCGCTTGCGGCTCCAGCCCACGCAAGGCCCAACCGCCGCTCAATCCCGCAACCAGGACGAGACAGCCGTACGCGCAGCGCTGCATGAACTGGCGCCGGGACGTCGCACCCGGTTGCCGGCCGGCGGCAACCGGCGGCTCGGCATACGCCAGCCGCACCATGCTCTGCAGGCTGCGCAGCACGCAGACACGCTGCGCCAGATCCTTGTCGTCGCGTATGCGGGCGATGAGCGCTTCGCTCTCGGCCACGTCAAGTTCGCCATCGACAAAGGCATGCAGGGTCTCATCCGAAACGACGGGATTCATTTCACGCTCCTCAGCAAGGTCCTGGCCGCAGGCTGCTGCGCCGCAGGATCCAGCAAAACTTTCAGGCTCGCGCGCGCGCGCGAGAGCCGGCTCATCACCGTGCCCACCGGAATATCCAGAATTCCGGCCACTTCGGCATAGCCGAATTCTTCCAGATCGACCAGCGTCAGCACCTGGCGCTGCCCCAGCGGCAGGCGCGCCACCGCGGCCCGTACGCACGCGATCACCTCCCGGCGGTTGCAGCACGCGTCAGGCGCTTCGACCCCGGATTCGAGTTCATCGTAGAGGTCGTCGATATCGTCGAAGTCGCGCCAGCTGCGCAGGTGATCGAGCCAGCAGTGATTCATGATCGACACCATCCAGCCCTTCAGCGCCGCCTCGTCGCGCAGCTGGGCACGCCGCGCCCAGGCCTTCGATAGAGCCTCCTGCACCAGGTCGTCGGCCAGTGCCGGATCGTGGCACCAGGCATAGGCGATGCGGTAGAGCAGCGGGCGCTGCGCCTCGATGCCGGAACGAAACGGGCCAAACAGGAAGCGGCTGATCAGAGTCATATGAGTAAGACGGGGCGAGTGGTTCATTTATTCCATAAAAAATCACCTGCCGGAATGGAATAAGCGTCCCATGCAATGCGTCTTATCAATAGGCTTATTGTTCATCAGGCCCGTTTATCCAACGTCGATCAGGAGACCACCATGACCCGTATTTTCACCCCGTTCCTAGCCGCCCTGCTTCTGGCAACCGCGCCCATGGCCGCCAGCGCCGCAGAAGAGAAGGTGGTGTACCACGTCAACGATTCCGCCAACGCCCGCGTTGCCCTGAACAACGTGAACAACCACCTTAATGCTGCGCCGGATGCCAGGATCGTCGTGGTGACCCACGGCAAGGGCATCGATTTCCTGCTGAAAGGAGCAGAAGATGCTAACGGCAATCCCTATGAAATTGGGGTGCAGACTTTGAAAAGCAGAGGCGTCGACTTCCGCGTCTGCAACAACACCCTGAAGTCACGCAAGCTGGACGCCAGCGACGTGGTGGAAGAGGCAACCGTTGTACCGTCGGGCGTGGCCGAAATCGGCAAACTGCAGGCAAAAGAAGGCTTCGTCTACCTGAAACCCTAAAGGACCCCGATCTGCGCGCGCATCAATGCGCGCGTGGGTTCCATCCCCTGAATCACTTCCTTTATGCCCCTCCGGAGAGGGGGGCAGGAACTTTTTTGGCCCGAAAAAACGGGACCACATGAATCAAAAAACACGGTAGGCGCTGTTTGGCCGCCACTTTAGCCCTGGCCGTACCTGTTCATCTATCGGAGGCAAGCAGTGCTTAAATTTTTTCGATCCGCCCTTCTCGTCATGTTTTCTCTTCTGTTCGTCTCGGCCTCCGCCCTGGCGGCAGATCAGAGCCTGGCTGAATACAAATATGTCCTTCACATCAGCGACATGGATCCGTCCAAGCAGGAACTCATCCTGAACAATGCCCGAAACCTGCTGGAAGCCTACCCGCCGGGCGATGTGGAAGTCGAAATCGTTGCCTATGGACCCGGCCTGCGCCTGATGTTTGCCGAGAACGTCAACGCCCAGCGCCTTGATTCGCTATCCCAGAGCGGCGTGAAATTCACCGCATGCGGCAACACCCTCAAGGGCATGGCGAAGCTACTCGGGGAAGAGCCGAAGCTGAATCCGGCTGCCACCGTGGTGCCCAGCGGCATCGTGCGCATCGGCGAACTGGTCAAGCAGGGCTACATCTACGTCAAACCCTGATACCCGGAATGGGAATTACCGGTCTTTTTGCAGGGGCACAAGTCCTGCCGGACTTACTTGAAACCAAATAATAGAGGAGCAATAAATTGGGAGAGAACAAACAATTCAAGCGCGCACTGATCAGTGCAGCCTGCACCCTGGCTTTCGCCGCCGCAGGTACGTCCCATGCCGCCAACTGGCTGATGCTGCAGGGCACCGAAGATCCAGCATCCGCTGCACGCGCCAATGTGTGGGGATTTATCCAGGCCAAATACGAGAAGGACTTCAGCGATGCCAATGCCTTAGGACAATACGTACCCCCTAAACTGCTTGGGCCTGAACTCGACGCTCAGGACGGTTTCAACATCAATCGCGCTCGCATCGGCGTTCGCGGCACCGGCTTTCCGCTTGACAGCCGGATCAACTATTTCGTGCTGCTCGAGATGGGCAACAACGGCATCACTCATGGTGGCGGCGCCTTTGCCAAAATGTCCGACGCCAGTGTCACCCTGAATTACATTCCCGGTGCCCGCATTCGCGCCGGCCTGTTCAAAACCCCAGGCTCCGAAGAAGGCCTGCAGGCAATTCATGTATTCGACTACATCAACTTCAGCGAAGCGACTAACGGCCTGCTGCTGGAGCGCTTCCCGAACAAGGGCTTCACCGACTGCACCGATACCATCCCCCCATGCAACGCGACCACCGGCAACGTTGGCCCTTATACCGAGGCCCAGCTTCAGGGTGGCGCCGGCTTGAACCGATTCGACAGTCCGGTTGGCGCATTCCGCGATGTGGGGGTGCAGGTGTTCGACGCGTTCGACATCGGTAACGACTGGGAAGCCTCCTATGCCGCGATGATCGGCAACGGCAACGGCATCGAGTTCAGCAACAGCGATGGCGAATACGACACCTATCTCTACTTCTCGGCCGAGAAGAAGTACGGTGGCAAGGGGCCCAAGGCCGAAGGGCTGAAGTTCTTCGCCTGGGGTCAGCAGGGGAAGCGCCTGATTGATCTGACGAACGACACAACGGCCAACGCCCAATCCCACGACCGGGATCGCGCTGGACTAGGCTTCAAATACATGAAGAAGCCCTTCCGCGTGACGGCCGAGTACATCACGGCGGATGGCATGATCTGGAGCGGGCCGGACAAGCCCAATTTCTACTTCACCCAAATAGCGCACGGTAACGGCGCCGATGCCAAAGCCAGTGGCTGGTATGTGGAGGGCGGCTGGTATATCCCCAAAACCAGGTTCGAGCTCGATGCCCGCTTCGACACCATGACCCGGCTTGAGGACCGCATAAACGAGCACCAGTTCGACAAGTGGACCCTGGGCATGCAGTACCATTTCAACCCCAAGACCCGCGTCACTCTCAACTACGAGATCCGCGACTTCGAATGCACTGTTGCAGGAGCTGTCTGCACAGCCGTCAACAACAACCTGAAAGGGGTGGATGACAAGGTCGGCGTGCAGCTGACGGCGATTTTCTAAGCAGAAAATCAGTTTTTCGTATGGGTCTCCTCATGCCCACCAGGTCAAACTGGTGGGTTTTTTGCGAATAGACCAGATCAGGCGTGTCGCTCAGCCACCGGTGTGCGACAACGCCACAACACTTTTCCATGAAGGGAACGCAATGCGCTTATTTCATTCACCCGGCATCAAGTGGCCGGGACTGCTGGCGGCCGCCAGCCTGCTCTCCGGCTGTGCCGGCACGGGCGGCAGCAGCGAAACCCAGAGCGGGCGTATCAGGATCACCTCCGAACCCGCCGGCGCCATCGCCTATGCGGACGGCGCCGAACTTGGCGCGACCCCACTGGCGATCGCGCCCGGCAACCACTTCCGCTCGGGCTTCGCGGGGTTTTCCTACCGCTACGTCGGCAAGCTCTCGATCAAGAGACCCGGTTGCGAGACCTGGTCGACTGAAGTCAACGACGCGATTTTGTCGAAGGACATCCACGCCAAGCTGAGGTGCGATCCGAATTACCAGCCCGCCGCCGCCCCCTCACCCGTGCAGCCCGCCGGCACGGCGACCGGCGATCAACCCATCGAACGGCTGGAGCGCATTGAAGCGCTGCGCAAGAAAGGGCTGATCGGCGAGGATGAATACAAGCGCCTACGCGCCCGCATTATCGAGAAACTCTGACCGCGCTGCCCCCATAAAGCAAACGGCCATCAGGCCGTTGTGCTTATGCGCTGCGGATGAAATGCTCGCGGTAATACTTCATTTCGTCGATGGATTCGTAGATGTCGGCCAGCGCCTCATGCTTGTTGGACTTCTTGAACGCTTCGGAAAGTCCGGGCCGCCAGCGCTTGGCAAGCTCCTTCAGAGTACTGACGTCGAGGTTGCGGTAATGGAAGAACGCTTCCAGTTGCGGCATGCAGCGCGCCATAAAGCGGCGGTCCTGACAGATCGAGTTGCCACACATCGGTGAGGTCCTGGCCGGCACGTGCTGTTTCACGAACGCCAGCATCTGCGCCTCAGCGTCGGCCTCGTTCAGCTGCGAGGCCCTGACGCGGTCGATCAGCCCCGATTTGGCGTGCGTGCCCTTGTTCCAGCTGTCCATCGCATCCATCACCGCGTCGGGTTGATGGACCACCAGCACCGGACCTTCGGCCACGGTATTGAGGTCGGCATCGGTGACGACGATGGCGAGTTCGATGATGCAGTCGGTCTCCGGCGACAAGCCGGTCATTTCCATGTCGAGCCAGAGCAGATGCGTGGGGTTCAGGGCCATATCAGCGTTCCTTCGAAAAACAGGCCGTCATTTTCGCACACGACGCATCCGGCGCTGGCGCAATTGCGACCCAGTGACGATAATGTTGGTAATAACCCAGAGGAATCCCATCATGAAAACCCTGACCGCCCTGTTCTGTAGCGTGCTGCTGGTTGGCGGTGCCCACGCCGCACCGGTTGCCGATTCCAAGGCCGGCAAGATCCTGCACGACAAGGCCTGCATCAGCTGCCATGCCAGGATGTTCGGCGGCGACGGCAGCAAGATCTACACCCGCGCCGACCGCAAGATCCAGAACGCGCAGCAGCTCGCCGCCCGCATCTCCGGCTGCAATGCCAACACCGGCGCCGGCTGGTTCCCGGAGGACGAGGCACACGTTGCCGCCTATCTCAATCAGCAGTACTACAAGTTCAAGTAGGGGTTCGCCATGACCACCATCGTTGAAGAACTCGTCCGCAAGAAATGCGCGCCTTGCGAGGGCGGTGTCGCCCCGCTGACCGATGCGCAGATTGCACCGATGCTGAAAGGCCTGTCGGGCTGGCAGCGCGATGGCAAAAAAATCGCCAAGGAATTCAAGTTCAAGGACCACTACCAGACGCAAGCCTTTACCAACGCGGTGATGTGGGTGTCGCACCGCGAGGACCATCATCCCTACCTGCTGGTGGGCTACAACACCTGTCGCGTCGAATACTGGACCCACGCCATCGGCGGCCTGTCGGAAAACGATTTCATCTGCGCCGCCAAGGTGGACAGCCTGCTGGACATGTAAGTGAGGGAGGTCAAGTATTCCTGCACTTCATCCGTTAATGTTATGTCCTCGCTTTGATTCAATTGGAGTGACTCTGCATGAACTGGATGGAAATCATTAGCGCCCACGTCATGTGGAAGCAACGCCTGATCGCCTACCTTGCAGGCGATAGCCAGGAACAGCTCGACCCGGAGGTGATCGGGCTCGATGATCGCTGCCCACTGGGTAAATGGATTTACGGCGAAGGCAAGTCCATGGAAACGCTGCCAGGGTATGAAGAGGTGCGCGAACTGCATGCGCAATTCCATCAGAATGCCGCCCAGGTAATCGTCTTGCATCAGACGGACAGCACGGCCGAAGCCGAAGCCTTGCTGAATGGAGATTACTCCAGGCTGTCAGAAAAGCTCAAACACCGCATTCTCGGCCTGTCCCGTCAGGTCAAGGCGGCTACCGACGGAATTCCCCGCTTCTGAGCACGCTGCAAGGCCGGGTCATTGCCGCATTCAGCCGCCGTTTCATCGTCGAGACCGCCGGCGGCGAACTGCCCTGCCAGGTGAAAGGACGCCACCTGCGCGTGGTGTGCGGCGACCGGGTCGAGGTCCGGCACGACGGCGACGCCGGGGTGATCGAGGCGGTGCTGCCGCGTGCCAGCCTGCTGTATCGCTCCGACGCATTCAAATCCAAGGCGATTGCCGCCAACGTCACCCAGCTTGCCGTAGTGGTGGCGGCGCGGCCGAGTTTCTCGATGGAACTGGTGCAGCGTTGCGTCCTCGCCGCCGAAGACCAGGGCATCGCCAGCCTGCTGATCCTCAACAAGGCCGACCTGCCGGAAACCCCGGCCGCCCGTGAACGCCTGAATCTGCTCACCGGCATCGGCTATCCGCTCGTCATGCTGTCGGCGCTGACCGACGTGGCGCCGTTGCATCCAGCCCTGCATGACCACACCACGCTCTTGATCGGACAGTCCGGAATGGGCAAATCGACCCTCATCAACGCACTGTTTCCGGGCGCCGACGTCGTGACTGCCGAGTATTCCGAGGCACTCGACAGCGGGCGCCACACCACCACCCACACCCGCCTGCACCGGCTGGATACCGACTCGGCGGTGATCGATTCGCCCGGCCTGCAGGAATTCGCCCTGCAACATCTGGACGCCAACGCCCTGGCGCACGCTTTCGTCGAGTTCCGTCCTCTTCTGGGGCAATGCCGTTTTCGCGACTGCAAGCACGAGACCGAGCCGGGCTGCCGGCTGCAGGAAGCGGCCGCCGCGGGCGAGATCGCCCCGGCGCGGCTCAAGCTGTTCCAGACCCTGCGCCGCCTGCAGCAAAACGCCGCCCAGCGTCTATAAACCTAAGGAAGCGCTGATTAATTTGTCATCCTATGCTTGCGCCAACTCGTTTTGAATAGGATATTCGAGACGAGCCAGGAGAAGGGTCTGAAGCCGAAGTTGTCATGAGTCGTTCGAGGCTGTTCGCAATGGTGGTTGCCCTTCTCCGCCCTTACTGATTCCG
>DATKUP010000003.1:0-55488 GCA_035530575.1 Thiobacillus sp. | reverse complement strand
GGGCGGAGAAGGGCAACCACCATTGCGAACAGCCTCGAACGACTCATGACAACTTCGGCTTCAGACCCTTCTCCTGGCTCGTCTCGAATATCCTATTCAAAACGAGTTGGCGCAAGCATAGGATGACAAATTAATCAGCGGTTCCCTAGGCCACGGTTGCCGCGAGGCGGATAAGGCTTCTCGGCTCGATCGAATCGAGAGGACATCAAGGTCGGGCTGGAAAAACAGGGGGATTTCGAGGCGATCGAAGTCAACATCGTGCTGCCCGAGATGCGCTGACCCGCCTCGCATCACCGGTGTCCGGCCTGCAGGGGCGTAAATTCCCGGCGTGCCAGGTAGTCTCCCACTGCACGCACAGACAGCTTGATCCCCAAGTCGCGCTCGATGAGTTGGCGCACTGCGGGCCGACTCCACAGCGCAAACTCCATCTTTGATCTGCTCGGGGCGTTTGTCGATGACGATGGCCTGAATGGCGCGCTCTTGCTCAGGCGTCAGGCTGCGTCCCGTGCCCGGCTTCTTGCCTCTGGCGTGGGGCTTGAGTGCGCCAGCCCCGCCTTGCTCGAACAGGCGCAGCGCAGCGTTGACGCCGGACCGGCTCAAACCAGGTTGTTGGGCGATTTGCATCACGCCCACGCCTTTGCGATGCAAGCGGATGACTTGTTTTCGGCATTCATGCAGCACTTCCCGCGACTGCTTGCGTGCATCTTCTTTTTCCATGGAAGTGGGCGTCGCAAAATCTGCAAAAGTTCATGAATATTATGATGCCGGGTCTATAAGCAAGGGCCGCACGCCGGCCAGGGCGTCGGCAAACCGGCACGGGTGTCGTAAGTCCGCCGCCTGTCGCGGTATCATGTCGCCCCATGCGCCCTCACGAAATCGACAGCCTCGACACCCTGCGTCTGCGCATCCGCGAATTCGCACGGGCGCGCGCATGGGAAAGCTACCATACGCCCAAGAACCTGGTCATGGCGCTCTCCGTTGAAGCGGCGGAACTGCTGGAACCCTTCCAGTGGCTGACCCCTGAGCAAAGCCAGCACCTGAACGCCGAGCAGCACGAGGCGGTGCGCCAGGAAATTGCCGACGTGCTGATCTACCTGACCCGGCTGGCCGATCTGCTGAGCATCGACCTGCTCGATGCCGCTGCCGACAAGCTGGCGCTCAATGCGCGAAAATATCCGGTCGAAAAAGCGCACGGCAATGCCCTCAAATATTCGGAATTCGAGAAATGACTGACCTGTATTACAAGCACCACGTCTTTTTCTGCACCAACCTGCGCGAGGACGGCGCCAAATGCTGCGGCGCCTCGGGCGGCCAGCACATGCGCGATTACCTGAAGAAGAAGGTCAAGCAGGCCGGCCTCAACGGTGAAGGCAAATGCCGCATCAACAGCGCCGGCTGCCTCGACCGCTGCGACGAAGGCCCGCTGCTGGTGGTGTATCCGGAAGGCGTCTGGTACACCTACGTGGACGAGACCGACATCGATGAAATCTTCGAGGTCCACCTCAAGCAGGGGCGTATCGTCGAGCGTCTGCAACTGAAGTGAAGCGGCCGGGCGAAGCGGCCAAAATAAAACGCTACAAGCTGCGCATCCCGGTTTCAGTCGGCAAGCTGGAAACCGTGATCGACGACCCCGAAACCGATCGCCGCGGCCTGCTGCTGGTGGCCCATCCGCATCCGCTGCACGGCGGCAGCCTCGACAACAAGGTCGTCACCACCCTGGCCCGCGCCGCCAACGAGGCCGGCTGGGTCAGCGTGCGGCCGAACTTTCGCGGCGTCGGCATGAGCGACGGCGCATTCGACGCCGGGATGGGCGAAACCGAGGATCTGCTGGCGGTCGCCCGCTTCGTCGAAGCGAGCTACCCCGGCCTGCCGTGGGCGCTGGCCGGGTTTTCCTTCGGTGCCTTCGTGCAGCACCGGCTGCGCCAGGAACTGCAAGCCCAGCGCCTGATCCTGGTCGCGCCGGCGGTCACCATGTACGAGTTCGACCCGGTACCGGCGGACACCGTGGTGATTTTCGGCGACGCCGACGAACTCATCCCGCCCGCCGCCATGCGGCTGTGGGCCGAACAGCAACGGCTTGCCATGAAAACCATTCCGGGGGCCGGGCATTTCTTTCACGGCAAGCTCAAGGAACTGAAACAAGCCTTCATGGAGGCCTGTCCGTGCTGAAGGTGCGTGGCCTCACCAAGCGCTACGGCGACATCGAGGTGGTGCGCGGTCTTGACCTGAACGTGCGGCGCGGCGAATGCTTCGGCCTGCTGGGCCCCAACGGCGCCGGCAAGACCACCACGCTCAGGTTGCTGCTCGGGCTGATCGAGCCCGACGCCGGCAGCATCGAGCTGGCCGGCATCGCGGTGCCGCAGCATGCGCGCGAGGCGCGCATGAAGATCGGCGTGGTACCGCAGATGGACAACCTCGACCCGGATTTTTCGGTGCGCGAAAACCTCCTCGCCTACGGCCGCTATTTCGGTATGGACAAGGCCGCCATTGCCGCGCGCGTGCCTCAGCTGCTGGAGTTTGCCGGACTCGCCAGCAAGGCCGACGCGCAGATCGCCCAGCTGTCGGGCGGCATGAAGCGACGGCTGACGCTGGCGCGTGCGCTGGTGCACGACCCCGACATCCTGTTTCTCGACGAGCCCACCACCGGCCTCGATCCGCAGGCGCGCCACCTGATCTGGCAGGGCCTGCGGCGGCTGATCGCGGACGGCAAGACCATCGTGCTGACCACGCATTTCATGGAAGAGGCCGAACGCCTCACCGACCGGCTGGCCATCCTCGACCATGGCCGCATGGTGGCCGAAGGCGCACCGCGTACGCTGATCGAATCGCACATCGAGCCGGCCGTGGTCGAGGTCTACGGCGAGGGGCTGGACGCCTGGAGGCGCGATCACGCCAACGCTGTCTGCCAGCGCTTCGAGACCGTCGGTGAAACCCTGTTCTGCTACACCTGTAATGCCGAGCAGGTGATCGACGTGCTGAAGCGGGCGCCCGCGCTGCGCTACCTGCACCGGCCGTCGAACCTGGAGGACGTGTTCCTCAAGCTCACCGGGCGGGATCTGCGGGATTAGATGATGAAAATGCGTTCCAACCTGCGACTCCCCCGCCTGTCCTGGCGCTTCATCCCGGTGTGGCAGCGCAACTACCTGGTGTGGAGAAAGCTCGCCATTCCGTCCATCCTCGGCAACCTGGCCGACCCGATGCTGTACATGCTGGGTCTGGGATACGGCCTCGGCAGCCTCTTGCCCGACGTCGGTGGCATGCCCTACCTCACCTTCCTCGCCGCCGGTACGGTGGCCTACAGCACGATGAACGCCGCCACCTTCGAGGTGCTGTATTCGAGCTTCTCGCGCATGCATGTGCAACGCACCTGGGACGCCATCATGAACGCGCCGCTCACGCTCGACGACGTAATGCTGGGCGAACTCACCTGGGCGGTGGCCAAGAGCCTGCTCTCGGGGCTGGCGATCCTGGCGGTGATCTGGGGGCTGGGACTGTACGGCAACTTCTGGATGACGCTGTGGATCATCCCGGTGGTGGCGCTGGTCGGCTTCTGCTTCGGCGGCCTGGGGCTGGTAATGAACGCGGTGTCGCCCAGCTACGACTTCTTCCTCTACTACTTCAGCCTGGTGATCACGCCAATGGTGCTGTTGTGCGGCGTGTTCTTCCCGGTGTCGCAACTGCCGCTGCCGGTGCAGGCGGTATCGGCCTGGTTGCCGCTCACCCACGCCATCGACCTGGCCCGCCCGCTGGTCGTCGGCGTCGCGCCCGGCAACATCGCACTCCACGTCGTAGCGCTGCTGATTTACGGCAGCCTGGGCTACGTCATTGCGCTGGCGCTGACGCGGCGTCGGCTCCTGAAATAATGTAGCCGCACATCGATTTCTCGACTCATTGCAGATCGGGCATCACGCGTTTCATATAGCCGTCAAACAGCGGTACGGTAAAGCTGTTATCGCCATGCGATGGACTGTACACCATCCCTTTGCCAATCAAGGTTGAACGAATCGGCGCTACGGCCTGGACATCCCGGTTCAGTAAATGGGCGATATCACCGGAGCGGTGCGGCCCCTCACCCAGCTCCGCCATAGCACGCAAGTACCGCTTCTCTGCCGGCGTGAGTCGGTCGAATCGAACCCTGAAAAAGCTGGCGTCCAATTCCTGGATGGCAAGCTCGGTTGCTGAAACTGCGTCCGCTCTCGTTATGGGTGAAGCATGTGCGCAGTGCCAACTGTGCTTACCCCACTCTTGAAGGAAATAGGGATAGGCCTTGGTTTGTGCCAGGATTTCCTCCAGCGCTCTTTCTTCATAAGCCACGCCCAATTCCTTCGCAGGCACCACCAGCGCCCTCCGCGCCTCGCTCTCTTTAAGCGGCCCTATTTCGGGGTATTCGAACAGTCGCTCGGCATAGGATTTGGCACGGCCTGCGCGCCCAACTAATTGCGGCTTTCTCGATAATTTCATCGCGCCCTGCCAGTTCAGGAGGCTGCGTACCGGCGCCAGGGGCGTATGGGCTGATGCGCGGATCCATATGTAACAACCTTATTATGGTTTATCTAAATAACATAACTTTGTATAATATAGATATACATTCGGATCGTCCATTGGCCACAAGCCATCGACCAAGAAACCGGCTATACCCCCGCCGCCTGCTGGTCGGCGTGGTAGCTCGACCGCACCATCGGGCCGCAGGCGGCATGCTTGAAACCCATCGCCAACGCTTCCTGCTCGAACTGGGCGAAGCGCTCGGGGGTGACGAAGCGCAGCACCGGCAGATGATGCTGCGAGGGCTGCAGGTACTGGCCGAGGGTGAGCATGTCGACGCCGTGCGCGCGCAGGTCGCGCATCACCTGCAGGATCTCGTTGTCGTCCTCGCCCAGCCCCAGCATCAGGCCGGATTTGGTGGGGATGCCGGGATGGCGTGCCTTGAAGTTCTGCAGCAGTTTCAGCGAATGCGCATAGTCGGCGCCGGGGCGCACCGCCTTGTACAGGCGCGGTACGGTTTCCAGGTTGTGGTTCATCACGTCGGGTGGCGCACGATCGAGCATGGCGAGCGCCTTGTCGAGCCGACCGCGGAAATCCGGGGTGAGAATTTCGATGCGGGTGGCCGGCGAGGCTTCGCGTACCGCCGCGATGCACAGCGCAAAATGCCCGGCCCCACCATCGCGCAGGTCGTCGCGGTCGACGCTGGTGATCACCACGTATTTCAGCGCCATCAGCGCGATTGTCTCGGCCAGATGGCGCGGCTCATCCGCGTCCGGCGGCAGCGGGGTGCCGTGGCCGACGTCGCAGAACGGGCAGCGTCGCGTACAGAGGTCGCCGAGGATCATGAAGGTGGCGATGCCGTGGCCGAAGCATTCGCCCAGATTGGGGCATGAGGCTTCCTCGCACACGGTATGCAGCTTCGCCTCGCGCAGGATGTCCTTCAGGCGTCCGACATTGGGCACATTGGACGATTTGGCGCGAATCCACGACGGCAACCTCATTCTGGGTTGCGGCACGATCTTGATCGGGATGCGTGCGGTCTTCGCCACGCCTTTGTGCTGGATGGGATCTGCCATAATGGGCTCGGAACAACTCTGGGAACATCAACCCTGTGGATTTTAGCCTATGCAACTGCTGACCCTGGCCCTTCTCGCAGCATGGCCGCTTGCCGCCCTCGCCACCGAACAAAGCGTCGACGCGGATACCGGGCTTGCCACCTGGCAAACCGAAACCGCCGGCATCCAGGTGCGCCTGACCCAGATCAGTCCGGACCAGGCACGCGGTTTTTATCAGGCGCGCGGATTCGCGCCCGAAGCGGCGGAACGCTACGCCACCGAGTGCGTCTTCATGACCGTAGTGCGCAATATCGGCAGCACGCCGATCCGTCACCGGCTGGCCGACTGGCGCTATGAATCGGTCGGGCAGCCGCCGCGCGCCATCCGCAGCAAGACCCAGTGGGAGCGCCTCTGGAAGCATCTGGACGTACCCGAAGCGGCACGCATCGCCTTCACCTGGGCGCAGTTCCCCGCCACGCAAACTTTTGCGCCGGGCGACTGGAACCAGGGCATGACGAGCTACAGTGTGCCGCGCGGCGGTGCGTTCACGCTGCGCTTCGTCTGGCGCGCCGACGGCAAGCGACATTCAGGAAAACTCGAACAGGTGAGGTGTGCCGATGAAAATGCGTAATCGATTGACGAGCATGGCGTTTGCCGTGCTTTGCTTGCCGGGCGTGCCGGTGGCGAGCGCCATTGCGGCCGACCTGCCGCCCCTGTCCCGCAGCCTGACCAGGCAGGCGCCCAAGCCCGCCCCGATGCTCAAGCTCAAAGACCTCGACGGCCAGCCGTACGACCTCGCGCAATTCAAAGGCAAGGTCGTGCTGATCAATTTCTGGGCCACCTGGTGTCCGCCGTGCCGGCGCGAAATGCCGTCGATGGAACGTCTGTCGCAGACGCTCAAGGGCGAGGCCTTCAGTGTGCTGGCGGTGGATGTCGGCGAGAATGCCGACACCATCGAGACCTTTACCGGGCAGCTCGACACCGTCCCGACCTTCCCCATCCTGCTCGACACCCGCAGCCGCACCATGCAGGCGTGGAAAGTAGCGGGGCTACCGACCACCTTCCTGGTCGACAAGCAGGGGCGCATCGTCGCCAGCGCCATCGGCGGGCGCGAATTCGATCACCCGGAAATTATCCGGGCGATCCGGGAATTGCTGGAGAAGTAGGGGCCAGGGAAGACCACAGGGCATCCCGATCGGGAACGCCTTTAGCTGGAGAATCAGTCAGGAATAGATCGTGTCGAGCAAGGCACGGGCGAGCGCCTGCCCGGCCTGCGGCGGGGACAGCTTCACGCCGAGATCGCGGCATTGCATCACCGGCATCCCGGCGTAGCCGCACGGGTTGATGGCGGCGAACGGCGCCAGGTCCATGTCGACGTTGAATGCCAGCCCGTGATAGGTGCAGCCGTGCTTGACGCGCAGACCGAGCGCGGCGATTTTGGCGCCGTCGATATAGATGCCGGGGGCGCCGACCAGCCGCGCGGCAGTCACGCCCTGGGCCGCCAGCACGTTGATGACAGCCTGCTCCATGCGCGCCACCAGTTCGCGGATGCCGTAGCCGCGCCGCCGCAGGTCTACCAGCACATAGGCCACCACCTGACCCGGTCCGTGATAGGTGATCTGGCCGCCGCGGTCGATCGGCACCACGGGAATGTCGGTTGCAGCGATCAGATGCTCGGCACGGCCAGCCTGCCCCTGGGTGTAGACCGGCGGATGCTCCAGCAGCCAGAGTTCATCAGGCGTATCGGCCGTACGTCGCGCAGTGAAATCCTGCATCGCCCGCCAGGTCGGCTCATAAGCCACTTGCCCCAAGCTGCGCACGACCGCCACGCCTCCCTGATCCCTGATTCCCGATCCCTGATCCCTGGCACTCACAATGCCATCTTCACCCACGGATGCGCCGTGATCTCGCGATACAGCGCATCGAGCTGCGCCTTCGAGGTGGCGCGCACCACACAGGTCACCGACAGGTAGTTGCCGCCGCTGGATGCCCGCATCTCGATGGTCTCGGCCCTGAAATCGGGGGCGTGGCGCAGCACCAGTTCGACCATGGTCTGCGCGAAGTCGTCGCGCCGCTCGCCCATGATCTTGACCGGGAAATCGGTGGGGAATTTCAGCAGTGTCTCTTCTTCGCTCATGCGCGCATGACCTGCTGCTTGAAAGTTTGATACAAGCCGTCCATCCGCTGCGCCAGCGGCCCCGGCACGCCGGCGCCGACCGGTACGCCGTCGAGTTTCACGATGGCCATGATCTCCTTGGTCGAGGAGGTCATCCACAACTCGTCGGCACTGCGCACCCCGGCCTCGGAAATCGCCCGTACCTCATGCGGAATGCCGTGCGCGGCGGCGAGTTCCAGCACCACGTCGTAGGTGACGCCGGTCAACATCAGGCTGGACGGCAGCGGCGCCCGCAGCACGCCGTCCTTCACCACGAAAATATTGCTTGCCGCGCCTTCGGTCAGGAAGCCGTCGCGCAGCATCACGGTCTCGGCACAGTCGGCGTCGACCGCCTGCTGCCGCAGCAGGATGTTGGCCAGCAGCGAGATCGCCTTGATGTTGCAGCGCTGCCAGCGGTTGTCGACAGCGCTGACGGCGCACACCCCGGCGGCCTTTTGTGCGGGAGTCGACGTCGCCAGCGGCTGTGAAAACATGAAGACAGTCGGCGGCACGCCCTGCGGAAAGGCATGATCGCGCGGCGGCTGTCCTTCAACAGGCATGCCGCGCGTGACCTGGATGTAGACCGACTGGTCGGCGAAGTCCTGCAGTTCGACCAGCCGCAGGATCAATTCGTGCCAAACCCCGGTGTCATGTGGGTTGGCCAGGCGGATGCCGTCGAGGCTGCCCTGCAGGCGGCGCAGGTGTTCGTCGAGCCGGAACGGCTTTTTCGAGTACACCGGCACCAGCTCGTAGACGCCGTCGCCGAAGACGAAGCCGCGGTCGAGCACCGAAACCTTCGCGTCGGCAAGCGGCAGAAACCGGCCGTTCAGATAAGCGCTCATTTCGCGAAGAAGAGCCGGATCGAATCCCAGCCACGGCCGAAGATGCCGGCCACGGCGACATCGTGCAGCGCAACCAGGGGATAGTCGCCGACCGGCGTGCCGTCGAGCACCAGCCGCAGCGTCCCCATGCGCTGGCCTCTGCGCACCGGCGCCACGATCGGCTGCCGGGTGATGACTTCGGCCTTGACGCGAACGGCGCTGCCCGTGGGAACCAGCAAGTGGAAATCCTGCGCAAACCCCATGCTCACCATCGAGCGCGCGCCGCGGTAGAGGGGCACCACCTTGACCGGCTGCTGCGCGCGGTAAAGCCGCACGCTTTCGAAATTCTCGAAGCCGTAATTCAGCAAGCGCAGGGCATCCTGGGTGCGCTGCGCGTCGGATCGCCCGCCCAGCACCACGGCGATGCGACGCTGATCGCCGCGCCGGGCCGATGCCGCCATGCAATAACCGGCCTGGACGGTACGTCCAACCTTGAGGCCGGTCACCGTGCTGTCGCGCCACAACAGGCGATTGCCGTTGTAGTACGTGATGCCCTTGAAGACCAGTTCCTTTTGCGTGAAAAAATCCTGCCGCTCGGGAAAATCGCGCGATAGTGCGCGCGACAGCAAGGCAAGGTCGCGGGCACTCGATTCGTGTCCCGGCTCGGTCAATCCGGTGGCGTTCATGAAACGGGTTTTGGACATGCCGAGCCGCCTGGCTTCGCGGTTCATGCGCTCGACAAACGCCGCCTCGCTGCCGTCGGTCGCGGTCACCAGCGCAAGCGTGGCATCGCTGGCCGACAGTACCAGCATCGCCTGTAGCAGGATGTCTACGCTCACCTGCTCGCCCGCCTTGAGAAACACGCGTGCGCCGTCGGCCTCGGTGGCGGCTTCCGGCACGGTCAGCGCCTCGCTCAGGCTCAGCTTGCCCTTGCGGATATCACCCAATAGCACGTAGGCCGTCATCAGCTGCGTCAGCGAGGCCGGCGCCAGCGGCAGATCGGCCTGATACGAAGCCAGCTCGCGTCCGCTGGTCTGGTCGATCACTACCCAGGCGCGCGCCATGATGCCGGCAGGCGCCGCCCAGGCCGATGCAGAAAACAGGAGCGCCAGCCCCAGCCAAAAAATATTCATGCCTGGCCCTTAAATCAATCGCGTCTGACCAAGACAGCATTCAGGTCGAGACGTTCCCGCACCCGCGCGCGATCCGCCTGCGCCGCATCGTCACCGGGATAAGGCCCGAGCTGCACGCGGTGCAGGGCGCCCTTGAGCACCACGCGGGTGCGGTCGGTGTCGAGGTCGAGCGCGCGCGTCAGGCGGGTAAGCAATTGCTGCGCATTATCGGCGTGCGAAAACGCGCCCACCTGCAGGTAGATCCCTTCTTGCAACGCCTCGCCCTGCGCGTCATAGGCGGCCGGGTCGAGGCTTTCCACCCGTACCCGGGTGCTGCCGCGCTTCAGGTAGCCCAGCTTGTGGGCGGCGGTGTACGACAGGTCGATGACGCGCTTGCTGTGAAACGGGCCACGGTCGTTGATGCGCACCACCACGGACTTGCCGTTGTCGAGCGCGGTGACCCGCGCGTAACTCGGAATCGGCAGGGTGGGATGCGCGGCGGTCATGGCATACATGTCGTAGACCTCGCCCGATGCGGTTTTTTTGCCGTGGAAGCGGCGGCCGTACCACGAGGCCAGACCTTCCTCGCTGTGCGCGCGGCGTTCGACCTGCGGCGTGTAGGTGTTGCCCAGCACAGCATAAGTGCGGTTGGCGAAGCGATGCAGCGGTTCGTCGCGCGGCACCGCGTCGGGAACGGCATCCAGATTGGCCGGCGGCTGGGCCTCGGGACCGTCGTCGAGGTAGTAGCCGCCGCTTTTGGCCGTCGTGGCGGGCTCGGGCCTGGCTGAAACGGATGGGCCGCTGCCGCAACCGGCGAGCGCCAGCACGGCGGCAAGCATGCCCAGAGTCAGTATCGATATCTTGTTCATGGCTGTATTTTATCGCGTCACGATTTGTTGAGCTGGCGATGCGTCGCCACGCTCATCAGGATGCCCATCCCCAGCAGCAGCGTAATGAGCGCGGTGCCGCCATAGCTCATCAGCGGCAACGGCACGCCAACCACCGGCAGAATGCCCGACACCATGCCCATGTTGACGAATGCGTAGGTGAACAGATTGAGGCTCAGCGTGGCCGCCATCAGCCGGCCGAACAGCGTCGGCGCCCGCGCCGCGATGACCAGGCCGCGCGCGACAATGGCCAGATACAATCCCACCAGAAAAATCACCCCGACGTAGCCGAATTCCTCGCCAAACACGGCAAACACAAAATCGGTTGTCCGCTCCGGAATGAAATCGAGCTGGCTTTGCGGGCCCTGCATCCAGCCCTTGCCGAACATCCCGCCCGAGCCGATCGCGATGGTGGACTGGATGATGTGATAGCCGGCGCCCAGCGGGTCGGACGTGGGATCGAGCAGGGTCAGCACGCGGCGCTGCTGGTATTCGTGCATCAAGCCCCACACCACCGGCAGGCTGGCCGCGCCGAGGATACCGCCGCCGAGAATCACCTTCCACGACAGGCCGGCGAAGAACAGCAGATAGAAGCCCGAGGCGCCGATCATCAGCGCCGTGCCGAGATCGGGCTGGCGCAGGATCAGCAGCAGCGGCACCAGAACCAGCACGCCGCCGACCAGATAGTGCTTCGCGCGCCGCACCGCCTCGTTGCGCTGGAAATACCAGGCCAGCGTCAAGGGCAGCGCCAGCTTCAGCAGTTCCGACGGCTGGAACGCCATGAAGCCCAGGTTCAGCCAGCGCCGCGAGCCATTGTGGACCTCGCCGAACAGCGCCACTCCGATCAGCAGCAGCACGCCCGCGGCAAATAAGGGTGGCCCCACCCTGGACAGCAGATGCGGCGGCACATTGGCCATCACCATCATCACTCCCAGCGCCAGCCCGATGTTGACCAGGTGGCCGCTGATGCGCGCCGGGCTCTGTCCCGAGGCGCTCGTCACCACCGCCAGGCTGATGCCCAGAAGCAGCAGCACCAGCACCAGCAAAATGCCGTCGAGATGGCTCAGCCGGCGCACGATCCAGTGGCTAGTCCGCGCCATTTTCCGCCTCCAGTTTCATGTCGCCGGGTCGCTTCCCGGTCAGGTAATAATCGAACACCGCACGCGCGATCGGCGCCGCGGTGCCGCTGCCCGAGCCGCCGTTTTCCACTATCACCGCCACCGCGATGGCGGGGTTCTCGGCCGGAGCATAGGCAATGAACAGCGCATGATCGAGATGCTCCCGCGCCAGCCTGCCGGCGTCGTAGCGCTCGCCCTGCTTGATGCCGACCACCTGCGCGGTGCCGGTTTTGCCGGCGACGGTATAGGGCGCGCCGGCCACCGATCTGGCCGCGGTGCCGCCCGTGCGCATCACGTCCATCATGCCTTCGCGTACGACCTCCAGGTGCCTCGGGGCGATCGCCAGCTGGGCGCGCGCACCACCCGGCTGCGGCTGCCAGGTATGGGTAAGCGGGTCGCGCACCGCCTGCACCAGGCGTGGCTCGATCCGCACACCGCCGTTGGCGAGCATGGCCGCCGCCACCGCCAGTTGCAGCGGGGTGGTCAGGTGATAACCCTGACCGATACCGGCAATCACCGTCTCGCCGGGATACCAGGGCTGCTTGAAGCGGCGCCGCTTCCAGTCGGGCGAGGGCAGCAGGCCGGCCGACTCACCGTCCAGGTCGATGCCGGTTTTTTCGCCCAGGCCGAACTGCGCCAGGTAGTCGTGCATGCGATCGATCCCCATGTCCACCGCCAGCTGGTAATAATAGACATCGCACGACTGGGAGATGGATCGACGCAGATCGACGACCCCATGCCCACCGCGTTTCCAGTCACGGAACTGATGGCTGCTGTTGGGTAGACTGAAAAAGCCGGGATCGTTGATGCTGTCCGACGGCTTGCGCAGCCCCAGTTCGAGACCGGCCAGCGCCATCAGCGGCTTGATCGTCGAACCGGGAGGATAGATGCCGCGCAGGGCGCGGTTCACCATCGGCCGCTCCGGCGATTCGTTGAGCGATTTCCAGGTTTCCGGGTCGATGCCGTCGATGAACAGGTTGGGGTCGAATCCGGGCCGGGAGACCAGCGCCAGCACTCCGCCGGTGTTGGGGTCGAGCGCCACCAGTCCGCCGAGGTAATCGCCGAACGCATGTTCGGCCACCGCCTGCAGCGCCGCATCGAGATACAGGCGCAGATCCTTGCCCGGTACCGGCGGAATCCGCGACAGCATGCGCACCGCCCGGCCGCTGGCGTCGGTCTCCATCTGGTCGAAGCCGGTGCGGCCGTGCAGCAGGGTTTCGTAACTCTGCTCCAGCCCGGTCTTGCCGATGTGGGCGCTGCCCTTGTAGTTCTGCTCGCGGCCGTCGTCGCGCAGCTGTTTCAGGTCGCGGTCGTTGATGCGGCCGATAAAGCCCAGCACATGCGCCATGCCGGGCCCAGCCTGGTAGTTGCGGAACAGCCGCGCCTTCACTTCCACCCCCGGCAGGCGATAGCGGTTGGCGGCGACGATCGCCACTTCCTCGTCGGTCAGCTTGCTTTTCAGTGGCACAGTTTCGAACTCGTGCGATTCGCTCAATAAGCGGCGAAAACGCCGCAGCTGTCCCGGCGTAATCTCGATCAGCGTGCCCACCTCGGTCAGCGTGGCCTCCAGATTGTCGGTCCGCGCCCGCGTCAGCTCCAGCGTGTAGGCCGAATAGTTTTCCGCCAGGATGCGATCGTTACGATCGAGAATCAGCCCGCGGTTGGGCGCGGTGGGTACCCGCGAAATACGGTTGCTTTCGGCGCGCTGGATATAGTGCTCGTGCTGCACGACCTGTAGATAAAATCCGCGCGCCAGCAGTGCGGCCGCCAGCAGCGCGACAAGGGCCGCGCCTACTTTCAGCCGCCCATGAAAGTGGGCCAGCTCACGATCCAGATTTTTCAGTTGCGTGACGAAACCCATTCGGAATCAGGCCCGATCCTGCATCCCCTTGCCGTGCCACAGACGCACAAACAGGGCAATCAGATACCACAGCACGGTGCTGCTCAACACCGGCAGCAGCATGGCCAGACCGGTCGGCGGATTGACCGCCAGCCAGCCGATCAGCAGCACCAGCAGCTGTACCGTCAGCAGAATGGGGA
This sequence comes from Thiobacillus sp., assembly GCA_035530575.1. Classification (GTDB taxonomy): domain Bacteria; phylum Pseudomonadota; class Gammaproteobacteria; order Burkholderiales; family Thiobacillaceae; genus Thiobacillus. The sequence continues at coordinate 41,818 of DATKUP010000003.1, read as the reverse complement.
ACAGCTGCGCGGCCTGGCGGAGCGGATCGAACTGCAGTAGCCGCAGGCGCAGAAACAGCACCAGATAGACACCGGCCACATAGGCGATGGCATGCTGCCCGAATACTGCGCCATCCTGGAAATCGGCCATCAGGCCAAGAAAAAACGCCGCGCCGAAGCTGATGCGCGCGGGCTGATGCAGGGTCCAGAACAGCACGCCGACCAGCACGAAGTCCGGCCGCAGGGCCAGTGCCAGGCCCGACCACGGCAGCTGCTCCAGCAGCACCGCCAGGGTCAGGGTGCCGAGGATGCGGCGCCAGCTACCCGGGGTCTGGGTCGCCGCGGTCATGGCCTGGTCACCTGCGGATCGGCGATCAGCACCAGCACGGCACGGGAACGGTCGAGGCCCGCCAGCGGCAGGCTTTCCACCCGCAGATAGGGGCTGGATTGCGAACGCGAGACCCGGCTGACGCGCGCCACCGGAATACCCGCCGGATACACCCGGTCGATGCCCGATGTCAGCAAACGGTCGCCCGGCCGGATATCGGTCTGCGCCGGCATGTAACGCAGCTCCATCCGGCTGTGCCCGTTGCCGGCGGCCAGCCCGCGCTGGCCGGTGCGCTCGACCAGCACCGGGGTCAACTGCTGCGGGCTGCTCACCAGCATGACTTCGCTCGATCCCGGATACACCCGGCTCACCTGCCCCACCAGGCCGCTGGCATCGACTACCGGCAGGCCGCGACGCAGCCCCGCGCCGCCGCCCTGGTCGAGGGTGATGCGCTGGGCAAACCAGTCGTGCCCCCGATACAGCAGGGCAGCGTGGATTACCCTTTGGCCGGGGCGCGATTGCAGCTGCAGCAGGGTACGCAATTCGGTATTTTCGCGAACCAGTTCTTGCGCGGTGTTCACATCGACCAGAAGCCGCGCACGTTCGGTCAGAAGGGCATCGCGCTCTTTTTGCAGAAGGCGGTGACGGACGAAGAAGCCACCGAGTTCGGCAGCGATGTCGAAGGGGGTGCGCATGATCGCGCGGGCGGGCTGCAGCACCAGCGAAAACCCGCTGCGCAAGCCATCGAGCGCGTGATAACGGGCATCGACCGCCACACAGGAAGCGCCGGCCAGGAGCCAGATCAACAGGCGTGCCGTCGGCCCCAGCCGGCGGGCGAACATGAGCTGGCCTGGCATCGCCATCAGTCGTTCCCGTCAGCCGTGCCGCGCGCAGCTACATTCACTCGTTGGTAAACACCGACGCCAGTTTGTCCATGTCTTCCAGGGCAAGCCCGCAACCGCGCACCACGCAGGTCAGCGGGTCGTCGGCGACAATCACCGGCAGCCCGGTTTCCTCCATCAGCAGACGGTCGAGGTCGCGCATCAGCGCGCCGCCGCCGGTCAGCACCATGCCTTTTTCGGCGATGTCGGCACCGAGTTCCGGCGGTGTCTGCTCCAGCGCCATTCTCACCGCGCTGACGATGGCATTCAGCGGTTCGGTCAGCGCTTCGAGAATTTCGTTGGACGACACATTGAAGCTGCGCGGCACGCCCTCGGCCAGGCTGCGGCCCTTGACTTCCATTTCCAGCACCTCGGCGCCGGGAAAAGCCGAGCCCATTTTTTTCTTGACCTGCTCGGCGGTCGCCTCGCCGATCAGCATGCCGTAGTTGCGGCGAATGTAGTTGATGATGGCCTCGTCCATGCGGTCGCCGCCGACACGCACCGAGTTGGCATACACTACGCCGCCGAGCGAGATCACGCCGACCTCGGTGGTGCCGCCGCCAATGTCGACCACCATCGAACCGGTGGCCTCGGCCACCGGCAAGCCGGCGCCGATTGCCGCCGCCATCGGCTCCTCGATCAGGTAGACCTGACGCGCGCCGGCGCCGATCGCCGATTCGCGGATCGCCCGGCGCTCCACCTGGGTCGAGCCGCACGGCACGCAGATGATGATGCGTGGACTGGGGCGCAGCATGCGGGTGTCGTGCACCTTCTTGATGAAATATTTGAGCATCTGCTCGGTGACGGTGAAATCGGCAATCACCCCGTCCTTCATCGGCCGGATCGCCTGCAGGTTGCCCGGGGTGCGGCCCAGCATCTGCTTGGCATCCACACCCACCGCCTGCACCGTGCGCTTGCCGCCCACCGCATCGGTACGGATCGACACCACCGAGGGTTCGTCCAGCACAATGCCGCGGCCGCGCACATAAATCAGCGTGTTGGCGGTACCGAGGTCGATCGCAAGATCGGTGGAAAAATAGCTGGTCAGGAACTTGAACATGGTGGCGGCAACGCCCGCGTCAGGCGGGGCGAAAGGGCATAAAAAACAAGGGAGCTATGATACCCTAACGCGCTTCGTTCCCGTAAGTCATCAGGTGCTTCCATGTCCCTCACCCCGGACGACGTCAAGCGCATCGCCCGCCTTGCCCGCATCGAAATCGACGATGCCCAGGCGCAGACCACGCAAACCCAGCTCAACACCATTTTCGACCTGATCGCCACCATGCAGGCGGTGGACACGGCCGGCATCGCCCCGATGGCGCACGCGCAAGAGGTATATCAGCGCCTGCGCGACGACGTGGTGACCGAAACCGACCGCCATGCCGCCTTCCAGGCCGTCGCCCCCGCGGTCGAGAATGGCCTCTACCTCGTCCCTAAAGTCATCGAATAAATCATGCCAGACGCCAGCCTTTCCGCGCTCGCCGCGCAGCTCGCCGCAAAACAGGTTTCCAGCTGCGAACTTGCCCGGCAGTACCTCGACCGCATCGCCGCGCTGAATCCGGCCATCAACGCCTTCATCACGGTGAACGCCGAGAAGACCCTGCTCGAAGCCGCCGCCGCCGATGCACGCATCGCCGCGGGCCAGGCGGGCCCGCTCACCGGCGTGCCGATCGCGCACAAGGATATCTTCTGCACCGACGGCTGGCTCACCACCTGCGGCTCGAAGATGCTGCACAACTTCGTCGCGCCCTACGACGCGCATGTGATCCAGCGTTTCAAGGCCGCCGGCATGCCGAGCCTGGGCAAGACCAACATGGACGAGTTCGCCATGGGCTCTTCCAACGAGACCAGCTATTTCGGTGCGGTGAAAAACCCCTGGAATACGGCCTACGTGCCCGGTGGATCCTCGGGTGGCGCAGCCGCCTGCGTCGCCGCACGCATGGCGCCTGCCGCCACCGGCACCGATACCGGCGGCTCGATCCGCCAGCCCGCCGCGCTGTGCGGCATCACCGGCTTGAAGCCGACCTACGGCCTGGTGTCGCGCTACGGCATGATCGCGTTCGCCTCCAGCCTCGACCAGGCCGGGCCGATGGCGCCGTCGGCCGAGGACTGCGCGCTGCTCCTGAACGTGATGACCGGCTTCGACCCCAACGACTCGACCAGTCTGGAGCGCGAGAAAGAGGACTATACGCGCGACCTCGACCGGCCGCTTGCCGGCCTGCGCGTCGGCCTGCCGCGCGAGTTCTTCGCCGAGGGCCTCAACTGCGAAGTCGCTGCCGCCGTCGAAGCCGCGGTCACCGCGCTGAAGAAACTCGGCGCCACGACCATCGAGATCTCGCTCGCCAACTCGAAACTGGCGATCCCGGTGTACTACGTGCTGGCGCCCGCCGAGGCGTCCAGCAATCTGTCGCGCTTCGACGGCGTGCGCTACGGCTACCGCGCACCGGACTACGCCAGCCTCGACGACATGTACTGCAAGACCCGCGCGCAGGGCTTCGGCGCGGAAGTGAAGCGCCGCATCATGATCGGCGCCTATGTACTCTCGCACGGCTACTACGACGCCTATTATCTGCAGGCGCAAAAAATCCGCCGCCTGATCGCCGACGACTTCAACCAGGCCTTCAAGGCCTGCAACGTCATCCTCGGCCCCACCGCGCCGGGCACCGCGTTTGCCCTCGGCGAAAAATCCGACGACCCGGTCGAGATGTATCTCAACGATCTCTACACCATTCCCGCCAACCTCGCGGGACTGCCCGGCATGTCGCTGCCGTGCGGCTTCGACGCCAAGGGCCTGCCGATCGGCCTGCAGCTGATCGGCAACTATTTTTCCGAGGCGAAAATGCTCAACGTCGCCCACCAGTACCAGCGCGTCACCGACTGGCACAGCCGCATTCCGGCCATTTGATGGTTTAATTCAAGCTACGGCAGATTAAAAATAATTGGAGAGTAGGTCATGAGGCTGGAAACCGTACCATCGCCAAAACGCCATGAACTGGTGGAATCTACGATCTTCGAAGGCGATGCCTTGCATGCATTGCAGCGCCTGCCTTCACAATCCATCCAGTGCATCGTGACCTCCCCCCCCTATTGGGGCCTCAGGGACTACGACATCGAAGGTCAGATCGGCCTAGAAGAAACCCTGCCGCAGTTCATCAACCGCCTGGTCGCCGTCTTCGCCGAGGCCAAGCGAGTATTGCGCAACGACGGCGTGCTCTGGCTAAATATCGGCGACGGCTATACCAGCGGCAACCGTGGCTACCGTGCGCCAGACAAGAAAAATCCAGCACGCGCCATGTCGGTCCGCCCCGACACGCCCGAGGGTCTAAAACCCAAAGACCTGCTCGGCATACCTTGGCGCTTGGCCTTCGCGCTTCAGGATGACGGTTGGTATCTACGCAGTGACATTGTCTGGCACAAGCCCAATGCCATGCCCGAAAGCGTGAAGGACCGCCCCACCCGCTGCCACGAATACTTGTTCATGTTCAGCAAGTCGGAACGGTACTTCTACGACCATGCCACTGCCAAGGAGCCAGCTGTAAATGGCGCCCTGCGCAATCGACGCTCGGTCTGGAGCATCAATACCCAGGCCACGGAACACGCCCATTACGCCGTATTTCCACCGCAACTCATCGAACCCTGCATTCTCAGCACCGCACGGGAGAATGACTTCGTGCTCGACCCTTTCTTTGGTTCCGGCACAGTGGGCCTCGTCTGCCAAAAACTAGGGCACCGCTATCTCGGCATCGAGCTGAATCCGGAATATGTCGATCTAGCGGTCGAACGCCTGAGGCCGCTCACGCATAATGTATTGCGCTTGAAGGCAGCCTGATGTTCCAGTTCCCCGCCTTCGAACAGCAAATCGACTTCTCCTTCGCCTTGCTAAAGCACGCAGCCTTTATCTTCAGGATGCCTTGGGGCTGGCTGTGGAAAGTCTAGACATCGCTGACGTGGATAAAGAATTGGCACGCCTCACACCCAAGACCAGCCTTGCTGCGTTGGCCAAGCATGGCCTGCGCGGCGAGTTGGCCTTCGCCACACCGTCGGTACTGCGAGCCAATCCGAAATTGCTCGCCTACTATCGCCTGCTGCTCGGCTACAGCCAGAAGGAATTCTTCACAACAGCAACCGGCGCATCGGGCCCTAAGTGCATGGAAACCGAGGCCCAATTACCCTCAAAAAGGAATGGCACCTTAGATGACTTATGCAAAGCACTCAATAAAGTTGCCTCCCAATTAATCGAAGGCATTGGCCCAGAGCGCGTAAGCAAGCGCCTGCTTGACGATCTATCCCTGCTCACCTTCGGCCCGCAATTGCGCGGCGGCGCCAACGTACGCAAGGGCGATGCCGCCATTTTAAAAGTATCCGAAATCATCCACGCCATCGTCAAAAAGGCAGCGCAGACCACCGAGGCAAACCGGATCGAAATCAGGAACGCTCCCCGCCGCATGGTGTTGATCGAGTTTGCCGCCGACCCCGACATCATCATCCGCGAGCAAATGGCAACAGGCTTCCGCAACATCATCGCCATCGAGATCAAGGGTGGAACGGATTTCTCCAACATCCACAACCGCATCGGCGAGGCCGAGAAGAGCCACCGTAAAGCCCGCTCGGAAGGCTATACGGAGTGCTGGACCGTGGCCAATGTCAATCGCCTGGACATGCCGATGGCCCATAAAGAGTCGCCGAGCACGGACCAGTTTTACCTCATGGACCGCTTGGCCGATTCCAAGAGCAGCGAATACCAGGATTTCAAAAACAGAATCATCTCCCTCACAGGAATTAAAGGTTAAGCGAGCACTAATTATGCAGTGGGAAACCGTCATCGGGCTGGAAGTGCACACCCAGCTCGCAACCAAATCAAAAATTTTTTCGGGCAGCAGCACCGCCTTCGGCGCGGCGCCCAACACCCAGGCAAGCGCGGTTGATATCGCCCTGCCCGGTGTGCTGCCGGTGCTGAACAAGAAAGCGGTGGAATGCGCAATCAGGTTCGGCCTGGCGGTCGACGCGCACCTCAACCGCGTCAACGTGTTCGACCGCAAGAACTACTTCTATCCCGACCTCCCCAAGGGCTACCAGATCAGCCAGCTGGCCAAACCCATCGTCGAGGGTGGCGCGCTGAAGATCGTGGTCGAGGGTGAAGAAAGAACCATCCACCTCACCCGCGCCCACATGGAAGAGGACGCCGGCAAATCGCTGCACGAGGATTTCCATGGCATGACCGGAATCGACCTCAACCGCGCCGGCACGCCATTGCTGGAGATCGTCTCCGAGCCCGAGATGCGCTCAAGTGCCGAGGCCGTGGCCTACGCCCGCGCACTGCACACGCTGGTGACCTGGATCGGCATCTGCGACGGCAACATGCAGGAAGGCAGCTTCCGCGTCGACGCCAATGTCTCGGTACGCCCGGTCGGGCAGGCCGAATTCGGCACCCGCCGCGAAATCAAGAACCTCAACTCCTTCAAGTTTCTGCAACAGGCGATCGACTTCGAAGTCCGCTGGCAGATCGAGACGCTGGAGGACGGCGGCCGCATCGAGCAGGCCACGGTGCTGTTCGACCCCGACACCGGCGAGACACGCATGATGCGCAGCAAGGAAGACGCACACGATTACCGCTACTTCCCCGACCCCGACCTGTTGCCGGTGAAGCTCGACGAGGACTGGATCGAAGCGGTGCGTGCCGGCCTGCCCGAACTTCCGGCTGCGATGCAGGCACGCTTCCAGGCTGGCTATGGCGTATCGGCCTACGACGCGGCGGTGCTGACGAGTTCGCGTGCGCTCGCCGATTTCTTCGAGGCAGCCGCCCGTGTCTGCGGCCAGGGCAAGCTTGCCGCCAACTGGGTGATGGGCGAACTCTCGGCCGCGCTGAACAAGGCCGAGCTCGACATCGCGCAAAGTCCGGTCTCGGCAGCGCAGCTCGGCACACTGATCGTGCGCATTCAGGACGGCACGCTCTCCGGCAAGCTCGCCAAGCAGGTGTTCGAAGGGCTGTGGGAAGGCGCCGGCGAGGTCGACGCCATCATCGAGGCGCGCGGCTTGAAGCAGATGTCCGATTCCGGCGAACTGGAAAAGATCGTCGACGACGTGCTCGCCGCCAATCCGAAATCGGTCGAGGAATTCCGTGCCGGCAAGGAAAAGGCTTTCAATGCCCTGGTGGGACAGGTGATGAAGGCCAGCCGCGGCAAGGCCAATCCGGCGCAGGTCAACGAATTGCTGAAAGCCCGGCTGCGGTAATCCAAAAACCAAGAATCTCACCACAGAGGCACAGAGACACAGAGAAAATCAAGAAACAACAAGTGATTGGCATCCCCCATCGGGTGATGTGCCCAACTGAAATAACGCTTTGTTTTACCTCTGTGTCTCTGTGCCTCTGTGGTTCAAACGCTTTCCCCACGAGACCCTTATTTGCCCGTCAGCTCGCGGAAGCGCGCCTTGTCGGCCGCGTATTTCTCGCCCACTTGCACCATCGCCTCTTCGTTGCTGAAGATGGTGCGCTTCAAGTCCAGACCCTCCTGGATGACCTGATCCAGCCGTTCCTTCAGATTGGGCGAAACCGGGCGGCCTGCCTTTTCGATATTGGCGATACGCGCCTTCAATTCCGCCAGGTTCGCTTCCACCGCCTTGCCGCGGACTTCAGCCCCCTTGATCGCCAGTTTATGATGCTCCAGCGCACGGTCGCGTGCGAGGTCGATTTCCGCTTCGGTGGTGTAGGTCTGGGTCAGCGCGCGATCGAGCTGTGCCTGCTTGTCCTGTTCCACCTTAATGCGCTTTTGCTCGGCCCGACGCTCGGCCTCGGCCTGACGCTCGGCCTCGGATTGCGTACGCCTGATGACATTGCCCTGTTTACTCAACTCGGCGCCGCCGCTTTTCTGAAAGGTCATCGGCGGCGTATCGCTGTAATGCACGCGGCCGTTGCCGTCCACCCAGCGGTACATGGTCGCCTGCGCTGTGCCCGCGGCCAGCAGCAGAGCGACTGCCAGCGCGCTATACGCCATACCTCGCACGGTAGTCTGCCACGGCCTGCAATTCTTGTTGTCTGTCTGCATCGTGTTCCAGAAACTCCACCAGATTGTCCAGCGTGACCACAGCCACCACCGGAATGTCATATTGCTCGCGCACTTCCTGCACCGCCGACTTGTCGCCACCGCCGCGCTCCATACGGTCCAGCGCGATCACCACCCCGGCCGGTTCGGCGCCCGCGTAGCGGATCAGGTCCACCGACTCGCGCACCGAAGTCCCCGCCGAAATCACATCGTCGACAATCAGCACGCGGCCCTGCAGTTTCGCGCCGACCACCGTGCCGCCCTCGCCATGATCCTTGGCCTCCTTGCGGTTGTACGCAAACGGCACGTTCCTGCCCATGCCCGCCAGCGCGATCGCGATGCTCGCCGCCAGCGGAATGCCCTTGTAGGCCGGGCCGAACAGCACGTCGAACGCGATCCCTGAGTCGATAATGGCTTTCGCGTAAAATTCGCCCAGCCGACGCAGCTTGTCGCCGTCGTTGAACAGCCCCGCGTTGAAAAAATAGGGGCTCATGCGCCCCGCCTTGGTCTTGAACTCGCCAAAACACAACACATTCGAGGCAATGGCGAATTCTACAAACTCGACTTTGTAATCGGACATTTTCCTTAACTTCTTGAATCGATCTCGATGCGAATTATATCGGCCAACCTCAACGGCATCCGTTCCGCCGCCACCAAGGGCTTCTTCGACTGGCTGCCCACCCAGCATGCCGACGTCGTCTGCGTGCAGGAACTCAAGGCGCAGGCCGCCGACCTCAAGCCCGAATTCATCCAGTGCGACGGCCTCACCGGCACTTTTCACCACGCTGAGAAAAAAGGCTATAGCGGCGTCGGCGTCTACACACGCAAACAACCACAAAAAATCGTCGAAGGCCTCGGCATCCCGGAATTCGATGCCGAAGGCCGCTACATCGAGGCCCGCTACGATAATTCAAGCGGCGGCAAGCTCGCCGTCATCTCGCTCTACCAGCCCTCCGGTTCCAGCAGCGAGGAACGCCAACAGGCCAAATTCCGCTTCCTGGACGCCTTCTTCCCCCACCTCGAAGCGCTGATCAAATCCGGCCGCGAGATCGTCATCTGCGGCGACTGGAACATCGCCCACCGCGAAATCGACCTCAAGAACTGGAAATCCAACCAGAAGAACTCCGGCTTCCTGCCCGAAGAGCGCGCCTGGATGACCCGCCTGTTCGACGAACTCGGCTGGATCGATGTCTACCGCAGCCTCTATCCCGAGCACACCGGCGAGGCCTACACCTGGTGGAGCAACCGCGGCCAGGCGTATGCAAAGAATGTCGGCTGGCGCATCGACTACCAGATCGCCACCCCCGACATCGCCGCCAAGGCAACGTCCGCCAGCGTCTACAAGGACCAGCGCTTTTCCGACCACGCGCCGCTCATCGTCGATTACGATTACGCACCGTAACCCCGTCACAGAGGAAACAATCAATACAATCCAGGAGGGAGGAACGACATGGCAAAAAAGGAACTGCCCAGCATCGGCGGACAACCCTTCGAGGAACTCAAGCAGGTCAACGACCACGGCGCCGAGTACTGGAGTGCACGCGGCCTTCAGCCTCTGCTGGGTTACAGCCAGTGGCGGCGGTTTGAAGATGCCATCAAGCGCGCCCAAACCTCATGCGAACAGTCGGGCAACGACCCTGCCGACCATTTTGCCGGCGCCGGCAAAATGGTCGAGATCGGGTCGGGAAGCCAGCGAGCAGTAGAGGACTATCAACTGTCCCGCTTCGCCTGCTACCTCATCGCCCAGAACGGCGATCCGCGCAAACCTGAAATCGCCCAGGCCCAGAAATACTTTGCCATCCAGACCCGGCGCCAGGAATTATCCGAACAACTGGCCGCGGACGTCGAGCGACTGGAACTGCGCAAGCAGACCTCGGAAGAATTCAAGGCGCTCTCCGGCGCCGCCCAGCAGGCCGGCGTGCAAAGCCGCATGTTCGGCATTTTTCACGATGCCGGTTACAAAGGCCTCTACGGCGGTCTGGGCAACGAACAGATCAAGGCCAGGAAAGGCGTCCCAGCCAAAGAACAGCTGATGGACCGGATGAACGCCACCGAGCTTGCCGCCAACCAGTTCCGCATGACCCAGGCCCGCGACAAACTGGCACGTGAAGGCATCCGCGATCAACAGCAAGCCATCCGCGCCCACGAGCAAGTCGGCCAGGAAGTCCGCGCCGCCATCGAGCGCATCGGCGGCGAACGCCCCGAGAACATGCCCGCTGCCGAACCCATCAAGGACGTGGAAAAACGCATCAAGACCGCCACGCCCAAGCTGGAACTGGACGAGCGTGATGCGGGCGGTTTGCTGGGAAACAGCCCACCCGACAAGGGAACAAGTCAATAACCGCCATGCCGCTCTCCATCGATGTCGACCAGTTCCACGGCATCGAGATCGAGGAGTTCCCCGCCCAGATCGCCCAGGTCGCATTGTGGCTGGTCGACCACCAGATGAATCTCAGGGTAAGCGAGGAATTCGGCATGTATTTTGCCCGCATTCCGCTCAAGACCAGCCCGCACATCATCCACGGCAATGCGCTGACGCTCGACTGGAACAGCGTGCTGCCCGCGGAACGGGCGAGCCATGTCATGGGCAACCCGCCCTTCATTGGCCATCACTTGCAAAGTGAAGAACAAAAATCCTTACTTCGAAGCGAACTGCATGACGTTTCAGCCGCGGGGATGATGGATTTTGTAAGTGCCTGGTATGTAAAGGCTGCTCGCTACATCCGTAACACGAAGATCGAGGTTGCTTTCGTGGCCACAAACTCGATTACGCAGGGAGAGCAAGTCGGAATCTTGTGGTCTGCACTTCTCAAAGAGGGAATCCGCATCAACTTCGCGCACACAACATTCCGCTGGAGCAACGAGGCGCGTGGCAAGGCCGCTGTTTACTGCGTAATTATTGGTTTTGCCCAATTCGAACGCGATCAAAAAATCCTGTTCGAATATGACACACCGGATGCTGAACCGCATGCCCGCGTGGTCAGCCACATCAACCCCTATTTGATCGATGGACCAGACGTTCTGCTGGAAAACCGTAGCCAGCCTTTGGGGGATGTACCCACGATGATGTATGGAAGCAAGCCGACTGACGGCGGGAGCTTCCTCTTCTCAGAGCATGAGGCCAAGGAATTTCTAGTGCGCGAGCCCGCAGCACAGAAATTTATTCGTCCCTTCATCAGCGCACATGAATACCTTCATGGTGAAAAGCGGTTCGTGCTGTGGCTGGTCGACGCAAAGCCGGACGAAATCGCGAAATTGCCCACGATCAAACAGCGTATTGAAGCGGTTGTGGCCTTTCGGAAAGCTAGCAAGGCAAAGACGACACGGGATTATCCGTATCCAACACTGTTTCGTCAGGTAACCCAGCCACAGTCCAGCTACGTTCTTAATCCCGGGCCATACCTCCGAGAACCGCCGATATATTCCTTTCGGATTTTTTCCCAGCGACGTCATTGTTGGAAATAGTTGTTTTGCCTTGCCGGGAGCGACTCGGTTTCATTTCGGGGTCATCCAGTCATCCATGCACATGGCCTGGGTACGGTATACATGCGGGCGATTAGAGAGTCGTTATCGTTACTCAAAAGACATCGTCTACAACAACTTCCCCTGGCCCGACGCCCCGGCCGACAAAATCCGGCAGGCCATCGAAGCCGCCGCCCAGGCCGTGCTTAACGCCCGCGCACAATTCCCCGACGCCACGCTCGCCGACCTCTACGACCCGCTGACCATGCCACCCGCGCTGATGAAAGCGCACCACAAACTCGACGCGGTGGTGGACAAGGCCTATGGGGAAACCCGCTTCAAGTCCGACGCCGAGCGGGTGGCATTCCTGTTCGCGCGCTATCAGGCGTTGACCTCGCTGTTGCCGGTCGCCACTGTGAAGCGCAGCCGGAAGAAATCTGCCCTTACTTGAACTTGATCGGTTTGCTCACGCCCGACCGGGTCACGCTGTACATGACAGGTGGTTTGATTTGGGCGGCAAGTCTCTGGATTTTGTCGTAGAGACGGGTCACAAGATCGGCAGTTTCGGCCGCCGAGGCATTGCCGGCCGCAAGCACGAAAACGATGACGTTGTGCTCGCGAAAGGCTTCGAATTCGGTTGGGCGCCTGCGGATGTGCTTGTCGCGGGTCAGTACAATCCAGGCTTCCCGACCCGCAGCCGCCAGCCATTCCTCGTCGGGTGCATCGGGCGCAAACCGCTGGTGATGAGCTATATAATTTGCGCCGATCTTGTCCAGCGCCTCGCCCAGCAGACGGCTCCAGGCGCAGCGATCAACAAACAGGGGGATCGGCTCAGGCGGCGCGGCGCTGTTCGAAGCGGAGCGCTTCTTCGATTTCTTTTTCGTCAACGTTGTAGTCGAGCGCCATGTCTTCCAGCGAATCGCCAGCCTGGAAACGGTCGAAAATCACTTCGGTGGGTACGGCGAATTGAGTCAAAACGGGGCGCCCAAAAGATATGCGCGGATCGATGACCACGGATTTTGGCTGCTCCGCTGTGTGATCTGAAGTGCGGCTGTAAGGGAACAGCTTGATCGGGTTGCCCTGATTGTCGCGTTCAATGCGCGCGAGTGCGAGTTCGAATTCGCCGCGCAACGCCTCTTGTCCCTGACGTGACACGTTCAGCAGTTTGCTGGCCTGCTCGACAAAAAGATCGATGCCGTTGGTTTTGAACTGTCGATCGATCAGCGGCCTGTCCGCGCCCAACTGGCTACGCAAGTATTCGACACTGTCACGTACTTTGGGCAGGCTGACCCGATGCACACGCCGGATCGCAGCCAGAACATGCAATTCGCAAAGATTGGCAAACGAAAGTAATTTATTGCGCGTATCGGCCGCTCGAATGACTGCCTTGAAGCGCACGCTGCCATCATCCCGACGTGTCTGTCCAAAACTCCAGGCTTTCACTGTGGCGGGGGGCAAATTGAGGATGTACGCGGCTTCACTTGCCGGGTAGGCTGGCTTATCGAAAATGGTGGCCTTTTCTACGTGCTGAGTCATGGCGGCATCTTAGCCCAGGCGCAATGCTCAGTGGTAGCGCTTTTGCGCGACATGCCAGATTTGCAGGATTTCGACGGCTTCGCTGCCGACGCGGTAAGTCAGCAGGTAATTGCGGTGCAGCATCAGTTCGCGCGTGCCTTCGAGGTCGCCGCGCCGCCCGATGAAGGGATGCAGGGCCAAGTGCTCGGCGGTTTGCCTGAAGCCGGCCGCCAATGCGCGCGCCGCGTGCGGATTGTCCTCGATGAAGTCCAGAATCTGCCGCAGGTCGGCAAGCGCCGCGCGCGTCCATTCAAGCGTCATAGCGCCTGAAGAACTGCTCGACTTCGTCCACAGTGGCAAATTCGCCGCGGTCAGCGGCGGCAACGGCCTGTTTCAGCGCTACGACCTGCGGAACGCGCCAGTCGAGATAATCGGCCAGCGCATCGCTCGCCACACTGGCTTGGGGGCGGCCAACCAGTTGCGCGTAGCTTTCCAGCCGGGTTTTCAGTTCAGTGGGCAGGCGCACGTTGAACTGCGCGGTGTTCGCCGGGGACTTGGTTTCGGTGCTCATTGCGGGCTCCTTAAAATGGATACATCAATAGGCTAGCATGGCGCTATCATTGCGCCAAACCTGTCATCTGGCGGGAAATTCTGGCCTTTCGCACCCTTGGCTTGCGCTGCATCGCGGGCTAACATAACAACCGTTATAACCAACAAAAGTCTGCCATGCATGCCCTGAAACTCACCCAAATCGGCAATTCGGTCGGATTGATCCTGCCCAAGGAAGTGCTGGCGCGGTTGAAACTGGAAAAAGGCGACACGGTGTTTGTGACCGAAACGCCGGACGGCTTGGCGATACGCCCTTACGACCCCGCCTTCGAGGAACAGATGGACGCGGCACGTGCGATCATGAAAAAACGCCGTGCGGTGTTGCACGAGCTGGCAAAGTGAGCGGCTGGATCTGGCTCGACCGTGCGGTGCTGATCGCAGCGCACGACGAGCAATTGGCCGAACACGGTGGGGCAGCAGGATTTCGCTACGAAGGACTGTTCAATTCCGCGCTGGCGCGTCCGCTCAATTTGGCTGCTTACGAATCCCCCGATGCCTGCACACTCACTGCGTCGTATGCCGTTGCGGTGGCAAAGAACCACCCTTTTATCGACGGCAACAAGCGCACGGCTTTTGTTGCGATGGAATTGTTCCTACTGCTGAACGGCTACGATCTGAATGCTACCGACGCGGAATGCGTGCTCACCATGCTCGCTGTCGCCACCGGCGAATGGGATGAAACCACCCTTGCCAACTGGCTGCGCGATCACACTGCACCCCGCGCTTAACCGCCCACCCTTTCGCCTCACCATGCACACGTCCCACCCCTGGCTCAACGCCCTCAAGGTCTACGCCCACCCCCGCGTCGTCGGCATGCTGCTCCTCGGCTTTTCGGCCGGGCTGCCGCTGCTGCTGGTGCTGGGCACGCTGTCGTTCTGGCTGTCGGAGGCGGGCATTGCGCGGGCGACCATCGGGCATCTTTCCTGGGTGGGGCTGGCGTACGGCTTCAAGTTCCTGTGGTCGCCGCTGGTGGACCGGCTGCCGCTGCCCTTCCTGACGGCGCGACTGGGCAAGCGGCGGGCGTGGCTGCTGCTGTCGCAGGTCTGCATTGCCGCTGCGCTCTTGGGGATGGCGAACACCGACCCGGCGCAGAACCTGACGCACATGGTGTACCTGGCGCTGGCGGTGGCGTTCGCCTCGGCGACACAGGACATCGCGCTCGACGCCTACCGTATCGAGGCGGTTGAAATCGAGAAACAAGGGGCGATGGCGGCGACCTATCAGGCAGGCTATCGCATCGCGATGATTACCGCCGGCGCGGGCGCGCTGTGGATCGCGGCGGCCTTCGATCCGTCCGAGGCGACCTACGATTTCCGCCCCTGGCAGGTGGCGTACACGGTGATGGCGGCGCTGATGGCGGTCGGCATCCTCACCACGCTGACCATCCGCGAGCCGGAAAAGAAAATCTCCACCGTCACCACCGAGCGCGAAGCGCATACGCGGGAACGCTTCGCCGCCGCCGGATTGCACGGCTGGCTACTGACCGCCACGGCGTGGGTCTACAGCGCGGTGCTGGCGCCCTTCATCGACTTCATCCAGCGCTACAAATGGCAGGCCGTGCTGATGCTGGCACTGATCGCCGTCTACCGCATCTCCGACGTGGTGATGGGAGTGATGAGCAACCCCTTCTACCAGGAAATGGGCTTCACCAAGGACGAGGTGGCGACCGTATCCAAGGTCTACGGCGTGGTCATGACCATTCTCGGCGCCGGTCTCGGTGGCCTGCTGGTGATGCGCATGGGCGTGATGCGCACGCTGTTCCTCGGCGCGGTGCTGTCGGCGGCGACCAACCTGCTGTTCGTGTGGCTGGCCGGGCGCGGCCACGACGTCGGTGCGCTGGTGTTCACGGTATCGGCGGACAATCTCTCTGCTGGCATCGCCTCAAGCGCCTTCGTCGCCTACCTGTCCAGCCTGGTGAACCAGGCCTATTCGGCCACGCAGTATGCGCTGTTCACCTCGGTGATGCTGCTCTTGCCCAAGTTCATCGCGGGCTTTTCCGGCGAATTCGTCGATGCCTTCGGCTGGGCGAGCTTCTTCACCGGGACTGCGCTGATCGGGGCGCCTGTTTTGCTGCTGGTCTGGCTGGTGAGGCGTCAACGACAACCGGGCTGATGTGCTAATCTTTTGCCATGCCAAATCTCGACGCCCTCACCCAACTGCCCCTGGCCGAACGTCTGGCCGCGATGGAGTCACTGTGGGATTCACTATGCCAGGACGATGCGGCCGAATTGAGCCCGCCCTGGCACGCTGCCGTGCTGGAAGAACGCCTGAGCGAACGGGAAGACGGCCAGCACCGTAACTGGCAATCCGCCAAAAACGCGCTGCGCAAGCTGACCGAGCGCTGAGTCCCGCCCATGCATGACGTGCGGATCGGCGTATCAGCCGAACGGGATCTGCTGGTCGGTTTCGACTTCTACGAGACCCAGGCCGCCGGACTCGGCCAGTATTTTCTCGACAGCCTATTCTCCGACATCGATGCGCTCGCGCTATACGCGAGCGTCCACCCCAAGCCCCTCGCGGGCCTGCATCGCAGCCTGTCCAAGCGTTTTCCTTTTGCGATTTATTACGATTTCGATGGCCACACCGCGATTGTTCTCGCCGTGCTCGACTGCCGTCGCAATCCCCGCTCGATACGCAGCACACTTGGCGCGCGTCGAGCCCGACCCAAACCATGATCGAATTTTCCCTCCTCACCGCCCTCCTCGCCGGCCTGCTCGGCGGGGTGCATTGCGTTGGCATGTGCGGCGGCATTGTCGCGGCGTTTTCCTTCCGCGCCGACGGCAGCTCGCCGCCGTTCCGCCTGCATCTGGCCTACAACCTGGGGCGGGTGTCGTCATATGCGATGTTCGGCGCGCTGGCCGGCGCGCTCGGCGCCTCGCTCAAACTGGCGGACTTCGCGCCGGTACAAATGCTGTTGTATGTGCTGGCGCAGGCCGTGATGATCCTGCTCGGCCTGTATCTGGCCGGGTTCAATCAGTGGGTGCTGGTTTTCGAGCGCGCCGGCGGCGCCGTGTGGCGGCGGGTGAAGCCGCTGTTCCAGAAGCTGCTGCCGGTGAGGTCGCTGCCGCAGGCCGTGCTGGCGGGGATGGCCTGGGGCTGGCTGCCGTGCGGACTGGTGTATTCGATCCTGGTGTCGGCGCTGGCGGCGGGCAGCCCTACCTCAGGCGCGGCGCTGATGCTGGCATTCGGCCTCGGCACCTTGCCGAACCTGCTGGGAATGGGCCTGTTCGCCCGGCAGATCCAGCCCTTCATGCAGCAGCTGTGGGTGCGCCGCGCGGCGGGGCTGACGGTGGCAGGCTTTGGCGTGTGGGGGCTGCTGACGCTGATTTATTCTGCGTTCTCGAAAACCTGATAGCGGGTTTTGCCGACGCGCAATTCATCCCAGCGCACAGGCCGGACGGCGTAGGCGCCGGTTGCCAATTCGGCACGGACACTCTCGGGGGTGCCTCCCCCGCTCACCATCAAGCGACCCGTTTGTTGCCACTGCTGACCACTTTGCGCATAAACAGCAGACCGGTAAGCATCCCCCTGCCACAACACCACGTCATCCTGACCATCATGATTGAGGTCGATCAGCAGCACCGTACAGCGCTGACGTGTTTGATGGCGCGCAAAACAGCTTTCCTTACGTTGCCAGGATTCCCATTTCCCCAGGTCCTGCCTGAGAAAATCCGTGAAGCCTGCGGGCAAAACTTTTTCGGCCGGGTAGACATCGACACGCTCGGCCAAGGCCGCAACCAGTTCATCCGGTTCATCGAACGCGTTGTCCCGGTAGCGATTGGCATTGTTGACCGCGTCCTCGGCCCGCAGCGCCAACTTGTCCGGCTTGCCATCCGGACCGCGCTGACGCCGTAGCTCGGCCAAAGCGTCGTAACCTGCACGTTCCTGCCGCGTCAGCGCCCGCACATCGAAATCGTCCGCCTGCACCTGCCCCGTATGCAAACGCACCATCTGGCTGGCAGTGGCCAGCCGGTTGGCGTCGAGCACAGGTGACAGCAGCAGGATGATGCCTGCGCTCATGATGAGTGAGGCCACGATATTGGCGGGGGCGATACCGGGCATCCAGCGTGATGGCGCCCCTGGCCGCAACGACAGCGTATAGCCGCCGCCATAAGCCAGCGCGACCACGACCGTCAACGCGCCCCAAATCCGATCCGGGGTAAGGCCATATTGCTGGATTCGCAACATCAGCGCCCACGCCGCCAGCCCGACGACCGCAAGCAACGCCGGCGCGGCAAACGGCAGCACGCGGCGGAGGATGGGGTGCAGCGGCGGCTCGCTTTGGCCATCCTGAAATGCCGAGTTGAAAAAGGTGATCCAGAACGCCGCAAACCAGAGCAGGAAAAATGCCGACAGGCCGCGCTCGAACAATTTGCCCACACCAGCGAAGCTGGTGAGCACGAATGCCACGCCTATCAGGCTGGCCAACGGCAGCAGCCACACGGTGAGCGTCAGCCAGTGGTTACGCAAGGTGACCGTGAACGCGGCACGGCGCAAACCGGTGCGCAGGCCCAGTGCAATCGACAGGGTGGTGACGGGAATGGCGAACCAGGCTTTCTCTATCGTCTCTTTCGGCCACTCCACCCCGATCAGGTGAAACAGCTGCGCGCCCAGGCTCAACACCGCCCAGAACAGCCCGGTGAGCGCGCCTGCCTGAATGGTCACGACAGCATTGCGCCAGGCATGTTCAAACAGGCGTGGATAGTGCCAGCCGCCGAGCGTGGCATCTGGTGTCCCGCGTGCCCAGCCGGAGGTCAGCGGAACCAGCATGAAAACCAGCAAAGCCAGGCCGAGAAAAGCAGACGCCGGCGCCAACTGCAATCGTGTCGAATCCGGCAGAGGGAACGCCATCGCGCCCTGATACGCGCCCAGGCCAAAAACCAGCACGCCCACGCCCAGCAGCAGGCGGCGTAACGCGCGGCGATTCAAGGTATCGATCCCCCAGTACGCCACAAAAGGCAGCAGCAACGTACTCAACAATACGGCGTTGAACAGCCAGCCCCACTCCAGCGGCCACCATTTATCCTGGTGGCTTTTGTATAGCGCGTAGAGCACGCCTCCCTGCAAAAGGCCCAGCCAGGTGGGGAAACGGTGTACTGAGGATTCGGTCATGGTTTGGGACGTAAAAAAGCCCCGGAATCGGGGCGACGGGGAGGAATGGGTTACTTGTAGAACTTCTGGCTGAACTCCATCTCGCGCTTCGGCTCGCCTTCCGCTTCGATCGTGGCGGTGAATTTCAGGGTGTCGGGCGGGGTGACGCGGAATTCGCCCAGGTAATAAATCGCGCTGCCTTCCCTGACTTCGCGCAGAGTGATGTTGGCCAGCTGCTGGCTAGGGTTGGTGACGTAGACGGTGATCCTGGCCAGTACCGGCATCGGCACGCCGACCTGATTCTTCTTCAGTACCGATATCGTGACCAGTCCACGCGTCTTGCTGCGCTCGATCTTGTAGGCGCGTGCGACCTCGGGCAGCAGCTCGTCGGTGATCAGGGCATTGTAGTGAATTTCGAGCGGGCCGAATTTTTGCGAGATTTCGGCGTGGGCAACAGCCGTGACTGTGCATAGGAACAGGGTAGCAAGCAGGCGCTTCATGGTCTCTCTCCTTGTTGCGGACGATGTTGTTTTAATCCCGGATTGTTCATTAGCGCGAAATGCTTTGGATGGGTGCACTTCCGTGCACCTTCGAGCGCCAATCGGTGCACAGAGTGCACCCTACGCGCCATAAATCGTCTAATGAACAATCCAGGTTAATTGTAGGCGCTTATTGCAGCGTGGCGAGCCAGGCGCTCAGCGCGTCGAGCGCGCGACTGACCGCCAGATTGGCCGCCTGCGCGGCACCGGCCGCGTCATAGGTCGCCACCGGCACCCGCTGTTCGAACACATGGCGCCCCAGCAGGGTGCGCTGTTTCAGGTCGACCAGCTCGGCGCGCAGCACCAGACGCATCTGGCCCGGCGCGCTGGCAGCGTCGTGATAGAACTCGACCAGTTCGGTGTCCAGCAGCATGTCGCCGCGCACATAGCCGCCGGCGGCACTGACATTCCAGGCGCCTTGGCGGTCGAGCCGGGTGCGCATGAGGTCGGCGAAGCGCTTGCCGGGACGCTCGGTCCAGCGCGCGAACCGGTATTGGGAACGAGTGCCATCGCTGCGGCTGAAGACGATCTGCTCGCTGTCGTAAAAGCTGCCGGTGGTGGTATCGAGTACCAGCAAGGCCGGGGCGTCGGCGCGCAACGGGGCGGGATCGGTGGCGGGCACGGGGTCGTTCAGCACGTAATACACCACGGCGGGGATGTTGGTCTTTTCGCCAAAGTTGACGCAACCGGTCAGCATCAGGCTCAGCGCGGCAAGGAAAAGGGCGGGTTTCATGGCAGTTTTTCTCCGGGGCCGAGCTGCTGCTGGCCGGGACCGAACAGAATTTCGCGCGGGTTGGACAGGTGCTGCCCGGCAGTGGTGAGGGCGTCGGCGCTGGTGCGCACGTCGCGGCTGACGTTGGTCAGTTCCAGCGTGCTGGTTTCGGTGAGCTGCTGGATTTGCCCGGAAATCAGGCTGGCTTCGCGCTGCAGCTTTTCCATCGCGACGGTGGCCTCCTTCAGCGCGATGTCGGCGTTCTGGCCGATGCTGATGATGCTGCCTTCGGCACGGGTGGCAGCCTGGCTGATGCTGGCGCCGGCAAAGCGGAATTCATCGGAGGCATCGCGGATGCCCTGCACCACGGCGTCAAGGCTCTGCTTGTTGGCGGCCAGATGGCCGGACAACTCGTTGAGGTTGGCCAGCGTCTGGCTGATGGCGCGCTGGTTTTCGTCGGACAGCAAGGTGTTCATGCGTTCCAGCACCTGGGCACCGTTTTCCGCCATCCGGGACACCGCGGTGGCGACCTTGTCGATGTCGGAGCTGCCCTCGGCGATGACCGGGTAGCGTTCGCCCTGGGGCGCCGTGTCAAGCAAAGGTGCGTCGTTCGGGCCGTTGTTGATTTCAACCGATGCGATACCAGTCACCAGGTTGCGCTTGATGTAGGCCTCGGCGCCGACATGCACCGGCACACCCTCGTCGATGCGCGCATTGACGCTGACGGCTTCGTCTTTGCCCGTGGCAAAACGATAGCTATCGACCACGCCGACCTTGATCCCGCGCATCTTCACCGGGCTGCCGACCGCCAGCCCGTCGAGCGACTGCTGCTTGAAATAGAGCGTGTAGGTCTGGTAGGCGACGTGATCGGTCAGGCCCGATAGCCATACAATTGACAGGGTCATCAGCGCAGCCGCCGCCAGCACCAGGATGCCCACCAGGGTATAGCGACCTTCAGTTTCCATGCGTGGCTTCCTCTCCGGTTCGGGACACTGACACCCGTGCGGCGAAGTAATCGCGCAGCCACGGGTCGTCGATGGTTTTCAGTTCGGCCACCGTGCCGCTGCCCAGTACACGACCGTCCGACAGCACGATGACGCGATCGATAATCGAAAACAGTGTATCCAAGTCGTGGGTAACGAGGAATACGGTGAGGCCGAGGCTGTCGGCCAGCAGTCGGATCAGCGCATCGAAGGCGCGCGCCGAAGTCGGATCGAGGCCGGAGGTCGGCTCGTCCAGAAACAGCAGTTCGGGGTCGAGCGCCAGCGCGCGCGCCAGCGCCACCCGCTTGCGCATGCCGCCCGAGAGCTCGCTCGGGCGCTTTTTTGCGGCGTCCGGCGGCAGCCCGGCCAGCGCGAGCTTCAGCCGCGCCAACTGGCGGCAGGTGGCGTGCGGCAGGTCGGTATGCTCGAACAGCGGGGTGGCGACGTTGTCCTCCACATTCATCGAGGAAAACAGCGCGCCGTCCTGGAACAGCACGCCAAAGCGCTGGCGCAGCCGGTTCATCTGCTCGGGCGTACAGTCCAGGACCGACTGTCCAAACAGCTCGATGCGGCCGCCCTGCGGCTTCAGCAGGCCGATGATTTCGCGCAGCAGCACCGACTTGCCGGAGCCGCTGCCGCCGATCAGCGCAATCACTTCGCCGCGCGCAACGGAAAGATTCAGATCGCGATGAATGCTGTGCCCGCCCAGCGTGGTGACGAGGCCGCGAACGTCGATGACGGTTTCTGTCATCAGATCCCAAACTTCACGAACATGACGGCAAAAATGGCGTTGAGGATGATGATGGCGACCAGGCTCTGCACCACGGTAGAGGTGGTATGGGCGCCGACGCTGCGCGCGTCGCGACTGACCGACAGCCCCATGCGGCAGGCGATGAGCGCGATGAACATGGCGAACACCGGCGCCTTGCCCAGCCCCACCAGCAGGGTTTTCAGATCGAGCACGTCAACCACCCGATCCATGAACATGGAATAGGAAATACCCAGCTGCTGCTGCGTCACCAGCATGCCACCGGCCATCCCGGCGATGTCGCCGATGAATACCAGCAGCGGCAGAGCCAGCAGCAGGGCAAGGATGCGCGGGATCACCAGCACCGCCAGCGGCGACAGGCCGAGCGTGGCGATGGCATCGATTTCCTCGGTCACCTTCATGGTACCGATCTGCGCGGTGATGGCGGCGCCGGTGCGCCCCGCCACCAGGACGGCGACGATGACCGGCGAAATCTCGCGCAGGATCGCCAGCAGCAAGCCGTCGACGACGAAGATGTTGGCGCCGTATTGCTGCGCCTGATCCCCCAGCAGGTAGGCGAACACCACGCCGAGCAGGAACAGCATGCCGATCACGATGGGGATCGCGCCGACGAACACCGTGCGTACCTGGGCACCGAATTCGCGCCAGCGCCAGCGCTCCGGACGCGGCAGCAGCGCCATCAATTCGATGGCCAGGCGACCGACGAAATCGAGCAGGCCGACCACGTGTCCCCCCATCACCAGGCTGCCGCGCCCGATGAGGGCGAGCATGCCTTCGCTGCGCGGCTCGGGGTGCGCAGTGGTGGCCGCGCTGTGCTGCGCCACCAGCTTGAACATCGCCAGATGCCGCGGCTGAAAGCCGCGCAGTTCGGGCATCGGATCGCTGGCCTGCGGGCGCGCGACGGCCAGCAGCAGCCACGCGCCGTTGGTATCAAGCCGGGTGACGCCGGCGCCGTCGAGGATGCGCACCGACTTGCCGGCCAGCTTCGGCAGCGCGGACGCGGCATCGGCCTGCCAGGCGCCGCTGGCGATCAGCACGCCCTGCGCTTCGTCGAAGTGCGCGCTTGCCGCCGTCATGCGAGATTGAGCGGATTGCCGGGGTCGACGCCCGGCATGAAGGGCAGGCCGCGCTCGCGGTGAGTGACCTGATAGACGCAGCCGACCCAGTTGCCGATCACCGCCTCGGCGGTATCGTGCCAGGTGTTGTCGAGCAACGGCAGCAGGAGGGGTTCGGGGAAGGCCAGCGTCTCGCCCGCCTGCGTGCGGCTACCGAATTCGACCAGCAGCGCCTGCGCCTGGCGGTCGAAGTAGCGCGCAGGAAACGGCGGCAACGCGGGCAGCTTGCCGCCCGCGGCCAGCAGCAGGTCGCGCTTGTATTCCTTCAGCAGCGACACCGTGTCGTATTCGGGATGGCCCTGGAAAAACACGGTGCGCAGGCCGTCGTGGCTCACCGCCAGATGCACGCCGGCTGCTGCGCTTTCGACCAGCACCTTGAGCCCGGCCGCCTCGAACTGCGCGTGTGAGACGTCGTTCCAGCGCGAATGCGGCACGTCGAAGCGGGTGTTGACGTCGGCCACCAGCGGATGGCGGCCGTCGGTGACGCGGTGCTCGAACACGCCCCAGATCTTGCGGGGCTGCTTCACCCGCGTCTGGCCGTGGCGGAACTGCATCACCGCATGGGTGGCGAGACACGAGCACAGGGTTGAGGTGATATTGTCCCAGGCCCAGTCGATCACCCCGATCAGCGGCTGCCAGAACGGCTCGTCGGCGAGGCTGGGATGGCTGACGTTGGCGCCGGTGATGATGAGCGCATCCAGCCCCTTCTCGCGAATGGCGTCGAAGGGTTCGTAATACTGCGCGATGTGCGCCTGTGCCGCCGCGCCGCGTGGCAGCGTCGGCAGGGTGAAGGGGTGCATGTAGAACTGCGCGATCGGGTTGGATTCGCCGACCAGCCGGTAGAACTGCCGTTCGGTCGCCTCCAGCGCCGCATCCGGCATCATGTTCAGGAGGCCGACATGCAGTTCGCGGATTTCCTGGTTGGCCGCACGCTCGGTCGACAGCACCGTGATGCCGTCGCGGCGCAGGCGGTCGAAGGTGGGCAGGGCGTTATGTGCGACCAGCGGCATGATTACGCCTCACGCCTCACGCCTGACGCCTCACCTTTCCTGGCAATCGCGGTTTCCAGCAGCGCCAGAAAATCGCGCTCGTCGCGCACCTGCGCCACCTCCTGCGAAGTCACGGTGTAGCCGTGCGGACCGGCGATCGCCTCGTAGCGCGGAATGCGCGAGTGGAACAGGCGCGGGAACACCCAGCGCGCGAAATCGTCCGGCTCGACCTGGGCGACGTATTCGATGCCCTTTTCCCGCAGGTAGACCGGCAACTGCTCGGCGAGAAAAGCCGGGCGGAAATAGAGCGGCTTGGGATCGGACTGCGCGCGGTGGATCAGCGTGTCCTCTTCCTCACGCGAGGTGGTCTGGATGTAAAGGATCAGCGTGTGTTCGGCCAGCAACTCGACCACGCCGGGCTCGTCCAGCTCGCACAGGCTGCCGCCGACGTCGTTGACGAAGTGCGGGTAGCCGTAGACTTCCTGCCCCTTGCGGATGAAGCCCGGGACATCGTGCATGGCGGCGATCTCGGCATCGCGATAGGCGGCCTGCCGGCGCGAGAACTCGTCCAGCGGCAGCCCGTCCCACTGTGGCCCGCCGAGCTTGCCGACGAAAGTGAGCACCGGCCCGAGGTCGTGGATCTTGATGTTGTTCTTGATGTCGATCCAGTCGCGCCGCAGCAGGTCGCGCAAAAACGGCACCTGCATCGCCTGGTGCTTGATGATGTCCAGGATCGGTTCGTCGAGGTAGCGCGTGCCGATGCGGTAGTCGCCGGAGAAGTGGAACCAGTCGTGGCCACGCAGCATGCGCGAGATGTGTGTCTTGCCGACGCCGGACATGCCGAGCAGGGTAATGCGCTTGGTCGGCCAGGCGCGAAAGGAATCGAGGGTGAAGTGCATGGAAGGCGTTTTCATGGAATCAGCGCGAAGCCTACCTAAAAGCCGTGCAATTAAAAAGGCCGGCGCATGCAGCCGGGTGGCGAGTTTGTTCCACGTGGCCGCGGGTCTACATTGAGTATGAGTGCTTTCCCGCTGCAATGACGAAACCGGATGCGCAGCCATCGACGATGGGCGTGATCGACGTTCTGGTCTCGCGGCCCGGTGCACCCACCCGCGCGCGTCAGGCAGATTGCCGGAATGCCGGACGAAATCCGCCAGGCACAGCACAGTTGAAAGCATAGCCACGAAAGGAGATACGTCCATGGAATTGACGTCGAGTGCATTTTCCCCGCTGGGGGATATCCCGAGCCGCTACACCTGCGACGGCCAGGATCAGTCGCCACCCCTGGCGTGGTCGGGCGTGCCGGCCGGAACGAAAAGCCTGGCGCTGGTGGTGGACGACCCCGACGCCCCCGACCCGGCCGCGCCCAAAATGACCTGGGTGCACTGGGTGGTATACAACATCCTGCCCGCCACGACGGGATTCGAGGCCGGCGCACAGCTGCCGGCAGGCACGCGCCAGGGCCTCAACGACGGCAAGCGGGAAGGCTACGGCGGCCCCTGCCCGCCCATCGGCCGCCATCGCTACGTCCACAAGCTGTACGCGCTCGACACCGTCCTCCCGGCCCTGCACCCGGCGACCAAAACCAGCCTGGAACAGGCGATGCAGGGGCACATCCTGGATCGCTGCGAACTGGTTGGGTATTACCGGAAGAAACGCTAAGCCGTAGCGCGTTGCCCTCATAATATGGCCGCATAAGCTCACCCAACGCCGCCATGACTGCCCCCCGCCTGCCCATCCTGTCCCTGCTCGAAACCCGCGTCCTCGGCGTGCTGTGCGAGAAGCAGCACACCGTGCCCGACACCTATCCGCTGTCGCTCAATGCCCTGGTGGCCGGCTGCAACCAGAAGACCAGCCGCCATCCCGTCATCGAAGTCAGCGAGGCCGAGGTGCTGTCCGCCATCGACAGCCTCAAGGGCCCGGCCCTGATCGTCGAAACCAGCGGCGGCCGCGTCACCCGTTACGCCCACAACATGGAGCGGGGCCTGCGCCTGCCCTCGCAATCCATCGCCCTGCTCACCGCGCTCATGCTGCGCGGCCCGCAGACCGCGGGCGAGTTGCGTACCAACAGCGAGCGCCTGCACCGCTTCGCCGACATCTCGGCGGTGGAAGGCTTCCTGCAGGAACTGGCCGAACGCCCGGAAGGCACCATGACGGTCGAGCTGCCGCGCCAGCCCGGCGCGCGCGAAAACCGCTGGGCTCACCTGCTTTCCGGCGCCCCCGCCGTCGAGGAAACCCCGGCAGCGGCGTCCTCGACGCCCGCCACCGACGTCACCGTGGGCGAGATTGCCGCGCTCAAGGCCAACGTGGCGCGGCTGGAGGCAGAGGTCGACGCGCTTAAAGGCCTGGTGGGCAAACTGTGCGCAGAACTCGGCATTGCGGGCTGAGCAAGACCCGGCACCCAGCCCGTGCGACCGCTGCCGAATTGATAACGCATCGATCAGTACTGCACCACCGCCGGATCCAGGCTGCGCCACAGATACCAGGTAGCGACGGTGCGCCAGGGCGCGTGGCGTTCGCCGTGCTGGCGCAGGCTTTTGGGCGTGGGACGTTCGCCGCCCAGGTAATGCAGGGCGACGGCCTTTTGCAGGCCGATGTCGTCAACCGGCCAGACGTCGGGACGACGCAGGCTGAAGATGAGGAACATCTCGGCGGTCCAGCGGCCGATGCCGCGCACGTCGACGAGCTCGGCAATCACGGCCTCGTCTTCCATTTCTTTCCAGCGCGCCGGCTCGATACGGCCGTCGGTGAAATGCCCCGCGAGGTCGACCAGATATTCCGCCTTGCGGCGCGACAGGCCGCAAGCGGCCAGCGCGGCCAGCTCAAGCGTCGCGATGCGTTCGGGGCTGACGGTCTGCGCGTAGCCCGCGAAGCGCCCCCACACGCTGTCGGCGGCCTTGACCGAGATCTGCTGGCCGACGATGGCGCGCGCCAGGGTCTGGAACGGATCGCCGCGGTTGCCGAGCACGCAATCGGGATAGCGCGCGATGAGCGCTGCCATCACCGGATCGGCGGCGGCGAGTTCGGCGCAGGCGGTTTGCCAGTAGGCGGGTGGGAGAGGTTTCACTGAAAATCTTTTTATCCGCGAAGGACGTGAAGGGGCGCGAAGAAAAACAGGGAAATATGAGAAACACCAGGGAAGCGTTGATTATTCGATATGGCTGTCATTGCGGGCGCAGCGAAGCAATCCAGCGATTTGATTAAGCGGGCATTTCTGGATGCCCTAAAGGACTCCAATCCACTATGGGCTGAAGCCCATGTGGAATCGTATGCCGCGTCGCTGCGCTCCTCGCAATGACAAATTAATCAGCGCTTCCCTGGGTTTTCCCTTCGTGTTTCTTCGCATCCTTCGCGGACAGGTTTTTCCCGAATCACAACAAAATAATATCGTACTGCTCCTGCGGATAGGTGGTCTCGACCTGCATCGACACCGGTTTGCCGATGAAATCGATGAGTTGGGCAAGACTGCCGGATTCTTCGTCGAGGAACAGGTCGATCACGCCCTGCGAAGCGACGATGCGGTATTCGCGCGCGTCGAACTGGCGCGCCTCGCGCAGGATCTCGCGCAGCACGTCGTAGCACACGGTCTGCGCGGTCCGGATTTCGCCGCGTCCGGCGCAGGTAGGGCAGGGTTCGCACAGGATGTGCGCCAGCGACTCACGGGTGCGCTTGCGCGTCATTTCCACCAGTCCCAGCGCGGAGAAGCCACTGACGGTGGTGCGGGTGGGGTCGCGCGCCAAAGTTTTTTTCAGCTCGGTGAGCACCGCTTCCTGGTGCCCGACGTTGTCCATGTCGATGAAGTCGATGATGACGATGCCGCCGAGGTTACGCAGGCGCAGCTGGCGCGCGATGGCTTGCGCGGCTTCGAGGTTGGTCTTGAAGATGGTGTCGTCGAAGTTACGCGCACCGACGAAGCCGCCGGTGTTGACGTCGACGGTGGTCAGCGCTTCGGTCTGGTCGATGATGAGGTAGCCGCCTGATTTGAGGTCGACGCGCCGCCCCAGCGCCTTGGCGATTTCGTCCTCGATGGCATGCAGGTCGAACAGCGGCCGGTCGGCGCCGTAATGCTGAAGCTTGTCGAGCACGGCAACCGTATAGTTCTGCGCGAATTCGGCCATGCGCTGATAGGTTTCGCGCGAGTCGATGAGGATGCGGCTGGTGTCGCGACTGACGAAATCGCGCAGCACACGTAGCGACAGGTCGAGATCCTGATACAGCAGGCACGGTGCCTCGCAGTTGCCGCGCGACTGGATGCTGCTCCACAGCCGCCGCAGGTAGTCGATGTCGGCCTGCATTTCGGCGTCTTCCGCGGTCTCGGCCATGGTGCGCACGATGAAGCCGCCGGTGGCGTCTTCCGGCATCAGCCGATGCAGTTTCTGGCGCAGCTGCTCGCGCTCTTCCTCGCCTTCGATCTTCTGCGAAATGCCGATGTGGCTTTCCTGCGGCAGATATACCAGATAGCGCCCGGCGAAGCTGATCTGGGTGGACAGCCGCGCACCCTTGGTGCCGAGCGGGTCCTTGATCACCTGCACCATCAGACTCTGGCTCTCATGCAGGATCTGCTCGATCGGGCGCTCGGGTTCGGCACCGTGACGCTCTTCCCAGATGTCGGCAACATGCAGGAAGGCTGCACGTTCCAGGCCGATGTCGATGAAGGCCGACTGCATGCCCGGCAGCACGCGCACCACACGCCCCATGTAGAGGTTGCTCACCAGCCCGCGGCACTGCGCGCGCTCGATGTGCAGTTCCTGCACCGAGCCCAGATGCAGCACGGCGACGCGGGTCTCCTGCGGGGTGACGTTGACGAGGATTTCTTCGCTCATGACGGAATGGCCCGCAATACTTCAGATAACAAGGCCGAAGGCTCTCAATAAAATGGCAGTGTCGTATAACGGCAAACCCATGACGCCGCTGTAGCTGCCGTCGACATGTTCGACAAATGCGCCGGCGCGCCCCTGGATGGCGTAGGCGCCGGCCTTGCCGAGATATTCGCCGGTTTCCAGGTAGCGCGCGATAGTCACGGCATCGAGCACGGCGAACCTGACCCGGCTGGATGACAGGCGCAGCTCCACCCGCTCGCCTTGCTGCACCGCCACAGCGGTGTGCACCTGATGCTCGCGGCCGGACAAACGCCTCAGCATGGACTCGGCCTCGGTGCGGATGGCCGGCTTGCCAAGAATGGCACCGTCCACTTCAACCACCGTATCCGCACCCAGCACCGGAAAGCCCAGCAGATGGCGCACATCCACCGCGTGCCAGCCGCAGGCGGCCTTTTCGATCGCCATGCGCTGCACGAATTCGGGCGCAGCCTCGCCGGCGTGCGGGATTTCGACAACGTCCATGCGGCCACGCACGGCGCGCAGCGGCAGCACGTCGAAGGCAACCCCGATCTGCTTCAGCAGGTCTCGCCGACGCGACGACTGCGAAGCCAGATAAATCCGTTTATCAACCAGCATGTTCTCGTTATCTCCCCTCAATCCCGATGGTAGGGATGCCCCCTGATAATGCATACGGCACGATATAACTGCTCGACCAGCAGCACCCGCGCCAGCGCATGCGGCAAGGTCAGTTTCGACAGCCCCAGCAATTTGCCGGCGCGCGCTTTCACGCTGTCGGCGAGGCCATCCGCCCCGCCAATCACGAACGCCGGCGAGACCCCCTCGGCCATCCAGGCCTGCAGCCAGGCGGCCAGTTCGCGCGTGGTCGCCTGCGCGCCACGCTCGTCGAGCACCACCGGCACACAACCCGCAGGCAGCGCCGCCAGGATGCGCTCGGCCTCCAGCTGCCGCGCCCGCGCGCCATCCTCGCCCGCCACCCGATGCCCCGGCTTGATTTCGGTCAGCATAAGCGGCAGATCGGGCGGCATGCGGCGAACATAGTCGTCGCAGCCCGCGTCGATCCAGCCGGGCATCTTGTGGCCGACTGCGATCAGGTGAAGTTTCACCAGCTGTTGCGAAGCGAAAAACTAGTGATCTGCTTGCACATGGCGGGCGCGTGCGGCTTCGGCCGCGCCCCACAGCTCTTCCAGATTGTAATGCGCGCGCGTGGCGGGCAGCATCACATGGACGATCACGTCGCCAAGGTCGAGCAGCACCCACTCGCCGGTGTCCTCGCCTTCCATGTTGCCGACGTATGCGTCGGCTTCCTTCATCTTGACGCGCACATTGTCGGCGAGTGCGCGGGTTTGACGATTGGACGCGCCACTGGCGATCACCATGCGCTCGAACAGCGCGGTGAGCTTGCCGGTGTCGAGCACGGTGATGTCCTGCGCCTTGACGTCTTCAAGGGCGGCGACGATCAGTTTGATTTTGTCTTCGATTTTCATGGGGATATGTAAAGTTGGTGTTCGTAAATATAGTCGAGCACGGCGTCGGGCAGCAGATAACGTGCGCTGCCGTGCCGTGCCAGGGTGTCACGGATGGCGGTTGCCGAAATATCCAGTGGCGTCGTCGTACGCAACAGCACCGAGCCAGCCGGGCCGGAGACCGGGCCGTCGATTGGCTGCCGTTGCGATACTTCGTTTTTCAAAATCTCCGGCATGGCGTCGGGCTGCAGCAGCCGCGCGCCGGGACGCGCAGCCACCGCAATATGCGCCAGCTCGAACAGCTGCCGCCATTCGTGCCAGCTGGGCAGGCCGAGAAATGCATCCGCCCCCAGCAGCAGCCACAGCGGCTGCTCAAAACCCAGTTCGGCGCGCAAGGCTGCCAGCGTGTCGACCGTGTAGCTCGGGCGTGGGCTTTCAACTTCGCGCGCGTCGAGCATAAAGCGCGGATTGCCGGCAATCGCGCGGCGCACCATCTCCAGCCGATGGCCGGCCGCGGTGCGCGGCGCGCCGCGGTGCGGCGGCAGCCCGGCGGGAATGAACAGCACCCGCTCCAGGCCAAGCCTTTCAGCCATTTCCTCGGCCAGCCGCAGATGGCCGAAATGGATGGGGTCGAAGGTGCCGCCCATCACACCGATGGCGGGATGGGGGTGAGGGGTGAGGGGGAAGGGGTGAGGGCTCATGCGCCCGCCCTCACCCCTATCGCCTCACGCCTCACTGTTCTCCTCATCCGCGCACGTGGCCATCCCCCAGCACCACCCATTTCTGGCTGGTCAGCCCTTCCAGGCCGACCGGGCCACGGGCGTGGATCTTGTCGGTGGAGATACCGATCTCGGCGCCAAGGCCGTATTCGAAGCCGTCGGCGAAGCGGGTCGATGCGTTGACTACCACGCTGGCCGAATCGACCTCGCGCAGGAAGCGGCGCGCGCGGCCATAGTCCTCGGTGACGATGGCGTCGGTGTGCTGCGAGCCGTGGGTGTTGATGTGGGTCATCGCGGCGTCGATGTCGTCGACCACCTTGACCGCGATGATGGGGCCGAGGTATTCCTCGGTCCAGTCGGCCGCGACCGCAGCTTTCAATTTGTCCGCTGCGATGCCGGCGCCCTGCAGGATTGCCAGCGCTTCCGGGCAGCCGCGCATTTCCACGCCCTTGCCGGCGAGCATGCGGCCGATTTCGGGCAGTGCCGCATTGGCAATGCCGCGGGCCACCAGCAGCGACTCGGTGGTATTGCAGGTGCCGTAGCGCTGGGTCTTCGCGTTCTCGACGATCTTCAGCGCCTTGGCGAGGTCGGCGCGGTCGTCGACGTAGACGTGGCAGTTGCCGTGCAGGTGCTTGATCACCGGCACCCGTGCCTCGCCGGTGATGCGCTCGATCAGCCCCTTGCCGCCGCGCGGCACGATGACATCGACGTAGTCCTTCATGGTGATGAGCTCGCCCACCGCGGCGCGGTCGGTGGTCTCGATCACCTGCACCACGGTCGCGGGCAGCCCGGCGGCTTCCAGCCCTTCGCGCACGCAGGCGGCGATCGCCTGGTTGGAGTGCAGCGCCTCGGAGCCGCCGCGCAGGATCGCTGCGTTACCGGATTTCAGGCACAGGCCGGCGGCGTCCGCCGTCACGTTGGGACGCGCTTCATAAATGATGCCGATGACGCCGAGCGGCACCCGCATCTTGCCGACCTGGATGCCGGAGGGACGGTACTTGAGGCCGTCGATTTCGCCGACCGGATCGGGCAGCGCGGCGATCTGCTCCAGCCCTTCGGCCATGCCGGCGACCGCTTTGTCGTTGAGCTGCAGGCGGTCGAGCAACGCGGCGTCGAGCCCGCCGGCGCGCGCATGCTCCATGTCGCGCGCGTTGGCCTGCAGCAGCTTGGCGGCATCGCGCCGGATCGCCGCGGCCATCGCCAGCAGGGCGCGGTTCTTCTGGTTGGTGTCGGCGCGGGCAATCGCCCGCGAGGCTTCGCGCGCCTGCCGGCCGACCGTCTGCATGTAAGTTTTAATATCCATCATCTTTTTCCATTACCTGCCGGTTGCGCCAGATTCATACCAACACGCAACAGCGTGTCCCAGGGATCGCCCACCCGCTCCAGCCCCTTGGCCTGGCGGTCGATCAGCGCCAGGTCGGCCAGCGCGGTTTCGACCTGCGCCAGCCCCAGGCGCTTCACTGCGCGCTCGATCTGCGGCGCGCGCTGCTTGTCGCGCCCCCACAGCATCCGCATCAGGCCGGACAGGTTTTCACCCTGTGCCAGGGCCGATTTTAGCCTGAGCAGCAGGCCCACTGCCGACGTCACTTGCCACAGGATCGCCGGCACCGCCTCGCCTGCATCCCTGAGATCGGTCACGATCTGCGCAAAGCGCGCGCCGTCGCCCGCATACAGCGCATCCGCGAGGGCGTCGGCTTCCAGCCGGCTGACGTCGACCACCGCATGCTCGACGTCGGCCAGCGTCACCGCTCCCGGCGGCAGCAGCAACGCGAGCTTGTCGATTTCCTGCTGCGCCGCCAGCAGATTGCCCTCGACCTGGTCGGCCAGAAATTCCAGCGCGGCGCGATCGGCGCGCAGGCCTTGCCTGGCGAGACGGCGGTCGATCCAGGCGGGCAGCTGGGCGCGTTCGATCGGCCGCGCCTCGACCACCACGCCGGCAGACGCCAGCGTGGTGAACCAGCGGCTTTTCATGGCTTTCCAGTCCAGGCCCGGCAGGCTGATCAGGGTGAGCGTATCGGCCGGGAGCCTGGCGGCATAGGCCTCCAGCGCCTTGGCGCCATCGATGCCGGGCTTGCCGGAAGGGACGCGGATTTCGGTCAGGCGGCGCACGGCAAACAGCGAAAGGTTGTCACCGCCGGCAAAAATTCTCTGCCAGTTGTAGCGTCCCTGCACGGTGTAGACATTGCGCTCGCTGTGCCCGGCCGCACGCGCCGCCGCGCGGATGGCGTCACACGCTTCCTGCGCCGCCAGCGGCTCGTCGCCCACCACCACGTAGAGCGCAGCGAGGCCGCGCGCAAGCTGGTCGGGCAGACGGTCGGCCGCAATGCTCAACTGGCGGGGCCAATGCTTTGCAGGCGGCGCACGATCCGCCGTGCAGCGCTGTCGTCCATGTCGCGATACAGCAGTTGCTCCTCGGCCCCCTTGGCCAGCACCTGCGCGTCATCGTAAGTGATGTCGCGGGTGAGCTCGATGGTCTCGTCCGCGGCCAGCGCGCGCCCGTCCTTGTCTTTAATGCTGTAGGTCAGCTGCAAGCCGAGCCGGTATTCGGTGACACGCCCGGCGCCGGACAGCGAGAGGATGATTTTGCTGCGCGTCTCCTGGCCGAGAACCAGCACGGCCTCGGCTTCGGCGGCACTCGCGGCCAGGCGGGTCTGTTTGCTCGCAGCCAGCGAACTACGGATGCGCTGTGCCACCGCGCCGCCGTGCGGCGCGTCGATATACAGGC
Source organism: Thiobacillus sp. (assembly GCA_035530575.1). Lineage (GTDB taxonomy): Bacteria > Pseudomonadota > Gammaproteobacteria > Burkholderiales > Thiobacillaceae > Thiobacillus. The sequence continues at coordinate 8,058 of DATKUP010000003.1, read as the reverse complement.
TGGCAAATGGCACCTCAACCATGCGGCGCAGCTGGAAGCCGCATCCCGCTGCAAGCAGCGCCGGCATGGCGGCAAGGAAAAGTCGGCGGTTCATAGGACGATATTAACCAAACGCCCCGGCACCACCACCACTTTTTTTGGCGGTTTGCCTTCCAGGTATTTCTGCGCGACCTCGCTCGCCAGCGTCGCCGCCTCGACCGCCTCGCGCGTCGCCGTCGTCGCCACGCGGATCTGCCCGCGCAGCTTGCCGTTGACCTGCAGCATCAGCTCGATCTCGTCCTGTACCAGCAAGCTTTCATTCACCTGTGGCCAGCCCGCTTCAGTGAGGCTTGGGCTGTAGCCTAATTCGTTCCACAGCGTTTCTGAGATGTGTGGTGCTATCGGAGAAAGAACTCTCAAAAGAATACTTAGGGCTTCAGCCCTAAGTGCCGCCAGTGGCGAATATTCAATCGTCGTCGCCGTGCCCGGCACCGTTACCGGCTCCAAGAGCTTATACATGCTGTTGAGCATCTTCATACAGGCTGCAACAACTGTGTTGAACTGATTTTTCGAATAGTCGAGCTGGGCCTGTTTTAGGTTCAATTGAATCTCACGACCAAAACCCTTTGCCTGATCCGATGCAACTGACCAATCAAATCCCTTACCAAGATGCTCTCGCACAAATTTGTTGTACTGGGCTATACCAGCTTCATTTTCATGCGCAAACGCCCAGACTCGCTTGAGAAAGCGGTGCGCGCCCTCGACGCCGGCGTCCGACCATTCCAGGCTCTGCTCCGGCGGTGCGGCGAACATGGTGAACAGGCGCGCGGTGTCGGCGCCGTACTGGTCGATCAGCGCCTGTGGGTCGACGCCGTTGTTCTTCGACTTCGCCATTTTCTCGGTGCCGCCGGCGATGACCGGCTGGTCGTCGGCCTTCAGTACCGCGACGCCGTCGCGCGTCTCGACGTCGGCCGGGTTGAACCAGGTCTTCTTGCCGTCCGCCGTTTCGCGGTAATAGGTGTCGGCGATCACCATGCCCTGCGTCAGCAGGTTGACGAACGGCTCGTCGCTGGAAACCAGGCCCTCGTCGCGCATCAGCTTGTGGAAGAAGCGCGCGTACAGGAGGTGCAGGATCGCGTGCTCGATGCCGCCGATGTACTGATCGACCGGCAGCCATTTGTCGGCGCGCGCATCGAGCATGCCGCCGTCGAAATCGGGGCAGGCGTAGCGCGCGTAATACCACGACGACTCGACGAAGGTGTCCATGGTGTCGGTCTCGCGCCGCGCCGCGCCGCCGCATTTCGGGCAGGTGCAATTGACGAAATCGGCACGCCTGTTGAGTGGGTTGCCCGCTCCGTCTGGCACTACGTCCTCCGGCAGCACTACCGGCAACTGTTCGGCGGGCACCAGCACGTCGCCGCAGGCGGCGCAGTGAACGATGGGGATCGGGCAGCCCCAGTAGCGCTGGCGCGAAATGCCCCAGTCGCGCAGGCGGAACTGGATTTTCTTTTCGCCGAGGTTCAGCGCGGCGAGGTCGGCGGCGATGGCGTCGACGGCTGCTGTGTAATCAAGGCCGTCGTACTTGCCGGAGTTCACGCAGCAGCCAGCCTTGCTGGCATACCACTCGTCCCAGGCGTCGGTCGAGAAACCCTTCTCCCTTCCCTCTTCCCCCTTCTCACCAATAACCTGCTTGATCGGCAAGCCATATTTCTGTGCAAAGCCGAAATCGCGCTCGTCGTGTGCCGGCACCGCCATCACCGCACCATCGCCGTAGCTCATCAGCACGTAGTTGCCGACCCAAACCGGCACCTGCTCGCCGGTGAGCGGATGGGTCACTTTCAGGCCGGTGTCCATGCCCTTCTTTTCCATCGTCGCCATGTCTGCTTCGGCCACGCTGCCCTGCTTGCATTCGGCGATGAAGGCAGCGAGCGCCGGATTGTCCTGTGCCGCACGGGTGGCGAGCGGGTGCTCGGCGGCGACGGCGCAGAAGGTCACGCCCATGATGGTGTCGGCACGGGTGGTGAACACCCACAGCTGTTCGTCCTTGCCGTCCAGCCGATACGGGAAGGCGAAGCGCACGCCGACGCTCTTGCCGATCCAGTTGGCCTGCATGGTCTTCACCCGCTCCGGCCAGCCCGGCAGCTTGTCGAGGCCGGACAGGAGCTCATCGGCGTACTGGGTGATGCGGAAGAAGTACATCGGAATGTCGCGCTTTTCGACCAGCGCGCCGGAACGCCAGCCGCGCCCGTCGATGACCTGTTCGTTGGCGAGCACGGTCTGGTCGACCGGATCCCAGTTGACACTGGCCATCTTCTTGTAGATCACGCCTTTTTCGAACAGGCGGGTGAACAGCCACTGCTCCCAGCGGTAGTAGTCCGGCTTGCAGGTGGTGAGTTGGCGCGACCAGTCGATGGCAAAGCCCAGCGCCTTGAGCTGGGTGCGCATGTGGTCGATGTTGGCATAGGTCCACGCGGCCGGCGGCACGTTGTTGGCAATCGCCGCGTTTTCCGCCGGCAGGCCGAAGGCGTCCCAGCCCATCGGCTGCATCACGTTGTAGCCGCGCATGGCGTGGTAGCGCGCCAGCACGTCGCCGATGGTGTAGTTGCGCACGTGGCCCATGTGCAGCCTGCCCGAGGGATAGGGGAACATCGACAGGCAGTAGTATTTGGGGCGATCGGAGTCGTCGCGGGCGCGGTAGGCCTGGCTGGCTGCCCAATGCGCCTGCGCGGCACGTTCGATTTCCGGGGGAAGGTATTTTTCTTGCATTGCAGCAACCGCATGGAATCAAGGCGGCGATTATACCTGTCCGCCCCGCCGCCCTGCCCGCGCACCGGCGCATGGTTCATTCGTCCTCTTCAGCCCGTGACCGGGATTTCCTATGCTCTGGAATACAGCCCCCCTGTCCGGCCGGTTTACAATTCACAAACACAAAGGAGATCCCATGAAAACGCTGCTTCCGCTTGCCCTGCTTGCCGCCTCCCTGCCTGCCATGGCCGCCCAGCCCGACGTGCTGCCGGTCAGGCAGATCGGCCTGGAACTGGCACGCGACATCGCCATGGCCGCGGTCGAGGCCTGCCGCCAGGACGGCTACAACGTTGCCGCCGTGGTGCTCGACCGCGCCGGCAACCTCCAGGTGGCGTTGCGCGACACCCTGGCGGCGCGCCACACCCTGGAAATCGCCGAGCGCAAGGCCGGCATGAGCATCATGTCCGGCAGCGGCTCCGGCGAATTCCGCGCCGCCCGCGGCGATATCCGCCCCGAGCTCAACCACATCGACGGCCTCATCGTCATGGACGGTGCGTTACCCATCCGCGCCGCCGGCAGCCTGATCGGCGCCATCGGGGTATCGGGTGCGCCCGGCGGCGAAAAAGATGCCGCCTGCGCCGCCGCCGCGCTGAAAAAAGTCGAGGAAAGGCTGGAGTTTTCCATGTAAGGCCGGCCAGTTGGGGCTTTCGCGCGCGGGTGACAAGCCCCGCCTCGCGCGGGTAAAATGCGGCGTTTTCGCCTAATTTTCACCCATTCTCCAGGGAGTCCCAACATGTCCAAGAAGCATCCCGTCATTGCGGTCACGGGTTCATCCGGCGCCGGCACCACTACCGTCAAGCGCGCGTTCGAGCACATCTTCTTCCGCGAACAGATCAACGCTGCCGTGATCGAGGGTGACAGCTTCCACAGCCTGTCGCGCATCGAATTCAAGGAAGCCGTGAAGAAGGCCGAAGACGAAGGCAACATGTCGTTCAGCCATTTCGGCCCGCAGTCCAACCGCTTCGACAAACTGGCCGAGCTGTTCGAGACCTATGGCAGAACCGGTGGCGGCAAGAAGCGCTACTACATCCACAGCGACGAAGAAGCCGCCGAGCACAACCAGCGCCTCAACACCAGCCTCAACCCCGGTGAATTTACCCCGTGGGAAGACGTGCCAGCCGGCTCCGACGTGCTGTTTTACGAAGGTCTGCACGGCCTGGTGAAAACCGACGACATCGACGTCTCGAAGCACGTCGACCTCGGCATCGGCGTGGTGCCCATCGTCAACCTCGAATGGATCCAGAAAATCCACCGTGACGGCGCCGAGCGCGGCTATTCGGCCGACGTCATCGTCGACACCATCCTGCGCCGCATGCCGGATTACGTGAACTACATCACCCCGCAGTTCTCACGCACCGACATCAACTTCCAGCGCGTGTCCACCGTCGACACCTCCAACCCCTTCATCTCGCGCGACATCCCCACGCCGGACGAAAGCTTCATCGTCATTCGCTTCCGCGAGCCCAAGGGTGTCGACTTCCCCTACCTGCTGAACATGATCCCGAACTCCTTCATGTCGCGCCGCAACACCATCGTGGTGCCGGGCGCCAAGATGGGCTTCGCCATGGAACTGATCCTGGCACCGATCATCCAGGACATGATTGCCGGCAAGAGCAAGTAAGAAGGTTGACTTGAATGAAAAACGGAGCCTGCGGGCTCCGTTTTTGTTTTGCGTATGCCCGGTCGATCCATACCACGCTGAATTTACAGACCGTCGCGCAGGCTCATGTGTCGTTGGAAAAGGCTGCCCCTTGCCTTGACGCCCCCCAAGCACTACGCTCAAACAGCATCCCGGAGGATCGAGGGTGTGCATTGGCATAGATCGTTGCCTGTTTCTGCAAACTGCTGACCATGACGCCATGAATACCCCTGAAAACCCCCTTACAAAAGAACAGATCACGCACTTCGCGCAGCGCATCGACGCGCGCAAAAGCCTTTTGCTGGATGAAATCCGACAGGTACTCGCGCGCTCCAGCAACGAGCACTATGCCGATCTCATCGGCGGAGCGGGCGATTCCGGCGATGCGGCGGCAGCCTCCTTGCTCCGTGACATCACCGAAGCCGAGATCATCCGCGACGTGGGAGAGGTACGTGACATCGCGCAAGCGGAGCAGCGCCTCGCGGCCGGACAGTACGGCCTGTGCACCGACTGCGGGGCGGCCATCCGGTACAAACGGCTGGATGCGTATCCGACCGCCAAACGCTGCTTTACCTGTCAGGTGCGCCGCGAAAAACTGCAGGCACCTTCACCCTACACGGGGCGATGACCATCGAGATGGGATATCTAATAAACGGAATAAATACGGCCAGACACGATATTGAAGTCAGTTAATCGTGGCTGACCGCGTTGACGCCACGAGGCGTCAACGCGATCAGCATGGCTTGCGCGCGACAACCGTGGCAAAGACTTTCCGGGTGTCGTTCGGCGCTGAAAACGCTTCCGGCGTGAAGCTCACGATCTCCCACTGCGTGAACATGGCACGCAGGCTGTCGTGATTGAAAAGGCAATGCCCTTCGGGGGCGAACATGTCCATGTACGTCGTGCCTTCAGTCAAAACGTTGATCACGGCAACGCCGCCAGGACGAACCCGAGCTTGAAGCTGTGCCAGCTGCCGATTGGCCGTAGGACAGTCGAAAAACATGAGCAGTCCGATGCACACAACGGCATCGAAGTCTTCGGTGAGTACGTGCGACCGCAGGTCTGCTTGTTCAACCCGTAGTGACAGTCCGTCATGCTTTGCGACGGCGCGGAGGTGGCTGATCGCGGCACGGCTGGCATCAAGTGCAAGCACAGAGCAGCCTCGGCGAGCAGCCTCGACGGCGAGGTTACCCAGTCCGCACCCATAGTCCAGCACCCTTCCGCGCAAATGCGGCAAAGCGGCACTCTCAAACGGATTCAACCCATACTCCCCGGCAGCCACCTGCCGGCGAAACTGTTGGTCGAAGAACTGAATGCTCGCGTTTTCGTTCATGGTGGCGATTGTAGCGGCGGGCTCGAGCGCCTGCCGTTTTAGTTAAGAGGGATGATGGATTCAGATCGTGGCTTCGCACGATCCAAGCTTATTCGTTAGGCCTCATCGTGCTTGACCGCGGATTCTGGAAGGCCGAACACGCGATCGAAGGCCCATGTGAAAACAATGGCATAGACGAAGAAAAACACCAAGAGGCCAAGATTCGCCAGGAACGCACTGAGTGCTGAAGTATTCAACCAGAGCGCCATCACCGGAACAAGCATGACAACGAGGCCGCCCTCGAAACCGATGCCATGCGCCAAGCGCCTGGCGAACGAACGACCTCGCACGGACTGACGCGCCTCCCAACGCTCAAAAATGGTATTGAACACGTAGTTCCACCCGAGCGCAATGCTCGATAGAACAACAGCGAGACCCAAGGTTGAGGATGGCGGTTCGTCGAAAATAACACTCAAGACCGGGGTAACGAAGGCTATGGCGAAAACCTCATACAGGATTGCTTGCAGTACGCGCCTATTTTTGGGGCTCATGACGAAATCGCGATGGTGGCGTTTGGTTTGGCTGAGGTCTAACGCTTGAATTAAGCTGCCGCCCGCTAGCGCAGCCAGTAGGCGGTCGGCTTGGACGAATTGTTATTCCGTACTCAGGACTCTGTACAGAGTTCGATGATTTCACCAGAGGTGCCATCAGCCATGTGGCGGAAAAAGGGTGCCCTCAGATCCACGGTTACTCACCACGTTCTCAGAGGACGCATAACGATGAAGCTCAGCCGCCGGGAATCGCAGCGAGTGAACCGTCGGCTGGAGCGCCTGGTTGGGCTGCAACACGTTATTGTTTCGGCCTAAGAGCAGTTTCAAGCAAGTCCACTAAATCCAGTTCGATCTGGGCAGCAAAACGAAGCATGTGGAGATTTTCGACCTTTGCTGCATCATCAAGCCCGCGAATCGTGGTGCCGAAGGCGTCGTGTAGGCCCTTTTGAGACACCTTTGATTCAATGACTTTCCACCAACCGGCGACTTCAACGACCGTCTTGCGGATCTCTTGCCAATTAGGATTTCGAGCAGAGGCAAGAACCCGCAACTTGAAACCCGCGTAGTCAAGCAAACTGACCTCTCTGGGCTCTTTGAGACCTTTGGCGTGGAGATTGTCAATCAGCAAGCGAAAGATTGCTACGGCGCTACTCGCCGTCTTCTGATGGTCTTTATCAGTAACGTCCCTGTGAAGATCTGCCATCAAGGTAGCGAACTGGCTTGCCGCCGAAGTGTTCAATGCTTTGTTAACGCCGGCAGCCTGCAGATCGGCCGCGATTAGAGATTTTGAGACGGCGGAGTCGTCGCTTGCAAGCGCAAACTCGACCATATCTTCGAACGGCGACATTGCGCTTAGCAGCGTCTCGTTTGCCTTGACGCTCTGGCTTGCAGACGCGGAAGCCGTGACGGCAAGAAGAACAAAGATCGCAAAAAGTCTCAATGCTTTAGTTTGCATAGCTACAGCCTCCTGGCTCAAAGAATTGCGACTACCGCGGCCGCCCAACGTGGAATTGAGGGGCTGCGCGCTTTTGCGCAGTCCCACTCGAATGTTGGGTTGGGCCGCTGCTCACTCATAGTGCGTCCACATACGCAGGATGCGAACCGTTCTTTCTTTGGTAAAGACTTCGTACACGATGTGGTGCTGAATATTAATGCGGCGAGAGTATGCGCCGGCAAGATCACCGACCAACTTCTTGAAGGGTGGTGGATTCTGAAATGGGTCGATGGCAAGAACTGCGAGCAGTTCTTGCGCCTTTGGCTTAAGACCGCTTGCAGCAAGCTTCTTTGCATCTTTCATTGCTTGCTTGGCGTAAACAACTTCCCAACCTACCACTTAAATTCCTTCGAGCTTTTTGCGAGGGGCTCAGCCATCCCTGTCTTTATGGACTCGCGCATGCCAGGCACGGCCAGAAGGTACAAGGTTTCTTGAATTGCGCTCCAATCTTCCACGGAGAGCAGCACGGCACTGCTGCGTTTTCCAGAAATGATGATTGGCTCATGAGACTCTACTGCTTGATCTATCAGCCGGTACAGATTTGCACGAGCTTCGCTGGCGGTAAGTGTGTTCATTTCGCGCTCCGTCAAAGAGGCTAAAAATGTACGGTATTGCGTACGTTCTGTCAAGTGACTATGCGACGTCCCCCCAGTTTGAGTAGCACGTAGCTTTAGAGTCCAATCCCACTGACGAAGGAGATTGGACATGAAGAAGCGTTTCACGGAAGAGCGGATCATTGGATTCCTGCGGGAGGCGGAAGCGGGCCTGCCGATCAAGG
>DATKUP010000002.1:0-3149 GCA_035530575.1 Thiobacillus sp. | reverse complement strand
GCGCGCGATCCCGAGATGCTGCGCCTGTTGGAGCGCGCCAGACAGCAGCAGCCGGGCACGCAGGGCGCGAGGATGAGAGGGTAATATGGCTTTGCCGCTGATCAGCTATTACAACCGCTTGGCGGAGGATGCGCCGGTGATCACATCAAGTACGTCAGCGACGGGGTATCCAGCCGCGAATGCGGCGTTGAATGATCACGTGCGTGTCTGGCGGCCGGGCTCGCTGGCGACGGGGCGGATGTGGAAGGCGGATTTTGGCACGGCAAAAACGGTCAATTTTGCGTTTGTCCCGCGGTTTCACAACCTGCAAACCGGGGCCTCTCTGCGGATAGAGGGCAATGCAACGGACGACTGGGGGGCGCCGACGGTCGCGGAAGAGTTCACAGTAACGGCGGGCAAGGCGGCCTGTAAAAAATTTACCGGCGGATCATTGCGTTGGTGGCGCTGGGTGGTAACCGATGAGACTAATCCGGACGGTTACATCGAGATACCGCTTTTTTGGACAGGCGAGTGGCAGAATCTGGCGGGCGCGTTCGGCGACGAGGGCGGCTATCTCAGGCGGCCCGTGGTGGCGGGGCGCGGTGCCGCGAGCACGATCCTCACGCGGGTGGGTTCACGCATCGGGCCGGTGCTCTACGAGTTCGAGTTGCCTTGGAAATTCAAGGACAGCGACCGGGCGATCTGGGAGGCGGCAATGGCTTACGCCGCGACCGATCCGATCGTGTTGGCGCTGAACCGTGATGATCTCGATGATACGACCTATCTGGTCGACTGGTTGGGTGTGCACCTCGGGAGTATGCAGGGGCGCGGCGAACTGGTACTGCGAAAGCGGACTGACGGCGGCGATGACTCCCTCAGCGAGACAACGATGACCTTTTCCGAATGCGGGGCGGGGGTGGATCAATAGTGAGCGCGCGCGATGCAATTTGCCTCGAGCTGCAACTGAGCGGCGGGACGCGGTATTACGCCAACACGGCGTTGCACGAGCCGACGACCTACTGGGAGCCGCGGCTGCTGCCCGACGAGGACATAGTACGTTCGACTGATCCTCACGAGGGCTATCTGGCGGCGCTCGGCGTGACGGTGCGCCTGGACAACACCGATGGGGCGATCTCCGATCTGCTGGACACGGACACGATAGACGGGGCGACGGCGCTGATTTATCGCAAGGTGGTCAGCAATGCCGGGGTGGTGACCTCGACGACGACGCGGCTGAGGGGCAAGTGCCGCTATGTAGGCGGGGATCAACTGGCGGTACGGATCGAGATCATGCCGCCGGCGATCACTGACCTCGATTATTTCCAAAGGAAAATTAATGCCACGGCTTTTCCGAGCGCCCCCGATGGCACCGTAGCGGGCAAGCCGTCGACACTCGGCCTGGGAATGACCGCCCCCTTCAATTATTGCACGAACTCCAAGGGCAAGGTCGAGTTGATCATGATCGACGACACCGCCAACGCCGAGAAATTCGGCGGGATCATGGGGGGTGTTTTTGATTTCTCGGAGGTCTACCGCGAGCGGGCCGATGTGCTGACGAAACTGACGGTGACGACGCATTACGTAAAGACGTTGTACGCGCTCGACGGTGAGGGCAACCCGCACGCCTTCATTACGTTGACAAGCGGCACCTGGGCGGAGGGCGACCGGTATTTCGCCGACATCAAGGGGCCGGTAAGCAATGCGTATGCCACGCTTGACGGCGCCAATGATTACGCGGGTCGCCCCAATGCTAACCTTAGCTCCGACTTCCCCGGCAAGGGCAGTGTAGACTCCTATACATTTGAATTTAAATTCAGAACCCCCAGTTCGCTAGTCGCAGCCAGCAAGGGCATCGCGGGGGTATACGATTCGGGCACAGAAGAATATTCGTGGTGGCTCTATAAGGCATCCGGACATGCGCTATGGTATTACCATCGAACCTCCGCTGGGGCATCGGTGACGGTTGAAGGACCAACGCTATCCGCCAGCACCACGTATACTGCCCGGATATCATGGGCGGCGGGTGAGCAGATTTGCCTACAGGTGAATGGGACGAGCTATTATTCCGGAGGCACGCCTGCCGATATCAATGCCTCGGCGGCCGGGCTGGGAGTCGGAGCGCTGAACGACGCGGGGGAGAGTAAATGGGACTGGCGTATGCACTACGCATTATGGGCCGAGGGTGCACAGCCGCTCACGGGGGCCAATACCAATGACAGACAGCAACCCCTGGAGAACATAAAAGGCGAATGGCATTTCTCAGGCATCGCTCAGGTGAACGGCGCGGGCGCCTACTACGTGCGCGACCGCGTGGGCGGTAATCACCTGACGGCGACGAGCCTGACGAATTCCGACATCACCCTGGCAAGCTACGAGACCTCGGGGCCGTGGATGCTGGACCGGGCGCTGCGCTGGAATGATTACAACTGGCAACTGGCGGGCGACCTGATCAGCCGGGAATCGCTGGCGACTTTGCTGGCGGCCTTCGAAACGGCGGGCTACAACGATGCGTCGGGGACTTGGTTCGCGGGGATGTTGCCGCCCGATCCCGGGATGGTGATGGAAACCTCGGCGGTGTTGCGCGAGTTCTGCTGGGCCTTGGGTTGCGTGCCCTACGTGACGCCGGAGGGGCGGTTGGCGTTCATTGATTTCGACGCGACGACCGAGCCCGGGTCGGCCAACGTCTACGCCGAGCAATTAGGTCAGATAGTTGATGCGCGGCTGGGATCACCGTTGCCGAAATGGAATGAGTGCCCGCGCGTGCTCTTCGACCGCCTGCACCGCAACGACGGGAGCTGGGGCTCGAGTGCCGTGGCGACTAATCAGGAATCGATCAATAATTACGGCCTGGCTGAGGAGGACGCCGAGTTCGCCTTGATCGGGAATATTGGTTATCTCGGGCCGCTGATCAGGCGGCACATGCTCAAGCGCAGCGGCCGGCCGGCGACGGCGACGATCGAGTTGGCGGGTTACGATGCCTGGGCCGAAGACATCGGCTCCAAACCGAAATTTACCCTCCCGAATATGCGCGGATCCTGGCAGGAGCGTTCACTCCTGCTTTACCAGGTCGAGGATGGTATCTGGGATTACAAGCCGAAGCTCACGGGTATCGAGTGCGGTGCGCAATGCGGTAGCATAGTTGTGACGGCGAAGGGCGCGGTTGTCCAGGA
>DATKUP010000001.1:0-2457 GCA_035530575.1 Thiobacillus sp. | reverse complement strand
ATGGGCGTCGATCTCGGACCGCGGACCGCGGCCCTGCGGTCGGGCAGCCCGACTTTGACAACCTTGCAGCGGACGATTGCGGCTCAAAACCAAGAGACGCTTGGCCCGACCGTAGCGAAGGCCGCGGAGCAGAATCTTGACGGCATCGCCCGCATGATCAATCTCCTGTCGACGTTTGACGACCCAGAGATTCTGGCAACAGTCGCACAAATGCGCGACGGCATGTTCCGCGATGCACTGCAAATGCGCTTGGATCAGGCGAGTGCTCGGGCGGCCGAAACGGCGGGGCGCATTATTACGGACGACCCGTTGGCGGGCCAGAGGGCAGGCCAAGCGGTTGCGTCGATTGTGGGCGATGCGTTGAGCGATGCGCGGGCGCAGGAACGTGCGTTGTATGGTGCCGTCAATCTGTCCGTGCCCGCATCCGCCGACAACATTTTGAACACCGTTGACCAAATCCGGGCAAACATTCTGCCTGAATCGCCGTTCCCGACAATCATCACGCGGTTCGCGGACCGCGTATCGGAAGAGGGGGCCGAAGTAACGCTGCGCGACATCGTCAATTTCCGGTCGGAGATGTTGTCGATGGCGCGGGATGCTGCGGCGACGGGCAATTACCGCGACGCAAACTTCTATGGCCGCATGGCCGAGGGTGCTTTGGACGACATTGGTCTGCGGGCAGAGGCAGCGCCGGGCGGCATTGACCCTAACATTCCGATGATGCGCGATCGAAACACGCGGGCTTTGGGCAACGCTTTTGCCTTCAGTCGCTCGTTGAACGACGTCTTCACGCGGTCGTTTGCGGGCAACGTTGGCGCAACGTCTCGCACGGGTGCCAACCGGATTCCTCCGGAGCTTCTGGCCAGCCGCATCTTTAGCGGCGGGGGCGACGCAACGTCTCTGCGCATTGCGGAGTTGGAAGAAGCGGCGACGTTTCTGGCCAACAATGCGGGCCCGCAATTTGCCGAAACGGCGGGGCAGCGGCTGGGCACATTGCGAGATGCAGAGAACACCATCCTGCAGGTCGCGGCGGCGCGCACGCTCAATCCCGAGACAGGGCAGGTCAATCCTGTCGCCCTGTCCCGCTTTATGCGCGAAAACGCTGCCGCTTTGGATAAATTTCCGGATCTGCGTGCCGATTTGGAAAACGCGGTCACGGCCCAACAGCGCCTGCGCGCCGTGACGGATGCGAACAGCATTGAGACGCGGGCGATGGAAAGCGACCGCGTGTTCAGCGCATTGCTTGGTGCAGAAGAAACGCCCGGCGGTGCTGTTGGGATTGCGATCGGCACGCCCGGTCAAACCAGCCGCCCGGATGCCGTGCGCAATTTGAACCAGCTGGTCAAGTTGGTGAACACCGCTGGCGATCTAGCGCCGCAGGCGAGGGCAGGGCTGCGGGATGCGGTGCTCGACAGGGCAGAGGTTTATGCCCGATCGGGCGACGGCTTTGACTTTGCCAAATTCCGAGAGTTCCTCTTGGAGCCCATCTCGCGCACGCAGCCTTCCGTGGCGGGCGTTCTGCGGGACGGCGGCATCTTTACGGACGTCGAGCTGACGCAGCTCAACCGCTTTCTTACCGAAGCCGATAATATCCAGCAGGCCCTCGATGCGGGCGGTCCGCGTTTACAGGAAACGGTAATCGACGCGCCGGCGGCGGCCGTTGATTTGGTGCTTCGCATTGCCGGTTCAGCCCTCGGTACGAGCACATCGCGCGTTCTTGAGCGCATTATTCCGGGCTACACCCGCGGCGGCGGTCAGGGTTTGATCGAAGCGCAGGCGGGCTCTGCTTTGGCGCAGAACATGTTCAAGAACATGCCGCAGACCTACTTCCGCAATATGCTGAACGAAGCGATTGCACAGCCGGACGTAATGGAAGAGCTGCTGCGTATCGGCGTCAATCAGTCCGCACGTCGTCGGAATACAGTGGACCGCCGGATCAACGCTTTCTTGATCAACGCTGGTCTGCAGCCTGCGCGGGAGGAAATCGAGGAAGCGCAGTTCCGCACGCCGCTGCCCTCCTTCGTCGGCACCGCCGACGCCGCCACCTTAGACACAGCGCCTTTGGAGGCATATCTCCAGAGCGTGCAACAGGCTGCCCCTGCCCCCGCGACACCGGCTCCTCCTCCCGGACCGACGACCGCGACCCCCTCGGCAGGGGCCCCTCCGCCTGCGGTTCTCCCCGCAGCTCCTCCTGCGACGCAGGCGGGGGGTCAAGGCCGCGCCAGCTACTCGGCGCTGTTTCCCAACGATCCTATCGCACCGCTGATGCAGCAGCGCGAATTGCAACAGGGGATCGGATCTCTGGTCGGCCCGCGCTAATCAAGCCAAGCGCGGGCCTTCTCCCCCAGCACCTCGCTGGCGATATTGATCTTGTCGCGCAGCGCCTTGATGATCTTTTCGTCAATCGTCTTGGGCGATACGAGGTCGATATACGTCACGTTCGACGTCTGCCCGATC